>NZ_WBOL01000016.1 GCF_008973715.1 Nitrincola schmidtii
TATGCGGCATGGAGAATCTTGGTCCCTTGGAGTCCTACGGAAGATCCGTGGTAAATACAGTGAAAAGAGAGGTCGGCATCCCCTGCTGTCTGGGTATCTCTACCACCAAAACCTTGGCAAAACTGGCGAATCAGGGTGCCAAAAAATACCCGAAAACCGGTGGTGTGGTTGACCTATCTGATCCACAACGTCAACGACGTTTGATGGCGATTACCGATGTAGGTGATGTCTGGGGAGTGGGCAGGCGGATCGGTAAGCGACTCAATGAACTGGGCATTTCTACAGCACTAGATTTGGCCGATGCTAACCCTGCCTGGATTCGAAAACACTTCTCTGTTGTGCTGGAGCGAACCGTAAGAGAACTGAACGGCATGGCCTGTATTCCCTTTGATGATAACCCACCGCACAAAAAACAGATTGTCGTTTCGCGTTCTTTTGGCCAGCGCATCACGCAACTGTCTGACATGCAGCAAGCGATCAGCAGTTATATGACTAAAGCCGCTGAAAAGCTACGCAATGAAAGAATGAATGCGGGTGTAGTTACCATCTTTTTTCGCACCAACGTGTTTAATCAGAATCAGCCACAGTATTCCAACAGCGTTTCCAGAACACTCACGCAACCCTCCAGTGATAGCCGCGAACTCATCCGTATTGCTAACGAACTGCTTAGCGGTATCTGGAAAAATGGTTATGCTTATATGAAAGCGGGCGTCATGCTGAGTGATTTTTATGAACAACCCATCACACAGCAGGGATTATTTGATGTTCAACCTGTCGATGAAAGATCAACACAGCTGATGGCCACACTGGAGAAGATCAATCGTCAGAAAAAAGGACAAGTCACTTTTGCTCGGGATGGTATTTCGCAAAGCTGGCAGATGAAGCGTGATAACTTATCACCCTGCTACACCATCCGCTGGAGTGATTTACCGAAGGTTAGATAGAAGCGATGGTTTCAACCGCCAGATTATATCGATAAACAAGGCAAGTATTTCGGATGTCTGTGTCAGATATCATCAATAAGTGCATGACTAGTGTCATATTCTGATACGGTGGCAAATTGAGAAACCTCAAGACGCCAAACTAGACCTAAATATTAAAGGCAAGTTGCTGCATAACTTGCTCAGATCGACTAATCCCAAGACGCTTAGCAACGTATTGCCACTGCTTAACCGAATCTAACACTTGATCATAGATCTCTACAGCCTCTTCCTGGGACAATCTGAAAAATTCCTTCACATCAAACGCCAGTTGGTAATCGAGCGTATTGTCGGTATCGGTAATATGGAGATGCAACCCCTGCTTACCAACGCTAGGATTCAAATCATAAGCTGGTGAGAGTTTCCAACCTTTATTCGTCAACAAGAAACCATGATTTCGCAGGTGGTCATCGGTGTTCGACACGGCGATATTAAACACAATCCGTCGCCATAACTTCGCTAAATCTTGCTTAGTCTGCGCTCCATGAATAGACAGAAACTCAGCAATTTCCAAGTAACTAGCACCCTGTGAGCGCTCACCGTCATAGTATTGGAGTTGTGTCATTGCCGAGGAAAAATAAAGACGTGCATTACCTTCACGATCAAATCGTTTAGTTAGAAATGTATGATGATGCGATGAAAGTTTTCTAACATCACTCGGAAACATGTCGATGCCTGCCGCAACGGCTAGTTCATAACACACCATTTCCCACGCACCTACATCATGGGTATCATTTGCATTGGGAAACTTAGCAATCCACAAATGATTATGCTCATCGGTGACACAAGCCTTAGGTCTTGCCCCACCCAATGAAGAGCCTGGAGAAATCAACATTGTTAACCAGCGATAATACTCATCTCAGTCAAACGACTGTTCTCTCTGATGCCCTTTCGCGCCTCAATAGCCGCCCGGCGTTGCATCAGTATGCGACCCCAACGATCAGGCGATGAATCTAAAAATACTCGGAAGTTTTTATCTGATTCATCATTGAAAAGATTACCTGTGTGCAACGTGAGCATAGGATCAATTTGCAAACGGTATGGAGATTTTAAGAAATCCTTATTGTAAGAGAAGCTAAAGACACCACCTCGGTTCGAATCACTGTAAGTCAAATGACCCAGTAGCAAGGACTCTTCAATAGGCAACCAATCCGCATACACCTCGATGACATCACGGCTCATTTCGAACCTTCCAGTAGCTTGATGTTCTGCAGCTTAATACCCACTTCATCATGAGCAGCCATCTCTGCAAAGTTAGTCTCCATCCCCAGCACAGCCATAATCTTCAAATAAGTACCTATAGCAACACCTGGATCGCCTGCGAATACCTTGTTGACCGTTTTATAATCAAACCCTGTTCGATCACACAGCAACTTTTTAGTGAATCCACGACGCTTCATTGCTAACAACAAGTTCTCACCAAACTGAATAAGGATTTTTTGTTGCTTGGGAAACAGGACCTTATGTAAATCTCGCTTTGCCATGCCATTACCTTATAGGAATTTATTCCTACTTTTACATCAATAGTAGGAATATAGTCCAATATCTGGCACTTCTCAAATATAATTGATCTAAGATCAAAAGATTGCGATCGATATCGAAGAACAGATAAAAACGCTTTTGCTACTAAAAACATAAACCTAAACTGAAATAAGAACACATGGTGTAAGTATATGATTTTTCAGAAAGCTAATACCCTTTGTTTCTTAACCCATTCAATGTGCGAAGCCAGAGCAGGATCTGACTGAAGGGTCTCAAGGGTATTAAACATCAGAGCTAACTCCATCTCATCATGACGTCTATGAATCGCTCGATGACAGGGATAACAAACCCAAATGCCTTGCTGGAGTTGCTCTGGCAAGTAATGCTTTTTGAATCGTGCACGTCTATGCACCTTGCGCGGTATTAAATGATGAAATGTAAGCGGGGCTTTTCGTTCACAAAGCACACACTGCGGGGTCTCTGGCTTTTTTCTCACTAACAGTCTCTTAAATTTTAGGCTGACACGATTCTGTTTTTACCCTGATGTTTAGCTTGATAAAGGGCCGTATCGGCCCGTCGCAACACGTCTAAATAGGATGTATCACCAACAGTCATAGAAGATATGCCCATGCTGACGGTAGCTTTCGTTTCTTTTACTGAGAAGCGAGATAGTGCATCAATGAAACAGCGATGTAATCGCTCCGCCAACTGAACCGCTTGTACTTGATCAATTGCTGGCAACGCAACCACAAACTCATCACCTCCAAATCGACACGCAATATCATTTGCCCGTAGTTCTGCCATGCAAGTATTAGCCAAGGTAGTGATTAACTCATCACCCGCCAAATGACCGAGCGAATCATTGATGAATTTTAAGTTGTCTAGGTCAAACATTAAAATCGAGGTTGATAGACCGTAGCGGGTAAATGCTTCAAATTGAGATATCAATTCGCGTTCTAGTTTTCTGCGATTGTAGAGGCCGGTTAGCTGATCAGTGTCGCTCATTTCTCTCAGTTTGACTTCCAGATGGTGACGTTCGGAAATATTACTGGCGACCCAAAGTACGACATCCTCATCATCCACTTTAAAATCCAACGCTTGAACTCGACCCTCAAACCAGATGGGTTCTTCAGGTCCTTCATCCGGCAGACCTTTGACATCTTTATTACTGAGTTCGTATTCGACAATCAAAAGATTTCTTGTCACAAGCGCTTTTTCTATTTGTTCTATGAACCATTTTGCTTTGTCGGGTTTGATCAAATTAGCAATCAGCTGCCCGACAAGCCCTTTACAATCATGATAATAACGAGCATCTTTACCACCAAATACGCCAACATATCGTCCCTCTCGGGTGATAATAAAGGCAGGATCTGGCAAGGTATCCAGAATACTAAACATCTGCTCAGCGTTAATCATGACGAAAGCTGTTCCTGAATAGTGAAAATTCATATTAAGCGTTTACTGAGACACTGGGTAGATCAGCATGTTTCAAATCATGACCGAGAAATCTAACTCAGTTTGAGTCATCAATCATACGCAATCAACGCTTGGCTGATACAATAATGACCATTCATGACGCCAAACACTGGGACTAGTTGTATTTCAAATGGAGAACTTGAAGGATGAAAACAGTAACGACATTGATCTTTCTTTGCCTGATAACGTTATCAACGACAACTCAGGCATTCAGTTTGCGTTTCGGTAGCACCCTCATCAATGAAGGTAAACCAGCAACACTGCTACTGTTACATTTAGGCGAGCCCTTAAACAAAAGCATTTCGGATGTCTGTGTCAGTCACAATCGTCAAGGAGAATGTCGGCAATGGACCACTTCGGAAATCTGGTTTTACCGACATAACGAGCTCAATTACACCATCCACATTTACAACGGTATTATTCAGAAAATTGAGTGGAGTCGGTTTTAGCAAGCTTTCATATCAATTGAGTTAAGTGAATGAAAGACAACACCTACAATCACTAGATGATATGATTTGGATGACAGCGATTGAAATCAAAGGATGGCTCATTAATGGACAACTCAACCGGTAAGTACTATTCAACCCATGCAAAGGAAATCATTGACCGGTATGACTCGGTCAAAAGCCCAGTTGCAACGTACTTACCCTTGAGTTTTAAAAGCGGCAGTAAGTTGCTTGATGTCGGATGTGGTTCAGGACGTGATGTGATTGCAGCACTTGAACTTGGCTATGATGCCTATGGCGTTGAACCTAGCGATGCTCTTCGGGAAATATCAGTTGAAAAGCATCCTGAACTATCCAATCGAATATTAGAAGGCTCACTTCCAAAGCTAGCCCTCTCAGAAATGTATGATGGCATTCTTTGTTCAGCCGTGTTTATGCACATACCCATCGTTGATCAAGTGGATGCTCTGATCAGTATGCGCAACTTGTTGCAGGATCAAGGCAGACTTCTCATTTCTATACCTGCACCAAGAACTGGGCTTAATAATGATCACCGGGATTCCAACGGAAGGCTTTTTACACCTATCAATTCTGAGCAGTTAAAACTCCTGTGTATCCGTTTAGGATTTCGTTTCATCAGTCAATTTGACAACGAGGATGCTCTGAATCGATCGGACGTTCGTTGGTACACGCTGTTATTCGAGAAAGGTGCTTCTAAATTACGCTCATTGGATCGAATTGAATCCGTTTTGCGCAACGATAGAAAAGTAGCGACCTATAAGTTGGCACTGATGCGCGCCTTTTGTGATCTTGCAGACCAAGATGAGAGAACCGTTTCCTGGTTAACAACAACGGAAGTAGGAATACCGATCCAACATATAGTGATGAGTTGGCTGCGTTATTACTGGTCGTTTTGCGATGGCAGGCAGCTAATTCCACAAAATAATGCTGAAGCAAATAGTGGAAAGCCTATCGCATTTAGGTCTGCTTTGACGACCCTACGAACTGAGGCAGAAAAGATTTATGGCAACCACACATCCTCTCTAGCCCTACTCATGTTAGATATCAAACGGGGAAAAGTACCTCATCCTTTGATAAACCTGTTGAAGCAAGCAAAGGCAGTTATTCAGCGCACAATTGTTGAGGGTCCTATAAAATACACTGATGATGGGGCCATGTACCGCTTTGATCGAAAATCAGGACTGGTGTTTCTGGACGCAGAGCTATGGACAGAGTTTTGTCTGAATGGTTATTGGATTAGAAACTCTCTCCTGCTTCGTTGGGTCGAACTAACAAAACGCTTTGCCGAGCGACATGATCCAAGCATTACCACTGGACTGGTACTTGGTCTTTTGGAAGAGAACGATTATGTGCAGCGTGAACAGTCACTGGCACGATCACTTTACCTGAATAAACCGAAGCTCCAATGCGTTTGGTCTGGCAAATCAGTTAACACGAAGACATTAGATGTAGACCATGCATTACCGTTTTCGGTGTCTAGAAATAACGACTTATGGAATTTACTCCCCGCCAGTCGAACCATCAATCAGAAACAAAAAAGAGACCTCGTCCCCTCACCCGCTTTAATCATGCGACAGCAGGACAATTTTTTTGATAATTGGCAGTTCATCTATGAAGTTGAGCCTGAACTCTTCGAATTTGAGGTATCACGAGCGATAAATGATTCACTGTCAGCTGGCTGGGAAGAGAAGTTATTGGCTCATTTGAAACTAGGTGCCGAAAAGGCTATCTATGGTAGGGGGTGCAAACCTTGGGTTCACGTCTAGTCTTAAAAGCTTGTCCGTTTTTTTTCAGCCTTAAACGAAAACAGGAATAATTATGCAAACTGTATTCAGTCACATCATTCAGAAGCGTTTTTCTCAAGTCAATGAGGATCATAAAGTATACATTTAGATAGAACCGCTTTATTGGAGTACTTTAATAGTATCGAATATACTGAACGAATCGAACGTTTTTTTGAGGCGGTACTCAATGGACGCACTTTCTGCAAACGAAGCTAAAACGCAATTTGGTGACTTACTTCTTAGAGCGCAACGCGCTCCTGTTCAAATTAACAAAAATGGTAAGCCAGTTTCCGTAGTTATCTCCATGGAAGAGTACGACAATATTGAAGCACTCAAACTTCAACTTTTGCAATCAAGAACTTCGCAATGCATGGCTGACATCCAAGAAAGCAACACCTCAGATGGCGAATCATTTTTTAATGAACTGGAGCAAGTTAATCTTGATTGAACATTTGATCTACAAAATTGATTAATTTATTTACGGTTATTTTCAAAGGGGCTGAAATCAGAATGTTCAGCCCCCACTTTCACCTAATTAATTCAATTAATCCAAGCAATTAAATAAATAACAATCCTGAAAACATTAACTGGATGTATTATTCTGACAGTTTAAACATCAAACTCGATAAATCTGTATAAAACCAAAGTCTAATGTTATGATGAGAGTCAATGCTTTCAACTGACTTTCGATCGATCTAAACACAAGTAGATCTGCGTATCTCCTAATGTACTTGGATCAGTTTATTGCTACCTTTTTTTGAATTTTGGATACCGAAGTGACTCGCCCATTGATTCCAGAAAACGAAATCGAACGCTTACGAGCACTGCAGAGTACCCATTTACTGGACACTCCCTCCGAGGAGCGTTTTGACCGCATTACTCGACTAGCGGCAGGTTTTTTTAATGTAAAAATATGCTTGTTGTCTCTTGTTGACGAAGATAGACAGTGGTTTAAATCAAAACTCGGGCTGGAAGTAAGTGAAACACACAGGGATGTCTCTTTCTGTGCTCACGCCATTCTCGATCATGAAACATTTGTTGTCTGCGATGCAACAGCAGATCCTAGATTTGCGTCTAACCCACTGGTGACAGGTAAACCTCACATTCGCTTTTATGCTGGCGCCCCTATCTGTGAGCGCAATGGATTTCCTATCGGCACACTGTGTATTATTGATCCTAATCCAAGGACGTTTTCTGAGGATGACAAACGTAAGCTTCGTGATTTCGCAGATATAATTGAATATGAAATCGCACGCATTAACGAAATAGAACTTCAACAACAACTGATTCAAAGCTCATCAAGAGTGTCAACAATTTTAGATTCAATCCCTGATATGGTCTTGGTGATCAACAAGGAGCTGTGTTTTGTTGAATGCAAAGAACACTCTGATCTGCTCATAGAACGTAGAAACATTATTGGGAAATACGCTACAGACGTTTTACCACCCTTTTTGGCTGATCAGCTCAGTCAGCATGTTAGCAATGCGCTCAAATTTAGCGATGTCATTTTTCATGACTATACGCTTCCAGGTACAAATCAATCTTTCGAGGCACGATACAAAAAGATTAATGACAACGAAGTATTAATCATTATTCGCAATACAACAGAAGAAGAGCGCTTCAAAAAACAACTTGAGATGCTCTCAGAGGTGGCTAAGCAAACAACGAATGGGGTTGTTATTACGGATAAAGATGGGCTTACCCTATGGATAAATGAAGCTTTTACTGACATTACTGGGTATCTTCTAGACGAAGTCATAGGTGAAAAGCCGGGGCAAATACTGCAAGGTGAAGATACTCGAACCGATACAATCAAAGCGATGCATGATGCTTTAAATAATGATACTGGGTTCGACGTAGAAGTATTGAATTACACCAAACGTGGAACCCCCTATTGGGTCCGTTTGATTTGTAATCCATTAAGGAATCAGTTGAACGAACTAGCTGGGTATATTGCAGTTCAAGTTGATATCACTCAACAGAAAAAAGATGCCGAGCTTATTCAATATAATCAAAAACTGGTTAAGGCTGTCATTGATACGAACAAGATTGGTACTTGGCATTTGAACTTACAAACTGGCGAGTTACTGATCAATGACAAATGGGCCGAATTATTAGGGTATACCCTTGATGAGCTAGAACCTATCGATAGATCGACTTGGGAACGGTTAACTCATCTTGAAGACCTAGCATTTTGTACACATCAACTTAAAAAACACTCCTCTGGTGAAGCTCAGGCGTATGAAGCTAACATACGCATGAGGCATAAAGATGGAAGATGGGTGTGGATACATACGCAGGGCCGGATTTCCAGCTTCACTGCGGATGGCAAGGTTGAATGGATGCTAGGTACGCATTTCGATATTGATGCGCAGATAACCGCTGAAAAAATTCTTAATGAACAATCAATCAAAACGCAGGCTATTGTTGAGAATATGCTAGATGGTGTCATCAGTATCGATGATAAAGGCATCATTCAAACCTTTAATCGCGCTGCCGAGGTCATATTTGGATATAGCCGTGATGAACTGATTGGACAGAATGTGAGTCTTTTGATGGATTCACCACATCGTGAAATTCATGATTCCTATATCGCCAAACATTTATCAGGTGAAGGCCATCACGTCACAGGAAGAAACAGAGAACTGATAGCTCTCCATAAGAATGGCTCAGCTTTTCCAATGGAACTGGGTCTAGTTGAAGTGAATCACGGTGAAGAGACAACCTTTGTTGGAATAGTAAGGGATATTACATATCGAAAACAAAAAGACAAAGAAATACATCAACTAGCCTTTTATGACTCCCTTACATTGTTACCAAACAGACGCTTGTTAGTTGAGCGCTTACAACAAATGGTGGCTAAGTGTACCCGTCACAAACAATATGGTGCCGTTCTGTTTTTAGATTTGGATAACTTCAAAAGCCTTAACGATAGCGCAGGACACAATAAAGGTGATTTATTATTGACTCAAGTGGCTACACGACTCACCCAAGCGGTTCGCAAAAGTGACACCGTAAGTCGATGGGGTGGTGATGAGTTCGTTGTTGTCATTGAAGAATTAGGCACAGATAAAGCAACAGCTGCAAACCAAGCTGAAAAGGCTGCGGACAAAATAGTCTATGAGCTGACAAAGATTTATGATTTGGACGGTCTTTCCTATATGAGTACGGCCAGTATTGGCATCACTCTGTTCAATACGGATAGTCATTCAACTGAAGAGATGCTTAAACAAGCTGATATGGCTATGTATAAAGCTAAAACTTCTGGTAGAAATTGCATTCAGTTTTTTGATCCTGAAATGCAAAATGCTGTAACTCATCAAGTGACTATGGAACATGACCTACATGAAGCCATTAAGCGCCAGCAGTTTAGGCTGTACTACCAACGACAAGTTGATCAACACGGAAAAACGTTTGGCACAGAGGTACTTTTGCGTTGGATACATCCTTTAAAAGGCATTATTTCACCCGCAGACTTCATCCCCTTGACCGAATCCAGTGGTTTAATCATACCGATTGGACACTGGGTTTTACGCACAGCCTGTGAAACACTCGTCCAATGGTCCAACACTTTAGAAGCGTCAAGTTGGAGCATTTCAGTCAATATTAGTATTGTACAGTTTAGCCATAAAGAGTTTGTAGCGTCAGTGCTGGATGTTTTAAAGGAAACAGGAGCGAACCCAAAATACTTGAAGCTTGAAATTACTGAATCGCTCCTGGCACAGGATATCGAGCAAGTAAAAGCAAAAATGTCAGAATTACAACAACATGGCATTACCTTCTCGATTGATGATTTTGGTACAGGTTATTCATCGTTGTCCTATTTGCAGCAGTTACCCATTGATCAACTCAAAATCGACCAAAGCTTCGTTAAAAACATTAGAGAAAACTCGAATAACAGAGCTATTGCTCAAGCCGTCATCACACTCGCAGATTCGATGAATTTGAACGTTATTGCAGAAGGTGTTGAGACAACTGATCAACAACAACTCCTTCAAGAAATGGGGTGTCAGGCCTTCCAGGGCTACCTTTTCGGGAAACCATGTGAGCTTGAGAAGTTATGGTAGTTCGCCTTTATGTCGCAACCAGAAGTCGGCCATGAACCCCACCCATGGGCGGTATAAAAGTGCCCAGCAGGTTAGAACCTGCCACAGGAAAGTTGAAGACGGTGTTGTCCTGCGTGGTCCAGATATTCAGAAACAGCATCAACACCGCCAACACCACAAAGCCCTGCGCCAGCATCACATCGACAATATTCGCCTGCTGATAGATCAGCGCCCCCAGGGCACCGGTAAAGACCATCAAACCATTACCGACAAAGTGCCCCGGCGGGGACTTAACTGAGTGGATAATCCGTTTCTTTCATCACACGTTCCTCTGTTAAATTCATGCTAGCCATCTGGTTTACAGCTAGGGCTATGCCATCGATGATAACTTAACCAAATTCAATTAACGGGCCTCTCCATGTGGGTTGCGTGGATCATTCAGCCAGTTCATATAAGGTTTCTCAGTGTCACGACGAACCATGGTGATGCAATCATTGACCGGACAGGTAATTTGACACAAATTACAGCCGACACATTCAGCTTCAATGATATCGAACTGGTTCGTTCCATCGGCTTTGGATGTCAGACTGATGGCCTGATGTGAGGTATCCTCGCAACTGATATAACAGCGCCCACAACCAATGCAACTTTCTTGATCGATGCTGGCGACAATCTTGTAGTTCATGTTCAGGTATTTCCAGTCGGTGGTATTGGGCACCGCCAGACCACGGAAATCTTCCAGTGTCTGATAGCCTTTGCTGTCCATCCAGCGACTGAGTCCATCCTGCATTTCTGTCACGATACGGAAGCCATGCACCATTGCTGCCGTACAGACTTGTACAGAACCCGCGCCCAGTGCGATGAATTCAGCCACATCCCGCCAGGTACTGATACCACCGATACCAGAGATCGGCAGTCCCTGAGTTTGTGGATCACGGGCAATTTCTGACACCATGTTCAGTGCAATAGGTTTTACCGCCGGGCCACAGTAACCGCCGTGCGTACTTTTACCATCCACAATCGGCCGAGCCACCATCTGGTCCAGATCAATTCCAGTGATGGAGTTAATGGTATTGATTAAGGACACGGCATCCGCCCCACCAGCATGAGCGGCACGAGCAGAAAAACGAATATCGGTAATGTTTGGTGTGAGCTTTACAATCACCGGTAAACGGCTATAGGTTTTGCACCAGCGCGTTACCATCTCGACAAACTCTGGAACCTGACCAACTGCCGCACCCATACCTCGCTCCGGCATACCGTGCGGACAACCAAAGTTGAGTTCCAGTCCATCCGCTCCGGTTTGTTCAACTAGCTTGACGATGGTTTTCCAGGACTCTTCCTCGCAGGGAACCATGAGCGATACCACCAGCGCCCTGTCTGGCCAGTTTTTCTTCACCGCTTCAATTTCACGCAGGTTGATTTCCAAGCTTCGGTCAGTAATCAGTTCGATGTTATTGAAGCCAGTCACCTGCCCAGTAGCATCATAAATGGCTGAATAGCGTGACGACACATTCACTGCAGCCGGGTCTTCACCCAGGGTTTTCCATACCACGCCGCCCCAGCCTGCTTCAAAAGCACGTTCAACATTATATGCCTTGTCAGTCGGAGGTGCGGATGCCAACCAGAAGGGATTAGGCGATTCAATACCAGCAAAACGTGTGAATAAATTAGCCATGTTACGTCTCCCTAATTCAGGCTTGAGTGGTTAAGAGTTGATGAATGGACTCGGCGGCCAGCTTGCCTTGCTGAACGGCTTCAACGGTAAGGTCTTCACCGACAGCAGTACAATCACCCCCGGCAAATACACGATCAAGTCCTGTATGAAACTTCGTATCAACTGCAAGTTTGCCAGCATCAAGACGAAGCAGCTCCAGCTGTTCATCATCCGGCATGTCTAACGTCTGACCCACCGCCTTGAAGATCGCATCACAGGGCAAGATGTCACAATGTGGCAGATCGACCAGTGCATCCCCCTGCATCTCGGTCCGTCTAAGGTGAATCGCAGCAACACTGCCGTGATCATCCAATGTGATCACTTCCGGGCGACACCAGGTCTTTATCCGCACCTGATGGTCACGCGCGATTTGCTGTTCATGATCTGTCGCACTCATACTCTCGGTGCCTCGCCGATACGCTAGCGTTACCTCCTCACAACCCAGACGGCGTAACTGACAGGCAATATCGACGGCGGTATTCCCCGCACCGATCACCACAGCACGTTGAGGAATGTTCAAGCCATTCAGATCGGCGGCCTGCCTCAGTACCCTTATATAATCCACGGCATTCTGCACACCGGTGGCTAATTCATTTTCTAAGCCTAACTGTCGTGTTCTCTGTAAGCCTATTGCCAGAAAAACAGCATCAAACTTGGACTGCAATTCTGCCAGACTCAGATCTCGCCCTAACGCCTGACCTGTATGCAGGGTAATACCACCGATACCCATGACAAACTCAACCTCGCAAGCTGCAAAGTCATCGGTCATTTTATAGCGCGCAATACCATACTCGTTGAGGCCACCCGCTTTCTCACTGGCTTCAAAAATCTCCACTTGGTGCCCTTTCATCGCCAAACGATGTGCACAACTTAAACCGGCAGGTCCTGCTCCGACGACAGCGACCCGCTTTCCTGATTCAGGTTCACGATCAAAGGGGTGCCCAGTAAACTCGGCATGATCTGTCGCATAACGCTGGAGTAAACCGATCAGTACCGGTGCACACTCTGCTTCTTTATTACGGACACAGGCCTGTTCACACAGAATTTCCGTTGGGCAGACCCGAGCACAACTCCCGCCCAGAATATTGCTGCTGTAGATAGTCTGTGCAGCCCCTTGAAGATTGTCGGAATGAATCTGTTGGATAAAACTGGGAATATTGATATCACTGGGACAGGCTTTGATACAGGGTGCATCGTAGCAGTATAAGCAACGAGCACTTTCAAGATGCGCCTGTCGTGCAGTCAATGGGGGGTGAATATCACTGAAGCAGGCATCAATGTCCTGCGGTGGTGACACCAGGGTCACAGGGGGTTGAAGGCTCATTGTCAAATTCTCCGGTTATCACTGATATGGTCGGTTCATCATTGTTATAAACTGAAGAATGCAGACTTTGTGCCATCTCCTGACCAATCGGTCAGAAGTTTTTTTAAAATCATATATTCAATTGGTTTATAATGAGTTTATTCCGTTAGAAGGCGCTTCAAACAACACATTTAAGATGTGTTTGATGAATCAGACTTGCTCTAATGATGTTTTTTCTGCACTCTTTTCAGGCACGACCGTCTATTTTTGTGCCCGATCTGGTGCCTTTTTCAGTGAAATTGATTCGATATGAGTGTTAAGAAACGATCTGTCAAACCTGTCCGCCGCAATCTGGCCAAAATCCGTCAGGATAATTCCGACCATATACTCAAGGTTGCAGAACGCCTGTTCAGTGACAATGGCTATAGTGGCACAACCATTTCAGCCATTGCCAAAGAAGCGGGTCTGCCCAAAGCCAATGTGCTTTACTACTTTCACACAAAAGACGCCCTGTACAAGCGTGTGCTAAGCAATATCCTGTCGATCTGGATGCTCAGCATGAATGACATGACCGAGGATCAGCATCCTCGCGACGCCTTGCGCAACTATATTGTCAAGAAGATTCGTCAATCCAAAGAACACCCTCATGCATCACGTATTTTCGCAGCCGAGATTCTGCATGGTGCTCCCTATCTGCGCGAGCAGCTGGAAACCGATTTGAAGGAACAGTTTCAAACTACCTGTCAGGTATTTCGCCACTGGATTTCGAAACAATGGATGGACCCGATAAACCCGGAGCATCTGATGTTCATGCTCTGGTCCTCAACTCAGGCTTATGCTGATTTTCAGGTACAAAGCAGTATCATGCTTAGTAAAACTGAACTGGACGATCAGGACTTCAATGAAGGTGCTGACCTGCTCGTCCGGCTGGTATTGAAAGGATGCGGCATCAATCAGGTGTAACGTTTAGAGTTGACTGACCTTCCGCAGTATCTGAGATGTTTCAACGCCATCAATCGTCACAACCTCGGCCATCTGCAGCATGGCATTGAGTAACACAGAACAACCCGCTTCACACTCCTCTGCCGTAGTCGACTCGATTTCATTGTGACTGATACCGTTCAAACAGGGGGTAAACACCATACTGGTTGGTGCAAAATCAGAGACATAACACGCATCATGACCAGCACCGGCAATGATATCCATGTGACTATAACCCAATGACGCCGCTGCGGTACGCACCGCCTCGATGCATTGGGGTGCAAAGGGTATCGGAGCATAATACCAGATCGGTTTCAGCTCAATCTTGACACCGGTTTCCTGCGCCAATCTGGTGACTGTTTCCTGCAACTGTGCATCCATGTCGCTTAACGCGGCATCATCCGGATGACGCAAATCGACACTCAGGGTCACTTTACCCGGAATCGTATTACGTGAGTTGGGTCCGACCTGCATGAAGCCCACCGTGCCACATCCCGGTTTATGCTGCTGCGCAATCGACTGCACCGCCAGAATCAGCGTCGCACTGCAGGTCAGGGCATCGGTACGCAGATGCATCGGAGTGGTGCCGGCATGTGATTCTTGTCCGGTCAGTTCAACATCATACCAACGTTGCCCCTGACCACCTGTCACGACACCAATGGTCTTGCCTTCAGCCTCCAGATAGGGCCCCTGCTCGATATGGGTTTCAAAAAAGGCATGATACTCACGTCCCATTACAGGCGTTTCACCGGCATAACCGATACGCTTGAGTTCATCACCCAAACGCTTACCCTCCACATCCACCTTGTCGAGAATCTCCTGCAAGGTAAAGCGACCCGAAACAACACCGGATCCCATCATCGCCGGTGCAAAACGGGAACCTTCTTCATTAGTCCAGACCGAAATCTCAATAGGATGAAGCGTTTTGATGCCAAGATCATTCAGGCTGCGAACCACTTCCAACCCGGACAACACCCCGAACACACCATCAAACTTACCACCAGTGGGCTGGGTATCCAAATGACTGCCCGTGCCTACTGGGGGCAGACTCATATCCTCTCCAGGTCGGGTCGCCATGATATTGCCTACCTGATCGATTTTTACCGCACACCCTGCTTCTTTTGCCCAGCGGATGTAGAGATCACGACCCTGCTTATCAAGATCCGTCAGCGCCAATCGGCAACAACCACCTTTATCCGTTGCACCAATCTTCGCCATCTCCATCAAGCTGTCCCATAAACGAGCTTTATTCACTTTTAAGGCTTTCATACACCGCACCTTCCTTATTTGTTATTGCCATTTGGACGACCAGTCCTAATGCATCGTGCTGAACCGGCACATACAAGAATAATGCCATGCAAACTTCTGACCAAATGGACAGGATATGAATAAAAATACATTTATCTATATGGTTTTTATCAACTTAATGCTCAATTAACTAGAATTTAAGTAACTAAATGCACAGTAAACAGCGCAAATATGCTCAAAAAATGCACGTTTCTGAGCCATTCAGCCCCGTGATTGTGCATAGTTATCCCGATCAGTTCTGAAGAATAAATCCCTAAATCCATAGAGATAAAAATATTCACATTTAAAATCAGCGCATTACAAACAAAAAACACAAACTTCTGTCCAATTGGTCAGATTATTGCATTGATCCTGCCATTCGCAGCAATAATGAACCGCTGTTCGCATAGCGTTTTCTGAAGGAGTCAAATCATGGGTGTATTGATACAAGGTGGCATGGTGGTCAACGCGGATCAAAGTCTGATGGCCGATGTGTATTGTGATGAAGGTAAAATTCAGCAAATAGGCAGCAACCTTATAGTCCCAGCAGGAACCGAAATTGTGGATGCTAAAGGCCAGTATGTTATGCCTGGCGGTATTGATCCGCATACTCATATGCAACTGCCTTTTATGGGCACGGTTGCCAGTGAGGACTTCTATACAGGTACAGCGGCGGGACTGGCCGGTGGTACCACGATGATCATCGATTTTGTCATTCCGTCGCCGCAACAACCTTTGATGGAAGCCTATCACACCTGGCGGGAATGGGCTGAAAAATCAGCAGCAGACTATTCCTTCCATGTAGCCGTGACCTGGTGGGATGAATCAGTGTATGAAGATATGGGTCGATTGGTACAAGAAGAAGGGGTCAACTCATTCAAACACTTTATGGCCTATAAAAACGCCATCATGGCGACCGATGAAACCATGGTTAACAGCTTTAATCGTTGCCTAGAGCTGGGGGCCATGCCGACCGTGCATGCTGAAAATGGTGAGCTGGTCTATCACCTGCAACGCAAATTGCTGGCTGCTGGCCTAAAAGGTCCGGAAGCTCACCCTCTCTCACGCCCGAGCGAGGTAGAAGGTGAAGCTGCCAATCGGGCTATACGTATCGCACAGTCGCTGGGGGTTCCTCTCTATCTAGTGCATGTTTCCTGCAAAGAAGCCGTTGATGAGATTGCCCGTGCCCGTCATGAAGGTCAGCGCGTTTATGGTGAAGTGCTGGCAGGTCATCTGGAACTGGATGATAGTGTCTACCGAAATCCAGACTGGTCATTTGCTGCAGCTCATGTCATGAGTCCACCTTTCCGCCCCAAAGAGCATCAGGCCGTGCTCTGGAAAGCACTGCAGGGTGGCACTTTGCAAACCACCGCAACAGATCACTGCTGCTTTTGTGCTGAACAGAAAGCGGCTGGAAAAGAGGATTTTTCAAAGATACCCAATGGTACCGCCGGTATTGAAGATCGCCTGATGGTGCTCTGGGACTCCGGCGTGAATAAAGGCCGTTTGACGGTAAATGAGTTTGTCGCCGTCACCTCTGCCAATACAGCAAAAATCTTTAACATCTTCCCGCGTAAAGGCTGTATTGCCGTAGGGGCTGATGCCGACATCGTGGTCTGGGATCCAAACAAGAAGCACACGCTGTCTGCTAAAACACACCACCAGAATATTGATTTCAACATCTTTGAAGGATGCACTGTGACCGGCGCCCCCTCCCACACTCTGAGCCAGGGACGAGTGGTATTCAAGCAAGGTACATTGATGGCCGAACGAGGTGTAGGGCGTTACATAAAGCGCCCAGCATTTCCGGGAATTTTTGAGGCCATTGAAAAATATAACGCTGAACAGGCGCCGACTGCTGTTGAACGCAGTCTCTGATTCGATCGAAAGAGGAACACCTGTCATGCATGCTGTCAAACTGCAACCGCAAACATCCAGTCCGGCAAAACCTCATCGTCTGATGATTGGTATCGACGATCTGTCTCTGGTATTTGATACCAATGATGGGCCTGTACACGCACTGTCACACATCAATCTGGATATTCATCAGGGGGATTTTGTGTCCTTTATCGGCCCATCTGGCTGTGGCAAAACCACCCTGCTGCGCGTCATTGCCGATCTGGAGCAACAGACCAGTGGCACTATTCATGTTGGCGGCACCTCTCCCCAAGATGCCCGAATGAATCGCTTGTATGGCTATGTATTCCAGGCACCAGCACTGTTTCCATGGCGAACTATTGCCAGCAATTGTGCCTTGCCCATGGAAATTTCCGCACAGCCAAAATCCCATCGCCAGGCACAGATTGACAAGTATCTCAAAATGGTAGGTCTACAGGACTTCAAACACAAATTTCCCTGGCAACTCTCTGGCGGCATGCAGCAACGCGCTTCAATTGCCAGAGCCCTGTGTCTTGAACCAGAACTGCTGTTAATGGATGAACCTTTTGGTGCACTGGATGAAATCACCCGTGACCACCTGAACATGGAACTACTGAAGATCTGGAAAGCCACGGGTAAAACACTGGTTTTCGTGACCCATTCAATCCCGGAAGCCGTGCTGCTGTCCACTCATATCGTGGTGATGTCACCGCGCCCGGGACGCATCATCAAGGTGATTGAAAGCCCTTTACCACGTGACAAGACGCTGGGTCTGCGCGACAGCGAAGCCTTTCATGCACTGGCCGCTGAAATACGTCAGGCACTGGCCAGTGACCATCAGATTGATTGAGAGGCAGGCAATGAAACCACAGTTGAAGTCACTCACTCAAACTCAAGGCTTCGCCGTACTGACGCTGGTACTGGGTATTCTGGTGATCTGGTATATCGCAGCACTGTTGATGAATGGTAACCAAATGATCAACATGCTGGAACGCACAGGTCAAAGCTGGACTTACACTCAGGTACTGCAAGGTGCTTATAGTATTCAGCGTCCACCTTTGCCAGTTCCTCATCAGGTCGCAATGGAACTATACCAGAGTGTACTCAACCAAGCGGTCACTTCACGCCGTTCGCTGGTATATCACAGCATGATTACGCTGGAGTCCACCCTGCTTGGTTTTGCCCTAGGCTCATTATTGGGTATTTTAATCGCGGTCGGCATCGTGCATAACCGAACGCTGGATGCCAGTCTGATGCCCTGGGTGATCGCTTCACAAACAGTGCCTATTCTTGCCATTGCCCCTATTGTGGTGGTGGTACTTGGTTCCATGAATCTGACCGGCGTTCTCCCCAAAGCAATGATTTCCATGTACCTATCATTCTTTCCAGTCGTTATCGGCATGGTTAAAGGCCTGCGCTCATCCGACAAGCTACACAGCGAGTTAATGATGACCTACAACGCCAGCAGACAACAATTTTTTTGGAAGCTGCGCTGGTTCTCGGCACAACCCTATCTGTTTGCCAGCCTTAAAATTGCCATTTCAGCTGCTCTGGTCGGCGCCATCGTGGCTGAGCTGCCGACTGGTGCGCAGGGTGGTCTGGGTGCTCGCCTGCTCAGTGGTTCCTACTATGGCCAAACGGTGCAGATTTGGGCTGCTCTGGTGATGTCTGCCTTGCTTGGCTGGGCACTGATTACGCTAGTAGGTATGGCTGAACGCCTAGTGCTCCGCAGACGAGGATTAACACGATGAATCGACTATTTACCTCTTTAGCCGTCATCATTTTGCTGACTCAAACTTGGATCGCTTTACGCTTGCCTAAAGGTTTCTATCAAGACTCCTTTCTATTACCCGTGTTACTGATTGCACTGTTGGCAGCGGCCTATCTGATGAGCCGACTAACCCAACTGGCGGATAGAGGCAAGTTTTGGCAGCGCCCGTGTCAATTAGCTGTACCCGCACTTTTTGGGCTAATGATTCTGCTGGTCTGGGAAGCCATCGTGCGTGGTTATGATGTTCCCCTCGTACTCATGCCAGAGCCCAGCCGTGTGCTTGTCACGCTGAGCAACAACCTGCCACTGCTCTGGGCTGACTTTCAACAGACTTATCTTAAGGCGGTACTAGCAGGTTATCTGATGGGCTGCGGCCTAGGATTTGTCACCGCCAAGCTGGTTGTACGCAGTCCCTTCCTGCAAAAAGGGCTACTGCCACTGGGTAATTTCATGGCCTCGATCCCGATTATCGGTATCGCCCCGATCATGGTGATGTGGTTTGGTTTCGATTGGCAATCCAAGGCGGCTGTCGTGGTCGTCATGACCTTCTTCCCGATGCTGATAAATACGGTCGCTGGGCTTCGCTCAGTGGATCCATTACACGCCGACTTGATGCATACCTATGCGGCAGGTAAAGGGCAAATTTTCTTTAAAAACCAACTCCCTCAAGCCATGCCCTTCATTTTTAATGCGCTAAAACTGAACTCAACGCTGGCATTGATTGGAGCCATTGTTGCCGAGTTTTTTGGCACCCCCATCGTCGGCATGGGCTTTCGCATCTCGGCACAAGTTGGACGCATGAACATGGATATGGTCTGGGCAACGATATTCGTTGCTGCCCTAGCTGGATCTCTGAGTTACGGGGCCTTGGCCCTTTTGGAACGTAGGGTGACCTTCTGGCACCCCTCTGTAAGACGTGAACACTAAGTTTTATCCTAACCTAGTCAAATGAGGCACAAGCATGAAAAAAACGATCACCAACACCGCTGTCGGAATCGCTTTGGCAGCCGCCGCTTTTTCCGCTCAGGCAAATGATAAGCTGACTCTTCAGCTTAAATGGGTTACTCAGGCGCAGTTTGCGGGCTACTATGCCGCTCTGGATCAGGGATTCTATGAACAAGCGGGTATTGACCTGACCATCAAGTCCGGTGGACCGGATATCGCACCTGCCCAGGTACTGGCAGGTGGTGGTGCCGATGTTGTGGTTGACTGGCTGCCGTCAGCATTAGCTACCCGTGAACGAGGCCTACCTCTGGTCAATATCGGTCAGATCTACGACCGCTCGGGCATGATGCTGACCTGCCTCAAGTCCAGTGGTATTGAAACACCGGAGGACTTTGCTGGCAAAACACTGGGCGTGTGGTTCTCCGGAAATGAGTACCCTTTCCTCAGCTGGATGTCGAAACTGGGATACGATACCACTGGTGGGGATCAGGGTGTCACAGTACTGCGTCAGGGCTTTAACGTTGACCCCTTGTTCAATGGACAGGCTGATTGCATCTCCACCATGACCTATAACGAGTATGGTCAGGTACTGGACGGTGGCTTAACACCTGAACTGCTAACACTTTTCCCTTACGAGGATGAAGGGGTTGCCACCTTGGAAGACGGTTTGTATGTACTGGAAAGCAGCCTGGAAGACCCCGCCAAAGTAGATTCGCTGGCGCGTTTCCTGAAAGCGACCGTACAGGGCTGGGAATGGGCACGTGATAATCCAGAAGCCGCAGCAAACATTGTACTGGAGTATGATGATTCAGGTGCTCAAACCGAAGCACATCAGGTACGCATGATGACCGAGGTCGCGCAACTGCTGAGCAGCGGCGAGCAAGGTATTGGCTATCTTGATCCGGCAGCATTTGATCGCACTGTAGAGGTACTTCTGGGCAGCGATTCGTCTCCAGTCATTACTCAGGTACCAGAAGGCGCCTACACGCACACTGTGTTTGACGCCATGAAGGCTCTCAATTAACTCGCCACAACAATCATCCGAACCGCGTCCAGATTCAACCCCACCCCCTGCAGCACCAGCTGCAGGGGGTGGGTATTCGAACGATTTCATTAGTTCGCCTAACCCCCTCTAAAGGTTTACCTGTATCTGTTGTACCCAACATGTGATCATGTCACATATTCATTTTGTAGTTATTGATCGTTACACAGATCTCGCTAGCTGATTTAGCGACTTATGCCGAGCATACCGCTTAGATTAAGCATTTAAGGGACTAGTAGCAAAAGTGTTATTCACCCAGCAAATATATTCCGTGTGGGATTAAACTTGAGTTGACGCTAGGATTGTCAATCATCAGTGGCACTATATTTAGGTGTGCCAAAGATTCGTCTGATTTCGACCATCACGTTTTGCTTGATAGAGAGCCTGATCTGAACGAGAAATAAGCTCACTTGAATTAACTGGATGCGCTGCTGTACTGAAACTAATCCCAATACTGGTTGAAATGCTTATCGTTAAGTTATCAAAACGAAAATCTTCAAACATTACAGCTTGACGCAAGCGTTCAGCAATCTCAAACGATTTTTCTTTGCTAGCACCTCTTAATATAATAATGAATTCTTCACCACCATATCGACCTAGGTGATCGTTTTGTCGTAATTCTTTCTGAATAACTTTCACAAAATGCTGTAACACATTGTCACCCGCATCGTGTCCATACTGATCATTAATTTTTTTGAAATTATCAATATCCAACATCAATAAGGCAATATTGGACTCAGATGATGGATCTGTTTTTTGAAGGGCTAACAGCTTTTCTAAATGCTTCAAAATCCAGCGCCTATTTTTCGCACGAGTTAGTTCATCATGATGCGCGAGATAGTTAAGTTGTTTTTGTGATGCTCGACGACTTTCAATCTCTTGATTAAGACTGGCTGTGCGTTCAACAATGATTTCCTCACGCTTGCTACGTTCTTGATGCAATGTAATGGTAATGCGGCGCAGACCATAAATGGATAAGATTCCAGTGAGTGTCAATGCTATGAATGCGATCATATGAGTTATGCGGCTTTGATGATGCAGCTCATTGGTCATCACCATCACATCCTCAACTGGAAAAGATACACTAAGAGCTCCTCGAAAATCTCCGACTTGATATCCAGTATGACATTCCTGACAAGACGGTTCGACATACAGCGGTGCTAGATATCGGAAGCGTTCGTTATCAATTTGAACGAACTCAGCCTGTCGAGTCTGCTTGACTATTTCCATAGCCTCCGTTTCCCAATCATCGGCTTCATTATCAGGATTAATCAGTCGATCACTGGTTAGACGAACTTCTAGATTACTACCAGCGAGAATATTACTTATTTGTCGGGTCATATAGGCTGGATTGATCTTTGTCAACATTACACCTTCTGGAGATGTAATCGTAATTTCTGATGTTTCTAAATAGGGATTTTCTGGTGTTTCTTGAGTCAGTGGAGCGTAAACTCCACCATGAAGCGAATTCCAGTGCCGCATGGTTTGCACCAAATTAAAGGCGACTTCGCCACGTTGGCGAGCCATTTCGTAGGATGCGTCATTCAATGTAAGCATGTTGAAAAAGAATATGATCCCAATCACACCCGCCCATAAAGGAATAGGTATCAGAAAACTCCATCGTGAGTGGATCATCTTAATAAATTTCTGACGCACTGTTTAATATACCCGCTTTTACTAGGTCAAACTAAATTCAAAACCTTGAGTCATTTAACAGACACGCACAAGTTTCGGTATCAATGTACCATCGTTTGTTGAGTGATTGAACATGTTCCGGGTGCATTCTCGCGTGCTTTAGCTGCGAGTCAAGCCCGGTGTAAAGCGCAGCTTTACTTACCCTTACCGGCAATCGCCTTACTTTGTTTAACAGCCTTCTCTGATGGAGGCTTTCTTTGATTCTTAATGTAAGCTGCTACCACCTCAGGGCTTCCGCCGCCACAAGATACTACACAGTAGCTAGGTGACCAGAATGCTTTTCCCCACAGTTTAGTCTTTACCTGTTCCCAGAATTGGCGACGCAGGACGTAGCTGGACTTACCTTTCAGCTTACCAACCAGATTAGACACGGCCAGCTTAGGGTGAACCTGCACCATCAGGTATACGTGATCATCCTCGAAACTGTATTCCATAAGCTCGCAGTCCATCTGAGCGCAAGTCTCTGTAAACACTGTACGCAGCACTTCCCCCATTTCCAGACTAAACACGTCTCTGCGGTATTTCGTAACAAAGACCAGATGTACCTGATTCTTATAAATACAGCTTCTGCCTGTTCTCCATTCGTACATATAAACCTCATGGTTGACATTATTTTACTACCAGTCTACTGTTGATGTTATCTTTGTACAAGAGGTCAAATCAGTGGCTATACGTGGATTTTGCATCAGTATCTCGGAGCGGTTACGTAGCAACCAAGCGACAACCTTCGCTCAGTGGATCGGTGCGTCCAACGTCATGCGTAATCAGAAGATAGGTGAGTACAGGGAACTTCTAGCGGATGGCAAAGGCTCCGAGATTGCTCAGGGCTACAGCCACATCAAAAAGTTACAGGGACTGGAGTTCCTTCGCGAAGTGCCGGTGCAATTACTGCGTAACGCCGCTAGTGCAGCCTTCAGTGACGCTGAGGCAGCGCGGGCTGGCCTGCGTAAGTTTCCGAAAATGAAGGGCCGTCATAAGAAACGCAGCGTCCTACTGACACGCGAGCTATTCATCATTGAACCGCTGGGCGAGCACGGTAGCCTCTTGACTATCTTTGATAACGCTACGAAAAAGCGGCAGAAGCTCTTTTCTGTGAAGCTACCCTACATCCCAGAACAGTTGGCCAAACAGTTCCGTATCAGTCGGCAGGGAGCCAAGTTTTATTTGTCTGGGTCTTATGATGACGGGGTGGTGAATACCAGCAACGAAGCGCTGCTGAGAAGCTATGCACACTTGAGTGACGAAGAGTTGTTGTGCCATGTCACGGGTATAGATCGTGGCGTTGTACGCCCGATCCAGACCAGTGATGGTCTGACTATCACCTACAGTCCTGAAGAAGCTGAAAGTCTCCGCAGGCAAGTCAAGAAGAAGGCGCACTATCAGCGTATTCTGGCACGTAAGAAGCGCCTTAATGGTAACAAAAATAGGCATAAGTGTGAGACTGCCAAACAGCGTAAATTGGCGGCTAAAATTGCTAAAACAGACGCCAAGATGGCAGACGTACGCAAGGGCTTTGCGCACCGTGCCTCTAAGCAGGTAGTGATCGCGGCCAAGCCGATTATCGGTCTCGAAGACTTGAACCTTAAGGGTATGACTAAACGTGCCAAGCCAAAACAGGAAGGGCGGAGGTTTGTAAAGAACAACGCCCATGCGAAAAGTGGGCTAAACCGCAGCCTGCTTAACGTCGCGCTGGGACGGCTAGGCGACTTTATCAAATACAAAGCTGTAGACTATGGTAAGGCTACAGTAGAGGTTTGGGCTGCTCATAGCTCAATGACCCACCATGTCTGTGGTAGTCGTGACACTGCGCGTCCTGATCAGGCAACGCTCATGTGTCACCACTGTGGCGTTGTAGAGAACGCGGATGAAAACGCGGCAAAGGTTGTCGCCCAGCGGACGGTAACTTACATCAAAGAGAGTGCGTTTGCTGATCAGGCAAAGTCTCGTAAGACCATCACTAGGCGTAAGAAAAAGGTGGCTGACCCACCACTGGTGTGTGAACTGGCATCAGTATAAAAATCAGGAAAGACTGGGACCGTCTGTATACAGGCTCCCCTGACTAACACGGTTAGTCGGCTGGAATAAGACCATCAACAGATGGCAGGTCCTGCTAATGCTTTCTTACAACAATGGACTTGGGGGTCGCCCTTGGTCTTGGAAACCCGATAGCTTTAGCTACGGGTAGTTCATATTCCACATAAGGATAAAAATGCTCATTGCATCGAAACAGCACTGATCGAACAAGATATGGCAGTGTCCGTAAATCAAGTTCAATGCGATTTTGTACATTCGATAATTATGATACAGATAAAGTGACGCTAACAATCTATCTTTTGTGCCTACCCTATTTTCGATACAAAATTTTGATCAAATGGTAACCAAACTGAGTTTTTACAGGGCCATGGACCTTATACAAGGGTTTGGTAAAAACGACTTGATCAAAGGGTTTGACCATTTGGCCTTTTCGAAACTCGCCTAAGTCCCCTCCTCGCTTTCCTGAAGGGCAGATAGAATGTTTCTTTGCTAAAGCTGAAAAGTCGGCTCCTTTGGCTAACTTTTCTTTCAGCTTTTGAGCTTCTTCTTCGGTTTTTACTAAGATATGAACGGCACTCGCTATTGCCATCAATTCACCTCAACTTCAAAGGGGCTTTATGTAAGATGACTTTACGTCAAACTGAACTATTTTACACACAGTTCATCAACCCCAGGTATCTTTGCTGTTCAAGTGCGGAGAGTTAAATTGGCAACTGCGCATTCACGCTGTCGCAGAGACTTGCCAGAATAAAGAACGAGCACGTTTGAATCAACTCAATAACCTGCTGCATGTTGAAGAGGAATTTGTGTCGGGTGATGCTATTTGAATTGTCTAAGAACTGCATTTCTCACAAATCCAATTCATAATCTGATTCGTAAAACGTCGGAAAAATTAAAGATAGGTATATCTCATGCGAAACATACTGATCGTAGATGATTCACCCGCAATGCAAATGAATCTAACATCAATCGTGAAACGAATTGAAGATTGTATCACTTATAGTGCATTAGATTTACCAAGAGCAATACAAATCCTAAAAAGTAATAAAATTGATATACTCATCTCAGATATCTTTCTGAATAATCATTCAGGTATAGATATCATTAGAGAAATTAGAGCAGGAAGAACTCTTGCAAAACGAGACATCCCTATCATTGCAGTGAGTGGTGAATCTACGTTAGACATCGTACTAAAAACTCAGCTTATGGATTGTAATTTTTTTCTAGCAAAACCTGTTTCTATTGAAGCTTTAAAGAAAAAGCTTTCACTGTCAACACATACAAAAATTGATTTAAAAGATTCTAGTTTTTATGACTCAATAAAAGCTCATATAGACGAATACAACATGCAAATTGTTTTTTCTGAGCTTAATCAAAATGCATCTAAAGATGTGATGGTTATTTATACATCTAAAGCAACAGAAAATTTAGACGAATCAGATATAGAATGTATTATCAATAAATCTAATGAAAACAATAGAAAAATGAGCATCACCGGTGCTCTTTTCTATAAGGATGGCTATTTTTTGCAGTTTTTAGAAGGCAACCTAAATGCTATCAAGAATAGACTTTCGGTTATTTGTAACGACACCAGACATAAAGACATTAATATTATTATGATGACTAGCATTAAAGGTAGAATGTTCAAGCACTGGTCGATGGGTTATGCTCTATTTAAGAATAAAGAATCTGCAAATGAAGTGGAATTTATTCAAAATGATACAAGCAATCCCACTTTTGAGCACTTCAACAAAAAAAAGGCTGTCAATTTAATCAACAGCTTCTCGGCAGGTGATTGGGTCGTTTCTTGATCTGTTGTGGAGATCTAGTTTAGTAATGTGTATTTTTCTAGCTCCAGTATCCTGATTCTCTAGATCAGCTCCGTATTGCGTGTTCTACATATATTCATAAAGTGAGGCTAAAAAGTATCATGGAAAAAATAGCAGTATTTCCTATCCCCAACTGCGTAGCATTTCCTGGTAACTCCATGCCATTACACGTATTTGAGCCCCGTTATCGGCAGATGGTTGATTATTGTGTAAACCACGGAGTAGCGCTGGGAGTTTGCCACGTTGAAAAAGTGCTGCAAAAGGCTAAGCCTGATCAAACGGTTGCAGAGGCATTGAATTCTAATCAAGCAACTTACAAACCCGTACCTATCCTTACTGCGGGTCAGGTCGAAATCATTGAAACATTCCCAGATGGTCGATTGTTGATCGAAATTAGTCTTAACCAGCGTTTTCAGCTCGTTGAGCAACTGCAGACGCTACCCTTTTTCATTTATAGTGCCAACCGTTATGATGATGTTACACCTTCACCCGAATTGATCGATAAGGGCGACATAGCAAAAAGCAAAGTATTGCATAGGCTGCAAGCGCTAGCTGCTCAAGTTCCGGAGTTAAGCCAACTGCTTGCCTCGCCTGAGTGGCAATCGAAAACACCTGACCAATTGAGTTATGAATTATTTCAGTTCATACAGTTAGATAGCGGTATTATGCAAGCTATACTAGAAGAGAGATCAGCAGAACAGCGATTGCTATCTTTATTAGATGTATTGAATAAAATTACCGCACGTTAAACTTAAAATGTATCACTCATGCCATTGAACTCCAATAATATAGATCCAAGTAAATTGCCTCAGTTAGACAAACATCTCATTTGGAAAGGATTCTTACAGCTTGTTCCCCTCTCCTTTTTTGTTATCGCCTTTGGTATCGCCTTTGGATTAGCAGCGAAGCAAACGGGGCTGAGTAGCACGGAATCAATGGCAATGAGCACCTTGGTCTTTGCGGGGGCTTCCCAGTTTGCATCACTGGAACTTTGGGGTCCTAAGGTTTCGCTCATCACCATTTTGATCACTGTTTTTGCTATTAATGCACGCCACCTATTAATGGGGGCAACACTTTACCCTTGGCTGCAGCACCTCTCACCATTCAAGCGCTATGGCGTCATGTTTCTGGCCTCAGACGCTAATTGGGCAATGTCTTTACAAGCCTTTACTCAAGGTAAACCCGGTTTTGGTATTCTTGTGGGTGGAGGACTTTCACTTTGGCTCTTCTGGATTTTTGGGACATGGGTAGGATTGTACTTCGGTAATCTTATTAGTGACCCCAAGCAGTTCGGTTTAGATATGGTGATGGGGTGCTTTCTGCTTGCAATGGTTGTAGGTGGTGAAAAAAACATAAGGATGTTAGTCATTTGGACGGTTGCAGCCAGTGCATCACTGATAGCTTTTTGGTTTTTGCCCGAGAATACTCATGTGGTTTTAGGTGCGCTCGCAGGTGGTGCGGTTGGAATCTTCTGGCTGAACAAAAAAGAAGAGAGCAACTCCGATGATTGAGACAACGGGCTTAGGAGCACTACTAGTCATAGGTTTGATGTTTTTGGTGACACTGTCTACTCGATTAGGCGGTGTCTTTGTGATGTCATATATCCCTATAAGCTACCGGGTGAAGCAGTTTATTCAAGCCATGTCTGGTTCTGTGCTGGTCGCAATTTTAGCCCCCATGGCCGTCACCGGTGATAATGGCGCAAGACTGGCTCTTTTAAGCACTGCAATTGTCATGCTGTTAGTGAAAAAACCTCTACCTGCAATCACCGTTGGCATTGCCACGGCGGCGCTTTACCGAATGTTATAAATAGATACATGAACGTCAATTCCGTCACCTCAACATCCCTAGATGATCCTCTTTACTATCTGCGTAATGCGCAGCAGATCATTCAGTTATGCCTGGAGCAATATTCAGATCTTCTACTTCAGGACGAAATCCAGAGCTTACAACAGCTGCTATCGCTAGATACTCAAGCGCAGGCACTGCTCATTCGAATGGTGATGCGAAAAGGGCTACTGTTTCGCAAAGACAAATTGCACTACAGTGAGGTACCAAATCTCGACGACGCAATTTGTACCCTAACGGAAACAGGGTATCTGGATCATCAACCCCATATTTCCATATCCTCTTTATGTGACCTATCCAGACGTGAAGAATGCCTAAAACTCGCACTGCATCTGCTACCTGAATTAGTTTTATCAGGATCTACTCGTAAAACAGATATTGTCGCTCTTCTCGTTTCAACGTTAGAAGATGATCAGCCAAAAGAAATACTTGAATGGTGGCCTAACTCACCCTATACCATTATTGAGTTGTGCTGTGGTGATCTTTTTGATCGTTTACGTTTGATGTTCTTTGGCAACCTTTACCAAAGCTGGTCTGAATTTGTACTGACTGAATTGGGCTTACAACGATTTGAAAAGGTTATGCTCACTCCTGAATCACGCCCCTTCCAAAGTCGATCTGAAGTGGATCTGTACCTTAGCTTGAACACACTTCAACAACGCGCCATTGATGGGGAGCAGATAGATTTACTGGCTCAATACATTCCCTCCCCAGTGGAATGCAGTTGGATCGATTACCGACGCAGAAAGGTAATATTTCAACTTGGACGCGAAGCAGAGCGTCAAAAACAAACCGATCTTGCATTACAACTTTTTCAACAGAGTCAACATCAAGAAGCTCAGCTTCGTGCATTGCGCGTATTGGAGAAGACCGCCCCTGCCACGCAAGTGTTTACTTTAGCTAAAGAGACCCATTCCAGCATCACCAAGCCTGAAATTCGTGTCGGAGTGGAACGAATTCTAAAACGTAGTGCAGTTAAAGCAGGTGCTGTGTTCAAGTTCCCCGAATCCATTAAGATACCCATTGAGTCGTTAGAACTAAAAAAACCAGAGCAAGGCAGAGTAGAACAAGCTGTAATTTCACATTTGTCCAATCAAGATAAACAGCTTTTCCATGTCGAAAACCAACTCTTTACCGGACTCTTTGCTTTGCTGTTCTGGCCAGCGTTGTTTGCCCCGATTAGAGGTGCATTTTTCAATCCATTTCAGTCAGGTCCGGCAGATCTATATCGCCCCACCTTTTGTGAGGAACGAACAGACTTATTGAATCAAGGCTTTGATCTGCTTCAATCGGATAACTATGTTGATGTCATCCTTGATCGACTGCGACAGAAGCAAGGTATCAGTTGCTCTCTTATCCACTGGCCTTCCCTTGATCACACACTTATTGAACAAGTCCTAGCTTTAATACCCACCATGCACCTTGAAGCTGTCTTTCGCCATCTGCTGTTGGATCTAAGAAACCATCGAAGAGGGATGCCCGATCTGATTGAACTCAACCAAGCCACAGGACAATATCGACTCATTGAAGTCAAAGGGCCCGGTGATCGATTGCAAGATCATCAAATGCTGTGGCTTGAGGTCATGTTAAATAATGGCATCCCCGCCAGTGTTCTTAAGGTAAGTTGGATTGCAACTTAAACATGAATAGCTTTTCGAACCCACCGAGAGCTTTTTAAAATAGTATGTTAAAATTTCAACCTGATAAAAATCGATTATAAGTGAGAGCAATAACATGGCAAAAGCGGCAGCACGTCACATCCTCGTTGGCGACGAAGCAACCTGTAACGAACTTAAATCAAAAATTGCTGCAGGTGAAGATTTCGCCGCTATAGCGCAGCAACATTCGAAATGCCCTTCTGGTCGTAATGGCGGTGATTTAGGTACTTTCGGTCCAGGGCAAATGGTTCCTGAGTTTGATAAAGTGGTCTTCAGTGCTCCAATCAACGAAGTACAAGGTCCAGTTAAAACTCAGTTCGGCTATCATTTGCTGGAAGTCACTCAGCGTTCCGAGTAATACCGTTTAAAAGTCTCAAAGTGATGCTGAATCGTGGTGTGAGTCAACGATTTTGGCATTACTTTGTTGACCTTTTCTTTAGATTTCGTGGCAATCCTTCAACACATTGACGGTTAAACTGACTTCGCAATAGACTTCAGCCGACCAACGTATGCCTATTGTATGCTCAATAATGATTCAATTCTTAAATATCCGCACCAAACAAGAGCAACTATCGATAGCTTATCTTTATTAAAACGTTAACCACAATCAAGCCATAAATCATATAAAACAATTAATTAGAAATATATAACCTAAACTGGCACTAGTTTTGCTGTATAAACATTGCAACTAGTATTTCTGGTTAACGTTGTTAAAAATTTAATGCAATAGAGCGCTAGGGTTCCGGGTTGATAGCTAAGCTTCAGCTGACTGGTCCGAGAGCACTCAACCTTCTTATGGAAGGTCACACGGCGGGACAAAAGCCCGGGAGATGACTGGCTAGCCAGGAATACTCCATGAAATGTGATCAATACGAAGGTGAATATTATGAAACGCATTAAACATTCATTGTTAGCAATCGCGGTTGGCGCCAGCCTGATTTCCCCTCTTTCTCACGCACGAACGGATTTTAATGTCTGTTGGTCAATTTATGTCGGATGGATGCCTTGGGGTTATGCTGAAGAGCAAGGTATTCTCGAAAAATGGGCCGATAAATACGATATCAATATCAACATTGTTCAAATAAATGATTACATAGAGTCTATTAACCAATACACCCTCGGCCAGTTCGATGCGTGCAGTATGACAAATATGGATGCATTAACGATACCGGCCGCTGGTGGCGTTGATTCAACGGCACTGATTGTGGGTGATTTTTCCAACGGAAATGACGGTGTCATTCTCAAAGGGCAAGATCAACTAGAGGCGATTCGTGGACAGAGAGTAAATCTAGTCGAACTAAGTGTATCTCACTACCTTCTCGCACGCGCACTGGAAAGCGTCGATATGACTGAACGTGACATTCGTGTTGTCAATACATCGGATGCAGATCTTGTTGCAGTCGCCAACACTCCATCTGTCACTGCTATCACTACCTGGAATCCTCTGCTAAATGAAATTCTTGCTCAACCTGACATGCATCTGGTTTTTGACTCTTCAAACATTCCTGGTGAAATCATTGATCTATTAGTGGTGAACACACAAACATTAGAAGCGCATCCAGAACTTGGAAAAGCCTTAGTCGGTGCTTGGTATGAAACCATGAGTCACATGATGACTGGATCGGAGTATGAAGTTTTAGCGCGCACTCAGATGGCTGAAGCTTCAGGCACTGACCTGGCTGGCTACGAACTTCAACTTGCTAGCACCGAGATGTTTTATCTCGCCGAAGATGCACTGAACTTCACGCTCAGTGATCAATTGCCGAACACCATGAACAAAGTAGCAGAGTTCTCCTTTGAACATGGATTACTCGGTGACGGTGCACCTGATGCTGGCTTTATTGGCATAGAAACACCAGCCGGTGTTGTCGGTGATGCCGATAATATAATGCTACGTTTCAACCCAGCATTCATGCAACTTGCCGCAGATGGCGAGCTGTAATGAAACGCCTGCTCAATCAACAGCCATCCTCTTTTACTCGAGTGATATTGGGCCTTCTGCCCTTTATCATTCTGATAGGGGTTTATGTCATCGCTTCTGATATTCGATTAGAAGCCAATCCAAATGACAAGCTCTTACCCTCTATCGCTCAGATGAGTGAAGCTATTCAGCGGATGGCATTTGAACCCAATCGTCGCACTGGAGAGTACATCTTTTGGGTGGATACGTTCAGTAGCTTACAACGATTAATGCTAGGCGTTTTACTTGCAGCTTCACTAGGGCTATGCATTGGACTTTTAACTGGCGCTTTACCTTTGGTAGGAGCGAGTTTTTCGCCGATTATTACGGTGATTTCTCTTATCCCACCACTGGCACTTTTACCCATACTGTTCATCGTGTTTGGTCTAGGTGAGCTTGCCAAGGTTGCATTAATTACGATAGGTATTCTGCCGTTTATAGCTCGAGAAATGCAGCGTCGGACCCAAGAGATTCCTCATGAACAAATCATCAAAGCGCAAACGTTAGGTGCAAACACCAGCCAGGTTTTAATTAGAGTGTTGCTGCCGCAGTTAACCCCTAGGTTACTCGATGCAGTGCGCCTTTCATTAGGTACGGGGTGGTTATTTTTAATCGCCGCTGAAGCCATCGCTTCAACTGAAGGCTTAGGTTATCGCATCTTTTTGGTTAGACGCTATATGTCGATGGATGTGATTCTTCCCTATGTCATCTGGATCACCTTTCTGGCGTTTTTACTGGATTGGGTATTGATGAAATTAAAAGACAGGCTTTTCCCCTGGCAACGTCAAGGGGGTCACTCATGATCGACGTCAAAAACCTATGGAAAAACTACGGCAATAAGGTGGTGCTAGAAGGCATCAATGTCAGTGTCAAAGAAGGTGAATTTATTACCCTAGTGGGTGCATCTGGTTGTGGAAAAAGCACTTTTCTCAAGCTGTTATTAGGAACCGAAACGGCCAGTAAAGGCAGTCTGCTTTTAGATGGAAAACCGATTAAGGGCGAGCCAGATTCTGATCGAGGCATTGTCTTTCAGCAGTATTCTGTTTTTCCACACATGACCGTATTGGAGAACGTGATTGCAGCCAAAGGCTTTGCCGAAAAAGGAATCACGGGATTACTTTGGGGTCGCAAACGCAAAGAAGCAAAAGCTGCTGCTGAGCGCATGCTTGATAAAGTGGGGCTGAGCTCTTCAAGCCACCTCTATCCTCATCATTTATCCGGGGGAATGCGCCAGCGACTTGCCATTGCTCAAGCATTAATGGGTAAACCACGCATTTTATTGCTGGACGAACCCTTTGGAGCTCTTGACCCTGGCATCAGAAAGGATATGCATGCACTGGTACTTGATCTTTGGAGATCTGAAAAATTAACCGTTTTCATGGTGACACATGACTTGCATGAAGGATTTTATTTAGGAACGCGGTTATGGGTATTCGATAAGTTACGCCATGATCCGCAAGCACCTGATGCTTTTGGAGCGGGTATTACGTTCGATTTACCCGTCGGACAAACAGACCCCAAACACCTTGAAACCATTGAGGAGAATATGAAGGAGTTTTCTCATGATTAAATCCATTGAGTACACTACCGAGTTAGCTGCCGGTGGTCATTGGTCACTGCGAATGGCCAGAGGAACAATCATGCGCCTGACTGATATTGAAGGCGGTGGCAATGTGGGCATGATGTTTTACAACCCTGAAAACTTGTTGGAAAGATACAATGCGCCGGATACCTTGAAGTGCCAACATACCTTTCGTGTAACCAAAGGCCATTGTCTATATTCAGATATGGGGCGTATTTTTGCCTCCATTATCGAGGACTCCACAGAAGGGCATGATACGGTCTGTGGAAACACAACCGCTTTAATCACTGCTCAGCGTTGGGGTAAACGTGATTACCAACAGAATAGAAATCAATGGCATCAAAATGGCCAGGATGCATTCTTAGTTGAATTAGAGAAATATGGTTTAGGCATCAAAGATCTTGGTGCAAACCTTAATTTTTTTAGCCTCGTTGTGACTGACGAAGCCGGTAATATGCAGCTGAATAGTCAACCTAGTTCAGCGGGTTCGCACGTTATCTTGCGTTTTGAAATGGATACACTCGTTGTTCTGCATGCCTGCCCTCACCCACTAAATCATTCTGAAAAGTATCCTTGCAAGCCCATAGGTATTGAACTGGGACTAGCAAATTCAGTTAGCGATGATGATTTTTGTAAAAACTTCAGGCCAGAAAATCAGCGTGGTTTTCAAAACAATGCACTTTATTACTTAGGAAGATAAGGAGGTATTCATGCTAACTCATAGCCAGCTTAAGCCAGACGATGCTTCATTTCGTAAAATTATCGATTCCGGTGATTATTTCATCGGTAAAATGATGTCTGGACAAACACTGCGAATTTTAGATCTTGAAGGCAATCAAGCAGCCGATACTCTTTTTTACAATGCTGAAGATCCATCAGAGCGTTACAGCGCCCAAGACACAATCCGTTCTCAGGGGAACGTCTACCTGACCACCGGAAGTCAGTTATTATCCAACTTACAGCGCCCCATGCTAGAAATTACTGCAGACACCTGTGGCAGACATGACACATTGGGTGGCGCCTGTGCCACTGAAAGTAACACCGTCAGATATGACCTAGAAAAACGTTGTATGCATGCGTGTCGAGATAGCTGGATGTTAGCCATCGCTGAACACCCCGAGTGGGGACTGAGTAAGGCTGATATTGGGCATAACATTAATTTTTTTATGAATGTACCCATTACTCCCGAAGGCGGCTTACGTTTCGCGGATGGCATTTCAGCACCGGGGAAGTATGTCGAAATGACGGCTAAGATGGACGTCATTATCTTAATTTCTAACTGCCCTCAACTAAACAACCCATGCAATGGCTACAACCCTACTCCCGTAGAACTGATCATTTGGAATAACTAATTAAACACTTCAGTGGACGACCACTGTCGTAACTTCTGGCCAGGACGACCTGTGCAGAGGATTACCTCATGTTTTCTAAAGTATTAATTGCGAATCGTGGTGCTATAGCGGTGCGCATCTTACGCAGCTTGAAAAAGCTCGGCATCGCTTCCGTTGCTGTCTATCACGAAGTAGATAAAAACAGCCTGCATGTGCAACAGGCGGATGAAGCCTGGTCGCTCGGTGATGGAAATGCGGCAGACACCTACTTAAACACCCAACGTATTTTGGACATTGCTCGAGCATCTGGCGCACAAGCCATTCATCCTGGCTATGGGTTTTTAAGTGAAAATCCAAAATTTGTCTCTGCTTGCGAAGCATCGGGGATCGCATTTATCGGACCCACACCTGATCAAATGCTCGCATTTGGCTTAAAACACAAAGCCAGACTCCTCGCAGAACAGGCGCAAGTTCCTTTACTTCCCGGTTCAGATCTACTGATAGACCTAGGTGATGCGCTTGAAAACGCTGAAAAAATTGGCTACCCCGTAATACTGAAATCGACAGCAGGTGGCGGCGGTATCGGCATGGAGATTTGTAAAGATTCAAGTGAGTTAACTCAAGCTTTTGACCGTGTCCGTCGACTCAGTAGTAATAACTTTTCTGATGATAGTATTTTTTTAGAAAAGTTTGTTAGCAGAGCTCGCCATATCGAAGTCCAAGTGTTTGGTGACGGTCAAGGCAAGGCTATTGCCATTGGCGAGCGTGATTGCTCAAGCCAGCGTCGTAATCAGAAAGTGGTGGAAGAATGTCCAGCACCAGGACTGACAAATCGCCAACGGGAAGAGTTACACACCACTGCAGAGAGACTATTAGCCTCCGTCAATTATCGCAACGCAGGTACTGTTGAGTTTATTTATGATGCTGACACCGATCATTTCTATTTCCTAGAGGTTAATACACGTCTTCAGGTTGAGCATGGTGTCACCGAAGAGGTGTTTGGTATTGATCTAGTCGAATGGATGCTTCGCCTAGCAGCTGGAGAGAAGCTGGATCTAACCCATCAAAAAGATCACTTAACGCCTCACGGGCACGCCATTCAAGTTAGAATTTATGCTGAAGATCCATGGCTTAATTTTCAGCCAAGCCCTGGGCTGTTAAGCGAAATAGCTTTCCCAGAACAGACAGGGCTGAGAGTCGACCATTGGATTGAGAAAGGCATTGAGATTCCTGCGCTATTTGATCCTATGCTGGCAAAGATTATTCAAAAAGGTGTCAATCGTGCAGAAGCAATTGAAAAATTAACCCAGGCACTCAAGGCTACGCGACTTTACGGAACAGAAACCAACCTAGAATATCTGATTGAACTGTTACAGGATGATCGACTGATCGCAGGAGAGATCACCACTACCTACCTGAATGATTTTCGATACCAATCACAGCGTGTTGCCGTTATACAAGCAGGCACTCAAACGACTCTGCAAGACTTTCCGGGTAGAACGGGGTATTGGGATGTGGGGGTACCACCCTCGGGTCCTTTCGATCAGTATTCGTTTCAGCTGGGAAATAGACTACTCGACAACCCAAAAGATGCGGTTGCACTGGAAGTCACGATGCAAGGACCCACACTGGAGTTTAGTTCAACAACTCAGGTGGTCGTGACCGGTGCAGAGATAGAGATTTTTCACAATCAAACAGCAAAAAACACCTGGGAAGTCATTAGCGTTCAGCCCGGAGATCGTCTAAAGTTGGGTCGAATCAAAACAGGAAGCAGAGCTTATCTCTGTATCGCCGGAGGTTTTGATTGCCCGAAATACCTTGGCTCTGGAAGCACGTTTACCCTGGGTCAGTTTGGTGGACACAATGGGAGAGCGCTTAGAACGGGAGATATTCTTAAACTCAAAAAGCACTCTAAACCATCCACCCAATTAAACGTACCGCAAAATATCAGACCTAAGATCAGTCACGCATGGCAGATACGTGTCATCTATGGCCCTCATGGATCCCCTGACTTTTTCACCGCACAGGATATCGAAACCTTTTTTACAACGGATTGGGAAGTTCACTATAACTCCAGCCGAACAGGCATCCGTCTTTTAGGCCCCAAGCCTAACTGGGCCAGATCAGATGGCGGTGAGGCAGGCATGCACCCTTCCAATATTCATGATAATGCTTACGCGTTCGGCAGTGTCGATTTTACGGGCGACATGCCTGTCATTTTAGGGCCAGACGGTCCTTCTTTGGGTGGGTTTGTTTGCCCAGCAACCGTCATCACCGCCGATCTTTGGAAATTAGGACAACTTCGTTCGGGTGATCGTATACGCTTTACTCCCGTCAGCCTGGAAACAGCTAAACGGTTAGAAATTGCTCAAATCGATAGTATAAATCAGTTAGATGCAGTGACGACGGAGTGGCAAATCGAACCACCCGTTACGCCAATCTTAGCAATACTTCCAGCGGATGATTTTGGCGATCAAATTACCATTAGATCTGCTGGGGATCATTTCGTCTTAGTAGAATATGGTGATCAATCTCTGGATTTAAAACTACGTTTTCGTGCACATGCTTTGATGCAAGCACTGAAATCAGCTGATTTAATCGGTATTAAAGAGCTCACTCCTGGAGTGCGCTCGTTGCAAATCCATTTTGACCCCTTACAACTGTCTCATACCGATCTCTTATTGCATTTAGAGCAGATTGAAGGTGTTCTCGCGCTAGAATTAGAGCATCTTTCAGTACCATCAAGAACTGTCTGGCTTCCACTTTCTTGGGATGATGAGGTATGCCAACAAGCCATTGAAAAGTACACACAATCTGTGCGTAAGAATGCGCCTTGGTGTCCAAGCAATCTTGAGTTCATCCGGCGAATTAATGGTTTAAACAGTATTGATGATGTTAAACAGATCGTTTTTAACGCATCTTACCTTGTGATGGGATTAGGCGATGTCTACCTTGGCGCACCCTTGGCAACACCCATTGACCCTCGTCATCGACTGGTCACTACCAAATATAACCCCGCCAGAACCTGGACGGCTGAAAACTCAGTAGGCATAGGTGGTTCTTATCTTTGCGTTTACGGTATGGAAGGTCCCGGTGGTTATCAATTTGTGGGTCGAACATTGCAGATGTGGAATCGTTATCGTCAAACCAAAGAATTTAGCAAACCTTGGTTGTTACGATTCTTTGATCAGATACGTTTTTATGAAGTTACCCAAGAAGAACTCACTCAGATTCGACAGGATTTTCCTCAAAATCGTTACCCACTTCGTATCGAAGATGGTGAGTTTAGTCTTTCTGAATATCTGCATTTCATAGAAAAGGAAAACGCTGATATTCAAGCCTTTACGGAAAAACGTCAGCATGCCTTTGAGAAGGAGTTAGCACGATGGCATGCAGATGGCCAATTTAACTTCACTGATGAAATCGTGGAGGAAACGCTATCGGATGAAATCTGGCCTGAAGGAAGTGTGTTAGCTGACAGTCCGGTAGCTGGAAGTGTCTGGCAATTACTCAAACAAGCAGGTGACTTTGTCAAAGCTGGAGAGGCATTAATGATCCTTGAATCGATGAAAATGGAAATACCTATTTATGCAACAGAAGATGGAATTCTGATAGAGCATCGAGTTCAAGCGGGCAGTCGCGTGATGTCGGGACAAATCGTTAGCCTACTTCAACCCATTGAAAAACACTAAGGTAACTCGTATGAACACTCAACTCGACACTCAAGGCTGGACGTTAAATGACTGGTTATCAGCACAACTCGCAGGGCAACCGTTAGAGCGTTTAATTACTCTAATCAGTGCACTACAGGAGCAGCACGCAAACACAAAAGACCCAGCTTGGATTTATCTAGCGTCCCCAGAAGAGATAACCTCGCAATGGCTTGATGTTCAAAAGGCACAAGAACAAGGCCTGAAGTTACCTCTATTAGGGGTACCTTTTGCGGTAAAAGACAATATAGATCATCAAGGTTGGTTAACAACGGCAGCCTGCCCTGCCTTCGCTTACCCAGCAGAAAAAGATGCTTATGTCGTCAGTCAGTTAAAAAAAGCTGGGGCGATACTCATTGGAAAAACCAATCTAGACCAGTTCGCGACTGGGCTCGTTGGAACACGCTCACCTTACGGAGCGGTACCGAATACATTTAATCCAAACTATGTGTCTGGTGGTTCCAGTTCTGGGTCCGCCTCCGTTGTTGCTCGCGGTATCGTTCCATTTGCGTTGGGAACAGATACCGCCGGGTCAGGCAGAGTCCCTGCTGGATTTAATAACATTGTGGGACTTAAACCAACCCGTGGCTGGCTATCGACCTCGGGTGTGGTTCCCGCCTGTCGAACGCTTGATTGTGTGTCGATATTTTCGCTGATCGTCGAAGATGCCCTGCTGGTCGCAGACATAGCAGGATCAGATCAGGATCTTAACGACCCATTTAGCCGACCCCCATCTTCAGCGGGTGCTTTAAGCCTTCCAGCCAAACCGCGCTTTGCTATCCCCAATCGTTTGGAGTTTTTTGGTGATGATCAAATGCAGCAAGCATTTTTATCGAGCTGCCAACAACTTCAGAAAATAGCCGATATCGAAGAAATCGACTTTAGCACCTTTGAGGAACTGGCTGCTCTGCTTTATCAAGGTCCATGGGTGGCCGAGAGAACGCATGCCGTTGCGTCTATGTTATCTGAAGACCCAACAGCCATGGACTCGACTGTACATAAGATAGTGTCCCAAGGCGGTCAATTTTCAGCCCTAGACTTTTTCGATGCAGAGTACCGACGCCAGCAACTCAGTCGTAAGATTCAACAATGTCTTAGTCAGTATGATGCACTGATTGTCCCGACATCGCCTACCATCAGAACCTTAAAAGAGATGGAAGATGAGCCGATTCTTTACAATAGTCAATTTGGAACCTATACCAACTTCACGAATCTGGCAGATTTAAGTGCCTTAGCCTTACCTGCAGGTTTTCGCCAAGATGGACTGCCCTCAGGAATCACCTTGATCAGCTTAGCTTGGCAAGATAGAGCACTGGCAGAATTCGGAAAACGCTGGCAGTCTCACCTGTCATTACCCTTGGGAGCAACCGGTCAAGGATTAAGAACAGAATCTAACAGGGTTCAGCCACAGCCAAATGGGACGGTAAGACTGGCGGTTGTAGGTGCACACCTAACCGGCATGCCACTTAACCATCAGCTCACTCAGCGAGGAGCAAGATTGGTTTTGGCCACAGAAACCACAGCCAACTATCGACTCTATGCACTTGCCAACACAACACCGCCAAAGCCAGGGCTTGTTAAAGCCATATCAGGAGGCTCTAGTATTCAAGTAGAAGTCTGGGATATTCCTCTTGCTCATTTCGGCTCCTTTGTTGCAGAGGTACCAGCACCATTAGGCATTGGAAATGTTACGTTAATCGACGGGTCAGAGGTCAAGGGATTTATCTGTGAAACCTATGCTCTGGATGATGCGATAGAAATTACCCACTTAGGTGGTTGGCGCAACTATCTTAAAAGTTAACACCTAGACGGGTATGATTTCCATAGAGTCGTTTAACGACTCTGTGGCTTTACACCGCAATTTGAAACTAAAAAGCATATAATAATAACTAATAGCTATAATCTATCGAAATCATCAAACATATATACTTCAAAACTCTCTAATATTAGTCCATCATGAACTCATCAAATCACTCACACCACTAACAAATATTAGAGGTTCCAAAAAATGGCTTTACGTATTAATGATATCGTACCTAATCTTGACCTAGTTACTGACCAAGGTAATTTCAAGCTTCATGACTTTATTGGCGATAGCTGGGCGATTTTGTTCAGTCACCCGAAAGACTTCACTCCAGTCTGCACCACTGAATTTGGTGCCGTTGCTCAGCTATCGGCTGAATGGGAAAAGCGCGGAACTAAGGTCATCGGTCTTTCTGTAGATGGCGTAGAAGAGCACGTTGAGTGGAAAGCGGATATCGAGAGCTTCTCTGGTGCGAAAGCCGGTTTCCCTATCATTGCCGACGAAGATCTCAGTGTCTCTAAGGCCCTTGATATGCTACCTGCTAACGCTTACCTTCCCGATGGTCGCACTGCTGCTGATTCTGCCAGCGTTCGCGTGGTATTTATCTTTAGCCCAGATAAAAAACTTCAGCTTTCTATGACCTATCCTATGTCTGTTGGTCGTAACTTTGCTGAAGTGTTACGTGCTTTAGATGCACTACAAGCAACTTATGGCGTACCTATTGCAACACCCGCTAATTGGGTCAATGGTCAAGACGTGATTGTTGCACTGTCATTAAATGATGAGCAGGCTAAAGAGCGCTTTGGCGATATCGATGTTAAACTGCCGTACCTACGTACGACTAAACAACCTAGCTAACAGTAGTATCCAGTAAAGCCCGAAGCGTATTGCTTTGGGCTTTATCTTCTGAGATCTCTGTTTTTTAGCCGAATCAGGAGTCTCAATGTTAGATCAACAGAATCAAGACAAGCTCTTTTTAGTTAACAGCCTCGACGATCTTGCGACACTCGTCGATTATTCACTGCTTGATACTCTTCATTGCGACCCTGATGCTACCGACGATGGCGTTGATCATCATCCACGACAAGTTTTTTCAGGGCATTATGTTCCGGTAAAACCAACACCTATCGAAAACCCAGAATACGTTGCTCACAGTAAACTCTTTTTCGACGAATTAGGTTTTAGCAATAGTCTTGCGCAATCAGAAGCCTTTACCACGTTATTTTCTGGCAATCTAGATGATCTCCCTGAACCTATGCGCCAACAGGGTTGGGCCTGTGGTTATGCACTGTCCATTTTTGGTACCGAATATACTCAGCAGTGTCCTTTCCAAACCGGTAACGGCTATGGTGATGGTCGAGCTGTGTCTGTTGTAGAAGCCGTTATTCAGGGTCAACGCTGGGAAATGCAGCTAAAAGGAGGAGGAAGAACACCCTACTGTCGTGGCGCTGACGGTCGTGCCGTCTTAAGATCGAGTGTTCGTGAGTTTCTCGCTCAAGAACATATGCATGCCTTAGGCGTTCCTACTTCACGATCCTTAACCTTGTATGTTTCAACTTCGGAAAAAGTAAAACGTCCTTGGTATTCAGAAGGCTCTCATGCCGTGAATCCCGACAGAATGGTGCTCGAACCCGTCGCCATATCGACACGTGTTGCTCCCTCCTTCATTCGTGTAGGACAACTCGAACTCTTTGGCCGTCGTGCTAGAAAAAATGAACATCCACTGGCGATGGAAGAACTTAAAGCATTAGTGCTCCATTTAATCGATCGTGAATACGCTAAAGAGATTGATTCGTCACTCGATCTCCCTGAAAAAGTGTTACGACTCGCCAAGGCTTTTCGCAATCGATTGACCTCTCTGGTCGCGAACTGGATTCGTGTTGGGTATTGTCAGGGTAACTTTAATAGTGACAACTGTGCTGCGGGTGGCTTTACACTCGATTATGGTCCCTATGGTTTTTGTCAGGTATTTCATCCTTACTACCAGCCATGGACTGGCGGTGGTCGGCATTTTTCTTTCTTTCACCAACCGGTTGCTGCAGAACGCAACTTTCAGATGTTTTGCAGCGCGTTGCGTCCACTATTGACCGACTATTCAGATGCCCAATCCGAACTTGAGCAGATTCACGCAGGCTTTATTGAAGAAATGGAAGTGAAGCTTGAGAAGATGTGGGCTAGCAAGTTAGGACTCAGCGCTTATGATGCTGATGTGTTTGCTGAACTCTTCCACTTGATGATGCAAACACCGGTTGATTACACGCTTTTCTTTCGAGAACTCTCCAACCTACCCAATGATCTCGATGCATTGAAGAAAAGTTTCTATACGGAGTTAAATCCTACGGCTGATATAGCTGAACTGAACACTCGGTGGTTGCATTGGTTTACGCAATGGAAAACACTGATCGAAGAACGATGCGCTACACTCTCGAAAGATGAGCTATCTCTTCAAATGAAGCAGATAAATCCAAAATATACGTTACGCGAGTGGCTGGTTGCACCCGCATACCAACAAGCTAGCGAAGGGCATTATGATCTGCTTCGTGAAATTCAACAGATAATGACAGCGCCTTACGATGAACAATCGATAGAGGTCGAAGCTAAATATTACAGACTCCAACCCACTGCACTATTGGAGGTCGGAGGGTTATCTCATTACAGTTGCTCATCGTGATCGTTAAGTCAGTCTCTCAAGGCTAATTTAAGCAGCTTACTACTTATCTTAAAGGCTTTAGGATTCACGAGTCTTTCCACTGCTAAAGATTCAATGTTGGGTAAGAAAATATCACGTGGCGGTACTAAACTATCAAAGTTTAGGTCATAAACGACACGCAAATACGAGGGTTCAGCCAGTTCATTATGTCGCATCACCAACGCGATCGTCTGATCACTCAGCCTGACACTGGCACCGAGTGGATATTTGCCATACTGCTTTAATAGCACACGAACACTAGGGTTGTGATATTTTTCTGGCATCTCGATCAACTGTTTAAAAGCCTTTAAGGGATGAAAATACCAATCTTCTTGATGCCATTGATGACTCAGTCGTTCATGAGCATAAACCGTAGCCGCTAATCTGCTAACTCTATTAAGTTGACTGTCTGTTTTACCATTTGGAATTCCACTGCCATCTAAACACTCCTGAAAATCACGAACGATACTGAGTGTTTCTGAGGGTATATTGGGTATTGTCTCGAGTTGATTCACCAGTCTGTTCAGCGCGGCAACATGAAGCGCTCGTTCATTGTCAGTGACTAATAACTCATAATGCTGCAAACCTTCCGGCAATGAAGCTTGAGCGATATTGTGACATAACCCACCTAGCAATATCCTCTCGAGCAACGCATCCGTGCACTGTTCTGGAAACTGATTAGCGATGACGTCAGCAAAGGTAATCGCATAACTGATCGAATGCTGCAATAAATAAGTTTCAAGATTTCGTTGACGAGATAAGATGATTAAACCCTGTCTATCTTGCTGCAAAGCAGTCAGTAAATGGAAACAAGCTTCCCTAGCCTGCTCTAGGGGTAAATTTTTATCTGCGCGAAAATGATTAATTAAGCTTTTAACCGCACTCAACGCCGAGAGATAGGCTTTTTTGATATCAACAGGTGCTGGTTGAAGTATATAAGCCTTTTGTAAACGCGGATCCAGTGTCACATCTTCAAGACTTTGCTCAGCGTCAATTCCAGTAGCAGGGTGTTTTTCTTCAGAACGGATATTTTTTCTAGGTACGTTTGAGTTAGCTAGAATGGGTTGAGGAATATTTGATTTAGGAACAAAGAGGGCCGGCACATCCGATAACACTCCACGACTATGGCTAATAAAATCACGCTGTAAATAACCGACCACTTTGTTGAAGTATTGTACTTGAGTAACACTGAGATCCACAAAACAACAGCCAATAAGGGTGTTATCCGAGGTTTCGTTAAAGCCTGCTCTGAGTACCTTGACAGTAACTGAAATATCACTGCCATTAGGAAAGCTTATGACCACAGAGATTACTCTTTCAGGGTCTGGAAAATAAGTGGTCTGGTTGCCAGCGAAAACAACACAACAGCCACCTACCGATAGATCTTTCAAGCGACCCGAAAGTGTCTTTTCTTCTGATAACGAAAAATCTGTCAGAATATCGAGTAAAGGCCTTACCGGAGCCCGATAAGATTCTCTTCTTTGCAGCAGATAGACCTGCTGGGGTATAGAGGCAACAAAACGCAAGTCCTCATCACCCTCTATAGGAGACATGATCATGTCTGGAAGTGTGAGTAAGCATCCGTTATAACGTGTTGTAAAACTTAGTAGCCGCTTAGTTAAAAGAGGATGACGGAATGCTGGTAAGGGTGCATCCAATAATAAGGTACGATTAAGGTCATCAAAGGATTCAATATACGTGGTTAGCAGGGATGATGACTCATCGGGATGAATGGTTATAGGCGTGGCACGTTCAATCAATCGATGCAGTATGGTATTGATCTCATGGGAGGATTTGATCAACTGACCTTGAGGCTCAGGTATGTCCAAAATTTACTCACTATCAAAAACTTGCTAAGCAATCTATGAATGACGTTACATTTCACTCTGAACATATAAAGGTAAATCGGCTGTATCAGGGACTTTGGTAGGCTTCCCATGATCATCGAGTGCAACAAATTTAAATATCGCTTCAGTTACCTTTTCCCGTTTACCTATACGTCCCCTTCTTACCCAGCTTTCTACGTGAATATCTAAAGAGCTTCGACCAACACGAACCACCTCTGTATAAACGCCCAGAATATCGCCCACTTTAACGGGCTGTATAAAGCTCATGCCATCCAAAGCAACCGTAACGACTCGACATTGTGCACGCTGTCCAGCACAAATACCCGCCGCCAAATCCATTTGTGAAAGTACCCATCCACCAAAAATATCACCTGACGGATTAGTATCTGATGGCATGGCTAACGTTCGAATGGTTAGACGACCTCTCGCGGGTGAACCATCAACCTGTTCAATACTCAAAACTAGCTCCTTTAAAAAAGCACACAAAATCAGTTAAGCGTTCTTTTCATAGATCACAAAACGCTTGGTTGTCGTTTCAATCACTTCCCAAGTCCCAACAAACCCTTTAGGGATAATAAATTCATCGCCGGTTTTCAACGATGTGCTATTACCCGCCTCATCCGTCACTACACTGACTCCTGCAGAGATACAGCAGTATTCTTCTTCAGTATAATGAATGCGCCATTTACCTGGCTCACTTCGCCAGATACCAGAAAAAAACTGCTCTGATTGATCAGTGTAATGCATCCAAAGGGTTTGTAACGGATTACCACTGATCAGTTTTTCTTGATCAAGGTAATATTCCTCAGGCTTAACCTCTAACGGATTCAACAACAATAGCGTCTTAGCAGGATTAGTCATTATGTTTACTCTTGGTCTTATAGCTTAAATCGTAACGTTAATTTATTCAGTAGATCCGCTTCAACCTTCAGTTTCTCACTGTTATCAATACTCTGATCCATTTCAAAGCTGACCTGTGCACTTAACCCATTCACGCTGCCAATGTTATTGTTGACCTCTTCCGCCACAGCAAATTGCTGATCAGTGGATCGGGCAATTTGTTGGTTTAACGATTTGATTTTTGAAATCTGCTGAATAATATTTATGAAGGTAGTCTGCGCTTCAAATACTTGGTCAGCCGTTAACTGAGTTTTTTCAAGACTGACATTCATCGACTGCATGGCTTGATAACTGACGGTCTGTAAACTTTCTATGATCTTATTAATCTGCTCAGTCGACTCTTGAGTACTACTGGCAAGATGTCTGACCTCATCTGCAACGACCGCAAAGCCTCTTCCTGAATCGCCTGCTCTGGCAGCCTCGATGGCTGCATTTAACGCTAATAAATTAGTTTGTTCTGCAATCGACCGTATCACATTCACCACAGACCCTATGGCTTCACATTCAACTTGAAGTCGCGAAATCAGTGAATGGGAATTCTGCATCGTATCAGAGAGATGAGCCATATTTTCATGCGCAGCTTGTATTTTCTGTTGCGCATTTGAGGCTTGTGCATCAGCAGATTCGACTGACTGAGCTGCCGCTTGAGCATTCATTGAGACTTCTTTAAACGAATCGGTCATTTCATTAACAGCCGCAGCAACCTGAGAAAGCTGATCGACCTGTTGATGAATGTACCTTTGTGTCGAATGAAGCTTCGTCAAGGTATCTGGTAAAGAGGACTGTAAACTCTGATTCGTTGCAACCGTTTGCTTAAGAGTTGCTTGTATCTCATTGATGTATTTGTCTATCGCGACTGCCATAGGCGTAACAGCATGAGACGGACGATTACTTAAATCGATAATATTGTTCTTAATAATTAAGTACTGGGCTGTTTTAGAGACTTCTTCTGCCTGAATACTCTCTTTTTGCATACTGATGGCCATATAGATCAAAAGAGCCGTTTCAAAAACCACAAAGCCGGCATGGATCATGACAATATCAAAGCCTGTTCTAAACTCGAAAATATAGACACCCAGACCCGCTTCTTGCAGATAATTAAAACTTAAGTGATGAACGGCAATAAGGGCTGCCGCCGCAAGAATCGGTAACCAGTCACGATAAAATAGAAGGAACGCAAGCAAGACGAAAATACTAAAATGCAGCTCAACCATCCCATTCACTTGATGGATTAACAGCGCTGAAAACACCATAAAAGCCAACCCATGAGCAACTCGTGTTATTCGACTACCCGATAGCCAAAAGGATAAAAAAATCGGTAATGCAGCGGCTGGAATACCAATGATAATTGCTTCACTCCAAGTACTATAAATACTGGCCAGTGAAAAACTAAGCAGCAATAACACAACTTGCACACCACTCATGATGCGATCACCCTGTAGATAAATACCCTGCAAGGTGAATGGCACTAGCGCTGACGTTTGTTCATTCATATCGATCCCTCTATTTTTGGCCAACGACAGAAACAGCCCGTTGTCAGGTGATTTGATGCTGTTAGTGTGTGTCCATCGAGTAAATCAGCAATTAAACTGGATACCTGATGGGAGTCAGAGGTTGTGCAAATGCCGCTATCCGAATATGGACCGAGATAGGCCGTTTGTCCATCAGCACTCATCAGCCATGCGGCTGGAGAGGCAACAGGAGCAATATGATCAGAAACAATTTCTGCAGTGACACCGAACATTCGACTAGCCTGCATTAAAGAACTCGCATCCGGAACGATGATGCGAACCTCTAGCTGCTCTGAAAAATCTTCTAAAATACTTTTGACATCAGGCACTGCAAAGCGACTACAGGGACAGTTTGGATCATGAAAGTGGATCAAGATAGGATTGCCATGATCAGCTGTATCCTTGAAGGTCAGTTGGTCCGAGCTAAACATCACCCACTGATCAATCGAGTTAACCGCATAAAGATGACGAAAGTGAAACCACCAAAATGCGTAAGCGGTTAATACAAGCCAACACAAAACTAGCAGTAATGCGATGCGATGTCGCCACGGATTAGATTGACAAACACCCTCACGCATTTAAAAACTACCTGTGTAAATGATGATTTATCAAATTATGGACAGCTTTTTTAATGGCGTCCATTGAGTTTTGAAATGAATTACGACAAATGGACTAAACTTAACCCATGATTGATCACCTATCTGGTATGCAAACATCATCAAAGGCGGGTATGATCAAACTAGGCTAAATGAATCTCTGGATGCCTCAATGGCTCTGGGCAAACATAAAAAAAGGAATAAAAGATGGGTCGTGATGTTGTTGTATTAAGTGCTGTTCGCTCAGCCATTGGTGGTTTCGGTGGTGGTCTAAGCTCTATTGAGCCGCATGAACTGGCTGGTCAAGTAATGAAAGAAGCGGTCAACCGCTCACAGGTTGATGCCAACCTAATTAATTATGTCACGGTAGGTAACTGTATTCCTACCGATTCACGTTTTGCCTATGTTGCACGTGTCGCCTCTATTCAAGCAGGCCTTCCAATGGAATCGGTTGCTATGGCGGTTAACCGTCTATGTAGCTCTGGCTTGCAAGCCATTGTCACCACAGCTCAAAACATTATGCTCGGTGATTGTGACTACGGTGTTGGCGGTGGCGTTGAAGTAATGTCTCGCGGTGGTTATTTATCTCCTGCTATGCGTTCCGGTGCTCGCATGGGCGACACCAGCATGGTAGACATGATGGTGGCGACTCTGAATGATCCGTTCGGTGTGGGACATATGGGTATTACTGCTGAAAATTTAGCTGAAAAATGGAATATCAGTCGCGAAGAGCAAGATGCCTTTGCGGTTGAATCTCATGCCCGTGCAACTCGTGCTATTGAAGAAGGTCGATTCAAATCACAAATCGTACCGATCGAACTTAAAACGCGTAAAGGCACCGTTATTTTTGACACTGATGAACACGTTAAACCAGGCACTTCAATGGAAAGCCTTGGCAAAATGCGTCCAGCTTTCAAAAAAGACGGTACTGTGACTGCGGGCAATGCGTCTGGTATTAACGACGGTGCCGCGTTCATGGTGTTGGCAGATGCTGAAGCTGCTGCTAAAGCAGGTCAAAAACCTATCGCTCGTATCGTATCGTATGCCGTAGCAGGTGTACCGAATGACGTTATGGGTGAGGGCCCTATCCCTGCGTCTAAGCTTGCCCTTCAAAAAGCAGGTTTAACGCTGGATGATATGGATGTGATTGAATCCAACGAAGCCTTTGCTGCTCAAGCATTAGCCGTCGCTAAAGGCTTAGGCTTGGACATGGAAAAAACCAATCCTAATGGCGGTGCTATTGCTCTAGGTCATCCAGTGGGTTGTTCGGGTGCATTCATTGCCACCAAGGCAATTTATGAATTACACCGCACCAATGGTCGTTACGCACTCGTCACCATGTGTATCGGTGGTGGTCAGGGTATCGCAACCATTTTCGAACGCTTGTAAGCTCTGCTAGCCCTTCATGCATCTTTTTCCATGCATGAAGGGTCCTTTCTAAGTCATCCAAAACCCTCCATCTGCGTATAGCCATTTAACGACAAAATCGAGATGGTTATGAAATTTTTAGCACTACCTGCATTAATTGCCTTAATAACATTATCCGCTTGTAAATCTTTCCAGGGCACTAACTCCCTAGTATTACCGGACACTATGGCACAGCAAAAATTTCAAAAATCTTCTTGGACACGTACCACTAGTGTTTATACACCCGACCATTGGCCTGAATCCTTGGTGGCAGAGGTCATACATCCTAATGCCAGTATTCATAATTTGCCTATTATGCTGTTAGTTCATGGTGGTGGTTGGCAACGTCGCTCCTATGAAGACATGCAACCTTTAGCAGAGCATTGGGCAAAGCAAGGATTTATCACTGTCAATATTGCTTATCGCTTTGCTCCAGAATACCAGTTTCCAGCTCAGCTTCACGATGCTCAACTTGCCATGCACTGGATTGATTCTAAACGTGCTGAATGGAATTCACCGTACAGTCCACTGGTTGCGTTTGGCTTCTCATCAGGAGCTCATTTAGTCAGCCTAATGGGCAATGTAGCGGGACAACATAGTGAACTTGTTCGACCCTATGGAGGCAGTATTACGCGTCCAAACCTAGTTATCTTGGGTGGTTTACCGAGTGATTTGCAGAAATGGGATCGAGGCCGCTTGATTGAAGACTTTCTTGGCGGGCCTCGTGCAGAATTTCCAGAGCGCTATGCCCTTGCCTCCCCTATTACGCATATTCACGCTAATACGCCGCCAACCTTTATGTTTCATGGAAGACTTGATCGCCTTGTACCTCCTGATCATGCCACAGATTATTATGAAGCCTTGCAACATCAGAGAATACCCGTAGAGTTAAAGATGCTTTCATTAAAAGGGCATGTCACCAGCTTCATATTTAGAGGCAGCTCCATACGCGCCGCCGAGGAGTTTATCAATACACATTTAAACAACCGAATTACAGATGACGTCATAGGAGTAAAGTAATGGGCTTATTAGCTGATGGAAAATGGCAAGACCAATGGTACGACACCGACAGTAACCAAGGCCGATTTGAAAGAAGTGCAGCTCAGTTTCGAAACTGGATCACGTCAGATGGACAAGCGGGACCTTCTGGCAAAAGTGGTTTTAAAGCAGAGCCAGATCGTTACCATTTGTATGTATCCTTAGCCTGTCCTTGGGCTCATAGAACACTTATATTTCGTAAGCTCAAGGGTTTAGAAAAAAAGATTAGTATTTCTGTGGTCAACCCACTAATGCGTGAACATGGCTGGACATTTGATCCCGCCGAAGGCGTCATTGGCGATTTTTTATTTCAGTCTCGTTATCTTTATGAAGTGTACCTTAAAGCACATAGTCGTTACTCGGGAAGAGTGACGGTTCCACTGCTTTGGGATAAACATAACCAGACCGCCGTAAGCAATGAGTCTGCAGACATCATTCGTATGTTCAATAGTGCTTTTGATAATGTCGGTGCAACACCAGGTGATTATTATCCCGAACCGCTAAGAGAGGAGATTGATCAGCTAAACGAGCTGATCTACGATCGCATCAACAATGGAGTTTACTTGTCTGGATTTGCCACGACACAAACTGCTTATGAAGAAGCGGTGTATCCATTATTTGATACTTTAGAGCAACTTGAGAGGAGACTTTCTACGAGTCGTTATCTGATGGGAAATCAGCTAACTGAAGCGGACTGGCGACTTTTTACAACCTTATTACGTTTTGATGCCGTTTATCATGGGCACTTTAAATGCAACCTTCGCAAGGTTGCTGAGTATCCGCATCTGTTTGGTTATGTATGTGACCTTTATCAAACACCTGGTGTATCTGAAACAGTAAATATGGTACATATCAAAGAACATTATTACCGCAGCCATACTCAGATCAATCCAACTCAAGTTGTTCCGGTCGGACCAGACCAGCCATTCACACTACATCATCAAAGAGAAAGTTTAGTTTATGGCTGAATCTCAAAACGATTTGCCAAAATACGTTGAACAGTTTGTATGGTTTTACCCGCATGAATCGGCTTTACAATGTAACCACTGGCACCTGCCTCTATCGCTGCTTCGATGTCTTTTCGATTTGAATGCCCTGTGATCATAATCACCAACACGTCAGGATGATCATTTTTTAATTTTTTTAATGTTTCTATGCCGTCCATGCCTGGCATAGTGATGTCTAGACAGATTAAATCTGGCTTAAACTGCGCATTCATCTCTATAGCTTTTTTTCCATTTGAAGCCTCTGCAACAACGCGATAACCCGCTTTGCTTAACAGTGATCGAAGAATATGCCGCATCGGCATTTGATCATCAACGATCAAAACTTTCGCAGTACCCATCCAAAACAATCCTTTTTATGCTGCGCTTTGATCTTCTGAAGTCTCGGTAAAAATAGCATAGCGGTTTTTACCCATTCTTTTTGCTTGATACATCGCTTGATCTGCATGGCGCATCAAGCGATCTGCAGCATCATCGATAATAGGATAATAGACCACTCCCATACTCGCAGATACATACAACGGTAATTTATTGATTAAAAAAGGCTCAGCCACACTTGATAATATTCGTTCAAGCAATGGTTTAGAAGAAGAGATTGATACATCAGACAGTACCAACACAAACTCATCCCCCCCGATACGCGCAAGGGTATCCGTTTCTCTCATTGACAACTGAAGACGCTTAGCTACCTCTATTAATAACTGATCACCAATATCATGTCCGTGAGTATCATTCACTGCCTTAAAGCCATCTAAATCCAGAAACACCAAAGCCAAACTTTTTCCACTTCTTCGACTCAGTGCCATTGATCGCTCTAATCGATCCGTTAGCAGTGCTCGGTTAGGTAGATTGGTTAACACATCATAGTAAGCCATTTGTTGTAGTTTGCGCTGTTCGGATCTTAAGATCGCGCGTTGCCGTCTAAGTCTGAGTGCTTGATATGCAATAAGGCTTGACGAAATTAACAATGCAATAAACAAGATAGCAATGGTCATTAACCAAGTTCGATATTGCTGCCAGAGCTGTGAAAGCTCTATGGATTCGACAAAGTCATAAGGATGGGCCTTTATACTTCGCGCTAAATTTTCTACCGAAGCATAGTCGACAGCAGGTATAAATCCATCAATTTCAGCAGCTATTGCTGCAGGATGATCTGAAGTTAACGAAAAAAGAGCATTAGCGACACGCCTAACCACCGTTGGATCTACATGAGGCAGTGATAATAACGGCCACTCAGGATATAAACGTGTGGAGAGTCGAAATGGAAAACCGCGTAAATTCTGCTCATTAATAACACGTAGTTGATCCACAGCGCCATATCCATGTAATTGCCAATCCTCAAGCATACCCGTTCTGACAAAGCCAACGTCTGCAACGCCACTCAACACAGCATCAATAATTTGATCTTGATTTAAAAGTTCAATAAATTCGAGCTGATCCTTTTGAATGTTATGACGCTGTAACTCATAGAGTTGAGCTTGAAAACCACCTAAGAATCGTGCCTTAGGAATAGCAATTCGATGTCCTTTAATATCATTCAGCGTTTTTATAGATGATTCATCACGAACAATAATAACGCCGCCCAGGGCACTGGTCGCTACGCCATCTTTACGTCGAACCAACGTAGCCAAAACACCAGACATGGATGTTTGACTGCGTAATACCAAGTAATGTCCAGGATTTGTTAACACAAAATCGAGTTGATTTTGTCGCAAAGCTTCTTGCATCTGCTGACTATCTAAAATTTTTAACTCTATATTCAATCCATCACCTAAGGCATCATTAAGATAGTCAACCAGTGGTTCAAAATGACTTTGCATGATGTCATCGGATCGATAAGCGAAAACACCCAGTATTAGCGATTGGTTCGTAGGCGTAATCAGCACATTGACTTCAGAAGAAGTCGAAATTTCATCGAAGGCAGCCAACGTTGTCGATAGGCTGATAATGATAGGTAAAAAAAGTAACACCAATATTCGCATCTAAACTGCCTTTAATTCAATCGAGGAAGCCATCGCACATCAAACATGTCTTGCGTCACGACAGAACTATCTATTAAGTTTGATAACTGCATTAGCACCTCAACTTCTCTAGCGGCATCAAGTAGACGTGAATCTCCTCCCGACAGATAATGCCAATTCCTCTCCAATGAAGGTAGATGAACACCTCCAAGCGCTGTTTGCACTTGATCAACGTCAGCTAACTGGCGTGTAGCAATTCGATACAAGGCATCTTGACGTTGCCGTTGCATATATTCCAACGCTTTAAAATGTCCGTTGATTAGTTGTTGTATCTGATTGTCGCCATGCCGAGTCAGCAGATCAGGTCTCACCGCTAACACATCAAAAATGCGCTCTGGCATGTGACGACTATCAAAAACACGAAAACCACCTTCTGCTAACAATTGACTTGCTGTTGGCTCATAAGTGATCACAATATCAACGGTACCGTTTTGCCATTCATCGAACTGCCGATCAGGAGGCAGATCAATTAAAACCAGATGTTGACGATCCAAACCGACGGCTTTCAAGAAATGATGAAGCACCAACGCGCCCAGCGCTCCTGCCTCATAACCTAAACGTAATCGCTTGATTTTCTTTAGCTGATCAATGGGAAATCGTGAAATCACCATATCAGCGCCAGCAGAAACATTAAACACTAAGCCAACTTTAGCAGATACACCGGATGAACGGACTAATAGAAGCTCATCGAGTGTCATGCAAGCGGCTTGAACTTGACCCTCTATTAGCATGTGTAAAGACTGAGTAGCGTTTTGATTATTAACCAAATACGTATTTTCTGGCAGCCAGTTAAAATGATCTGCCAAATAAAGACTCTCATAGCCAATCCATGTATGGATGGCTACCTTGGTAGATTCATCTGATGAACAGCCAGTTAATGATGCCGCACACAAACCTAGTCCAGCTGTGAGAAAATCACGACGTGTTAGCATCTTCGCTTACCCATCATCCATTTACTTTGTCAGTAGAGTGTTAAAAAACAATACTGTCCTTTGTTTAACATCTTGCTAACTTCTAGTTTAGAAGCTTCGACTGCTGATCGCTATTGATTTTTTTCAATGTAACGAAAGTGTGACCAAGATCAATCGGGATAATTTTGTTATGCACATAAATTTAACTTATGACAAGCACCCTCTTTCTTGGTTTCAGGGTTATTGGTTAAGCCTATGATAGTCCGTAGAATTAGGTTTTAGTTTAATCGGATACCGTCATGCCTATACACGCTCGGACCTCTCACTGGTTGGTCATCTTTTTACCTTTTGCGCTAGGCTATTACCTTTCATATTTACTACGTACGGTCAATGCGGTCATCTCGCCTGATTTAACAGCGGATTTAGGCCTTTCAGCTGCCGATTTAGGATTACTCACCAGCACGTATTTCTTAACCTTTGGATTAGCTCAAATCCCTCTGGGGATTGCGCTGGATCGTTTTGGCCCAAAACGTGTTTTAGGCACCTTGTTATTCCTTGCGGCTGCGGGATCGGTTGCTTTCGCAATGGGTGAAACCAGAGAGCAGTTAACTGTTGCTCGCGGACTGATTGGTCTCGGTGTATCCGCGTGTTTAATGGCTGGCCTTAAAGGGTTTGCACTTTGGTACCCTGCTGAGCGTCAAAGCTCAATGACAGGTTTCATTATGGCGGCAGGTGCATTAGGTGCTTTAACCGCCAGCACACCGATGGAGGCAATGCTCCCTATCTTAGGCTGGAGAGGCGTGTTTTGGCTGATTGCCGGACTATCATTGCTTCTGTCGATACTTGTTTTTAGCACCTTACCCGGTGATGCAGCCAACAGCAGCCAAGAAACCTTAAAAGAAAATCTTAAATCTGTCGGTAAAATATTTATCTCACCTGCATTTTTGCGCTTTGCGGGTTCAGCTACCTTTTTTACCGGCGGTTTTATGGCGATGCAAAGCCTATGGGCGGTGCCGTGGTTGATGAATGTCAATGAACTCAACTTGTCACAAGCGGCTAAGTATCTGTTAACCTTAAACATGGGCATGTTGATCGGTCAATTATCCATCGGATTTTTTGGAAAACTCTTGTATCAACGTGGGGTAACGCCGCTGGGTTTAATTCAGTTTGGTTATGGTCTAATGCTGCTTATTCAAGTGATGATTCTTTCGCAAACAGGACCCGCGTTGGCGCTATGGTTTTTACTGGGCATAACGTCGTCAGTTAATGCGCAAACCTATGTTGCGACAGCAAATCAGTTTCCTAAGTCAGCTTTTGGTCGGGTTAGCACGGCGATCAACTTAATGGCTTTCGCAGGTGCATTCGTTGTTCAATGGGGACTAGGCATTGCGTTGGATATATTGGCGGTAAATCAATTAACTACCGCAACATCGCTAAAGATTGCCTTCTTAGGACTGATAATTATTCAGCTGTTCTGTTATGTGCCGCTGTTTTTAAAGAGCAAACGGGCTGAGTTATAAATAAAACGCAGCCCTTATCTTCGCAGCGAGCATCGAGAACATTAACGATACCGTCGTCAATCTGATTCAGGCTCAAAAGGTTGAATACTGCTGAACAGACCAGAGTTTAAGGACTCCATGACGTTAAAACGCTGCAATATCGACTTAGGATCTATTTCATCAATAGAATCCATATCAAGCGCAGCATAATCATTGCGGTCAACCCGAACTGAAATTAAATAGTCATCTCTATCAAAGCCTGTATCCAAGTCTTTGCGCTGGGTGTAACCTGAAACCACGACTCGATCCATGGCAGGCAAACTGCTTAACACCACGCCGATCACTCGCACTACGCTAGCATGCACAGATCGAGAATACTCTTTGGAGACCTGCTCATCTGTTTTTTGACGCATTTTCACTGAGTGTGTCTGTAAGGATATCTCTGCCTTGAGTGGGGAAATATCATCGAGAGTCGGTAGTTCCAGATCTAACCAAGCTGTACGATGATTTAAATCCAATTGAAAGCTTATGTGTGTTTGCCTAGGCCAATCCAATTGCGTTAACTCAGCAATCAACACTTCTGTCATCAGGTTTTCATCATTTAATAGCAGCGTTGAAAATTGCTCAGCATACACTTGCTGTTCAGCTTCATGAGCCAATTTGCGAGCTTTCCAAACTGACAAATACGCCTTATATCGCTGTCTCGCTCTGTCAGAAGTTGATTTGGCCTGATGTGTTTCCGCCTTCCAACGCAGCTTGGCGGTTTGCCATTCATGCAGTGCGTTTTGATGCGCTCTTGATAGTTGTTGTTGGCGTCCTGGAATTAAGCGATGCCACAATTTGATTGATGGTGGCTGAGGATAAACAGGCTCCGGGGGCAAGCTAAGTGGATCCGGTCGTTGCGGCTGTGGTTCGGCAAACTCAGAAGGTGAGTAGATTGGAAGACCTTCTGGCAATTTTGGAGCCTCTAGGTGTACATCGGCATAATCCGCGATGGGGCCGTTAATCAGTAACGCTTGCTCCTCCAATAAAGAGCGCAATAACTGAGGGAGTTCATCCCATAATTTATTCACATCACGATCAGTTAAGAGCACACCCTCTGCAGCCTTAAGCCGAAGAACTCCGCCTGCATCTAATGATGGCTGTAAAGTGTTCACCTTAAGTTGCGTATTATCATCCGTGGTAAAAGAAAGATCATATGCCTTTGCTGTCCACTTCTGCCTCTCGCGCAGTTGAAAAGCTCGATGCTGATGAGCACGCGTGCTGTCAAAGCGTGTTATATAGTGCAAACCAGACGTTGGCATCGTTAAAGGCGCGTGATATTGCTGATCATGCTCAGACCAGGCTTTAGCGCGAGTTAAATCAGATAAGTTGATAACTCGCTGGCCTTTAACTAAACGAACACCCTCTGCAACACTGATCGAATGACGAAATCGTAAAGTCACCGTTTAATCCTTAATCTCACACTGATGTTGCACTATGCTTTAAGCGCTCAAGTTCATCACGATAGTTAGCCGCTTTTTCAAATTCTAAATTACGCGCAGCTTCATACATTTGATCCTCTAAACGTGATAAAGCTTTCGCCAGTTCTTTGGGAGATAACAGCGCTTCATCCACATGATAGTCAGCTTGTGTTTCAGCCACTTTACGACCACCACGCGATGATTTCCGAGACCCTGGTGCTTGTGCGCCTTCCATGATATCAGCGACAGATTTAAAAATCCCTTTTGGCGTGATGCCATGTGCTGCATTGTGAGCAATCTGTTTATTACGACGACGTTCCGTTTCGTCCATCGCGCGCTGCATTGAACCGGTAATGCGATCCGCATAAAGGATCGCCCGACCACTGACATTTCGCGCTGCTCGACCCACCGTCTGGATCATCGAGGTTTCTGAACGCAAGAAACCTTCTTTGTCAGCATCCAAGATTGTAACCAGTGAAACTTCTGGCATATCAATACCTTCTCGCAACAAGTTAATGCCAACTAGCACATCAAAAGCACCAATTCTCAGGTCACGAATAATCTCAACACGCTCTACAGTATCTATGTCGGAGTGCAAATAACGCACCCGCACACCATGTTCTGCCAGGTATTCGGTTAAATCTTCCGCCATACGTTTAGTCAGTACTGTGACGATAATACGCTCACCACGACCTGCTACCAGATTAATTTCGGCCAACAGATCATCAACCTGAGTTGATGCAGGCCTCACTTCAATTACGGGGTCAATCAAGCCCGTTGGCCTAACCACCTGCTCGACAATTTGTTGCCCGTGCTCGGCTTCGTATTTACTCGGTGTGGCAGACACAAAAATCATCTGCGGCGCAGCTAATTCCCACTCTTCAAACTTCATGGGACGATTATCTAGCGCGGATGGGAGACGAAAACCATATTCCACCAGGGTTTCTTTACGTGACCTATCTCCGCGATACATCGCTCCGATTTGAGGAACGGTCACGTGCGACTCATCAATGACCAACAACGCATTTTCGGGTAGATAATCGAACAGTGTCGGCGGTGCCATACCGGTGTCACGACCTGACAGATAACGTGAATAGTTTTCGATGCCTGAACAATACCCTAGCTCAAGAATCATCTCGATATCATAGAGGGTGCGCTGCTCCAATCGCTGTGCTTCGACTAACTTATTATTTTCTTTGAGTTGCGCTAGCCTCTCAATCAACTCTTCTTTGATTTTCTGTGTGGCCTCAACCAGCGTATCACGGGGAGTTACATAGTGAGTTTTGGGATAGACCGTAGCGCGAGGCACTCGTCGAAGTACTTCACCGGTCAATGGGTCGAAATAACTGATTTGCTCGACCTCTTCATCAAACAACTCTATCCGGATCGCTTCCCTTTCCGACTCAGCCGGGAACACATCGATAACATCGCCACGCACGCGATAGTTTCCTCGATGCAACTCGATATCGTTACGCGTATATTGAAGCTCGGCTAAACGACGCAACAGTGTACGTTGATCAATCCGATCACCCCGATCGAGATGCAACATCATTGATAAATAGGACTCGGGATCACCCAAACCATAAATAGCCGATACGGTGGCGACGATAATGGCATCATCTCGCTCTAACAGCGCTTTAGTAGCAGACAATCGCATCTGTTCAATATGATCATTGATCGACGCATCTTTCTCGATAAAGGTATCTGACGAGGGCACATAGGCTTCTGGTTGATAGTAATCGTAGTATGAAACGAAATACTCAACTGAATTATCTGGAAAGAACTCTTTAAACTCGCCGTAAAGTTGAGCGGCCAAGGTCTTGTTGTGCGCCATGATAATGGTCGGGCGTTGTACCGCAGCAATCACATTGGCAATCGTAAAGGTTTTGCCTGAACCGGTTACCCCCAACAGCGTTTGAGCCGCTAAACCAGAGTCAATACCATCGACCAATTGACGAATCGCTTCTGGCTGATCACCTGCAGGTTGAAAATTAGAATGCACTTTAAACCGCTGCTTCACACAAAACTCCTGCTTTTTTTCATCAATTTTGACCTTACGGGGATTTAGAGAAATTCAACAATACTGTATGCTGTAGCAGTATTTTTTTACCAGACAACCATGAGGGTTATTCGCTTGGACTTACAGCTTTCCGACCGCGTTAATAGCATCAAACCATCCCCTACCCTTGCCGTTACCAATCGTGCAGCTGAATTGCGTGCTGCCGGTAAAAATATTATAGGCCTTGGCGCTGGCGAACCGGATTTTGATACTCCCGATCACATCAAAGCTGCGGCTATTGAAGCGATCAATAATGGTTTTACCAAATACACCGCTGTGGATGGCACACCTAGCTTAAAGAAAGCTATTATAGCGAAATTCAAGCGTGATAACGGCTTAGATTACGAAGCCAATCAAATTTTAGTTTCTAGCGGCGGTAAACAAAGCTTCTTTAACATGGCCTTAGCGCTGTTAAATGAGGGCGATGAAGTCATTATTCCAGCCCCTTATTGGGTTTCATACCCTGATATGGTGCTAGTCGCTGACGCTCAACCAGTGATTCTGGAAACCACTCAAGACAATCGTTTTAAGATCACACCCGATCAACTGGAAGCAGCGATCAACGAGCGTACTCGCGTCGTTGTGCTGAACAGCCCATCAAACCCTTCGGGTGTCGCGTACACCTTAGAAGAGTTGAAAGCCTTAGGTGAAGTGCTAAAACCCTACCCTGATATCATCATTGCGACGGATGATATGTATGAGCACATTCTTTTTGGCGACCAGCCTTTCTGTAACATTCTTAACGCCTGCCCAGAGCTTTATGATCAAACCATCGTACTGAATGGTGTGTCTAAAGCTTACTCCATGACAGGCTGGCGTATCGGTTATGCCGCGGGTCCTGCCAAGCTGATTGGCGCCATGAAGAAGGTACAGTCACAAAGTACCTCTAACCCCAATTCGATTGCTCAAGTTGCTGCAGAAGCGGCACTGAATGGTGATCAAGCCTGCGTTGCAGAGATGGTTAAAGCCTTCAAAGCGCGTCATGACTTTGTGGTAAAATCACTGAATGAAATCGACGGTGTTGAGTGCATTCCTGCAGACGGTACTTTCTATGCTTTTCCAAGTTTCCAAAACGTGATCGATAGCCGTCCTGAGTTTGCTGACGACATCGCGCTGGCTGAGTTTTTATTGCTCGAAGCCGGTGTTGCACTGGTACCTGGATCTGCCTTCGGTACGCCGGGCAACCTAAGACTTTCCTTTGCCACCAGCATGGATGTGTTAGAGGATGCCATTAACCGCATCAAAAAAGCCTTAGGCTAAACTAATAAGGGCGCTTTATGCGCCCTTTTGCTTTCTGGAAGTGACGATGAAAACCAAAATAATACCTGCACTTTTTGATTCCGCTGAAGCGCCCATGGTGCTGTTAAAGAATCAAGTTCATGAATGGTCAAACTCACGCTTTCGTGAACTCCCAGAATCACTGAGACGCGCTGTACTTAGCTGGGCACTTAAAGATGAACAAGAGTGGCTTGAACTGGACGGTTACCATTTTCAGCGACTCAACAAAGGCAAGCACACCAGCATTCTTGGCTACTTGGTTGACCGTAACAGCCTGCAACGCACCCTACTGTTGAAGCTACTTCCTGAACTCCACCAAGGCGGCGATCCCTATCAAAACACGGCACGCGTACTTGGCCCTCTGCTTGGCTGGGAACACTGCCTGGTTGCAAAACGATCGAAGAAGCGCTCATTAGAGGCCTTGGGTTATTGGAAAGAGGGTGAGATGCAACCACCGACCAATTTGGCATTAACCGGTAATGCAGCACAAGCCTTTTATGAAGGTGAAGACCTTGCTCATCAGTTAAAAAGTGTCGGCAGAGAATTTCCGTTTGATGAACTGCTAGCACAAACCCCTTCAGCATTATGGTTAGGTCAGCGCATCGATTTACCAGAACAAATCGGTGTAGGACATATCTGCGTCTGGAACCCACCAGAACATGTCGATGTTAACTTAGCACAATGGATGCTTACTTTAGCGGCTGACACCCTCAGTGCGTGGTTAGTATGTCATCATGTTTCAGAGAAAAAAGATTACGAACCTTCCAATGAACCGCTTGATCAACTAACGGGATTACCGGGTCCAAAAACCTTTGATTTAGCATTACAACATGCCGTTAAAGCACACCATGAAGATGGAAAAGATTTTCTGGTAGCGTTTGTAGATATACACGCATTAAGACACATTAATGATCAGTATGGTCATGCAAAAGGTGACCAGCTGATTCATCAATTTGCGGATGAGTTACTCAATATGTGTCGCCGTCGCGATCAAGTGTTTCGCTATGCCGGTGATGAGTTTTTACTGCTGATGCCAATCACACAAAGCCCTCCGCCGGTAGCAAAACGCTTAAGTCGAATTAGTAAACAGATACAGGAAAAAATTCCTGAATTTGATCTTAACCTTGCGACCGCTTTACTGTCAGAAGTCAAAGGCAGCGGAGAAGAGCTCATGCTAAGGATAGATCAACGTCTAAAAGCCGCCAAAGAAAGTAACTAAAACGCTTACCACACTAATTTTGTCAATTATTTTGCACGTCCATTATTGAACTGATCGGTCTGTAAATATATCATAGCGTCTTTATAGAACGTTCGGTTTAAAAACATGACAAAAGGTAGACCCCTCACACACAGTCGTGAAAAGCTGTTGGAAAAAGGGATAGAACTCTTTCATCAACACGGTTACCACGGTACTGGACTCAACACGATTTTAGATGCCTGCCAGGTGTCTAAAGGATCTTTTTATAACTTCTTTGATAGTAAAGAAGCTTATGCCATTGCTGTTATCGAGTTTTACCAAGCACTGGAAATTGATCGCTGGAACCAAGAGTTCTCGTTATTAGAAGGCAATCATTTTGTAAAGTTAGGCAAAGCTTTAGCTCAAATGATTGAAGAGCTGGACAGTTGCAACGAAAATGTCGGCTGCTTAATTGCCAATCTTTCGGGAGAAATCGGTAATGCCTCACCAGAACTCAGACAGGCGATCAAACAAGCGACTCAGCGCGTAATACGACTGATAACGGAAGACTTTTTGATCTGCCAACAAGAGGGTAGCGTAAGGACCGATTTGCCAGCTAATACATTGGCGCAAATGCTTTGGGACTGCTGGCAAGGTGCCCTGTTACGAATGAAAGTCGAAGACTCCCGTGCGCCGTTACGTCAAACCATCACATTACTGTGGGAACATATTTTACCTCCGCAGACGTCACCTCAATCTGAATTTGCTCTAATTAAGGATAAACAGGCATGAAAACCCACCAAACATCTCTGAGTAAGTCACTCTCCATTACACTACTCAGTGTTGGTCTTGTGTTTGCAGCTAATAGTGTCGCTCAACAAGGTCAAGGCCTTCCGGCAGAAGTGTTTCAAGTAGAATCCAGTTCCCTGAACCACGTGCTGACGACCGTTGGAACATTACGTGCCAACGAAGCCGTGATCCTTCGCCCTGAAATTAGTGGTCGTGTATCCTCCATCTTGTTCAGGGAAGGTGAGATCATCGAAAAAGACCAGCCCTTGATAGAGTTAGACAACACATCCTATGCTGCAGAGCTCGCACAAGCACAAGCCCAAGCCAATCTCAGTCGTATCGAATATCAGCGTGCGGCAGATTTGTTAGAACGACGCGTTGGATCACAAACCGATCGAGACACTCGCTTAGCGCAATTGCGTGTCAATGAAGCTCAAGTTCAACTGGCGCAAGCGCAACTGGCCAAAACAACACTGCTGGCTCCTTTTGCCGGTGAAGTGGGACTTCGCTATGTGAGCCCCGGTGACTTTGTTTCTGCTGGTCAGGATCTCGTTGAAGTGGTCGACACTCACGAAATGAAACTTGATTTTACGCTACCTGAGAGGAATATCTCTCAGATACAAGTAGGTCAAACGATTGAAGTGGTTGTAGACGCACTGCCAGGACAAGCCTTTCAAGGCGAAATTTATGCCATTTCTCCCTCTTCTCGCTCCGGCAGTCATAATTTAAGCATCCGAGCTCGAATTCCGAATGAAGATGGACAGCTACGCCCTGGGCTGTTTGCTCGCATCACCATCATTACCGGTCAAGATCCCGATGCCTTAATGGTGCCAGAAGCAGCGATCATCCCGCAAAACAATGAATTTTTTATCATGCGTTTAAATGATGAAAACCAGGTCAGCCTTGTCCCTGTCACCTTGGGTAGCCGCCGTATCGGTGAAGTGCAAATCCTCAGTGGTCTTGAAGTCGGTGATGTCATCGTAACTGCGGGACATATCAAACTTCGCCCGGGCATGCCTGTTACGCCACTTTTTCCTCAGAATGACACGCAAGGATCCGATGCATGATACTGTCTGACATCAGTATAAAACGTCCCGTGCTTGCCACGGTGATCAGTTTATTGATATTGCTGGTAGGTCTTATCTCTTACGATCGACTTACCGTGCGTGAATACCCAAAAATCGATACCCCAGTAGTTACCGTTGACACACGCTACTCCGGTGCCAGTGCGTCTATTATTGAATCTCAAGTCACCAAAATTATAGAAGATTCACTGTCGGGTATTGAAGGCATCGACTTTATGAGTTCGATCAGCCGTTCAGAACGCAGCCAGATCAGTGTCACCTTCCGTATTGATCGCGATCCAGACTCTGCCGCCAATGATGTGCGTGATCGCGTCAGCCGTGTTCGTGGCATGCTTCCCGACGACATTGACGAGCCTGTCGTGGCAAAGTCAGAAGCCGATGCTCAACCCATTATGTGGTTAGCCATCTCTTCAGATGTCCATGATCCCATGGAAGTGACTGACTTTGCTCAGCGCCGTGTTCGTGACCCTCTACAAACCGTCACGGGCGTTGCCAATGTTCAACTCGGTGGTGAGCGCCGTTATGCGATGCGGATCTGGTTAGATCCTGAGCGTATGGCTGCATATCAAGTAGTCCCCCAAGATATTGAAGCGGCTCTGTTGGCGCAAAATATTGAACTGCCTGCGGGCCGTATCGAAAGTGTCGATCGCGAATTCACTATCTTGGCACAAACTGACCTAAACGAAACGGAAGAGTTTGAACAGATCATCATTCGTCAGGATGATGCTTATCTGGTTCGCGTGTCGGATGTAGCACGTGTCGAAATCGCACCGGAAGCGTCACGAAACTACGCACGCTTTAACGGCGTTAACGCACAAGGCTTGGGTATTGTTCGTCAATCGACTGCAAACCCATTGGATGTTTCTGACGGCGTTAGAGCGATGATCGCAACAATTGTGCCCACACTACCAGAAGGCATGAAACTAGAAGTCGCTTATGACTCCTCCATCTTTATCGAGCGATCGATTGAGTCGGTATATCAAACCTTAATGATCGCTGGCATTTTAGTGGTCATCGTTATTTTCTTCTTCCTCAGAAACCCCAGAGCAACCTTGATTCCGGTGGTCACCATTCCATTATCGCTGATTGGTGCATTTGGGATGATGTTCCTAATGGACTTCTCCATCAACACACTGACCCTACTCGCACTGGTATTGGCAATCGGGTTGGTCGTGGATGATGCGATCGTTATGCTTGAAAACATTTTCAGACATGTAGAAGAAGGACTGGACCCGATTCAGGCTGCATTTAAAGGCAGTAAAGAGATAGGGTTTGCGATTGTTGCTACGACCGCCACGTTGGTTGCCGTTTTCGTTCCTGTGAGTTTTGCCAGTGGGCAAACTGGCCGACTCTTTACCGAGTTTGCCTTAACACTGGCCGGTGCCGTGGTAGTGTCCACCTTTATTGCCCTAACACTCTCCCCCATGCTGTGCTCTCGGCTACTACATCATGAGAAAAAGCACAGTGCAATCTTCAACTTAATCGAAGGTTGGTTAGTGGGTTTGAGCAATGGCTACCACTGGTTGTTAGAAAAAACATTAAATGCGCGTATTTTTGCACTCGCGTTAATGTTTGCAAGCTTGGCAGGTACGGTGTATTTCTATCAACAACTTCCGCAAGAGCTGGCTCCTATAGAAGACCGTGGCACGATCATGACGTTCTCTGTAAACCCAGACGGCTCATCAGTTGAATATGTCAATCGCTATGCCAAACAGGTGGAAGCCATCATCAATAATGTTCCTGAGAGAACTCAGCACTTTGGCATCACTGGATTCCCCAGTGAAACCAACTCGTTAACCTTTGTTCGCTTACAAGACTGGGAAGACCGCTCTCGTTCGCAACAAGACATAGCTGCCGAACTCACCGGTCAGTTATATGGTGGTGTACCCGGTAACATGTCTTTCGCCATCAACCTGCCCTCTTTAGGCCAAAGCTTTATCTCTCGCCCTGTTGAATTCATTATTCAAACCACAGGCGAATATGAAGACTTAAAGGTCATCACGGACCAAATGTTAGCAAAAATTGCTGAAAATCCTAATTTCCAGCAAGTGGATACCGACCTAAAGTTAAACAAACCTGAAATACAACTAACACTGAACCGTGAAAAAGTGGCAGAAGCAGGTCTAAGTGTGGCTGAAGTCGGTCGTAGTCTAGAAACCTACATGTCAGGCCGCTCTCTGACGCGCTTTAAAAAAGGTGGTGAACAATACGATGTTATTCTTCAAATTGAAGATGAATTCCGTCGCACACGTGATGACCTGTCTCGCATCAATGTTCGCTCTTCAACGGGTGAAATGATTCAACTCAGCAATTTAATTACCGTTGAAGAAACAGTTGCACCACGAGAACTGAATCACTTTAACAAACTAAAAGCAGTGAAAATTCAGTCGATGCTAACACCCGGTTATAGCTTGGGAGACGCGTTGCAGTTCCTTGAAGAGACACTAGCGGAAGTCGATCCAGACGCACTGTTTGACTTTGCCGGTCAATCGCGTGAATTTAAAGAATCAGCCAACACCATGCAGGTCACTTTTATCCTGTCACTGATCTTTATCTTCCTTGTGTTAGCGGCTCAGTTTGAAAGCTTTAAAAATCCGCTTATCATTATGTTGGCGGTACCACCTGCCTTGGCAGGCGGATTGATTGCGCTTTATTACTCGGGTGGCAGTATCAATATCTACAGCCAAATCGGCTTAATTACGTTGGTAGGACTGGTAACAAAGCATGGTATTCTGATCATAGAATTTGCCAACCAGCTACAAGATAAAGGCCTAGAACTGCGCGAAGCGATTATCGAGGCAGCGTCTATGCGCTTGCGTCCCATACTGATGACCACGGGCGCTACGGTTCTCGGTACCCTCCCCCTTGCTATGGCGGTGGGCGCTGGTGCAGAATCTCGCCATCAAATCGGCTGGGTCATTGTGGGTGGTATGTTATTAGGGACCCTATTAACATTGTTTGTCATTCCGACAATCTATAGTATTTTTGGTAAACGTAACTTTACATTAGTTGAGCCTAATTATGAAAACTAAGGACTGTGCAGTGAAAACGCTTAAACGACTTCTTCTCCCATCGCTGATTAGCACCACGCTAGCCGTCTCGGGAATGGTTTCTGCTGGACCACTGGCAGACCTGTATCAATTGGCTTTGGAAAACGATCCACAACTCAAGCGTGCTGAAGCTGAGTTTATGGCTGGGCAAGAGGCACCTATTCAAGGTCGAGCGGGATTGCTACCCAGAGCTGAGTTTAGAGCAAATACCTCGCATAACTCTGAACGTGCAGCCAATGGCGCTAGAGGCTCAACGGGCTACACAGTGTCTTTATCTCAACCTGTATTTAATGCCAACAGCTACTATAACTTTAAGCGTTCAGAGCTAATTGCGGAAAATGCTGCGACTACTTTCGAACAAGCAGAGCAACAAATCATTATCCGCAGTGTTGAAGCCTATCTTGAAGTACTAAGATCGATGAGCACTTTAGACAATGCACTCGCCCAAGAACGTGCATTGCAGCGTCGTTTAGATCAAGTGAATGCTCAATTTGAAGTCGGCTTAATAGCCATTACAGATGTTCAAGAAGCGCAAGCAGCCTATGACTTAGCCGTTGTTCAACGTATTGATGCGGAGGGTTCGCTCAGTAATCGCTATGAAGCACTGGAGCGTCTAGCTGGACAACCCTTTAATGATCTTGCTTATCTAAGCTCGGATTTTCCCGTAGTAGCTGTTGAGCCTAACGATCCGCAACCCTGGATTTCAAAGGCACTGCAAGATAACTTGAACCTTCGACTTGCAGAAACACAAACAGAAATATTACGTCGAAACGCGCAGAGTATCCGTGGGAATCGTTTACCCGAAGTGAGTGTAGGTATAAGCCACAATAATAGCCGCAGTCATGGCGCAATGAATGATAGCTGGCAAGATAACAACACCATTCAACTAAGCATGAGTGTTCCATTATTTGCAGGCGGTGGACTCAGTTCACAGCAACGCCAAGCAGAACATGAGCAGATCGCATCTGTTCATCAAAGCGAAGATACACGCCGTGCGGTGATTGAAGGCACCCGTTCGCTAGTCAGAACCCTTCAAACCAGTGCTCAAGGCGTTAAAGCGCGCCAACAAAGCATACTGTCACGTGAAACTGCATTAAGGGCCACTGAAGAAGGTTTTAACGTGGGTACACGTAACGTTGTTGATGTGTTGCAAGCTGAGCAAAATCTGTTTGAAGCGCGTCAAGCCTATGAAAATGCACGTATTGATCATATCAATGCGCTTTTTCAGTTTAAGCAGACAATCGGTACACTAAGCCCTGATGATCTGTTTGCATTAGATGAGTGGCTAGTCGATTAAGTTAATTTTTTGTACTTCGCTTGGTTATCGAGCGAAGTACAAACCTATTTTAATGAAGCGTGATGCCCAATGGTTTGACTTGTTCCTTCATTTCATCAAAACGCTCTCTTAACGTTTCTAACGGGAACAAACCAAAGTCCAAAGGATCTTTAGGTAACTCGTACCAATCCAATGACCAAACACGCGTCATTAATTCAAATTCACCAATTAACGCATCCATAAAAATCATGACCGCTTCAACACGTGGATCCATATCCAAGATATCAGGAAGATCATCTAGATAAACCGCTAATTGCAGCTTACCTTCGATCAATCGCAGCGAACACCAAAACTCATCAATTTGACAGACATCATCACCCAAATTGACACGAGCAGGTACTGGGTTACAACGCTCATTAAAAGCTTTAAATTGAATACCACTCAGTGCAGGGGCCATGCTAACCAAACTAAGAACAGAATGAATAGACTCTGGGTAGCCGTCACAGCCAAAAACCATCTCTACGGGGCCTTCATCCGCATCTCGTTCAAAGTGAAAAGTCAGGTTTCGATCTATTTTTTGTAATGAGACACGATACTCTTCAAGCAAGTGTTCATCATCAAAATAGGCATCACCTTGACTCTCAAGCAACTTATCAAGAGTCTTTTCAATTTGGCTCCAAAAAGCCTGTATCTGTTCAAAATCTGTGATCATAGATCCTCGAGTGATTTATTGTCGGCTCATCTAAACCTTTAGGTTCTGGGAACCACGACACCTGTTTGCCCTTGATATTTGCCCGCTCTGTCTTTGTAAGATGTTTCACATACCTCATCTGCTCCTAGGAAAAGCATCTGAGCCACACCTTCGTTGGCATATATTCTTGCAGGCAAGGGCGTTGTATTGGAAAACTCAAGGGTGACGTGACCTTCCCACTCAGGTTCCAGCGGTGTCACGTTAACAATGATGCCACAACGAGCATACGTACTTTTTCCTAAACAGATGGTCAGCACATCTCTTGGAATACGAAAATATTCAACCGTTCTTGCTAAGGCAAAAGAGTTAGGTGGAATAATGCACACATCGGATTTCACATCAACAAAACTGCGTTCATCGAACTGTTTTGGATCTACAATGCTAGAATTGATGTTAGTGAAGATTTTAAACTCGTCTGCACAACGCACATCGTAGCCGTAACTTGATGTTCCATAAGACACAATAGGCTGATTATTTTCGCGTCGAACCTGGTGAGGCTCAAACGGATCAATCATCTGTTGTTCTTGCGCCATCCTGCGAATCCAGCGATCTGATTTGATACCCATACACGCTCACAATGTTGTCTGAATCAGTAAAACGTCTATTTTAACCTGATAGACAAAAAAAAACCGCCCCTTTTTACAGGGGCGGCAATAACCTGATACTTAACTCAATGGGAACAAACTTCTTACTACTAGCGTATCAGTCGTTGTAGACAGCGATCTTGGGGCCTGAGTTCCCAGCCGCTGCAATTTTTTGAGTCTTTTCTGCTAATTTTTTCGCAATATCACGGTAAATATCAGCAATTCGACCTGCTGGCTCAGCAGCCACACTCGGAGTACCGGTATCCGTTTGTTCACGAATAGACGTTAACAACGGAAGCTGACCTAAAAGCTCTGTTTGATACTCTTGTGCGATGCGCTCACCACCACCCGAACCAAATATCGCTTCCTCATGTCCACAGGCACTGCAGATATGTAAGCTCATATTTTCAACCACACCCAGTACCGGAATGTCCACTTTACGGAACATTTCGATACCTTTTTTGCAATCAAGCAAAGCGATATCTTGAGGTGTGGTTACAATCACTGCACCCGTAACTGGCACTTTTTGTGAAAGTGTCAGTTGAATATCACCGGTACCCGGTGGCATATCGACCACCAAGTAATCGAGATTATCCCAACGGGTCTGCATCATAATTTGCTGTAATGCACCCGCCGCCATAGGGCCACGCCATACCATGGGTGTAGAATCCGTCACCATAAAGCTCATCGACATCACTTGAATACCATGCGCTTCTAAGGGTAAAAAATGCTTATCAACATCCGCTTTCGGACGCGTGCCTGAAGGAATGCCCAGCATCATACCCTGACTAGGCCCATAAATATCAGCGTCCAGAATGCCAGTACGGTAACCTTCTGCTGCCAAAGCCAGCGCAATATTGACTGCAGTCGTCGATTTACCAACACCACCCTTTCCTGAGGCAACAGCAATAATCTGTTTGACTCCCTCAAGACCTTGTGGAGCGCCCATCTGTTGTACTGACATATGATTACTTCTCCAAGACAGTTCTTTTTATATACTGTAACTATACAGCTTTATTTCCGACAAATTTACTAGGTTATAGAACTGAAAGCAACTCAGATTCCATAAGAATTACTTATAGATCTGAGCATTATTAAGATTATCGACGCACCAACCATACCCCACATTCCATGTGATCGGTGTATGGAAATTGATCAAACAATGCAAAACGTTCTATACGATGAGTTTCGCAAATGGTATGGAGATTGTCTTTTAAGGTGTCAGGATTGCAGGAAATGTACAAAATTCTATCGTATTCTATCACCTGCTGAACGGTATCAGGATCTAGCCCAGCCCTTGGCGGATCTACAAGAACTGTTCCAAAGTGACAGGTTTCAAGATCTAATCCGGCGACTTTGCGTGTCTCCAGTTCACCCCGTAAAACCTTAACGAGATCCTCAGAGGGCATACGCAGCACGTCGATATTCTCGATGCCATTATCACGAATGTTATCACGAGCGGCTTGTACCGATGTTTTAGAAATTTCGGTCGCTACCACTCTGCGAAAGTTTTGCGCTAAGGGCAGTGTGAAATTACCGTTACCACAATAGAACTCAACCAAGTCAGACTCTTTTGCTCCGTCAGAGGTCACATCTAACGCCCATTCAATCATCTTAATACAGACTTGTGCGTTGGGTTGGGTAAAACTGTTTTCTGTTTGAATATAGCGATAGACTCGGTCACCAATAGGCAAACTTTCAACCACATGATCACGACCCAAAACAATCTTTTTCTTGCGCGCACGACCGATCAAGTCAATGTTAAATTGCTGCTGCAAACGCATCGCTTCATTAACCCATTCATCACCGATTTGGCGGTGATATAACATGGATACCAGTAACTCACCCGATAACGTACTTAAGAAATCAATCTGAAATAAGCGGTATCTTAATTCATGTACTTTCGATATCTGCTCTAAAAAGTCAAACATCATGTCATGAATCGTGTTAGAGACCATAGGGCAGTGAGTTAATTTGACTGGCGAACGATTGTCACCGGGTTCAAACATCACATAGTTAAGGTCGTCACCGTCGTGCCAAGTGCGAAACTCGGCACGCATACGGTAATGTTCGGGAGGTGACGGGAAAAGATCAATTTCTGGTAAATCAAATTCAGAAAACTGAGCCAACACTCGCTGCTTCTTAGTAGCTAGCAACTCAATATAACGATCAGGTTCAACCTGAGGTAAGGACATATCAGCCTCTGTCAGTTCACAAAAACAAAGGCAGAATAGTATCAGTTGCGCATCACACGGGCTACATCATGTGCTACCATCTCCCACTTGGGTAGCTCATTGATGACACCGATAGAGGTCAAATAATCACGTGAAAGCCTTCCACCCATATTGACCCCCATCGCATTAAATAACGGTGGTAATAACGAATCAGCGAGATGAACAGCCGTTAATGCTGAAAATGCCATATCACCAGAAGCATTCGGTACATGGTGAAACAATACTGCGTGCACCATTTCAGGCGCTAGATTCCAACGATCTAATAGAAAGGCACCTGCTTGAGCATGAGTCGCTCCTAACATCAGCTTTTCAACCACATACAAGGGTTGATTGAGTTCGTGTGCACGAATCATCACCTGATGATACTTTTCGGGATCACCCATGGCTAACACCAGCATACCCACATCTAAAAGCAAACCAGCAAGACGAGCTTGGGCTTGCATGTTGCGGTCATAACCCGCTTGCTTAACGATGTCTGCCGCTAATTGGCTGACATAAACAGATCTCTGCTGTAACTGGTCAAACGAAAAGCCTCTCCATTCAGGAGTTTGGGGCATCGCTTCGAACAATTGTGCCGTTAATACGAGGTCGCGTATGGTTCGCAATCCCAGTAAGTTAACCGCTTCTTTTACTGTAAAGAAATTATGTGAAGACAATCCAAAATAAGAGGAGTTAACCAACTGAAGAATTTTGGTCACTACACCCGGGTCTTTTTGAACAATGTCAGAAATTTCTTTAATACCCGCGGTCTCGGAACGTAAAGCCTCATCAAGATCATGTAAAATTGCCGGAAATGATGGCAAGTGTCCTAAGGAAGAAACGTAATCTCTTAGCTGTGGTTGGTTCAATAATTGCTCAGCACGAATCGCACGATCAACCGCTTCCGACAACTCCTCTTCAGAGTGATCAATAGACAAACAGCGATGAGCTACCTCAGCAGCTTGTCCTGCTTCAAATGGTTTTAAAGAATGTGTAATTAATATGCGTCCCAGACCCGGATGATCCTTTCGCGCAGATCTTAGCAATGAAATGGCATCTGAAAACTCTGAATCTGTTTTAATCACTAACACATGAAAGCTAACATGATCAGCTACCAATAACTTTTTGGCTTCTTCGATAGAAAACACTTTGGTTTGCTGAGCCGAGAGCGGTAATTCAGCCTCGTGTTTATGAGGATTTAGTTCACAAAAAAGAACCAGCTTATCCGAAAGTGCGTCACTCATTATTGAATCCAAAGGTATAAAAAAATTGATACATATAGATTAGCTTTGTTTAAAACCCATGTAAAAGACTTTATAAAATCACTCTAAGGTTCATTAGGCAAAAAAATCAGCGTAGAATCAACACATCATTTGTAAAATCACACTGCCAATCGAACTTTTGAGCCAACTATGACAGCTAACTCTCGTAAGATCCTTGTTACTAGCGCCCTTCCCTATGCTAATGGTCCTATCCATCTTGGACATATGGTGGAATATATCCAGACTGATATTTGGGCCAGATTCCAACGCCAACGTGGTAACGACTGCATTTATGTGTGTGCTGACGATGCCCATGGCACACCGATCATGCTGAAAGCCAACCAAATGGGTTTAACCCCTGAAGAGTTGGTAAGCAAGGTCAGTATAGAACACCAACGAGATTTTGCAGGTTTTATGGTGAATTTTGATAATTACCATTCAACCCATTCAGAAGAAAACCGTCACTACGCTTCATTGATTTATGAACGCCTTCGTGATGCTGGTCATATTGCACGTCGAACGATTACGCAAGCCTATGACCCTGAAAAAGAGATGTTCCTACCGGATCGTTTCATTAAAGGTGACTGCCCTAAGTGTGGCGCGAAAGATCAGTATGGCGACTCTTGTGAAGCCTGCGGTGCTACTTACAGCCCCACCGATCTTAAAAACGCCTACTCTGCCATTTCAGGCGCCAAACCGATCGAAAAAGAATCAGAGCATTTTTTCTTTAAACTCGCTGATTTTGAAGACTTCTTAAAAGGCTGGGTTGCTGATCATGTGCAACAGCAGATGATACATAAACTGCAGGAATGGTTTGATGCCGGCCTGCAACAATGGGATATCTCTCGCGATGCACCTTACTGGGGTTTTCAAATCCCAGGAGAAGAAGGAAAATATTTCTACGTTTGGCTAGATGCACCTATCGGGTATATGGCTAGCTTTCGCCACTGGTGTGAACAAAACAACGTTAATTTTGATGATTATTGGGCACCCGATTCAACGACTGAACTGTATCATTTTATTGGTAAAGATATCGCCTACTTCCATACCCTCTTTTGGCCAGCAATGTTAAAGGGTGCCGGTTTCCGCACACCGACCGGTGTTTTTTGTCATGGTTTCCTAACCGTGAACGGACAAAAAATGTCTAAGTCTCGTGGCACCTTTATCATGGCAGAGACCTATTTAAAGCACTTACGTCCAGAATATCTGCGCTACTACTTTGCTGCAAAACTAGGATCAGGCATTGATGATATCGACCTAAGCCTTGAAGATTTCCGTTTGCGTGTCAATGCGGATCTAGTGAATAAAGTCGTTAATATTGCCAGTCGTTGTGCCGGATTTATCAGCAAGAAGTTTGATGGTCAACTGGATAGTCAGCTAGCGGAACCTGAACTCTATCAACAAGCAATTGCCCTTAGTGAAACCGTTGCTGAAGCTTATGAGTCACGTGAATATGGCAGAGCCATGCGTGAAATCATGCACTTAGCTGACAAAGCTAACCAATATATTGACACTGCCGAACCTTGGGTACTGGCTAAACAAGAAGGTAAAGAAGCAGAAGTTCAAGCTTGCTGCACCATGGGCATCAACCTTTTCCGAGTGATCATCAGCTATCTAGCACCGGTTCTACCAGCGGTCGCTGAACAAGCAGCGGACTTCTTAAACATTGAAGGTTTTGCGTGGGATGCTATCAAAGAGCCTCTGCTCAATCATCGTATTAACAAGTTTAAACCGCTAATGCAGCGAGTTGACCCAGAGATGATCGAAAAAGTGATCGAAGATTCAAAACAAGACCTACTTGAAGCTCAGGCTGTAGTGTCAAAAGCAGCGGTAAAAACTGAACTAGAAAAGGAACCCATTGCCGAAACCATTAACTTTGATGATTTCGCCAAACTGGATCTACGTGTTGTGCGTATCGCTAAAGCAGAAGCGGTCGAAGGCGCTGATAAGCTATTACGCTTAACACTGGATCTTGGCAGTGAAACTCGAAACGTGTTTGCTGGGATTAAATCGGCTTACGCACCAGAGCAGCTTGAAGGAAAACTAACGGTCATGGTCGCCAACCTTGCCCCCCGTAAAATGAAATTTGGTGTTTCTGAAGGTATGGTGTTAGCGGCAGGACCGGGTGGCAAAGAGATATGGATTCTTGAACCTAATGAGGGTGCCCAACCGGGTATGAGAATTCGCTAGAAATAACATCCATAGGAGATTAAATGGCTAGTAAAGATCTACAAAAACAATCCGACTCTCAAGCGATCGACCTGTTCATCAAACAGGTCAACAGCCTACCCCAAGTTCAGACAGCGGGTGGTCGGCTTATGTTTGCGTTAGATGCTACAGCCAGTCGTCAAGCCTCTTGGGACCAGGCCTGCCAATTACAGAGTGAGCTTTTTTTAGCCACCAAAGAGCTGGGAGGCCTGAGCGTACAGCTGTGTTACTACCGAGGTTTTGGCGAGTTTCACGCTACGGCGTGGATTAATGATACTCAAGAATTGTTGCGGCAGATGAATGGCGTCAGCTGTCTTGGCGGTCACACACAAATTCGTAAAGTTCTCAATCAAGCGCTAAGGGAAACCCGTCAACGCCCTGTGCGAGCGGTCATTATCGTTGTTGATTGTTGTGAAGAAGATGTTGATCAGCTTTGCCAAAAAGCAGGTGAACTTGGCATGCTGAAGACCCCCGTGTTTATCTTCCATGAAGGGCATGACAGCGAAGCGGAACGTGTTTTCAAGCAGATCTGTAAGCTCTCCGGCGGTGCTTACACGCCTTTTGATAGTCACAGCCCTGAAGTATTACGTGACCTTTTAGCGGCAGTTGCTGTCTATGCTAGTGGAGGGCGAAAAGCGCTGGAACATTTCTCCTCCTCCCAAGGTCAGCATATTAAACGACTGACACAACAACTGAGTAAATAGGAGTCATTGTGAATCCATTTGGGCTCATTGTATTAAGTGCCATCGGCCTGCTAGGTCTGCTTTGGTATAAAGGTCAACCACAAGGTCAAAAAGGGTTAGCGCTCGCCAAGCTCATTCTAGTCATGGGTATATTGGGTGTTGTTTTTTTAAGTCTCAGTGGGCGTATACATATGCTAGGCGCTCTGGTTGCCGTCGCGTTGCCCTTCATTCAACGCTTTCTTCCAGTGATCTTACGCTTACTTCCACTCTCTACCATCTTTGGTAAATCTACACCTACCGCAGGACCTGCTTCCTCCGGTGGTAATCGTTCAAAAGTGACTACCGCTATCCTGGAAATGACACTTGACCACGATACTGGAGTCATGGATGGCACCGTACTTAAAGGTGACATGCAAGGGCGCGCCCTGAGTGACCTTAGTGAGTCTGAATTTATTCGACTCTTAACTACCTGCAGAAACCAAGATGGTGATTCAGCTAGATTATTAGAAACCTACTTGGATAAACGCTTCGGCGAAAGCTGGCGTGCTGACGATACGGGCACAAACCAGAATACCAGTCCTGAAGGTTCAGGAGAGTTAAGCAAACAAGAAGCCTATGATATTTTGGGCATAACACCCGGAGCGACACGTGAAGAAATCATCCAAGCCCACCGCCGACTGATGCAAAAAATGCACCCTGATCGTGGCGGCAGCACCTGGTTAGCGGCACGTATTAACGAAGCTAAAAAGTGCCTGCTGGATTGATCGAATCTGACATCAATAGTCGTAACTTATAGATACCCCATGATTTGTGTGAAGCCACTACTAGGACCCTATTATGAAAGTATCATTACAGCAGCTTCAAAATGGTAACACACAGGTTGATACCCTGATTGTGCAATCTTTCGAATGTGAACACTATTTAGTGAATGTGTTAGATAGATCCGGAAATAGACTGATTGTCTGCGATGACTCAGGCAAACCCCTCAGCTTTAGAAGCCAGCTGGATGCAAAAAAGCCTTTCAAAGGTCTAGGCATCACCACAACTCAACTAGAACATCAAAGCCCTTATAACGAGATGATCGGTATTACCCCATCACCTGTCGCTGCCATGAATGTTCCCATTGCAAACCCTGATCAGGATTATTCTTAAGCCTTATCCGTTTTACCTCGAACCATAATGTGTTGATATCTGCTAGAATCAACACATTAAGCGTAGCTGGTAATACGAAAGTGAATGCAAACGAACCCAACGCGATAACACAACTCCAAACTATATTAGAACAGTTCCCTTTTGTTCTGTTTGCGGTTTTATTTGGCTCTTTTGCAAAAGATAAGGTTCATTTGAACAGTGATATCGATGTCGCTGTTAAAGCTTCACAACCTCTTAGCACTGAGCAGCTAATAGCAATAACTGAATCGATAGCCACTGTATTCAATCGCCCTGTTGATCTTGTCGACCTCAGTACAGTGGGTCAACCTCTGCTCGATCAAATTATCTCTTCAGGAATACAAATAGTTGGCTCGCGGTCATATTGGGGTGACCTAGTTTTTCGTAACATTATTGATCACGAAGACTTTGTTCCCTACCAAAAACGCATTTTAGAAGGAAGAAGGAAAGCATGGATCAACAATTAATTGCGCAAAAGCTGGAATCACTTCGTAGATGCATTCAACGAGTTGAATCAAAGATGCCGGAAGACATAAAAAGTCTGATGAATGACCTAGATTCACAAGATATTATCTCCTTAAACCTAACGCGTGCAGTACAAATGTGTGTTGATATTGCAGCGCACTGGTTAGCCGAAAACAGCGAAACACTGTCTCCGAAAACTATGGGCCAAACTTTCGAAGCACTTGCTAAGGCAGAAGTAATCGACTTATCACTTTCTGATCGTTTAAGAAAATCGGTTGGATTCAGAAATGTTATGGTGCATAGCTACGATGATATCAATTGGGAAATCGTTTTTTATATTTGCACAAATCACCTAGATGATTTTCGTCAGTTTGCGAGTATATTCTCTACAAAAATCAGTGAATAACTCTCTTCTATAGGCTATAAAGATCAAGGTACCACTAGGCGCCCTGCGGCCCAAGGCATGGGAATACCGCTAGGTTTGAGGTGTAAGCCGTTATGACCATAACGAGGATGAAAGCCGGGCAACAGAATTCCTTGTTCGGTTAGCACAAACATCAAGGCTTCTTGGTTGAGTTTTGGATCGGGATCATCCAAGGTTACTAGCAAACGACCACTCGAAAGTTGCTGCCATGAGCCTCGACTTTCGAGAGCAGGCTGTTGATTAAGATAATCCTCACTCAATAGCGCACTGCCGTCGTCACCTAGCTTAAGCCTGATATCTCGTGTTTCAATGGTTTCAGCCAAACGATACTCGGTAAACAAATCCAATCGTTCTAGATTGCCACGCTTAGCACAGCCGATATACTCACGACCATCCAAAGTCATCAACACAGATAAACCAAACCAAGCTTGATCATCTTGACAGGCCGCAGGTTGAATCCTCAGTGACAATCGATGTTTGCGATTACGACCTTCGATATCACTTTCCCACCACCAGTCCGCACCCTGTCGCATCACTGATCCAGCTGGGAATACCAGTGTTCTGCGTTGTTGTGGTAAAAAGATGCGAATATGGCTATCTGTTATGCTCATCTGCCAATCGGGTCTTTCGCCTTGAGCATGCATCAACACATCATTGAGGTGAGTTTGACAAGATGAGGGATCTGAAGCGACGTAACGTAGTTGTGTGATTTGAATTGGCTGACCTGGCAGGCGAGGCTCGCCAATCCATTCAACATATAAGGGCGTGGTTACACCTCTTTGTCTAAATAAACGCTCAAGCTGCTTGGGAGTCTGATCAATCATGCGAGGTTCTGTCTCACGACACCCCCTGACGAAAAACTGTTCATCTTCCATACTGACCCAGCCGCGCTGATAATTTCTGGATGACGTATCACTGAATGGCAAACTGACACAGCCCGACAAGACAGCCATCAGTCCAATCAGCACGATACTCTTCCTCAGATTAAACATGTCTACACCTGCTCATCAGAATTTGATATCAGCTTTTTACAGAGAATACGTAACCGTTTAAGTTGCGCTCGCTTGCCGGACAGACCCGTTTCACTTTCTAAGATCTGGGCAGATTTAAGCTGAAAAATGCGTCCAATCATTAACTGTTGATCTATTTCAGGCCAACTCAATAGCAGCTTCATGTTTTCAGGGATAACCAACCACTTTCTTAAGCATAACAGTGAATCATCAATACTGCGCTGATGTAACGCAAATCCTTGAACAATTTCAGTTTCTTGAACAGCCAAGGCTTGATTGTCAGTTAACGCAGCTAGGCAGTGCATCAACATCAATTGTTCAGAACGCGAAGCTGTTAACGTCAGCTTTAACACTAAACGTTCTGAAAAATTCCGCAGTATCTCTTGACTGATCTTTTGTGCGGATTCCGATAAGGGATTAAGCACCAATAATGGCCAACCCGCAGTGACTCGATCACTTCGCTCACCCAGTCTTAATGGGTGATAATGATTAGCATGCCAAAAACCAAATAAACGAGGATCTGCTGCAAACGAAGCACCGCAAAAATCCAACTGAAGCTTTAGCGCCTCTTGCTGAATGTTTTCTAACAGTCTACTGCCTAATCCTAATCGTTGCAGCTTCGGATGAACCGCAACTCGCATCACTCGCCAACCGCGCAAATAACCAGCCTGACGAAACCCTTCTCTAGACACCAATGTTTGAGGAATTAAATCGCCAGAGGGACGGCGATAACCAGACCAAATAGGTTCTATTAGATCCTCCGCTAACGGCCCCTCTTCTATCAACAAAGCGACGGCGACCGGAGTTTGTTGATGCATTAACACTCTAATTGATAAATCAGGACTATCCAACAACTGGCGAAGATCGTTAGGCGTCGTTCGATAATGAGCGGCAATTAGCAAGCCAAATATCTGTTGTAACAGATCTTGTTTATCAACCAACGCAGATTGAGGCACTGTGATGTATTGTAGATCATCATAGTTGATAGACGTTGAACACTCATCAGCAGGTTCTGCATCCAGCAACAATAAGCGGTAACTGAGCAGTTCAAGTGGATCACCCGCAGCCCATCGCACCGGATCCGTCAAATGCGTAGTTTGGTAGCTTATTTGCTGATGTATAAGCCAAGCTAAAAAGCGTAATTCAAAACCACGACCATTACCCTCGTAACCGTGCAAGGTGGTTGCATACCAGTGTCTTGAGCCGAGTTGCTGTATTTGCTGAAGGATGAAAACAGGTATCGCCGCAGCCTCATCGACGATAACCAGATCGGCTTGCGTATACTTTTGCAATAATACCGCAGGTGGATAGAAGCGAAGACTCAGCAGCCGATGCTGAAATCCACTACCCGTTAACTCTCCATCAGGCAGCTGGCTTTTCAGCGAATTAAACAGTGAATCAAGTGCATCTCTGCTAGGAGCAGTGACAACCACATTTAACGGCTGTAACTGTTTGCTCAAGGGGATCACATCTTGCGCCTTAGAAACTAGTTTCGCTAAGGCCAGACCTAAAGCAGCCGTTTTACCACGTCCACGATCCGCAGTAATCACCTGCGTTGACTCTGGCAAACCAAAGTCAGTGACTAAGCGCGTCACCAAATTAGCTTGCTGCTGACTAAGATAGGGCTCTTCAAGGGTGTGATCAGCTAACTCTGACGATGCCGGTGTAAACGCGGCCAAATGCTGAATTAAATGACGAATAAAATTGCCTGTAAAGTGATAATCAGCAAAACGACTGCCACGTAAAGCTTGATATTCAGGATCTTCATACTTGATCCACTGATCAGCCTTAGGCGTTATCAAAATAAGCTCCCCACCCCCTTTTAACGTGCCACAGACTTGGGCAAAGGCATTTGGGTTAAAGCCTGAGTAGGCATTAAAAATGATTCGATCCGTATCTCTTCCTAACCAACGAATTGCATCGCGGGAATTGACAGACTGCATGGTTAACAATGGGTTATCTGATATAAGTAATGTATCCGATACACAGGGTAATTGTCTTAAACAATCTGAAAGCGCAACGTCAATGTCATGTTCATCAACGGGAATCCAGTAAAAAGATCGAAACGCTTGTGAGAAGTGCCGATTAGCCATACTCAGGTGTACATAGGGTTAAAATCGTGAGTGTATTCAGCATGAAATAGTACTTCACCAGGCCTCTCATTCAGAGCTTTCTCTAGCGTTTCGTTGACCATCTCTGAAGCCATTTCCGCCGTTAAGTTCGCGGTTGGTTGAAACGTACACGCCGCCAGAGTGAATTGAACGTCAGAGGATGTAAAAGCATCATTAACTGCTTGATGACACACTTTGGCAAAAACACCGGCATGTTCATTAGTTGAGGGCAATAGCAGACACAGTTGATTTTCACCGCAGCGACCTAGTTGATCGCCGGGCCGAGAAAGGCGTTGTTTAAGTATCTCAGACACTTGATACCTCTCCGCATCTGAAGGCTCCTCACCACTCAGATGACGCACATCCAACTTCATTAACGTTAAGGGGGTGAATTCACGAACGGCTCTGCGACATTCGCTGGATAAAAGATCATAAAATGCACTATATTTTAACGCCCCTGTTGCAGTATCAGTACGGCTAACACGTTCAATTTCATTTTCAGCCCACAAGCGATATTCAGAAAATGCCTGATTAATTCGATTCAGACGAAGCGTCAGCCCTATCGATACCAGGCTCAGCAGCACTGAAAGCACAATGAATAAAGTCTGAATCACTCTTTCTCCGTATAACAAGGTGGATTATCCTGCTGAATTGATTCAAGCTTATATGCTCATCAAGATAATGAAAAGCCTTAAGTAACAGCTAAAATAACAACCACGAATAACAACTCTTAATAATAACTCTGAATAATAACAACATGGAGACTGAGATGATCGATCTGTATACATGGGGAACACCCAATGGAAAAAAAATATCCATCATGCTGGAAGCCTGCCGCCTGCATTACTCTGTCCATCCAATCGATATACTCGCTAACGCTCAGTTCGATCCCAACTTTTTAGCGATCAGTCCCAATAATAAAATCCCTGCCATTGTTGATCCAGACGGTCCTAATGGCGAATCGATCAGCTTATTTGAAAGCGGTGCCATTTTAATTTATCTAGCGGATAAAACGGGCGAGTTTTTGCCAATGGAAGGACCCGAACGCTATGAAGTATTTCAGTGGCTGATGTGGCAGATGGGGGGCTTTGGCCCTTTCCTAGGCCAAGCGCATCATTTCAACAAGTTTGCTCCCGAAAAAGTACCTTATGCCATTAAACGCTATACCGATGAAGCCAAAAGACTTTGGAAAGTACTCGATTCGCAACTCACCGGAAAGCGCTTCGTTTGCAATGATCTAACCATTGCTGACTTTGCTATTTATCCTTGGGCGGCACGATATGAATGGCAAGGTGTCGATAAAGAGGCCTACCCTGCAGTCAATGCTTGGATGGATGAAATGGCTGATCTTGCGTTTGTTGATCGCGGCATGCAAGTCCCATAAAAAAATACCACCAGACACAATTTGGAGTTATCTGTGCACTCAATCGCAATTATTGGTAGCGGCCCCTCAGGCTGTTTTTTAGCTGAAATTCTGGCTCTAAAACTCCCTGGGGTTAGCATTGATCTCTATGAGCGCCTGCCGCACCCTTTTGGATTAGCCATTAGCGGAGTGGCGCCTGATCATCCACACACACGCAAAGTCACCGAGCAATTACAACGCACAGTAGACAGAGATGAAGTCAACCTGATGTGTAACACTCAAGTAGGCTTGCACATCAGTTACGAAGTATTAAAGGCTCGCTATGATCGAGTCATCTTTGCTGTGGGTGCAGAGCAAGACCGTCACCTGGGTATTTCAGGAGAAGAGCTATCCAACGTATACGGATCTGGTGCGTTCACTCGCTGGTACAACAGCCACCCAGATGCACAGAGCTTACATCCTTCTTTGGGTAAAAAAGTGGGCATTATTGGCAATGGTAATGTCGCCTTAGATATCGCTCGTATGCTTGCTAAAACAGCACAAGAACATCAACAAAGCGACCTAACACCTCACGTAAGAGAAGCCCTTGCCAATCATTCGATTGAAGAGGTACATATCTTTGGCCGTCGAGGACCAACAGATGCCAGCTTTACTCTGCCCGAACTGACTGAACTCGGTCATTTAGCGAATGCTCGGGTTAAGGTATCACCGGATGCTTTTGCTGGCATTGACACCACCCAACTGCCAATTTCACAACAGAAAGTCATTCAGCAATTACAAAGTTTTGCAGACTTATCTTTCGCAACGTCGAACAAAATACAGATTCAATTTCACTTTTATGCAACACCAGAATCGATCCAAGGTGAACAACGCATCGAAGGCTTAACCATCAAGGATACTCGAACAGGGCATACTGACAGGATTCAATTGGATTCATTAATCACCGCCATCGGTTATCAAACACCCTTGATTGAAGGTGTTCCTTATGATGATACAAAAAAACGCTTTGCCCATACTGACAGTCTGATTGAACCCGGTGTTTACTGTGTCGGCTGGTGCCAACGCGGCCCACAGGGTGTCATTCCCACTAATCGCAGTGAAGCGATGGGACTCGCTAGAAAAATAATAAAAGAACTGGAGTCATAATATGCTTATTGATCGTCAGAAATCGCGTTTATTGGTAGTAGATCTTCAAGGCAAACTCATGCCTTACATTGATGACAACGAAAAAATTCTAGAAAATTGTATCTGGCTAACCAAAGTGGCGAACACCCTTGATGTCCCTGTGATCGCTTCTGAACAGTACCCAAAAGGTCTTGGCCCAACTGTTGAACCGATTCGACGCCATATTAGAGATGAGCAGATGATGGAAAAAGAGTACTTCTCTTGTCTTTCAGATGATGGCTGTCGGTCAACCTTACTGGACAAACATTACCCGCAAATTGTCATTATCGGTACTGAATCGCATGTCTGTGTGATGCAAACAGCACTAGAATTAAAAGCCTCAGGTTTAGACGTGTTTTTAGTTGAAGATTGTGTCGGCTCACGTGATCCCCACAACAAACACCTTGCCATTGAGCGCATGCGCCAAGCAGGCATCATCATCGTTAGCCGAGAAATGGTCGCCTTCGAATGGCTGCGCCGCGCTAACACGCATGTGTTTCGGTATGTCAGTAAGACGTTTATTGTGTGATTTAATTTGATCTTCTTACACTGCAAAACTACAATTGTGGTAACGGTAATGCCAGTCATAGATCAATGTAAGGAGTAAAGACCATGAGTAGTGTATCTGTTCGGCTTGATGAATCACTGATCTCAGCTGCTCGAATTGCAGCAAAGACTGAATATCGTACCGTACAAGGACAAGTTGAGTTTTGGGCCAAGGTAGGTCGTGCTGCTTTAGATAATCCAGACTTGCCAGCCTCCTTCATAGCAGAGAGCCTGATGAGTATGGCTGAACCTCGTGAAGATAGCCTTCCATTTGTTCCAAGAACAGATGAAGAATAAAACATGTGGGAAGTTCGACAGACACGACGCTTTTCAAGAACCTACAAAAAACTTCATAAGTCACTTGTTAAAGACGTGAATCTTGCCGTAAAAATGATTGCTGAAAACCCCGATATCGGCCAACAAAAGAAAGGCGACCTCATTCATCTGTGGGTTTACAAATTTCGATTAAACAATCAAGTTTACCTGTTGGGTTATACACGCGAAGAGACACTCAGATTGGTCTATCTTGAAGCGTTAGGGCCGCATGAAAACTTTTATCGCGATCTTAAATAGAACAACTTACAAAATTGGGCCTATCTGACTTAACAAAGGCGCGGGGGCAATCACACCATGCACGGCAAGTTCACGTCGTTCATTGCCTTGCTCGTCGAAAAATACCAATGCGGGTGGACCAAACACCTGAAAACGCTGATTCAATGCACGTGAATCACTATCATTGCGAGTCACATCAATTTTGACTTTTACAAAACCAGACAAGCGTTGCTGTACTTCTGCATCGGCAAAAGTAACAAACTCCATCTCGGCACAGGTCACACACCAATCCGCATAAAAATCGAGCATCACTGGCTGATTATCCGCTTTCGCTTTGGCTAAGATAGGTTCCAATTCATCCATCGAGGTAATGGTTTGATCAAACACCATGGGCGATCCTTGTGCAGCACCTGCGGTATTGGTTGCCAAACCGACGCCTTGCAACGGATAAACAAAGCTGCGACCGCCTGAGAAGACACCCAACAACAAGGCTAAGCCATACACTAACAACACCAATCCAACGCCCTTCCACAGGCGCTGCCAGCCAGTTACCGGAGTAGGCATGCGATCTAACGCGCTCATAAAAACGGCAGTGATAATCAAAATTACGGCTGCCAGTGCCATCGTCACTTGCACTGGCACTATTCTATCTAGCATCCAAACAGCCAGTAGCAGCAATGCCACACCAAAGGCAGCCTTAATCGCTTTCATCCAGCTTCCCGCATGAGGTAACAGCTTGCCTGCCGAGGTACCGACTAATAACAGAGGTACGCCCATACCCATCGACATCGCAAATAAGGCTGCACCGCCTAGGACAGGATCACCTGTTTGACCTATGTAAATTAACGCGCCCGCTAAAGGTGCCGCCATACAAGGTCCCACAATCAATGCTGACAGGAATCCCATCACTGCCACACCAGTAACTTGACCACCCTTCTGGCTTCGGCTCATAGAATTTAGTCTGTTCTGAATAGGCGATGGAATTTGAAGTTCGTAAAAACCGAACATAGACAAAGCCAACAATACGAACACCAACGAAAATACAGAGATGATCCAAGGATTCTGAAAGCTAGCCTGTAAATTAGCGCCAAACAGCCCAGCTAAGACACCTGCGATCGTATAGGTGAGTGCCATTGCCAACACATAAACACTGGATAACCCTAAAGCACGGCGTGTTGAAACCCCGCCCTTTTGTCCTGCAATAATACTCGACAAGATAGGAATCATCGGAAATACGCAGGGCGTAAAAGATAACGCTAAACCCGCAACGAAAAAGGCACCTAAAATCAGAGGTAGGCTTTTACCACCCAGTAATTCAACAAATCGACCGTGCTCTGAAACCGTCTGTATAGGCGTGGTGGTTACGGCAGATTCTGGCGGCATGCCCTCCGGCCAGGTTAATCCAGCCGCTAAGGGTAAGGCTTGAAGAGGAATCGTCTCAGTAACCGGTGGGTAACAGATACCCCCCTCCCAACAACCTTGATAAGTGATACTGACACTCGCATTTTCAAGCCCTTCTGTTTGAGCGCCCACCAACATGGCTGAAATGGCTTGCAGCTTCCACACATCAACCAAACCGAAAAGCTCGTCATTCTTGGGCACACCGGCCTGTCGCCAAAGTTCAACTAACTCGACACCTTCGCTGACTTCAACTTTAACGTGATCACGATACAGATAGTAATCATCGTGAATATTCCAATGCAGCTCAAACACACCTGGCTCACGAACTTGGGTGTAAAACTGAAAGGCCTCATGGACATACAAAGGCCCATGATCTCGACTCGAATTTCCAAATAAAGAAAATTGAGCCCATGCCAGGCTAGGTATTAACACCAACAGACAAAAAGTAACCCATGAAATACGTTTAGACACATTTAATCCTTAACATTTGAAGCGATTTAACCTGCAAACTAAGACCATAGGGTCCTACTATCGTTCCAATTGACGCTATTATACTTGATTACTCTTATATGCATCGCCTAGATATGGTAAAAATACCCCCACGAATCTATCTGCTTTAGGAATAAAAGAGATGACCGATACACGCTTAGAAGACCTACATATTGAATCGATTAAACCGATCATCACCCCTCGTGCACTTAAAGCTCAGCTACCACTTAGTGAGACTGCTATCCAAACCGTGATTAATGAGCGTCAAGTGGTTAAAGACATCCTTGATCGCAAAGACAAGCGTCTGATGGTCGTTATCGGCCCTTGCTCTATTCATGATCCAGAAGCTGCATTGGAATACGGTCGTCGTCTAAAAGCACTTGCTGAAGAAGTTAAAGATTCGCTCTATTTGGTCATGCGTGTCTATTTTGAAAAGCCTCGTACCACCGTAGGTTGGAAAGGTCTGATCAACGACCCCAAAATGAACGACTCTTTTGAGATAGAAGAAGGATTAAAGATTGGTCGTAAGCTATTGATAGATTTATCAGATATGGGCTTACCTCTGGCAACTGAAGCACTGGATCCTATTTCACCACAGTACATGCAAGACCTAATCAGTTGGTCAGCCATCGGAGCACGCACGACAGAATCACAAACACACCGTGAAATGTCTTCAGGTCTTTCCTGTGCCGTCGGTTTCAAAAACGGTACCGATGGTGGCTTAACCGTAGCCATTAACGCAATGGAGTCTGTCATACACCCGCACAACTTCCTAGGTATCGACGAAGACGGTCAGGTTGCTATCGTGAAGACCCGTGGAAATGCCTATGGCCATGTAGTGCTTCGTGGTGGTAATGGCAAGCCAAACTATGACTCCGTTAGTGTTCGTCTATGCGAACAGGCATTGGAAAAGGCCAAACTGTCAAACAACATTATGATCGATTGCAGCCATGCTAACTCTAACAAAGATCCTGCACTGCAACCTTTAGTCGCTGAAAATGCAGCCAATCAGATTTTAGAAGGTAACCAATCGATTATTGGTTTGATGATTGAATCCAACCTAGGTTGGGGCAACCAGTCAATTCCAGCAAACCTTGCTGATTTGAAATATGGCGTGTCAGTGACCGATGCGTGTATTGATTGGAAAACGACGGAAGAGTGCTTGCGTGGGATTCATCAAAAACTTAAAGATGTATTGCCGTGTAGATAATTGCTAATAACTAAAAGGGGCAACAGTAAATGCTGCCCCTTTCAAAAAAGATTTGTAATATAAAACTACTCTATGATGAGTGAACCTGCATCTATCATTTTTGCAATTAAATCATCTCCATCAAAGCTACTATATTGATTTTCAAGATCAGCAACAGTCCACCCTTGAAGTATAATCATTTGATCGACGTCAGAACCGTTGGTGCTGATGCTTAACACCGCAGCGCCATTATCGTCGGCAATGTTTAAAGCACTCAAAGGATCACTTGTATCGCTTAACAAGTCGCTAAGATCTAGCGTATCATTTTCACTCACATTAAAACTGTTACTACTCAGATTGAAATCCGTAACAATATCAACAGCTGCTGTTAAAACGCCATCTTCAGTCGTACCTTCATCACCTAATCGCCAAACAAAGGTATCTGCTCCAAGCCCTCCTGTTAGGATATCGTTACCTCCACCACCGATCAAAATATCATTACCATCTGAACCCAACAAGACTTCATCAGCGTCAGTTCCAACTAGCGTAAATGTTCCATCAGGATTTTGTGCTGTGATCGTGGCATTAATAGATCCAGAAACCTCGTCCCCATCAGCATCTATTGCAGTAAAGTCAATCACGACGGAAGTATCATCAGGTAGAAGTTGCTGAGAGGTAGTGATATCAAGCAGTCTGACATCAGTTCTCGGCGCAGCTTCAACTTCAATCGCATTAAACTGTGTGCCATTAGGAAGACCAATACTCTCCAAACTAACAGAGACCGTTGAGTTTTCTCCAAAACTTGTATCTGTAGTTGAACCATTAAAACGAGTCACTGCTTCTAACGGTGAAGTTCCTGTGGAAATTGGTAGCTCAGTTAAATCCGTGCCTTCAAAAACCTTATAATCAAAACTATTGCTGGTGTTTGCTGTAATTTGAATAGTATAAAGAGTCGATTCAATACCACTGTTAATATTAACAACCCTAACAGTCAGTGACTCTCCCGCAGACATTTTTTGAACAGTCAAACTTACATTGGTAGTTTCATTTCTGAAGTCATCCAAAGAGGCCGCTGTAACATCATAGAAAAGAGCATCATTAGTTGGATCGTTATCATAAAGAGGGGCTTTATATGCTGAATCGAAGAAAACGAACTTAACAACCTCAACATCATTGAGAAGATTGTTATCGATTCCTAACCCTTGGTTTGAACTATTCACTCGGTCTCCAGTATTTCCTCCAATTATGACTGATGAAGAAAACTCTCCGAATGTCTGTAAATATCCACTCGGTGCCGATGCACCCAAGCCTACCAATGTTGAACTTGAACTAATTTCAGGTGAAGCATTTAGGACAGTAAAATCATATGTACCATCTGCATTCAGTGTGATGGTGAATAAAGGAGTAAGTTGCCCTGTTGCTACAGCGGTTAATGAAATACTGCCATCCGGATTTGGAACTGGATCTAAGTACTCAACACCCGGTATTTCGTTCCCCATAATTGATGTATAACCACCAAATCCATCAGCCAAATAGTCAATATCTATAAAGCCAGAAACTGTGATGTTACTCTGATTAACAGTAATGACATCAGAAACACCATTGAAGGTTGGTACACCATCGAGGAAGATAATCTCATCACCAATATTCACTGTTGCAGTATCAATATCACCATCAGCATCGGTTACAGTAACTTTGGCCTCTAATACAATGCCAGAAAATGTGACTTGATCACCTTGGCCAAGCGTTTCATCATGAAATAAGCCGATAGAAGACAACTCCACAACAATACTTCCACCATCTAATCTGAGATCTATTGTCAGAGCAGTTCTTATTAAATTAGAGTCATCCATGTAGCGACCAACGAAAGAGGTTTCGCTGACCTTGTAGAGAAAAATCTCAAAGCCAGATGCAGTCATTAAACCTGATGAAATACCACCATCTTCAAGAACTTGTGTACCTTCTAGGACTTTTACATCAAGACTGTAAACAGTACTGTTCATCTCTGCGGGACCGTCAGCACCAAAAATACTGGTATCAATTAGCGCAAAGTTAATTGTAGAAACACCACCGGTCTCTTTAATGAACGGATTGAAGTCATCATCAATTATTAAATCAAGTTTAGCCATCGGCACATCGTCGATAATGGCAACATTGAGTTCACCTGTGGCAGTGGTTCCGCCAACACCTGCGACGGAGACAGCGATAGTGTCGCTGACGGTAGTATCGTTGTCAGGTTTCTCGTGGAACTGAGCTGCGTTTAGCGTGTAACTGAACGAAACAGTGCCACTAGTCGCAGAACCAGTATAGCCAGTGATCACCAGCGTGCCTTCACCGGTATCAATACCGTCCGAAGGTGCATCAGCGGTGAAGCCTTGCAACTGAGCGAGCGTGAAGCTGGTGCCACCCACGGTGACCGTGGCGATACCATCGGTCGCCGAAACTTGGAAGCTACCTGTGTTAGTCTCGCTGGTATCTACAACCGAAGTCAGGCCTGCCTCAAACACAGTAGTGTCTGGAACATCGATGCCTGCAGTCGTGACCGAGGCCGAATCATCTGCACCTTGAATTTCAATGACTAAATTCGCTGAACTAGTATCACCATCCGCATCTCTGATAGTGTAAGTCAGCGTCTGACTGATTAGATCGTTGGCGGTTAAACCTTGAACTGCTGCACTGCTGTTGTTGAGTACAAAACTATAGTTACCATCGGCACCAAGCGTCAGTGTACCGTATTGGCTGAGAGTGTTGATAGCCGCTGTGTTGTCATCCCATGCAAACGCACCAGTGGCAGCTGGGCCATCAGCACCGTATGAATCATTTAGCAGAACGTTGCCACTAACCGATTGAACATCTCCGTCTTCTGTAACCCTGACCTTTTCCTCATCTTTGGCCACTGGCACATCGTCGATAATGGCAACATTGAGTTCACCTGTGGCAGTGGTTCCGCCAACACCTGCGACGGAGACAGCGATAGTGTCGCTGACGGTAGTATCGTTGTCAGGTTTCTCGTGGAACTGAGCTG
>NZ_WBOL01000017.1 GCF_008973715.1 Nitrincola schmidtii
CATCGCAGAAGCCGATACGCTAGAGAAACTCGAACAACTCTTGCCATGGAATGCTCCGCTTGAGAAAGCTTCAAAAAAAGTGACTCAGTACAGCTAGGGGTAGAGTGCTGATTTATTGGCACTTACGCTGAGCACACTGGAGCCAGTGTTTCGCAGTTCATGATTGAAGCGGCAATGGAAAAAGCATGCAACGTTATTCAGGAAACTGAAACATTACATCTTTCAGTGACTAGTGCAGATGCCTTGTTTGCCGCCTTAGATAATCCACCTAAACCAAACAGTAAACTGCTGAAAGCCACACAGCATTACAAGGAAACGGTGAATGTCGATAATCATTGAAGAAATAAATCGGCAACATAAACGAAAGGGATTTGATAGTGGTGTCACATAACTAAATCTATTTTTTACAACAACAAGCCAGACAGAAAACCGCAAAGAACATATCAAAAACCTGCTTAGCCTGCCGTGAAGCAGCCCCCATTGCTATCATTGACTATTACACCCTGACCGGCTATTCAGTGACAACGCCACTGGCTCACAATCACTATGCAAACTATCCTCATCCACTCAGCGCTGTAAAATTAGCACGATTAAGTAGATCGCTCACAACAAGCTCAGCGCATAGGTGAACGGTTACTGATTGACGCTATCTATCGAACGGCACTGGTCGCACACCAAATTTCTGTAATAGGTTTATTTGTTGACCCGATGACTCCGGACGTCATTCCCTTTTACCAATAGTATGGTTTCTTGCCTGCCGATTCTGGTGATAAGATTCGGCCTGAAATGTGGCTGCCCATTAAGACCTGTATAAAAATTGCTAGTCTCTGATCCTCGTTTGAATTGTTACTTCAACCCTCATCTCCTCATCTCGCTTTACCGCATTTCCGATTGCTTAACCAAGTCTATTGCTAGCCAGTCAACCATGGCGGTGGATGGTTTGAAGCCAGCAACCGCCTTTTCCAGTTGGAAACGCGCTTCAGTTGAGTCGTGTTGATCCAGTGCATACTGGATACCTGACAAGACTCTTTGCAAATCATCCGAGGAGAGTTTTTCTTCTAAAGCGCGCATAATTTTGGGATGATCAGTACCAATCACATCATCACCAATCAGTAACTCCTCGTAAAGCTTTTCTCCGGGTCGAAGTCCAGTAAAGATGATCTCGATGTCGCCATCGGGATGCTTATCATCGCACACTTCATAACCCATCAAACGAATCATACGTCTGGCTAAATCAACAATCGGAACGGACTCACCCATATCGAGCACAAACACATCACCGCCCTTCGCCATAGAACCAGCTTGAATCACCAGAGATGCCGCTTCTGGTATGGTCATAAAGTAACGGGTAATATCCGGATGGGTGACGGTAACAGGCCCTCCCTCCTCTATTTGCTTACGAAATAACGGAACCACCGAGCCCGATGAGCCTAACACATTACCAAATCGAACCATGGAAAAAATGGTATTTGAAGACTGTGTTGCTAAGTCTTGGAGAATAAGCTCAGCTAAACGCTTAGTTGCTCCCATTACATTGGTAGGACGCACTGCCTTATCCGTAGACACCAGCACAAAACGCTCTACACCCAGTTTTTGTGCCGATTTAGCCAACACCAAGGTACCTAATGTGTTATTACGAATCCCCTCAAGGACGTTGTGCTCAACCAATGGTACGTGTTTATAAGCCGCTGCATGGTAAATGGTTTGAACTTGAAAGCGTTGAATTGTATCTTCTATGCGCGGCACATCACACACGGAACCCAGCATCGAAATATATGGCACATCATAACTTTTTTTACTTAATAACGAGGAAACCTCTTGCTCTAGAGAATAAAGCGCATACTCACTTAACTCATAAAGGACCAAGCACTTAGGCTCGTATTTGAGTATTTGTCGACAAAGCTCTGAGCCAATAGACCCTCCCGCCCCTGTCACCATGACCACTTTGTTACGGACACTAGCATCTATTAACGGTTTAATGGGGGGAACAGGATCACGGCCTAGCAGGTCTTCAATAGCCACGTCACGAAGGTTAACAACGGACTCACCAGACACAATCTCATGCATCGGTGGGACGGTTCGAACATGCACAGGAAAATTACTTAAACGATTCAAAATTCGTTTACGTTGCTTGGGGGTGGCGGACGGCATTGCCAACAACACTGAATCAATTTTGCGCCCTTGTATTAACGACTGAACCTGTCCAGGTTTGAAGACTTTTAAACCTGCAACAGAACTGCCCCATAGGCTTGGATCATCATCAATAAAACCGATACAGCAAAGTTCGTGAGTACCAGACAAGGCTTTGGCTAACTGCACACCACTTGAACCAGCGCCGTATATGAGTACCGATTCTTTTTCTAAAAAACGGTTCATTAACCAGTGATAGTAGCTACGCATTAATAAGCGCGTACCACCAACATAAACAAAGGCAAGCAGGGCAAAATTGATCGGGATAGATCGAGGGAAGGGTTGAATTCTGAAAACAAAGGCTGCAGCCCAGAGCGATAGCGATAAGATACTGACGCCAGCAACTACCGTCCAGATCGCTTGTGAACCCATATAGCGAACGACGGCTCGATAGAGGCCTAACTTAATAAAGACAGCTATACCAAAAACAGGTACCCACAGGAAAAGCCAAATGGCAGGCTCAAGAAAACGAACAGGCCAAAAGTCATGAAACCGTAACACATAAGCGGTATAAAGAGCGAAAGGCAAAACAATAAGGTCAGCTAACACCATGATCCAGCGTTTTTTACCACGCTCCATCGACAGCAATCGCAGATGGATGGGTTGCTTTAATGAGTCTGGTGTTTCTGCTTTACGCATCATTTACCCAATGTGTTAAGTATGAATCATAAAAACCTATTAACGAGCCATAATTTTATGAATAGTCTTATAAATAATCTTTAAATCCTTTATCCATGAATGGCTTTTCACATAAGCTTCATAATACTGCAACTTCTGAGGAAGTACATAGCGAATGTATGCCTCTTTAGGATCATCATACTGTCCGAGAATTTGATTCTCATCGACCATCATGATCGACGCCTCATCCGTAATGCCAGGTCTGACCGATAGCACAACCTCTTTCTGATGAGGTGTGTAATAATCGACAAACTCCTGCACTTCGGGTCTTGGCCCAACCAAACTCATGGTTCCACGCAACACATCAATAAGCTGGGGTAACTCATCTATCTTATAGTGGCGAAGAAAATGACCGACTTTGGTAATCCGCTGATCATTGCCTACAGTTAAACGCCCCTTTTGCTCCGAATCCGTCGACATGGTACGAAACTTAAAGATACGAAACGGGACACCATAACGCCCTACTCTTTCTTGACGAAAAAAAACTGGTCCTTTTGAGTCCAGTTTTATCCAAATCGATATAACGAGAAATAACGGTAGAAGGAGGATCAAGCCAATGCTTGAAAGCAGAAGATCCAGTAAGCGTTTCATCATTCCTGTGCTAATACCCTTTTTAAGGCTTCAACAACACGTACGACATCCTCGGACTGCATACTTGGAAACAGTGGCAGTGAAACCTCTTGCTCAAAAGCCGCCTGAGCAATGGGAAAGTTAGCAGGCGTCACATGACAACATGACTGCCAGTAAGGATGCAGGTGAAGCGGGATAAAATGAACAGAGCAACCGACGCCCGCTTCAGCCATACGCTCAATAAAGCGATCACGGGTAATAGCCGACTGATCCAGCAAACGAATAGGGTACAGATGCCTCGCCTGAAGATCACCCGATGGCGCATCCGTGGGAAGCCTTAAAGGTAGGTCCTTTAGCAACTGGTTGTATTCTTGTGCTAAACGTTCACGTGCAAGATGAAATTGATCGATTTTTTTAAGCTGTTGAATACCTATCGCCGCAGCGATATCCGTTAAATTGTACTTGAACCCGGGCGCGATCACCTCATAAAACCAATTAGGTTTATTCGACTGGTAACGGTCAAAAATATCTTTGCTAATACCATGCAAGCGCATGACCTTCGCTCGCTCTGCAATCCTTGAATGACGAGTAACCAGCATACCGCCCTCACCTGTGGTCATCGTTTTATTAGCATAAAAACTAAATACACAGGCATCACTGCCCAGGGTACCCACTTTTTTTCCTGCCCAGGTGGTCGGCAATGCATGTGCCGCATCTTCCACTACCCGTAATTGATACTTTTCAGCGAGTTGTAAAATCTGCCCCATATCACAGGCTAAACCAGCAAAATGTACGGGGATGATCATACGTGTGCTGGGTGTGATGGCCGCCTCTATAGCAATAGGGTCGATATTAAATGTATCAGGTTGGATATCGACCAATACCGGCGTAGCGCCCATGTAACGCACAACTTCAGCGGTAGCCGTAAAAGTATAGGTCGGGATAATGACCTCATCACCAGGACCAATCCCTAAGGCTTCAAGCGCCAAGTGTAGCCCAGCTGTCGCTGAGTTCACGGCTACAGAATAGATTGACGCATCACTTTCATTACCCGTGAGGTAATGAGAAAAGTCCTGCTCAAACTGCTTGGCTTTAGGGCCAGTTGTTACCCAACCAGAACGCAGTGTATCAACCACTTCAGCAATTTCTTCTTCGCTGATTTCTGGTCGAGAAAAGGGTAAAAACGAATCTTGTGTCAAAGTGAGTCCCTGCTATTGCACCAATTCACGGTAAATGGCGGCGTTTACATCGGCTAAAATGTCGGTTGGCACAACACTTGGTGGTTTAGGCCAATCAGCATCCTTCCATTCTCGACCTGCAAACTCGACCGTTCGATCATATCTCGGAAAAATATGAAAGTGTAACAGTGGGTCTTGCATCATTAAGCACAAAACATTCAGACGCACCGCTCCCCAACGGGCCTTAACTAACTTTTCAGCAACTCCAAGCAATTCAGCCATGTGCAAGGATTGATCTTCACTTAAGCTTGAGAAGTCGTACACTTCATGCTTAACACTCAGAACCATGGAGCCTAATGTTAATTGCTGAGGACGTATAGATAGTACCCAATGATCATTCTCAACTAAGGTTAAATCATCTAACTGAAATTTTTTGCGAAAAAGCGCTAATTCATTTTGCATGATAACCTCTTTTCACTTCCTATTAGGATGAAAACCAATTTAGGTTCATCTTATTATCACATATCACATTTTGCTGTCTCATTTGCGCTAACACATTATCGAAACCAGCAATGTCTTGTTGTTCTAGATGCCAGGCCAAACGACGTAAAAATAATGCAACACTCAACAAATTAGGTGCGACCACTAAGTTATGACGACCACTAGAGCAGTTAAAGGATTTCACAGGTGTTTGCCAGTCACCATAGGCTTCTGTTAAGTAACGGTCCGCTTCTAAAGGCCCAAATACTTCAACATCACGTAATTGATACAGATGCCATTGCCAAGGCAAATGCTCCCATCGGTGCATCATAGAACCATGCCATAAGTAACCTTTTTCCCGATACAGTATTGAAAAGTCTACTGCGATACCGTTCTTATGTACTGCTTTAACCAGGACTGGCAATCTGATCAATGACCACTGTTCATCTTTGTACTGCAATTGACGTTGCCAAGTCGTCTCAACTGATTGAAAAAATTGAGAGTTTTCTAATATTTCGACTAAGGCTGTAATGTTTGTACACTCTGCCTTGAGACCTAAATCAATATCAAAATCATGAGCAAGGAAATCACCTTCCCGGTACAGTCCTAAAAAGGTGCCGGATAGTGTGCACCATCGCCATTCCTGTAAAGGTAGCAAGTCTGAAACCGCTAACAAAGCAACCTCTGCATCGTCTCTGGCAAAGTCACCTTCGCGATCGTTTACAGTGGCTTTCTCAAATTGACTGATTGGGGAGGTCTGCGCTTGTGTACGTTTATCTATTAAACCTTTAAGCGTTGTATTCAAGGCTAAACAAAACTGAGCTAAATACCCCCCCTGTTTAGCGTTTTTTTGTGCTATTGCTTCATGGACCACTTGGGCCATCGCAAACAAAGAGGACACGGCATATTCAACCTGAGGAAGCTTACCTGAACGTTGATCTAACCAAGCTTGAAATGCTTGGCATTCGCTCAAAGTCATTCCATCGACCACCACAAAAAAAGGATCGTTACCAGGCTTACCAATCGGTAGCCAACTACGACAGGTGTACCAATAGGCTAAACGCATGCCATCTTTAAAATGATCATGCCAGAAAACACGACTTATATGTCGCGCAAGTACCCAACGTTGCGTGATGAATAAACAGCCAAAAAATCCTAATACTGTAAAAAAAGATCTTTCAACAATATTGTGCTGACGATTTAAGTAACGGAGTAACTGATAGTTTTTACTAGGTGACAAGAATATTTACCATTCACAATTAGCTTCATATTCCTCGAGAGGATACAGAGGATAAAGACCGGTAGCGATCAATTGACCCGCGCCTGGATGATCGAATCGTTTACGCTCTATTTGTGCCTGCATTGCATGATAATCAACGGGAGTAATACATACCGAATTAAGCTTACGCTTGACGAAGAGAGGCGTTTTCTGTGATGCATTTGAGTAGGTAGGGTCTGGAACTTTCCAGCCTTCACCATAATAGGCCGCTAAAAAGGATTCTGAGTGACGGGGTATGTCCACATCAACCCCTCGAAGTTGTTCTGTACGTACAGGGTTAAAGTCCGAAAGGTTTAAGGGTAATCGTGCCTGTTTGTGCGCCCAAATATGCTCATCTTCATACCAAACAGGTCGAACATCCAAATGAACATCGGGTTTATCATCCTTCAACCTTAAACGAAAAAGACGTCCATTACGATTAAAGCTACAGGTAAACCCAGCCAAAACCAAGTCAACCACTAGCTGCATTGTTTCTTTCTTCACTTCATTAGCCGACTGCTTGTGTGAAATATAGCCACAGTCAAAGTCATCATCACCTTGTATAAAGTCACCTTCACGAACAAGACCAAGCAAAGTGCCATACATCAAAAACAAAGGGGAACCAAAGGTGTGGGTAAAATATTGTCTAGCCTCTGTATAAATCATCAAATAGCGCATTTGTCGCTGATGAATCACATCAGGCGTTAATGCAAGAAACCCTTTTTTACCGATACGTCCACCAGCATCGAGAAAGCTGAAGATTGAACCATCTGCATGCGGTAAGGTCAGTTTCAAGCTTTCAAAGCCATTTACGCTCAAGTTATGGCCTTCAACTGTTTTGATACACAAATAACTTGTATTTGGGAAACGAGATAAAACCTCACGTTTTAACTGAAAATGAAAAAAAGGTGGGATAAAGCGTTTACGATGTAATGGCAAAGTTCTAATACATTGATCGTTTAACCATAACTCAACATATTTTTCTTTAGTTACATTAGGCTTAACAAAGCCATCTAAACGCAAACCTAAATGAGTAAAATTCGCTTCAAAAACACCAGTTTGACGCTGAGATTGTATTTGATCTTTATATTGGATGTGTGAGTGTAGCAGAGGATCTTCTACACGAGACATACCATGAGCCTGTGTATATGTATGTTCAAGTGAAAATTGGCACTGTTGGAAAAAGCTAAAAACCTTGTTAGATTTTGTGTTCTTGCTAGCAGATACAGCATTATTTAGCAATACGAGAGATAGTTTTCGCAAGCCAAACTTGAATGAAATTAAACCAAAAATTACAAAAACACCTGCAAGGCTATTTCGCCATGTCAGTAAAAAACGGGCGTGGCGCTTAAGCGAATGAAGTAGGTGCATCATAAAATTTTTCTCAGTTTGCGTGAAGTTACAACCGTTAACTGTCAAGATATTTGTCACCCTGTCGATTTTATGCAGCCATCTGCACTGTCTCAGTGACCAATATTCGCTCTGAATTCAAAGTCACTAATGCGCCCGATTCCCAGTTACGGGTGCGACCGCTCCAGCACACAGGATGTACAGCCCTGGCGACGAGGTTGAGTGCATATCGCTGCGCCAGTATCACTTTTTCCTCTCCGGTATGAAGCTGCATCATTATCACGCACCGGATAGCGCTGTGACGATGTTCATGGACGTACCACTGCAGAAAGCCTAGAACCATCTGCTGAGTTGTCGTGAGATCATAAAAGCCCTTGGCAGGCGCTGGACGTTCAGCCAAAGGGCTCTCTATAGTCCGCTTTAATCTCAACTGCCCTCATCCAGACTTCATGCGTTAGAACCGAGATCCCTATAGCTTAACATGTAGCGGTCAGGGTTGAGCCGTATTATAGGCATAAGTTGTCCGATGTATTTGTGATATTGGATACTGATCAAGCCCCCTGATAACGGCCTCACGTCGCTCTTCTGAGTAACCAAGTATACACATCACCAAACGCACGTAAATGTTTAAGTGAGTTTAACGAAAGGCGCAACAACCATCCTGAAATTATCAGTAAGCAATTGATTTAAAATGGGTTACTGAAAAAAAACCATACCAAGTACTTTTTAGTTATTTATGGTCTGAATGGTTACTAATCATCTTGTAAATCTATAAAATCACTCAAAGGAAGTAACTGCTTGGGTATAAAGTTATGTGAGCAGTCACCTCTTATAGATTTTTTAATTTCCTTTAACTCTTTAATACTGAATGTAGTTAATGACAAGTGTTTGTGTACTTTTTCAGGTATGGAAACTGATGCATTACTGTATGATGGATCCGGAATTCTCCACGTACTACCATAGTTTTGCATTAAAAAGGTTTCAGCATTTTTAGGAATTAACACGCGTATACCATTCACTTCTCTGTAAATAGCAGGTAAGAAGTCATCTTTAGTCATATCTAAGCACGCTTGTAAGTGAGCCCAAGTTTTTCCATCTTGATACCAAACAGCTCTGACATCGAGACGTGATGTATGACTGCTTAAGCTATCCCATACACAGAAAGCCCTTCCTCTCCCATTTACGCTCACGATAAAACCATTTTCAACTAAAGCCATCATAATTTTTATCAGATCTTTTTTTACAGACTCCTGAGAGTAAGCATCAAGGTAAAATCCGACATCAAAGTCATCATCATGCTCTATTAACTTTCCATCCCTAACAATTCCTAGCAGAGTTCCGTAAAGCGCAAATAACTCAATACCAAACCTTTCTTTAAGAAAACAACTAACTCTTTCGTACAATAAAACCTGTTGATTTTGAACCTGAATGTTTTTAGAAATTGTATAAACTGGGAAACCCTTTTTATTTAAAACCCTAATATCACAAGGCACTTCTAAATTTATGCCAATAGGATTTATAAAAGCAAAAATAGGATCGGGTTGAATCAATTTACCACAGTTAAAGTTAGCTCTGAATTTAATATAGAAGGATCTAGGTAAAAATTTTAATGACGACCTCCTAATAAAGTACTTTACAGTTGAGTATCTACTACCTTTTTTCAGATTTATAGCCCTTAAGAGAAATTCATTACACAATAACTCAACACTATCAATATTATAATAACTCGGACATGAGAATTTTACTAGAAGACCTACAGGTGATCTAACTACACTAAACTTAATGCCACTAATTTTAATATATGTATCATCAAACCTAAAAATCGAAAGATCTACCAGAGGATCATTGAACTCGTTGCCGAAATGATTAGCCAATAAAAAATTTCTTTTAAACTCATAATATCTTGCTTTTTTAATTAATCTGTTACTTGATGTCACATTAAAACAATATATTAGCAAATCATATACGTACTTTATATTCATTCCTAATAATGAAATAATTTTTCGCTTCAGCAATTTAAAACTCATTACAAACCTCTTGATGATGCCATAAATCAAGTGAATATATTAGAAACACCTGAGGGAAGTTAAGTTTTCTAAAGTCGATTGATTTAAAAATCTGAGTTTTTGGCAGAAAAAATCTTAGAGCGTCAGGTGGCTTTTGCATTCCAATCTTCTTTGGCGGCAGCATACCATAATTATGCTCAAAAAGATTGCTAATCATGTACTTAGGCTCTGAAAGATTTCTTTCCTCATCGAACTCGAATAAGAATTCTGAGTAAGGTGCCACATGCGCACAACCTCCAAAGGATATTGCATTATCAAATGCAAATCTCTCAACACCTATTTCCGCCAGAATCTTCCGACTATTAACAACTAACTTACCTTCTACCTGCTTTAAATAGTTTTCAAACACATAATCTGGATTTACACTCTCTTTTAAAATTTTACTTGCCTTCAAATATTTTTTCTCATATTTTTTGATTATTTCGTCTACACTACAATCACCTCGAAATCTTGCAAACCCTCCTTGCTTGGTATCTGCACCTCCACCTGTGATTATTTCAGTATAACCTTGAGAAGCTATATGTTTCGAAGCCAAATAGAAAATTGGTTCAGCCGGGCTCAAAGGCATTTTTTTATTCTTCATCAAAGCATTAATAGAACTAAGATAATCAGATGAATTTATCATGATAACTTCATGTTCTATTTTGTACTTCAAGCAGTATTCTTTTGCAATTTCAACCTCCGAAAACCTATCCCCCTCATGAAGTATCGTGAATGCTTTTGTTTGCTTCGAAACATATGGAAGTATTGAAGCACTATCCATACCACTACTAAGGAGTATTGCAGGTGAGGCTAAACAGTCAAGCTTACTCTTGATAATTTCTTCTGCAATTTTTATTGAATTAACTTTTGGTAGTACATCAAGCACACTTTCATGTGGTTCAAAACCTGTATAAAAACTTCGAAATAAAAGATATTCAGTATACTGTTTTTTTTGCGTTTCGCTTAGCATATCTATCATCATTATTATTTAATTAAAAATTTAGCTTATCTTTTCAAGGACTTCACGCAATTTTGTACTTGATGTATGTTTAGTATAAGGGAAATATACAATCTCAACACCCACCTCGCCAAACTCTTTCTCTATCTCGTTCCACTTATCAGTGCCTTTCCAATCATCACCTACAAACATTTTATTGAAGCGAAGATTATTCCATGCTTCAAATTTATCCATGTTGGTTTGTGGTACAACTTCATCAACAAACTTTATATGCTCAACAATTTCCATTCTTTCCAAAAAAGGGATGATTGGTTTTTTTCCTTTACGCGACTCACTCAACTCATCTGTTGTCACACCTACTATTAAATAGTCACATTCCAACTTCGCTTTCTTAAGAAGATTTAAATGTCCAATATGGAATAAATCATATACACCAGTTGTATAACCAATCTTTTTCATTTCTTCTCAACACCTTTCACTGCTTTTTCAGATTTCATAATAAGTAAAATAGCTTTCTTGTAATTTTGTCCAATAATAGCTTGCTCTATCTTTGCTAAATTATTCACCCATAAAACATCTTCTAAACTGGTGTGTGATCCTGATATTACTTCATCCAGTGTAGATTTAATAGTTTCAAGCCTAGGCAAATAGTACCCTAAGGGTACTATTTGCCATCTACCCCAAAAAATTAATCCTTCTCTATCCATTTCACTTTTGTGAGAAATAGTATTACTTGCACGCATTTCTGAATTAGCAATATAAAGAGGCATCTTTGATAGCCTTTTGAGTGTTATATTTAGCCCATTAATAAAATGATCGAGTGCTAATTGCTCTTCCTCTGTTTCAACTGCAATTCTAGCCCTTTCAAAAAACTCTGCATTGAAACGACGCCACATCATTTGGTGACTCAACTTGTAATCTTGCACCAGTTGCTTGGGTGGTCTTACCATCCACTGCTTTTTTAAAACTGATAAAGCCGATTTACGCCACTGTGGAAGCGTAAACGTCACTCCCGTAACATATTCAACTATCTTGCAGAAAAACTCTTCTACTTTAAAACTCGTCACTAACTCAGGTGCGTTAAGCGATTCACGACTGATATATTTGAATAAGTGTTCTTCTCGTTCGAATAGGTGTTTATTTCGGTAACTGACTACATTTAATCTTAAAAATTCTTGCTCACCACCGTTAGCAGGTGTTGCCACAATTTTAAAACTATATAGCCCTCGAATAGATTGATCCTCCCACTTTACATCTACTTGGTAAGTCGCATATTTTTCTGGTAGATGCGCACGCACTAATGCCTCGCGCTGGGGCTTTTGAAAAAGGTCTTGTAAAGCATTTCGTGTCGGAAGCTCTTTTCTGGTTATCTTTCCACTTCGAAACATGAGTGGATCTACTTGTGCTCGATCACTTCTTAGCGAAATACTTCCATATATTAAACTGTAGCTAGCCTTTGAACTGCGCTTAAGTAATACAATTGAAACGAGGGAAAGCAATAGATTGGGACCCCCTCCGACAATGTAAGGGTGTATGATTAACAGAAAGCCTGCCAAGAATAATGTCGATGTCACGACACTGATATAGAGCTTCGCGTTATTTTCAATCCAACTCGGGTTGAATTCCTTTCCTGTAGACAACCAAATGATTGTGATCATGAGCCATATTAGTGCTAAAGCCAGTAGTTTTAATACTAAGCCCGTATTAATGATGCTAATAACTAACAACATTAAAAAAAGCAGCAGACCTTCTGCCGTTAGGCCTGTCACTTGTCCATAATATTTTTGTGCTATACGTTCTTGATTACCTGCTACTGACAATGCGTTTGCATTTTGTAACACCAGCTTACCACCTTTCAATGACATACGCTTAGTCAGAGCTTCCAGTGATAGGTGTAGTATATAACTTACAATAGCGCCAAGTGTGAGACCGATGATCCATCCATCTTTATCAGCTGAATCTATAAAGAATGCAAAATAGCGAGGGACTCCATCAGAGCCAGCCAGTAAAACGACTTTTAAGGGAAGTAAAAATGCCAATAGTTTTGCAACATTGGATACCACAGTGGCACCAATGACAAAAAGTGTCCAGAATGGACGCGTTTTGAGGCACACTTTGTTCAGGCGGGCAAACCAGACAACAAATGTTCTGGTTTCATTCATCAAATTCATGGAGTGCTATGTAATTCCTTTACGCTGGCTAGATACCCAACCGTTAAGCAGGCTACCGCAGGGCATGTGCGAATGGCGCACTACCTTGTAGCGTTTGAAATAAGGGTAAAATTGTAACCGTACTGAAGGGAGCAATGGTATCTATACTTTAGCTAATGTTTGATTTTACTACTTTTTGTAACGCTTGTTTAAGTGAATCTTTAGCCTTTTGGCTGCCATGCACGAGTTTTATCTCGTTTGGTTTATGCCTCATCCCTTTCACAAACCTAACCAGCCCATTTTGATCCGCATGGCCTGAATAACCACCAATCGTGTCGACTTTGGCTTTAATGGTGTAGCGTTCACCATCGAGTTCCACATAGCCATTTCTAGGGCCATATTGTTGGATGATGCGACCGGGTGTGCCTTCTGCTTGATAGCCTACAAACAATATGTCGTGTCGTTCATCGCCTAGCATGGCTTTCAAGTAGTTGACGATTCTTCCCGCGGTACACATGCCACTGCCAGAGATGACTATCGCAGGTCGCCCTGAGGTCGCTAGGTGATGAACCATTTTTAAATGATCATCGTGACTTTCGACGGTGAGTAGATTGTCAAAGGCCAACGGTTTACGCCCTGCTTTGAGTCTTTCGTGTGCTTCTTCATTCCAAAAGGGCTTGAGTTCACGATAGATCTGAGTAAATCGACTGGCTAAGGGTGAGTCCAGTATGACGGGAAGCTGTCCGTCGAGTATCTCTTCAAACTCATACAGCAATTCTTGCGTGCGGCCGATGCTAAAGGCCGGTATTAGCACAGTCCCTTGGTTTTCCAGTGCATGATCAATGGCGGCTTTGAGTCGCTGCTTACGAGTCGCTCGGTTTTCGTGGTTGCGATCACCGTAGGTACTTTCTAGTACCAATATATCGGCTTTGTAAGGTGGCTTCGGCGCCGGTAGCAAGGGTGTATGAGGTGCACCAAGATCACCTGAAAAAACGATACGTGTTTTGTTAACGTTAATTTCGACATAGGCCGAGCCTAAAATATGCCCTGCTCGTTGTAGTCTAATTTTTGTGCTGTTTTCTGCTGTATCTTTAAGCGTAAACCATTGCTTGTAAGGCAGAGCAACGAGGCGTGATTCAATGGTTTTCAGGTATTTTTCAACCAGGTGTTTCTGGCGGCTGATACTGAGTTTAAATGCATCTTCAAGCACCAGCGGGAGCAATTTAGCTGATGGTTGTGAGCAAATAATCGGCCCTTCAAAACCAGCTGCCAGCAACCAAGGGATACGTCCCACATGATCTATATGTACATGGGTGACAATCAGGGCTTTGACGCTGCTGATGTCAAAATTTATGTCGAGTTGTTGTGTATTGTGCTCGTTGGCTTCGTTGCCTTGAAAGATGCCGCAGTCGATGAGTAAGCTGTGGTATTCATCAATGTGTAGCTGATGGCAAGAGCCAGTGACGCCATCTTTTGCGCCGTGATGTTGTATTGGTATGTTCATGGTAGTCCGTTACCGGGTTGGGTTAGCTAGTTAACTCATCCACTTGATTGAGTAAACCATAGACAAATTGTTTAAGAACATCTAAATTTTTAAATTCTGTCGTTAGCACATCTAAAAACACGTCAGGATCTTTACTTGGTTAGGGGATAGACACATTGTTATGCTGCTAACTCATCGATCGGTTTTGATTTGATATAAAGCGTATCTGGTGAAATATCTAACTCACCAGGCCAACATACTGTATCCCATTGAACATAAGCTTGATTAAAAACCGTTCCATTTCTTAACTTAATGAAAACACCTTTATTTAGGTATTCTGTAGCATCAAATATACGCTTTTGTTGATCACTGAAGGTTAAAAGAAGTTTGAAATTTTCGAGCACTTCTACCTCAATTACTTTGTGCATAATTACCTCCAAGAAATTTATCTTAACGGCTCTATCTTATACGGTTCCTGTCCATTAATAGCTAATTCCCAGTTAGCTAACAACTCTTCTCTATGAATTTCTATCCATGCTTGTATCAATTTTATCTTTGTTGATGGTAGCGAACCTGACAAACACTCTCCATCTAATATTGAGAAGGATGCACTTTGGCTCTGATATCTAGCATGTATATGTGGGATGTGATGTCTCTCATTATCAAAATAGTATAGTTGAATCAAGACACCATAAAACATGGATATGGTAGGCACTATCAATCGCTCCCAAACAGATCCCGTGTGTAGACTTTGTCCATTACATCGGTCAGTGCATCCGATGGACGGTTGGCCACAATCACATCACTGATCTGTTTGAATTCTTCAAGATCACGAACCACGCGGGAGTTGAAGAAGTTGTCTTCTTCGATTACGGGCTCGTAAACCACCACTTCTATACCCTTGGCTTTGATACGCTTCATCACGCCCTGTATCGCTGAGGCGCGGAAGTTGTCGGAACCGGATTTCATCACCAGTCGATAGATTCCAACAACTTTGGGGTTACGCTTTAAGATCGATTGGGCGATAAAGTCTTTACGGGTGGTGTTGGCATCAACAATGGCACGAATCAGGTTGCTCGGAACTTCGTCGTAGTTCGCCAGCAGCTGCTTGGTGTCTTTGGGTAAGCAGTAACCACCATAACCAAAACTGGGGTTGTTGTAGTGATCACCGATACGCGGATCTAAGCCCACACCTTCGATAATCTGTTTGGTGTTTAAACCGTGCGACTCTGCATAGGTATCCAATTCATTAAAATAGGCCACTCGCATGGCTAGGTAGGTGTTGGCAAAGAGTTTAATCGCTTCTGCTTCGGTGGAATCAGTAAATAAAACAGGAGCGTCTTTTTTGATTGCACCTTGTTGTAAAAGATTGGCGAAAGTTTCTGCACGTGTGGATTGCTCACCCACGATTATACGCGAAGGATATAGGTTATCGTAAAGCGCTTTGCCTTCGCGTAAGAACTCTGGTGAGAAGATTAAATTTTGTGTACCAAATCGCTCGCAAGCATCGACTGTGTAGCCTACGGGAACGGTTGATTTGATCACCATAGTTGCAACAGGGTTGATGGCCATAACCTGCTGGATGACTGCTTCAACACTTTTAGTATTGAAGTAATTAGTCTTAGGATCGTAGTCGGTAGGCGTAGCGATGATAACGAAGTCAGCGTCTTGATAGGCCTCTTGCGCATTCAGTGTTGCCCGAAAATTTAACTTTTTGTTCTGTAAAAAATCTTCAATTTCAGCATCGACAATAGGCGATTGCTTTTGATTTAGCAGGTTAACTTTTTCTTCAATGATATCTACCGCGACCACTTCATTGTGTTGTGCCAGCAGCATGGCGTTGGAAAGACCTACATAGCCGGTACCGGCAATGGCAATTTTCATATCCGTATTGACTCCGAGGTGTCTTAAATCAGCGTTTCGTTGCGTACTTTTGATTAACAGGCAGGCTACCGCAGGGCATGTGCATTGCTGCACTACCTTCCCTGCGTTTAATTTGTGGTCTTATTGTACCCCCGAATGGAGTAGTGAGGGAACCTTGGATTGCTGCTCTTTAGCGCTATTGCGCTTTGGATACACTTCCTATAGGGATTGTCAGCTTTTGCTGTTTATTGAGGAAATTCAGTAGGATAATGACACGTTCGTTGCCATCATAGGATTCAAAAATGGCTTCCAATCCAGCGAAAGGCCCTTCTTTGATGAGGATTTTTTCACCCTCATTTAGCGCAGCAAGCATTTCTTGCTGGGCGCAACGCTGCTTCAAGAGTTCGACCAGGCCATTATCAACAGCAACGGGATAACCGCCAAAGGCCACCAGCTTGGTCACGCCTCGCGTAGAACGAATGGGTTGCCAGTTATCTTCCCACTGATCCATATGGATAAATAGGTAACCAGGGAATAAGGGTTCTTGCACTAGACGACGCTTACGGTTACGAATTTTTTCCACACCGATCATAGGTAGAAAGCATTCGTAAGACTGATTTTCAAGATTTTCCAGCGCTCGTTGCGTTTCACCAACCTTACACTGCACTAGATACCATTCACGATCAGCCACTTACTTACTCCATTTTCTTTGTAAAACATGAGCATAGTATAAGTCAGTTGTTTGGATTAACAAGGGTTTATTAGAGGCGGGAAAGTGAGAGGTTCACGTTGCATCCTTGCTCGATCCCCTCTCGCACTAAACACTCCTTGTCTAGCGTCTACCCCATGATTGGAGCAGATGTCAGATCACTTCTATCGTTGAAGTCTTAGGCCAGTCCTTGGCCGATCTGATGTTGTAACTTTAATGTTACACATATCGTAAGGATATAGGAGTTTTTCCTAAAATTGGTTATTTTAGTTACTAAATTCACTTAATTTGATCTGTGTCAATTTATACCTTTACATCCATTTGACACGCCGTGAATAGATCCCTGTAAGCTAGATTACGCTGAATATTTAGACTAATATACTTTACACATATGAATTAAAATAAATTTATGTAAAGTATTTTATACAAAAAATGGACTATATCGAACTCGGTCAACAGATCTCTCACTTGCGTAGAGCCAAAAAGCTGACCCAAGAACAATTGGCAAGTTATGCCGGCATATCTAGGGCGACGCTTAATGCCTTGGAAAACGGGCGCATTGGGGATGTGGGAACACGCAAACTGATCAAGATACTGGATATTTTAGGTTTCGAGATACGACTTCGAGAGAAGTCACCCTTTCCAACCTATGAGGAGCTGAGGGATGGAGAATAGCTTGGATCTATTCGTCAATAACGAAGCTACAGGGCAGCTGGCCAAGGAAAAGAAACAGTTTGTCTTTAACTATGATCAAGATTCTTTTGAAAATCATTTTGTTTCGTTAACCATGCCAAAGCGCCTATCAAGCTACGTAAGCCATGGCACACTTCATCCACTCTTCGAAATGCACCTGCCGGAGGGTTATCTTCGCTCTGTTATACAAAAGCATTTTAGTAAGCTGACTGATACCGATGATTTTGGTCTTTTAAGGCTGTTAGCACCGAGTATTCATGGAAGAGTGTCCTATAATAGATCAGTACCGGATGATTCAATTCATGATAGCTCTGTTACGTTGAGTGAATTGCTTCACCCAATGGATAAGCAATTATTTAAAGAACTTGTTGGACGCTTTGCGCTTAAATCAGCATTGAGTGGTGTCCAGCCAAAGGTACTGGCCCAGATTCTTAACAAAGCATCTTTATCATTTGAAGAGTATATCGTGAAAGCCTGGGGCCCTGAGTATCCCGAACTGGCACTGAATGAATATTTCTGCATGAAGGCGGTTAAACACGCGAAAATCCCGGTACCCGAGTTTTATTTATCTGATGACGATGCGCTTTTTATCATGAAGCGTTTCGATCTCAATGAACAGCCACCCCACCCCGGTTTTGAGGATATGTGTGTTTTACAGGCAAAGCATCGAGATGATAAATACAGCGGCAGTTATGAACAGGTTGCCAAGACGATTAAGTTATTTGTTTCACCTCATCATAAGCAATTCTCTTTAGTTCAGTTTTTTAAAATGATTGTGATGAATACTCGATTACAAAATGGTGATGCTCATTTAAAAAACTTCGGGTTACTCTATGATTCAATTGAGGATATTCGACTATCTCCAGCATACGATGTGGTGAGTACAACCTGCTACATTAAACACGATATTGCCGCCCTGACATTGATGGGTAGTAAAAAATGGTGGGGTAAAAAATATCTTATTGATTTTGGTGTGAATGCGTGCCAACTGAGCATGAAGCAAGCTAATCAGGCTTATGACGAGTGTATTGCTGCGTTAAAAGACACTGCTATTTTGGTCGAAACAAGACTAAACCAAGAAGTGCATGAAGACAAAATAGCCGTTCTTAGTCATTTGCTTGGGAGGATGCGGTCAGATGATTGAATTCAACAACTCTACGCAAGGTCAATATCTCAAATGGGTTTAAATATTGAAATAAATCCCATATGGAGCTACTATATGACTACCGTTATGTAGAGGAGTTCATGATGACAACAGTAGCAGAGACTAAACCTTCCTCTCAAATCAATCATGCTGCGGCTTTTAAATTGGGTAACAATATCCTAGATAACTGGGGATGTTCCGCTGCACAGAAGCATGCCATATTGGGAATTCCCAGAAGCTCATTTCATCGTTACCTAAAAGACCCTAGCACAGTAACATTAAGCAATGATCAGCTTGAACGCCTAAGCTATCTTGCCAATATTCATCAAGCATTACGAATCGTCTTCTCTAATCCGGATAACGTTTATGGTTTTATGAGTATGATCAATCATAACCCATTTTTTAACGGCCGCTCACCACTCTCTATCATCAGCTCGGGTAACTTTGGTGCTTTGTATGAGGTATTCAAGCGAATCGACAGCATGAGAAATGGGCAATGGTAGAAAACCAAGAATATATCACTTTATCCGGGCAGGAGTCCTGTCGAATGGTGAATTCGAAGTTTCCTCCCACTACATTATTTGACGATGTTATGGATTCTGAAGACTTTGATACGGCTTATGCCTTGCAAGCATTGACGAATCCTAGAATTCTCAATGAGCTGGGTGATCTGAATCTTATTCAGAAAAACGAAATTCCCTACGGCATTTCTGGGGCGAACTATGCTACCGCTCCATTCACCCATGTTAACCCACAAGGTTCACGATTTAGCGATGGATCATTTGGAATACTCTACCTAGCTGATACCGCCAAAACCGCTATTGCAGAGACACGATATCATCAGGAGAATTACTTACGTAACATCGAAGGACTTCATTACGACACGATAGATATGCGATTCATCAAAGTAATTTTTTCAGCGAAGTTGATTGATGCGGTTGTAATGGATGCCATACACGCACCCGATGATTACACACTATCCAGAACTTTTGGCGCTAAGGTTAAGCAATCTGGCGATGCGGGTATTCAATATCATTCTGTCAGAAATAATGGTGCTATTTGCTGGGCATTGATGTCTCCGATGTATGTAGAGTCGGCCGTGCAGACAAGACACTTTGAGTTTATTTATGATGGAAGGGGTATTTCAACGGTTCGAGAACTTCAACTATGAACGCTTACTATTGAAACACCGCAATTTCCTCTCAAACAACCTTCTTTCAATTTGCACCGTCGCCACATCCGAAAGCTCAAACCTAACCTGCTTGCCCGGCGCTTGTTGGCTTAGCAAACTGCAATCTAATGATCCGACACATCCCAATTTAGGATAGCCTCCGATGGTTTGTCGATCTTTGAGTAGCACTATGGGTTGGCCGTCCGGTGGTACTTGAATGGCACCCATGGCGATGCCTTCAGAGATGAGTTGTTGGTTAGCAGCCATCACTGCAGGGCCTTCTAAGCGATAGCCCATGCGGTCAATTCGTTGCGACACAATGTATTCGCTGGTAAAAAAGCGTCGCTTGGCGGTTTCAGAAAACTGTTCGTATTGATAACTGGGTAATACTTTTAGAATCAGCTCAGCGTTGTAATTAGGAATCCATTGAGGTTTCAGTGTTTGCATGGGCGCTTCTGAATTGGCTTGATACGCAAGCTGCTGCCCTGCCTTTAACTTATCGCCATCTAATCCACCCAGTTTTTCTCTTAACACGGTAGAACGACTGCCAAATTGAATCGGCGTCTGCCAGCCCTCTGCAATCGCTAAATAAGCGCGCAATCCTGTTTCTGGCGAGTTAAAACAAATTCGATCGCCTTTTTTCACTGCCAAGCTTTGCCAATTAGCAACAGCTTGACCATTCAGGGTACAGCCTAAGTCGGCTCCCGTGATGGCAATACAGGTGGCTTGTTCAAACTCGGCCTCGAAATCACCCATGAGAATTTCAATACAGGCTGCATTCGACGGATTATTGAGCAGTGCATTTGCCCAACGAAAGGCGATTTCATCCAGCGCGCCGCCTTCCGACAAACCGCTGCGAAAATAGCCCTGACGGCCAAGGTCTTGAAGCGTGGATTGCCAACCGGGTTTGATGATGTGTAAGTTAGCCAAGTTGACCTCCTAGTTCTAGGAAGGTGGCTTTGTCTATGGATAGGAAACGCACTCTATCACCCACCTGAAGCAGTGCTGCCTTATCACCTCGACTGATATCAAACAAACGCGTCGGACTGCGACCAATGATGTTCCAACCACCCGGCGATTGAGCGGGATACACGGATGTCTGTGTATCAGCAATTCCAACACTGCCTGCGGCGACCGCTTTACGAGGGGTCTTTTGTCTTGGCGTTGCCAGGGCAGCATTAACACTTCCCATATAAGCAAAACCCGGCATAAAGCCGCTTGCAAAGACTCGATATTCTTTGGCTGTATGAAGTTGAATGAGTTCAGCGTGACTCATCTGTTTATCACTCGCCATTTCTTCCAAGTCATAACCGACTTCAGGATCATACCAAACCGGCAGTTCGATCAATCGTCCCAAGGATTCAAGAGTGTTAACTTCATGATTTTGGTTTGTGCCTACTTCTTGGGTAATTTGCCTAAGCGTTTTTAGCATCCACAAGTCGTCAACTTTGTTCAGATCATAGATACAGAGTAAGGTGGTGTAGGAAGGAATCAAATCAATTAGCGCATCACCTAAGATCTCTTCAATAGCTGATGATAGTTTAGCGATCACCGCCGTGAGTGATTCGCTAATCTGATCACCCACTTGAATCAAGCAGGCGTTTTCTGAAACCGAGCTGACCTTCACAACTGTTTACCTATCGCATCACGAATGGCTTTAACGACCGCAATGGAGGCTTCGTTATCCCCGTGAATACAGAGACTATCGACTGGCAGGTCTAACCAATGATCATTGATCGATCTAACACCACTTCGATGCGCGAAGGATTCCGCTTGTGCGATCACTTTTGCTGGCTCATGGTAAACGCTGCCCTCTATAGCCCGGGAAACCAGTTGCCCTTCATCGGTATAAGCTCGATCTGCAAAGGCTTCAAATATGATGGGTAAACCTATGTCATTGGCCATGGCGTTATGATCAGCATGAGCCATGCTAACAGGAAGCATCAAAGCTACACCTTCATGCCTTGCCACTGCTTCCATAATCGTTTTGAGCATCTCGGTCGACTTCATCATGTCATTATTCATCGCACCATGGGGCTTCACATATTGGATATGTGTTCCGAATGCTTCACAGATACTGTTTAAGGCCCCCATTTGATACCAGATCAATGCTTTTAACTCATCAGCGCTACAAGCCATGGAGCGACGTCCAAAGCCAACCAAATCTGGATAAGCGGGATGTGCGCCTATCTCAACATTATGTTTGCAGGCCAACTCAACCGTTTTTAGCATCGTCAGAGGGTCAGAGGCATGAAATCCACAGGCTATGTTCGCCTGATCAATCAAGGGCATGACGGCTTCATCCATGCCCATTTTCCATACCCCAAAGCTTTCGCCTAAATCGCAGTTGAGTTTCATGTCCGACCCCTAAGTGATAGGTTTTCTAATGCACGAAATTTATCAATCTAATCATTTCACAGTAGTGTTAATCCCTGATTATTTATGTTGCCATTGAGGCTGACGCTTATTGATAAAAGCATCAATACCCTCTTTTGCATCCTGAGCCAACATATTTTCAACCATCACTTGTGAAGCATAGTCATAGGCATCGGAAAGCGTCATTTCTCGTTGAGCGTAGAAGGCTTTTTTGCCCGTTGCCAACGTCATGCTCGACTTTGACGCAATTTTACTGGCCATCGCACTGGTAGCTTCTAGTAGCGAATCTGCTGGGACCACTTGATTAATCAACCCCATTTCTAACGCTCTAGGAGCCGAAATCATGTCGCCCGTCAGTAACATTTCCATGGCGTGTTTATTGCCCACATTACGTGACAAAGCCACCATTGGTGTGGAGCAAAATAATCCAATATGGACACCGGGGGTGCTGAATTGAGATTTGTCAGAAGATACGGCCAAATCGCAACTCGCCACCAACTGACAACCCGCTGCGGTAGCGATGCCGTCTACCTCTGCAATAACCGGCTTGGGACAATTCACAATGGCTTGCATCATGCTTGCACACATCTGCATGATTTTACTGAAGTACGCCCTTCCGCCATCCTCATTCACTCTGGCAGCGGTTAACTCTTTGAGGTTATGGCCAGAACAAAACGCAGGGCCTTCAGCCGCTAAGATAATGACTTTGACTGTAGGATCGGTTGAAGCAGTGGCAAAATGTTCCGATAAACACGCTAACATTGCTTCCGATAAAGAGTTGCGGGTACTTGCATCACAGAGAGTGAGTCGCTGCACACCTTGGCTGTCAATTTGAGTTTTTACAAGATTGTTAGACATACAGTTCTATTCCTTACGCATTGTTATTTTCATGCGATGGTATAGAAATGACTGCCTAAGGTGCAAACTTAAAGGGTAGATTTATTGGATATCTAGGGACAAGATAAATATGCATAGAGAATGAGCCAAGCCAAACGTTTCTGTATGTTGGCCTAGCTCATAGAGGATGATTTACTGAACGTTACTCTTTTATTGACGAATGCCTTCAATAACTAAGTCCAAATGCACCTGTTCGGCTCTTGGTCCTAAATTAAAGTTCATGCCAAAATCAGGAAGATTTAACACCGTAGTCCCTGTAAATCCTGCACGATAGCCACCCCAAGGATCTTGACCTTCACCTACTTTCTCTACATCGATGCTAATCGGTAGGGTTTGGCCATAAAGAGTTAAATCACCCTCTAGTACACCTTTTCCATCTCCTTGGTCGGTATAAGCAGTGCTGACAAATCGAGCGTCTGCAAAGCGGCTGACATCAAGGTAATCACCGCTGCGTATATGACGGTCACGCTCAGCGTGGTTAGAGTCAACGGACGCGACATTGATATCTACTTCAACAGTGGTTGCATCTAGGTTATCGGCATCGTAGTGAAAACGACCTTCAAATTCATTAAAACGCCCAACGACGTAACTTACACCTAGGTGATCAATACGAAAGTTGATAGATGCGTGAGCACCTTGTGTATCAATAACATAGTCTGCTGCGATTACAGAAGTGGATGCCAAGGCACCTGCGAGCATAAGTCCATAAAGTGGCTTTAACGTCATAGCGTGTTCTCCTCATTGACTCCGAGCATTCGCTTCAGAGTCCAGTCTTTAGTGATAAAGTGATGTTTAAGTGCAGCTAGAAAATGCATGGCGACTAACACCATCATGGTCGTTGCTGCGTAAAAGTGGATCATGCCTGCAAGCTCTTCTTGGCGACGAAACCAAGGTGATGCTGGCACTTGGAACCAATCAAAGACATGAATGCTTCGACCATCAGCAGTAGAGATAAAGTACCCTGATGCTAAAACAATCACGAGCAATACATACAGCAATAGGTGCGCTGAGTGTGCGGCCCATTTTTCCCAAGGCTGCTGGGCTAAACTTCGTGGTGTTGGGTTGACGGCTCGCCAGCCCAAACGCATCAATAGCAAGATTGCCAAGATGATTCCCAAGCTGCGATGTAGGTTTGGATAAATTCTATATCCAGGGTCGTAATATCCTAGCGACACAATATAAAGACCTAATGGATACATCCCTAACATCATCAGTGCCATGACCCAGTGCACAGCAATATTGATCCAACCGTAGCTATCCTTCGAGTTCATCAAGTGTCTATTCAAAGCCATATAACCGCTTCCTGAGCTGCTTCCTTTTAAACTGGATTGCAGTCTATCGCTTCCAGTATTATTCTTCTAATGAATTATAAGGATAACCACTATGCATCAAGTGAATTTACGTAACTTTGATTTGAATCTTTTAGTGGTCCTGGATCGACTCTTAGAAGAGCGTCATGTATCTCGGGCTGCGCAAGGGTTACACATGAGTCAGCCTGCCGTTAGTCGCGCCTTAACTCGCTTAAGAGATGGGTTTAAAGACCCGTTACTGGTCAGGACTGGTGATGGTTACGACCTAAGTGCACGTGCATTGGCATTGAAAGCACCGTTAAAGGCGCACTTAAAGCAGCTTGAAGAGCTTATTTCACAACCACAGTTTGATCCTGCTATAGATGATCACCTAATTCGTATCACCGGTTTAGATATGGAATTGTCGCTGTATATACCTAAATTAATTCGTATTCTTCGACAGCAAGCACCTTACATGCGCTTCGAAATTCTTCGTCAGGAAGGTGATAGCTTTAACATGCTGGATCGTGACGAGGCGGATTTTTGCTTAAGTGGAATTGCGCCAGGACACTCGGAGTCTAGGTTACACCGCTTTCATGTTGATCAAATGCCGATCGTTTGCGTGATGGATGCACAACACCCCTTAGCAAATCGACCTTTAACTATTAAAGACTATATAACAGCGCCTCACGGACTAGTATCAATCACGGGTAAAGGACCTGGGTTTATGGATAAGGTGTTAGCAGAGCAAGGTTATCAACGCCAAGTGATGGTCAGACTGGCAGGGTTCAATTCTGTTGCGGAATATTGCAGTGGTAGCAACCTATTATTTACGCTGCCACAACGCGTAGCAGAACGCATTGCTGCTGAACAACCTATCTGGATTACGCCACTTCCTAACGAACTAAATTTACCTAAGGTCAATTTTTATTGGTATTGGCATGAAAGAAACCATCAAGATCATCGTTGCATGTGGATTCGAGAGGAATTTCAAAAAATACTCAAAGAGATGGGAGGTTCAGATTAATATGAAAAACATCCTAACCTGCATTCTTCAATAAAGAAAAAACCCCGCGAGATTACTCTGGCGGGGCTTATTTAAGCTGTTAGCGATTAAGCTTTTAGAGCAGCTTTCTTTTCTTTCGCTTTAGCCACAACAGTTTCAGCGACGTTTGCAGGACATGGTGCGTAGTGTGAGAACTCCATAGAGAACTGACCGCGACCCGATGTCATTGTACGTAGTGAACTGATGTAACCAAACATTTCAGATAGTGGTACATCAGCCTTGATACGAACGCCCGTCACACCGGCTTCTTGACCCGCAATCATGCCACGACGACGGTTTAAGTCACCGATAACATCACCCACGTGATCTTCTGGTGTGAACACGTCAACTTTCATGATTGGCTCAAGTAACTGTGGACCTGCTTTTGGCATAGACTGACGGAAAGCGCCTTTAGCAGCGATTTCGTAAGCAATCGCTGATGAGTCTACTGCGTGGTATGCACCATCAAACAGTTCGATTTCAACGTCTAATACTGGGAAGCCTGCTAAAGTACCTTCAGACATCATACCGGCAAAGCTTTTCTCAATTGCAGGGATGTACTCTTTAGGAACGTTACCGCCCACAACAGAAGACTTGAAGGTAAAGCCAGAGTTTTGCTCACCAGGACGGATGCGGTAATCAATCTTACCGTACTGACCAGAACCACCGGATTGCTTCTTGTGCGTGTAGCTGTCTTCGATAGCACGTGTGATCGTTTCGCGGTAAGCAACCTGAGGCTGACCCACAACTAGTTCAACACCGTAAGTACGCTTTAAGATATCTACTTTGATATCTAAGTGTAGCTCGCCCATACCTCTCAGAATGGTTTCACCTGAATCTTCATCCGTTTCAACACGGAAGGTTGGATCTTCTGCAACCATTTTACCGATCGCAACACCCATTTTCTCCATAGAACCTTTATCTTTAGGTGCAACAGAGATAGAGATTACTGGCTCTGGGAATACCATTGGCTCTAGAGTACAAGGCTTTTTAACGTCACAAAGGGTGTGACCAGTCTGAGTGTTGTTTTTCAAACCAACCAACGCAATGATATCGCCTGCCTGAGCACTGGTCAGGTCGATACGATCGTTTGCGTACATCTCTACCATACGACCGATACGTTCAGTTTTACCGGTGAACGAGTTAAGAATGGTATCACCCTTATTCAATACACCTGAGTAAATACGAATAAAGGTTAGGGCACCAAAGCGGTCATCCATGATTTTGAATGCTAGTGCACGGAATGGCTCATCTGCTGAAACGATAGCGTATTCGCCAGTTTCATTACCTTCTTCGTCAGTCAAAGGCTGTGGATCAACTTCTGTCGGCGAAGGAAGATAATCAACAACGGCATCTAGCAACAACTGCATGCCTTTGTTCTTGAACGCAGAACCACAGTAAGTTGGGAAGAAAGCAAGGTCACGAGTACCTTTGCGGATGCAGCGCTTGATATCTTCAACTGAAGGCTCTTCACCTTCCATGTATGCCATTAACAGGTCATCGTCTTGCTCTAGGGCCGTTTCGATCAACTGTGTACGGTACATTTCAACGTCATCAGCCATATCAGCTGGTACGTCAGTCACTTCGAAATTCTCAGGAATGCCAGAGTCATCCCACACGTAGGCTTTTTGAGTCAGTAGATCAACAACACCTTTTAACGTGTCTTCCACACCAATTGGCAACACCATGATCAGTGGGCTAGCACCTAGAACACGCTTAACTTGTTCGGTAACACGGATGAAATCAGCACCGATACGGTCTAGTTTGTTTACGAAGATCAGACGTGATACGCCAGCGTCGTTTGCATAACGCCAGTTGGTTTCTGACTGGGGTTCAACACCACCAGAACCACAGAACACACCAATACCACCATCCAATACTTTTAGTGAACGATATACTTCAACGGTGAAGTCAACGTGCCCAGGGGTATCGATTACGTTAAAACGGTGACCTTTCCAGAAGCAGCTTACTGCTGCTGATTGGATGGTAATACCACGCTCAGCTTCTTGTTCCATGAAGTCAGTAGTCGATTCACCTTCGTGAACTTCACCTAACTTATGAATTTTACCGGTGAGTTTGAGGATACGTTCAGTCGTAGTAGTCTTGCCAGCATCGACGTGGGCGAAGATACCAATGTTTCTGTATAGGGATAAATCTGCTGACATAGTCATCTCAATAAGCTAGGGTTTTAAAATAGTGCGGCAGAATTATTCAAATACATAACGCACCACACGAATTTGAAGGCGAGTATTATATATACAAGCGCCCACAAATCCAAATTTTGTCAAAAAATGTTTCAACGCAGATTCACAGACCGCCTCAATGACAGACAAGATAGATGAAGTGTTTGACAGTCATATGACTTAGATCGATAATTGATCATTAATTATTCAGGTCAAGACACATCTTGAAGCCAACACAATCTTACATGCCTGCTTGCACCTCCAGACAATCTGGTTCAATTCAGATGTTGCTGCTCGCTTTGCTGTGGTTGGTGTTTACGGCCTTCCCGACCCCACATTCGACTCAGACTGAAACAGGATTTATTTCAGAATCGAAAAGCTGGGCCGTCGTACTTCAATCTTCACAATATCCTTCACAGCATCGAATTTCTGATGCTCAACTGCTTGAAGATGATTTAGAACCCACCTCTTCTGATACACCTAATCACTTTTTGGCCCTTTTCGCCGCTTTGGTGGTTGCACTACTGGCAGATCACTGCCTAAAACCTCTCTCATCAGCCCCTTCTCAGGCAACTGCTCGGCTTTTTTTCCAACCACTATTAAGAGCTCCCCCTAAACACTAAGCCTTCCTACTGCTGCCGTTACATTGGCAGTTTCGCTTAGTTTTTTTTTGATGGAGTTACCTATGAAAGGTTTTTATCAGCGTGCTGCTATTTGTGGCTTGCTAGTGCTCTCTATGCTGTTTAGTGCAGTCCCTAACTTATTACCCAGCCAATTGGCCAAGCAATTGCCCGCTTGGTATACCGAAAACACCCTGTCACTAGGGCTGGATTTACAGGGTGGTTCTCACCTGCTTCTGCAAGTCGATAAAGCAGCCATGAAACTGTCCAATGATGAAGTCATTACCGATGAAATTATGGAGAGCACTCTGGAAGTTGTGCGTCGCCGTTTGGATGAGACCGGACTGGTCGAGCCTAGCATTACACGACAAGGACGCGAGTTCATTTTAGTACAGATGCCTGGTGTAGCTGATCCAGCAGAGGTACGTGAACTACTAGGCACCACAGCAAAAATGACCTTCCACTGGGTGGCGGATAGGTCACAGGTTAGCGGTCTCACTATGGATCGATGGGATAGTCTTGGTGAAGAGCGTTTTCGTCTTGAATCACGCGTTGCCTTGGAAGGACAGCATATCAGTGATGCTCATTTGGCCTTTAATCAGCAAACCGGTGCTCCGGTGGTTAATTTCACCTTAGATGCTGAAGGTGCAAAGCGCTTTGCTGAGTTAACCCGTGCCAATATAGGTAGAGCCTTAGCCATCGTATTAGATGATAAGGTAATCACTGCACCAGTGATTCGTAGTGTCATCGGTGGTGGTTCTGGCGAAATCAGTGGTAGCTTTACACCCAGAGAAGCGGGCGATTTAGCCTTATTACTTCGAGCCGGCGCTTTACCCGTTCCCTTACAGGTTATTGAAGAGAGAACTGTCGGTCCTGATCTTGGCAGTGATGCGATCCATATGGGCGTTACTACTGGATTAATCGGGGCAGTCTTAGTACTCGCCTTTATGCTTGCAGTCTACGGCAGCTGGGGATTGATCGCTTGTGTGGCCCTGATGGCGAATTTAGGGCTGATTATAGGAGTACTGAGTTTACTTCGCGCCACTCTTACTCTTCCTGGCATTGCCGGTATCATTTTAACGCTGGGTATGGCGGTCGATGCCAATATCTTGATCAACGAGCGTATAAAAGAAGAAGCTCGCAAAGGCTACTCTGCCGCCATGGCGCTGAAAGAGGGTTTTTCACGCGCGTGGAGCACCATTCTTGATTCAAACATCACCACCTTAATCGCGGTCAGTTTACTGTTTTTCTTTGGCAGTGGACCGGTTAAAGGCTTTGCGGTCACTATTGGGATAGGCTTACTGACCTCATTATTTACCTCTATCACTTTAACGCGCTTACTGATGGAATGGCGCATACGGGGTAAAGCTCGTGGAACATTGCAAATAGCCGGTATTCCTTGGTTAGAGGGCTTAAGTAAAAAAGCGCCTAACTTGATGGCTGCTCGTCGTTTCGGCTTAGCGTTATCCCTAGCTCTATCCATTGTATCAGTGGGTTTGTTTTTTCAACCGGGCATGAAATACGGTATCGACTTTACCGGAGGAACCTTAGTCGAGGTACATACCGATGGCATGCCATCTGAAACACTACGTCATCAGTTGGTGTTAGGTGGTCTAGCAGATGCAAGCCTTCAAGAGTCAGGAGACACTGGACAATACCTTGTTCGCTTGCCCTTACAACAAGGTCAACAAGCTGTCGCTAACGCTCAGGTTGAACAACTGAAACAAACGGTGTTGGCGGCCGATGCAGATGCAGAATTTCCTCGTACTGAGTTAGTCGGCCCTAAAGTCAGTGGCGATTTTAGTGATATGACGCTATTGGCCATTCTGTTTGCGGGTTTAGGTATGCTGAGCTACCTCTGGTGGCGTTTTGAATCGCATTTTGCCTTGGCAGCAACGCTCACGATTGCCTTGGACCTTACCAAGACCATCGGATTTTTCGTGCTAACCGGTGTTGAATTCAATTTAACGGCGGTGGCCGCACTGCTGGCGTTGATCGGTTATTCGGTGAATGACAAGGTGGTGGTGTTTGATTGTATTCGAGAGAACTTAAGATTAACACCCCATAAACCCATGCTGCAGTTATTAAATGAGAGCATAAGCTCTACCCTAACTCGGACACTCTTTACCTCAGTGACCACACTACTGGCTTTGTTACCTATGGCTATTGCAGGGGGTAGCGCTGTGTCCAGCTTTGCTATACCAATGTTATTTGGTGTCGTGGTTGGCACGGCCTCATCGATCTTTATTGCGTCACCGATTCTCTACCTTCTAGCACAACGCAGAGAACGCAGAGGATTGCCGCAACTAAGACCTAGTGCTGAAGAAATTCGGAGGGAATTGGAGTTGATGCCTTAGCAAACGAGTGTCATGTTGGATATTCACCCGCTTTTTAGCGGGTGTTTTTTGTCTAGACTTGCCAATAAGTCTGTCATTTTTACGTTAACGCATGACTAAACTGAATGTGTCAGGATATATAACCAATCAATTTAGAGTTGGTTTTGGGATTTTGTCACTACGCCAAGGCGTTCCATCACAGTTATCGTAATTAGGGCAATCTGGCATACAACCGCGACATGGAAGACGCTGTGGCTTTTCTTTATCTTGCGATGGGCTTGAATTCGACATATAAGACCTTTCTTCGGAATGTATTATTCATGGAGTATACGGTCTTTTGGAGGGATTAGATGCTTTTAGGTTGGTCAATTAACGGCTGAATTGACATTAACTTATTTATCGTAAAATTGGTCGGGACGGCAGGATTTGAACCTGCGACCCCTTGCACCCCATGCAAGTGCGCTACCAGGCTGCGCTACGCCCCGACTGTACTTATACCTTGTATCTGGATCTATTGATAAGATCCGAAGAGGGTGCAAATACTACACCAAGGAATTGAATCTGTGAAGCATTTATTTAACTGATTTTAACAACTTAAGAACATCGTCTAGCTCGTTAATCGTTTGTCTTATCAGTTGTTGATAACGCGTAGTGTCATCACTGGCTTCATCACTACTAAGCCATTGACGAGCACCTGTAATAGTAAAGCCTTGCTCGTACAGCAGGTTTCTTATCTGCCGTATAAGCAATAGATCTTGGCGCTGGTAGTAGCGGCGGTTGTTTCGCTTTACCGGCTGTATCTGCTTGAACTCTTGTTCCCAATAGCGCAATACGTGAGGTTTGAGGTCGCAAAGCTTAGCGGCCTCACCTATCGTAAAATAACGCTTACCCGGAATGGGTTCCAGCTCAGGACTCTTCTCTCCGGCTTCCGGCATAGGTGTCCACACGCTCCTTCAGTTTTTGGCCAGGCCTGAACGTAACCACCCTACGTGCTGAAATTGGCACTTCTTCACCCGTTTTAGGGTTTCGACCCGGGCGCTGACGTTTGTCGCGCAGATCAAAGTTCCCAAAACCTGAAAGCTTAACCTGTTCGTTGGATGCCAGACATTCACGTATTTCGTTAAAAAAAGATTCTACCATCTCTTTGGCTTCGCGTTTATTCAAGCCTAGTTCGTCGAATAAACGTTCTGCCATTTCGGCTTTGGTCAAAGAGCTCATGACAATCACCCTGTTTTTATTCTCTCAATGATGCACCACAAACATTCGTTAGTGCGGCCACAACTGCTTTTACACTATTGTTTATTTCTTCATCAGTAAGAGTGCGCGAAGGATGCTGCCAGGTCAAGCCCAAAGCAAGACTTTTTCTTCCTGCTTCAATACCTTGACCCTGATATAGGTCAAAAAGTGTGACTTTTTTCAGTGCATCCCCTGCCTGATTAATGACGGTACGACGAATCGTATCAAATTCGATCTGCTCATCAACGATTAACGATAGATCACGACGCATCTCAGGATACTTAGATAGTGCCGAATAACGGGGTAAGTGACCTAAGGTAACAGCATCTTGTTGTAGCTCAAATAGATATACAGGACCATTAAGGTCTAACTTCTTTAACAACAACGGATGTAACGCACCTAGGTAGCCAACAACCTCACCTGCTCGCAGGATCTGCGCAGATTGACCAGGATGCAAGGCTGGATGTTCGGCTGCGGCAAAGCTAAATTCTTCAGGGCAACCACCCAGCGCTAATAAACTCTCTACATCACCCTTAATATCAAAGAAATCGATTTTATCTTTAGCGGCAACCCAGCCTTCAGCATCACGATTTCCAGTAATGACGCCAGCGATCGTATTTTGCTGAAGAAGTCCACCATTTGGCTGCGGTAGGAAGCGCTGTCCGGTTTCAAATAAACGGATACGAGCCTGTTGACGATTCTGGTTGTAAGACACTGCCTTCACCAAACCAGGCCATAAAGACGTTCGCATCACCGCCATTTCCGCGGAAATGGGATTGGCCAGTGCCAAAGGTTGAGTATCCGGATCAAATTGAGCGGATAAACCCGCTTCAATAAAGCTGTAAGTAATCGCTTCTTGATAGTCACGACTCATCAGATGACGACGAATGCGGTTTAGTGTAACTTGCCTTTCAGCAATTGGAGGCAGCGGTAATTGAGCAATGGGTGTACGAACAGGTAAATTGTCATATCCGTAAACACGCGCAATTTCTTCTATCAGATCAACTTCTAGCGTGATATCAAAACGCCATGAAGGAACGGTGACATCCCACGCTTGGTCATTACGACGATTCAAGGTCATTCCGAGGCGAGACAAGATATCTTCAACCGTTGCCTGGGGCATTTCCATTGCTAACATCGAATTGACACGTGATTCTCTTAGGATCACAACAGGAACCTTGGGAAGATCTACTTCACTGAAGGCTTCTGTCACAGGACCCGGCTCACCACCGACGATATCGAGTAATAATGCCGTTGCGCGCTCGATGGCTTTACGCTGCAATTGCCAATCGACACCACGCTCGAAGCGATGTGACGAGTCGGTGTGCAGACCATAATTACGAGCACGACCCACGATAGATAATGGACTGAAAAAGGCACTTTCCAGGAAGATGTCGCGCGTTTCATCGGTCACACCGCTGGCATCGCCTCCCATGATCCCTGCCATAGCCAAAGGCCCTTTGGCATCGGTAATCAGCAGCGTGTCATCATTGAGAGTGACTTCTGTTTCATCCAACAGCACGAGTGTTTCGCCCGCATTCGCCATGCGTACAACGATGCCTTCACTGAGTTTATTCAGATCAAACGCGTGCATTGGCTGTCCCAACTCCAGCAGGACATAGTTAGTGACATCGACCACTGGGTCAATGCTACGAATGCCGGAACGACGAAGTTTTTCTTGCATCCATAGCGGTGTGGTTGCGCCTGGATTGATATTACGAATGACACGTCCTACGTAACGTGGACAGGCGTGTGGGGCTTCCAATTTCACCGAGAAAGTATCTGCACAAACAGGCGCAACGTCTGCAACTTGAACCGACGTTACCGCCACTTGGTTTAGTACACCCACTTCACGCGCTAGCCCAGAAATGCTTAAACAGTCGCCTCGGTTAGGGGTTAGGTCGACATCAATCAAGCTATCGTTGAGATTTAAGAACTCTCGCAAATCCAGACCCACCGGCGCATCTGCAGCCAACTCCATAATACCGCCGTGGTCATCGGAGATGCCCAGCTCATCTTCAGCACAGAGCATACCCATGGACTCAACACCACGTAGTTTTGCTTTTTTGATGTTAAAATCACCAGGAAGCACCGCACCGACACGAGCAAAAGCGGTTTTCAGACCTGCCCTTGCGTTGGCTGCACCGCAGACGACTTGAAAGGTTTCGCTGCCATCACTGACTTGGCACACTTGCAATTTATCAGCGTCTGGATGCTGTGTTGCACTGATTATTTCGGCAACCACAACGCCTTCAAAATGACCTGCAACATCGCTCACTTCATCAACTTCTAGACCAGCAAGGCTAAGCTGATCAGCAAGTGCTTGTGTTGATAGAGCGGGTTTAACCCATTCACGTAACCACTGTTCACTGAATTTCATTCTGCTTTCCTATAAAACCTGCTTGTTGATGAATTAACGAAATTGACCGAGGAATCGTAGGTCATTTTCAAAGAACAATCGCAGGTCATTGACGCCGTAACGCAACATTGCCAAACGCTCTACCCCCATACCGAACGCAAAGCCGGTGTAAACTTCAGGGTCGATACCAGAGTATTCAAATACCTTCGGGTGAACCATGCCACAGCCAAGCACTTCAAGCCATTTGCCATCACCACGGTCGATATCCACTTCGATGGAAGGCTCAGTAAATGGGAAGTAAGATGGACGGAAGCGAACCTTGACGTCTTCTTCAAAAAATTCTCGTAAGAATTCTTCTAAGGTCCCTTTTAGGTCTGCAAAGCTAACGTTTTTATCTATTAACAACCCTTCCACCTGATGGAACATCGGCGAGTGAGTTTGATCATAGTCACAACGATAAACCCGACCAGGACAGATGATACGAATGGGTGGCTGCTTCTCTTCCATGGTTCGCACTTGCACAGGTGAGGTATGCGTGCGAAGTAAGGTGTGTGCATCAAAGTAGAAAGTGTCGTGCATGGCACGAGCCGGGTGATGCGCAGGAATATTGAGCGCTTCAAAGTTGTGATAATCATCTTCAACTTCTGGGCCTTCTGCAACACTGTAACCAATGCTACCGAAAAAGGCTTCAATTCGCTCCAAGGTCCGCGTCACTGGATGCATGCCGCCTAAATCTGTTTTTCGACCTGGCAAGGTCACATCGATTTTCTCAGAGGCTAATTTAGCACTCAGCGCATCTGCTTCAAGGTGTGCTTTACGCGCATCCAAGGCTTCTTGTAACGCTTCTTTAGCTTCGTTGATCTTAGCGCCAGCTGCTGGACGCTCTTCTGCTGAGAGTTTGCCAAGACCTTTCAATAGCTGGGTAAGCTCACCTTTCTTACCCAGATACTGAACACGCACCTCATCAAGTAGACGCACATTATCTGCCTGTGCTACCGCTTGTTTACCCTGCTCCAACAATTGTGCAAGATTTTCCATTACTCAAACTCCGCAAAAAAAAGGGGAAGGTATACACCCCTCCCCTTATCTATCAGTCTTTAACCTACCAATAGGTGGGTGTTGGCTTACGCCAGTGCAGCCTTAGCTTTTTCAACCACAGCAGTAAACGCATGCTGTTGGTTAACCGCTAGATCAGCCAGTACTTTACGGTCGATTTCGACGTTGGCTTTTTTCAGGCCAGCGATGAAACGGCTGTAAGACAGACCATTGATACGTGCAGCTGCGTTGATACGAGCGATCCACAAAGCGCGGAATTGACGCTTACGTTGACGACGGTCACGGTAAGCATATTGACCAGCTTTGATAACCGCTTGTTTAGCAACACGGAATACACGGCTACGAGCACCGTAGTAACCCTTGGCCAGTTTCAGAATTTTCTTATGACGACGACGCGCCACAACACCACGTTTTACGCGAGGCATAACATTTCCTTCCTATAAAATTTCAGTCTTAACACAAGAGACACTTACAGTGTCGGGAGCATACGCTTAACCAGTTTGATATCACTCTCGTGAACCTGGGCCATCGGGCGAAGCTGACGCTTACGCTTGGTGCTCTTCTTGGTCAAAATGTGGCTTTTAAAGGACTGCTTGTGCTTGATGCCATTGGCAGTTTTTTTGAAACGCTTTGCCGCACCGCGGACAGTTTTAATCTTTGGCATTACTCTTCTCCACGCATTCGTTTATTAATTGGTCACAAACCAAACAACAAAAACCCACATACCGTTCAGAAGACTGTTCGGTTTGCGGGTTAGCTGCACGAGTGACTATTTCTTCTTCGGAGCAATCACCATGACCATTTGACGACCTTCCATTTTAGCACGCTGTTCAACGCTACCGTATTCAGTCAGATCAGCTTCGATCCGCTCTAACAGTTGCATGCCCAGCTCTTGGTGAGCCATCTCACGACCACGGAATCTAAGTGTGACCTTAGCCTTGTCTCCGCTTTCAAGGAAACGTATCAGGTTGCGCAGTTTTACCTGATAATCCCCTTCTTCCGTACCGGGACGGAATTTCACTTCCTTGACCTGCATCTGAGTCTGTTTCTTCTTAGCCTCATTTGCTTTCTTCTTCAGTTCATACTGATGCTTTCCATAGTCCATAATTTTACAGACGATAGGATCAGAATCAGAGATCTGAACTAGGTCAAGTTCAGCCGCTTGAGCCATCTCAAGCGCCTGATCTATTGTTACGACACCAACCTGTGAACCATCTGCACCGATTAAGCGCAGTTCAGTTGCACGGATATTCTCATTAATGGGTGGCAACGCTGCTCGGCCACCTCTTTTGTTATCACGCCTGATAATTCTATCTCCTGACGAGTTCTTTATTCTTGAGCCGCCTTGCGGCTGATCTCAGCATTAAGCTGTGCAATCAGATCATCAACGGCAACACTACCTAGATCTTCACCTGTACGTGTACGCACAGCCACACTGCCGGATTCCACTTCTTTGTCACCTACCACTAACAAGTAGGGCACTTTCTGTAAAGTGTGCTCGCGGATTTTAAAGCCGATCTTCTCGTTTCTCAAGTCTATATCGGAACGAATCCCCGCTTCTTGCAGTTTTTCGTTCACTTTTTGACAAAAATCAGCTTGTTTATCGGTAATATTCAAAACCACGGCTTGTTTTGGACTTAACCAAAGTGGCAATGCGCCTGCGTAATGTTCTATCAGTATACCGATAAAGCGCTCAAAAGACCCGAGAATTGCACGATGCAACATCACAGGCACTTCACGATCACCCGCTTCGTTCACAAACTGAGCACCTAAGCGACCCGGCATCGAGAAATCGACTTGGATAGTACCACACTGCCAGACACGTCCTAGACAATCTTTTAACGAGAATTCGATTTTAGGACCATAAAAAGCACCTTCACCTGGCAACTCTTCCCAATCCAATCCTGCTGCATCAAGTGCATCCGCAAGCGCTTTCTCAGCCTTATCCCAGCTTTCATCAGAACCCACACGCTTTTCAGGGCGAGTAGACAGTTTATAAATAACGTTGCTGAAGCCGAAATCGTTGTACACTTCATGCAAGAAGTCGATAAAACTGGCAACTTCTGTTTGAATACTGCTTTCAGCACAAAAAATATGCGCATCATCCTGAACAAAGCCACGCACGCGCATAATACCGTGCAATGCACCCGATGGCTCATTACGATGGCATGAACCAAACTCAGCCAATCGCAACGGCAGATCACGGTAAGAACGTAAACCCTGATTAAACACCTGAACGTGACAAGGACAGTTCATCGGCTTGATAGCAAAGTCACGGCTTTCTGAGTGAGTGGTAAACATCTCCTCATGGAACTTATCCCAATGACCTGACTTCTCCCAAAGAGATCGCTCGACCACCATCGGCGTTTTGATCTCTTGGTAGCCATGCTTAATCTGTTTGGCTCGCATGTACTGTTCAATCTGTTGATAGATTTTCCAGCCATTCGGGTGCCAGAACACCATTCCGGGCGCTTCTTCTTGCATATGGAATAGATGCAGGGATTTACCCAGCTTACGGTGATCACGTTTTTCCGCTTCTTCTAGACGGAATAGATATTCTTTAAGATCTTTTTTATCACCCCAAGCGGTACCGTAGATACGCTGAAGCATTTCGTTTTCTGAGTTACCGCGCCAATAAGCACCGGCCACTTTCATCAATTTAAAGACTTTGATGTGACCCGTAGATGGCACGTGAGGACCACGACAAAGATCGATGAATTCACCTTGCTTATAGAAAGACAAAGGTTGGTCTGAAGGGATATCACTGATGATCTCAACCTTGTATGACTCACCCATCTCTTCAAACAGGGCTACCGCCTCGTCACGACTCATCAGTGAGCGATGCACGGGTAGGTTCTGCTTAGATAGCTCATTCATGCGCGCTTCGATCTTTTCAAGATCTTCTGGCGTGAAGGGACGCTCATAGGCGAAATCGTAGTAAAAGCCGTTATCGATCACGGGACCTATCGTGACCTGCGCACCCGGGAACAGATCTTGTACTGCCATCGCCATCAAGTGTGCACAAGAGTGACGAATGATATCGACGCCCTCTTCATCCCTGGCTGTAACGATAGCCAGTTGTACGTCTTCGTCGATGGTGAAACTGGTGTCGACTAATTGGCCATTCACTTTGCCAGCGAGAGCGGCTTTAGCAAGACCAGCGCCGATATCAGCGGCAACGTCAAATACGGAAACAGGTGCATCGAACTGGCGTGAACTGCCGTCCGGGAGTGTAATTACAGGCATGAGTAAGTCCTTATCTTAGTGGTGACCCCTACGACAGGCCACATAAGCATATTGAATGCTGGAAAATAAAAAAGCCGTACAAACCAAGTACAGCTTATGAATATTATACAGACATGAAGTTGAAATTCTAGCATTCACTTAGGATTGGGCTTGCTGTGATCAGTTTCAGCTGACAACCAACTCCCCACAAAACTATTCTTAGCCAGTTGTCGAACATGATCTTCCGTCAAAGGCAATGCATCAATCAAAGCGTTAAAATTATCCATCATATAACCTCCAAAATAGGCTGGATCATCTGAATTCACGGTAACCAACAATCCCATTTCTAATGATCGAAGAATCGGATGATCTGCTACATCCTTAATCACACAGAGCTTTAGATTCGATAAGGGACACATGGTTAAAGGAATTTGTTCTTCGACTAGCCAAGCCACCAATGCGCTATCCTCTAGCGCACGATTACCATGATCAATTCGCTGAACTTTCAATAGGTCTAACGCCTGCCAAACATATTCAGGTGGGCCTTCCTCGCCTGCATGCGCGGTCACACGCAAACCTAGCTCACGACACTTAGCAAATACTCGAGTAAATTTCTCTGGCGGATGACCTACCTCCGACGAATCAAGACCAACACCATCAATAACACTTAACCAAGGCATGGCTAATGCTAATGTCTCAAAAGCACTTTGCTCGGATAGATGACGCAGGAAAGACATAATCAGCTTGAAGCTAATACCTAATTCAGAACGTCCATTGACTAATGCCTTATGTATGCCTTGGATTTGCGTCTCCAATGAAATACCTCGTTCCAGGTGTCCCTGAGGGTCAAAAAAGATCTCGGTATGAACAACACCTTCCTGATGAATACGCTGTAAGTAAGCCCACGTGAGATCATAAAAATCTTGTTCGGTCTGCAGAACCGACATACCTTGATAATAAAGATCCAGAAATTCTTGTAGATTTTGAAATTGATACGCCTGACGAATCTCTTCAACCGAGGCATAAGAAAGCCGAATACCATTGCGTTTAGCCAAGGTAAACATCAACTCAGGTTCTAGACTGCCTTCAATGTGAAGATGCAACTCTGCCTTGGGTAGCGATAAAGCCAATGCTTTAAGTTCAGATTTAGTCATCAAACTTACCTCTTCTGGAAAGTACACTGCTCTGCATTCACGATCCCCGGTAAAGAGATTTAAACATAGCGTAAAGGTACCGCCGTTGTATCAACCACCTTTCTCATAATAAAAGATGACTTAACACCACTGACACCCATAATTCGGGTAATTTTTCCCAACAAGATGTCGTGATAGCTGTCCATATCCGCTACGGCAACTTTCAACTGATAGTCAGCGTCATGCCCAGTAATCAGATAGCATTCCATCACTTCAGGTATTTCTGCGATGGCAGCTTCAAACGCTTCAAATCGCTCAGGAATATGCTTATCCATAATAATATGTAGCATAGCAATCAAGTTTAAGCCTACTTTTCGTTCATTGACTCTAACCACTTGGCGTTCAATGACCCCGGTATCTATTAAATGCTTTACCCGTCTTGAGCAGGGAGCAGCGGTTAATCCAATGCGATCGGCAAGCTCTTGATTAGAGATCGAGGCATCTTGCTGAAGTATCTGTAAAATCTTCACATCGTAACGGTCTAATTCAACATGCATCTTTCAACTACTCCACTTATTTCGCAATTTTTAATAACTATATATAACTTTTGATTCAATTTCATTGCGGAATAAATCTTTTTTAGACACATTTCGCAAAGCTATTGCGCAACAATCAGCGTAAACTATGTTCTATACATCAACGTTTCGATTGACAGGATTTTATTATGTTTGACCATCGCAAATATCGTCCCTTTACCCCAGTGCGCTTGACCGATCGCACTTGGCCGGACAAGCAGATCACACAAGCACCATTATGGTGTAGTGTTGACCTTCGCGATGGTAATCAAGCGCTAATCAATCCGATGAACATTGAACAAAAAACACGCATGTTCACACTATTGGTGAAACTGGGGTTTAAAGAGATAGAAGTGGGCTTTCCTTCTGCCTCTCAGCCTGACTTTGACTTTGTGCGCAAGTTAATCGAAGACGATCTGATTCCTGATGATGTCACCATTCAAGTGCTCACTCAGGCGCGTGAAGATCTAATTTCTCGCACCTATGAATCCTTGGAAAATGTAAAACGAGCCGTTGTGCATGTTTACAATTCCACCTCCACCGTACAGCGTGAACAGGTGTTTGGTTTAGACCGCGATGGTATTAAGCAGATCGCCGTTCAAGGTGCTCGCTGGGTCAAAGAATATTCAGAGCGCTATCCGCAAACTGAATGGCAGTTTCAGTACTCACCAGAAAGCTTTACCGGTACAGAATTAGACTATGCCGTTGAAGTCTGTGATGCGGTGATTGCCGAGTGGCAGCCAGAAACAGGTCGTCGCGTCATTATCAACTTGCCAGCAACGGTGGAAATGTCGACGCCTAATGTATTTGCGGATCAGATCGAATACTTCTGTCGCCACTTAGCGCAACGCCAGCAAGTCATCATCAGCTTACACACTCACAATGACCGTGGCTGCGGTGTTGCTGCGGCAGAATTGGGTGTCATGGCCGGTGCTGATCGTATTGAGGGCACCCTGTTGGGTAATGGTGAGCGTACCGGTAATATGGACATCGTTACCATGGGCATGAACCTGTATTCTCAAGGCATCGACCCCGAACTGGACTTCTCTAATATCAAAGAGATTATCCAAGTGGTTGAATACTGCACCGAGTTGCCGGTTGCCGCACGTCATCCATGGGCTGGCGAGTTAGTCTATACCGCTTTTTCAGGTAGCCATCAGGACGCCATTCGCAAATCGATTAACTATCACGAAAAACATCAATTAACGCACTGGGAAGTGGCTTACTTACCGATTGATCCGCGTGATATTGGCCGCGAATATGAAGCCGTGATTCGCATCAACAGCCAAAGTGGTAAAGGTGGAGTCGCTTTAATATTAGAGCGTGATTATGGGGTGGAATTGCCCAAGTGGATGCACAGTCAAATTAGCCGCGTGGTACAAAACGCCTCTGAGAAAACCGGCAAAGAGATCACTTCTTTACAGATCAAGTCACTGTTTGATGAACATTTCCATGATGCCGTTGCAGGTTGGACATTAAAAGGCTACGACATTCACACCACCGAAGGTGTGGTCAAAGGTCATTTTAATGTCGATGGTCAACAACCACCGTTTGAAGGACAAGGCAGTGGTGCTGTTGAAGCCTTAGTCCATGCGTTAGAAAAACGCTTTGGAGTGCACATTGAGGTGACTCAGTTTGATGAACGGGCGTTGACCCAAGGAACTCATGCCTTAGCCCAAGCCTGTGTTGCGTTGAGCGTTGCAGGCATGACTTACTCGGCTGTCACAATTGCGGAAGACACTTCTGCGGCAACCTTGCAGGCAGTCCTAAATGCATTTGCTCGCAGCCCTGAAGCCAGCTCAACTGGCTTCAAGCAAGCGGCGGGTATATAAAATATGTTCACTGGCTTCCAAGCGCGCTTGCTCTGCATTGCGCGCTTGAATGGCTTTATGAATCTTCTCGTGCTGCCGTCCAATCCCGTCAGGATAACGGCCATAGCGTTTCAGCGTGGTCGATAACACTTCATGAATGGCATTAAAGTAACGCGCATAAAATAACTGGCTAAAGCTGATCAACAGTAGATGATGACTCGACTCTGCGATCATCATATGAAAGGTTAAATCCGCTTTCGCCTTATGCAAGGTAGATTGCCCTCTTCGGCGCTGCTGCATCGCTTGATATTCAATTTTTAACAGGCGTAACTGCTCATCCGTCGCACGCAAGGCACAATAGTAGGCCGCTTCACCCTCTAAGAATGCTCGCATTTCCATCACGTCTAATTGTAGCGCAAGGCTCATCTCCACCGATTTAGGCATCTCCAAATGAGGCTGCAGCAAATTTTGACATCGACTTCTGCCACCCTGGGTGGTTTCAACCAAATTATTTTGCTGCAGAGACTGCATGACTTCTCGAACAGAATTACGTGATAGTTGGAAATCGGATGCCAACTTTCGCTCAGATGGAAGCGAGTTACCGGGTATCAACTCACCCGCTGCAATCTGTTTCATCAGAAACTGCTGCAAACGCTCTTTTGCTGTCAATTGAGGAGGAATCGTCATTTGGTAAGACCAGTTTAAGACTTTGCATTTATTTTAGACGATTTATCACCTATCGTGTATGGATGTGTGACCCTTTGAGGATAGAGCGTGAATACAAATAAGAATCAACCTGTCGTGGGCTTGTTTATCACTTGCCTTGCTGATCTGTATCGTCCAGAAGTGGGCTTTGCCACCATTAAACTGCTTGAACAGTCTGGCTGTAGAGTCGAGGTACCCTCTCAACAAACCTGTTGTGGCCAACCCGCTTTTAATACCGGTGACTATAGCACCAGTGCCGATATTGCCCGTCAAACCATTGCTGCGTTTGATGGCTTTGAATATGTCGTTGCTCCATCTGGTTCCTGCATTGGTATGCTGCATCATTATCCTGAATTGTTTGAAGACAATGACCCATGGAAAGCTCGCGCTGAAGATTTAAAAAAGCGCGCTTTTGAGATTACTAGCTTTCTGGTCGATGTTCTGAAGATCGATGACTTCAAGGTTGATGCAACCGCACCCACGTTTAATGGCAGTGTGACTTATCATGACTCTTGTTCTGGACTTCGTGAACTGGGCATCAAAGCCCAACCTCGCCAATTGCTTGCACAAGTCGACGGTGTCGAGTTAAAAGAGATGGAAGAAAGTGAAACCTGCTGCGGCTTTGGTGGCACATTCTGCGTTAAATACCCAGACATATCCAATCGTATGGTGGGCAATAAAACACAAAACATCGTCGATGCCGGTGCGAAAACCTTACTAGGCGGCGACCTTGGCTGTTTACTGAATATGGCAGGCAAACTGCAACGTGAAGGCCATGCGGTTGAAGTACGTCATGTGGTCGAAATTTTAGCAGGCATGACCGACCAGCCTGCCCTCGGCGAAGCTCAATCATCGGTTAAAGCCGGATAACTGGAGAAAACCATGCAAATTACCAGCCCCGACTTTAAGCAAAACGCGCGTATTGCCCTGCAGGATGTCGGCCTGCAAAAAGCACTGGGTAACGTTAAAACAGGCTTTCCACACAAACGCGCCACTGCCATGGCACGCTTACCCGAATTTGATCAACTGCGTGATGAAGCACGTGACTTAAAAAATCACATCATCGAAAACCTAGACATCTACCTTGAAGCTTTTGAGTCCAAGGTATTAGAGAACGGTGGCCATGTTCACTGGTGTCGCACCTCGGAAGATGCACGTAAAACGATTCTAAAAATTTGCCAAGAAAAGAATGCGCGTACCGTGACCAAAGGCAAGTCGATGGTCACCGAAGAAATCAATCTGAACGAATATTTGGAAGCTAACGGCGTCACCCCGGTTGAAACCGATTTAGGTGAGTATATTTTGCAACTGCGTGGTGAGCACCCCAGCCATATTATCGCACCAGCCATTCACTTAAACCTTGAAGATGTCTCTGAAACCTTCCACGCCAATCACCATAAGCCCAAGTCGATGGACCCAGCGGTACTGATGCAAGAAGCGCGTGAAGAGTTACGCAACAAATTTGTGGCGGCGGACGTCGGTATTACCGGCGCGAACTTTCTGGTTGCCGAGACAGGCTCCAGTATTATTGTGACGAACGAGGGTAATGGCGACCTGACACAGATTCTGCCCAAAACCCACATAGTGGTGACCTCGATTGAAAAAGTCGTTCCTACTTTGGAAGATATGACGTTGTTTTTACGCCTGCTGGCACGCTCTGCTACTGGGCAAGAATTTACCGTGTATAACACGTTATCTACTGGGCCTCGTCGTGAAGGCGATCAAGATGGTCCAGAAGAGTACCATGTTGTTCTAGTGGATAACGGTCGCAGTGAGATGATTGCATCAGAACTGCGAGAGATGCTGCGATGCATTCGCTGTGCTGCCTGTATGAATCACTGCCCTGTTTACGGTGCTGTCGGTGGGCATAGTTATGGATGGGTCTATCCAGGTCCTATGGGCTCGGTACTGACCCCTCAAATGATTGGTATTGAAAAAGGCGCTCTACTTCCCAACGCATCCACCTTTTGTGGCAAGTGTGAATCCGTCTGTCCTGTTCGAATCCCGCTGCCTAAGCTGATGCGCTACTGGCGTCGCAATGAATTTGAAAAACACCTGACACCTAAAGCAGCACGATGGGGTATTGGCGTATGGGGGTTCTTTGCCAAGCGCCCCGCTTTGTATCGACAATTGAGTAGCTTTAGTAATCTTGCACTTAGAACTCTAGCTGGAAAAAAAGCTCGCATAAACAAACTGCCGCTCGCTAGTGGCTGGACGGATGGACGAGATATGCCTGCGCCTAGTGACAAAACCTTTATGCAGCTGTGGTCTGAAAAGCAAAAAAATGGAGCTTCATCATGAGCAAAGCAGAGATTTTAGGTCAAATCAGACGTGGATTAGGTCGCACTGAGCCCAGCGCTGCTGACCGTGATGCTGTTGCATCCAGAATAGCAGCCCATAAAGCGAACTTAATACCGGCTCGCGCACAGATTCCTGAGAAAGAGTGCCAGCAATTATTCATAGATATGGCTCGTGAAGCAGCCGCAGATGTGATCGAATTAAACAGTTTAAAAGCACTGCCCAGCGCCATTGCTGAGTGGCTCGATCAATACTCTATAACAGATCTGGTTGCAGCTGTTGACGCGCCACTACCTGAACTCTGTAAAAAACTGCCTGAAACTATTCATATCCGAACTGGGGTTGCGCAGGCGGGAGATCTCGCCAGTTTAACCACTGCTTTTTTGGGTATTGCTGAAACCGGCACGCTAATGCTGTATTCGCGCCCTGACAGCCCAACCACGTTGAACTTTCTACCTGACAACCACTTAGTGGTATTAAACCGCAGCGACATTGTCGGCGTGTATGAAGAAGCCTGGGCTAAAGTGCGCGAGCTGAACCAAGGCAAGATGCCCAGAACGGTCAATATGATCACTGGCCCATCGCGCAGTGCCGATATTGAACAAAAACTACAAATGGGTGCGCATGGACCTAGGCGCTTGGCGATATTTTTAATCGATTAAATAGACAGTGGCTCACAGGGAAAGAAATACCTTAGTGAGCCACATCATCCGCTAATACTACTCGATTATTACCCTCAGCTTTCGCTTGTTTAAGAGCATCTTCAATCGATTCAATAAACGTTTCAGGGGTAATATCACTTCCCCCTTGATATACACCCACGCCAACACAAGCCGTAAACACCCCAGATTCTGATTTAGGATGAACTATTCCTTGATACTCGATGCCTCGGAGTATATTTTCAGCGAGAATCATTGCATTTTCTGACTCAGTACTGGGTGTGATGATCGCAAACTGACCCACTCCTAAATGAGCCACTAAATCAATAGACGACATAAGCGAGTCATTCAGTACTTTTGCGATCTGCTGCAGTGCTTCCACTCCATCTAGGTCACCAAATAGATCTAGGTAAAGATCAAAATCATCTAACTCCAGTAACATTATTGCCATAGATTGACGACTTCTCTCCGCTCTTGACCATTCTTGAGAAAAAAATCGCTCAAAATAATGCTTATTAGCCATACTCGTGACTGGATCAGAGGTCGACATCTCTTTTAACTGCTGCTCAGTATCGTCAAGCAACTTAGTTTTTTCTTTGAGACTAATTTCTAACGTATCAATAGTTTGCTTAAAAGACTGAGCCATTAAACCCGTCGATCGACGAATATCTTCAAGTTCTTTGAATCGACTTGCGATGGGAGGCTTAACATTCCAATCGCCCGACATGATGCCAGCCAACCAATCATTCAAAGAGTGCATTGGATTGGCAAACCAACGTGTAAGCAGAAGCGTAGTGATCAACATAACACCCCAAAGAAACAGTGTTAATATGACATTTGTTAACAACACACTTCGTGCTGGTGAAACAAGATGACTTTCAGGTAATGCAACGCCAATCGTAAACTGCGGGCCATTAGGTATGTGAATTATCTGCCAATCAATTAAATATCGTTCATTATTAATGTTGATAAACTCAGTACCGAAATTCGACTCAGCTGTTTCAATCCTATTCCCTATATGGCGAATCACAGGATTACTACTTTCAGAGATCGTCACTCTGAGTGTTTGGTTACCACTAAAAAAGAAAGTTGGCTCTGCTGCAGAACTTGCTATTAATTCTAGACTTGGTTTCTCCGCTATAAAAGCAATGCCGTTTAAGCGTGCCATGTAACTTGCTAGAAACTCATCAACCTGAGATAAAGCCACGTCCGCTGTAATCACACCTATCGGTTCCTGCTCGAGTCCCCTTATCACAGCGGACATACCGAATCCAAGGGTGTCGTAAATCCCCTCTAAGTCTTTAATCAAGTATCTATAAATCGGATACCATTGCACCGTGTCTGACGCAATCGCTGACCTAAACCAAGGCCGTGTACGCGCATCAAAATATTCATTTCCGACAGATGATAATTCGCTTCGCTGCCCCAAATCATCAGCTTGATAAATTCTGATGATACGGTCATTAGCAATCGTGGCATAAATGATACGTACAGACCTATCTTCTCCTCTGGGGGGTTGGCTAGCTGCAAAATATTCGCCCTTAACCGTACCAACCGATAAAAAAGTGAGAAGCGGATGTTGACGAAGCTGTAAATGAAAGCTTTGTAACATTTGATCCGGCCTATCAAGATCGATAAGACCTAAACGAAATTGTTCGGCGTTAAAGATCAAAATACGGCTAGGGATGGTAAAGAACTCCTTCACTTTCTCATGCAACTGAGCAGAAATCTCGAATATCTGAGCCTGCTTAAGTTGCTCAGCACTTTTCATAGAAGCTTTATAAGAAAAGATATTGGACATTACGATAATCAAGGTGAACGGAATAATTAAACACAAGCGGATAATACTCTTAAACGTAAAGGTATTATCTGAAACATAATTCGAATCACCATTTTTAAGCAAAGAAGGACGACTTAAATACCTCAACAAAACAAAAATAGTTGTTAAAGTCATAATAATGCCGATAGAGCGTATTAGACCTATGCGAAAAACACTATAGGAAGAAATAACCTTTTCAGAAGCAAGCAACTCCCATTGACCATTTGGTAGATCAATGGTTTGGCTGACATACAAACGCCCTAAATTTCTTGAATTCCCAACAATGTCGACAAATTGCTGACTATCATGAAGTTTTCTTACTGTGATGTTAAAATCTAAAGCAGGATTTAAAAAACCCGTTTCATTCAAGAGACTGTTCAAATCAACAGTCATGGATGTCATACCCCAAGAAATACCTCTTAGGGATTGAACAGAACTGAGCTTATAGGGAGAGCTGATAATAACGCCCACACGACCATTTTGTAACAAACGTATAGGCGCTTCAACGACAGTATTATTGGTGATCAAGGCTAATTGAATAGCTTCAATATGCTCAGGCCTTAGCCTGTAATCTAAATTAATAAGTCTTTCGTTTCCCCGCAAAGGGTACACAAAATCAACAAGATACTCTTTAGATGATGATACACTGGTAACCAAAGGGTTTTTATTAATCCACTCCTCAGCAAAACTAGCCAACATTCTAGTATTTATATTCGGATTATCATTTAATAACCTGGCAAAAAACTCATTGACCTCAATGATAGATTTTAGGCTGGTCTCTAGTTGATAAGCAGGAGTCGCTAGCTGTTCAGATAATTTGTTAAGTGTCACTTTGTCATGTCGTCCACGATCGTATAACTCAACCCCAGCAGTTAATAACAAACCGCTTAGAAGTAAAACAACGACAACAATTAGACTCTTACTCAAACTGACAGTCTCATTTAAAAATAAAAACCATGTATCGAAAAGATGAGTGTAGCAGAATATTTCTCTATCATAGATCTATGATCAATCCCATCGCTGCCTATCGATTTCTACAACCGTTTGGCCGACAGGTGCTAATGCGATCAATGCGAGTTTTATATGCTGAACCCCAAAAGGGATGCCGATAATCGTGATAAAGCACAGCAATGCTGCAGTGAGATGGCCGATGGCTAACCAAATACCTGCAAAAATAAACCAAATAATATTACCTATCAGCCCCAAGCAGCCTGTACCTATGTCATCGGTACCTTTAATCTCTCGACGATTTACCGCTTGTCGACCAAAAGGCCAAAATGCAAACAGACCTAACACAAAACAAGAATGTGCCCAGGGAATTCCAATAATGGTGATCAGTGCAAGCAGTCCTGCTAGCCACCATGCAACCCCCATAACAAAACCACCGAACACAATCCAAATCACATTGCCTAGAAAACGTAGCATTCCAATAACCTTCAGTTCATCCATTTATGATGAAAGTATTTTAAAGGGCTTTCGTATAAATAGGTATGAAGATAGAACAGCTTATCGGTGTTTATACTGTCTTGAACAATAACCACGCTTCACTTCAGGACTGCGTAACTGGAGATGCTTCGTTTTTCGTCCATTGACACGAGACCGCCACAGTCTGAAGCTAGAGGGTTTAAGACTTGATCGCATCATGGATATCACTTCGGGTTCAGACAAACCAAACTGTAACTTTATGGCTTCAAAGGGTGTGCGATCTTCCCATGCCATTTCAATAATACGTGAGTGTTCGTCAGGGTGCTGTTGCATAGCGTATCTCTCGTTAATTTTGTCATTTATTACGACTCAAATCGAAAGTTGGATTTTTTGAAGGTTCTGCAAGCACTTGGGTTTACCGAGGAAAATTTACTGTAAAAGTGGTCATTAACTGGCTAGATTCTACAGAAATTTGACCACCATGCGCTTCAACAATGGAACGAGTGATCGATAAACCCAGCCCTGATCCATCTCCTTGCCTTGATCGGGATGGATCAACACGATAGAAACGCTCGAATATACGTGAAACTTGATCCGAGGGAATGGGCTCACCCGGATTACTGATGGTCAGTCTGACACCGCTGTCTTGTGGGTGAATCTTAATAAAAATCTCACCCCCTGCTGGGGTATGACGGATAGCATTTGATAGCAGATTAGATAACGCTCTTCGCAACATCAGCGGCTCACCGATCACACTCCCCTGCCCCTCAAGAATGAGCGGTAGCTGCTTCTCTTCAGCAAGAGCTTCATAGAATTCGAATAAAGCGCTGACTTCATGTTCCAATCGAACCGTTTGCAAGGGCGTTGGCAGTAGCCCATTTTCCGTTTTCGCTAAAAACAACATATCCGCAATCATTCGTGCTAAGCGATCAAACTCTTCCAAATTGGAATGTAGAACTTCACGATACTCTTCAGCAGATCGCGCACGGGAAAGTGCAACCTGCGTTTCAGTCATTAAGTTAGAAACGGGTGATCTTAACTCATGGGCAATATCATCAGAAAACTCATTCAATCGACGAAATGATGCTTCTAAGCGCTCTAACATACCATTAAATGCTTCCACCAGTTCTTGCATTTCGGTAGGCGCGTCATCGCTCGAAAGACGCTCTTCTAGTCGTTTAGCAGAGAGTCGACGAGCAGTTGAAGCAACTCTGCGGATAGGTGCCAGTCCTTTATGTGCGACAAGCCAACCCAGTAATCCGGCCAGTCCTGTCGCTCCCAATATACCAATACCTAGATAGAGTCTTAGCTGATTTAAAAAATGGACATGATGAGAAATATCTAATCCAATCAACAGATTCATGTCAGATGAGCTGAATGCTTCAATCTTTAACCTAGTGGCTTGGCCAATAAAACGAACGCCCTCTGCTGTCTCCCATTTTAGAAACGAATCCTGAGAATTTTGAAGGTTGTCTTGAATATGACTGAATCTATCGGCGTTTAAAGCATATTGCCATGATGGTTGAGTGACATTAATCAACAAAGCAACGGTATCACGACCTACAAAGGCATCATGAATACGACTTGGCAGTCGTTCAAGCTCATCATCAGAGGTGATTTGACTCATTAAGGTTTCAAGCTGAACCCGTTTTGTTGATAAATCATAGAGATCCAGTTCATCAAAATGAGCTGAGACACTTCGATCGATGAAAATCGCCATCAGTACTAACAAACCACAGGCCATGGAAGCAAACAGAAAGGCTAATCGTGCCGTGAGGGACAAGGATCGCTTCACACCTCATCAACCTCGATAACGTAGCCCATTCCCCTGACGGTCCGAATGAGTTTCGGATCGAAAGGCTCATCCACTTTAGCGCGCAAACGACGAACGGCAACATCAATTACATTGGTATCACTATCAAAGTTCATATCCCAGACTTGTGAAGCAATGAGGGAACGAGAAAGCACTTCGCCTCGACGCCTTAACAGTAATTCTAGTAGGCTGAACTCTTTTGCAGTTAAGTCGATTCTTTGACCGCTGCGAGTGACACGACGTTTGGCAATATCGAGTTCTAAATCCGCAATGTAAAAATTGTCGATAGTTTTACTTTTGCCGCGACGCGATAAACTTCTAATCCTGGCGAGCAGCTCGGAGAAGGCAAAGGGTTTAATCAGATAATCATCTGCACCCATTTCTAATCCTTGCACGCGATCTTCAACCCTATCTCTTGCCGTTAGAAAAAGAATGGGCATTTCCAATTCTGCTCGACGTACCGCTTGAAGAATCCCCCAACCATCGATACCCGGTAACATGATATCCAGCACTAACAGGTCATACTCGCCTGTCAGTGCTAAGTGCATACCATCGATACCGTCTCGGGCCAGATCAACCACAAAACCCGCTTCGCTCAATCCTTGACGAAGATAGTCTCCGGTTTTATGTTCATCTTCGACAATCAGTATTTTCATTTAGATTAATCAAGCCCTCTTTCGGCAAGCCAGCGACGCATCATTTCGATCTCTTCCTCTTGTGCTTCAACAACAGCTTCAGCTAAAGCACGTATCTCTGGATCACTACCATGCTCTAACACCACTTTGGCCATCTCTACTGCACCTTCATGGTGGGGAATCATACCACGAACAAAATCGATATCTGCATCACCTGTAAACTCGATACTCATGGCAGAATGCATTTGATCGTTAATCGCTTGGTACGCGGCTACAGAAGCAGAGACTGACTCTTGAGTTGGGCTACTGCCATGATGCCCATGGTGACCATGATGCCCTGCTTGCTGATGGCTGCCTGCAAAGACATAAAATGCCGCTGTTGATGCGACCAATAATCCACCTAATATAAGTACTTTACGCATGACGAACTCCTTATTGAATAGTTTCACATTCATATTAGTCGTTCACGTCTTTCTGAAACATGACGGGTAGATTACATTTTTGTCATTTCGTGCTTTGTGAAGTTTGATTAGTCCATCGCACTGCTGGGTTTTCGGTAGGTATGTGGAATCGAAGTTGGCATAAATTTTTACCCCAAGTGTCACCGTTAAGTGGCACACCAGAGAGCAATCATGTAGTCTTCGATAAAGTTTGACGTAACTTATTGATTAATAAGTAAGTGGCGGTCAGGGAGGGACACTGTTTATCCATCCATACTTCAGGCCATTTTTGCCAAACTTATCGATACCATACGCCTCTGATGTCATTTATAAGAGTCACCATAAAGAAAGAAATTCATATCGTCAATGGCCTATAATTTCTGGCAAGAGATATTGAAAAATTGATTTAAATAACCGAAAAAACATATTATTTTCAATATATTAACTAAAAAATACGACTATTAAATTGTTTTAATTATCAAATTTTGGACTTGATCAAGGGCCGACAAAAGTGTAATGTCTTTGTTTTTGTTAGGATTTTTCAGACATTAACGGAGTTTATTGTGAAAAAAGCCATAGGATTGATTGCAGGTGCTTTAATTATAACCGGATGCAATGGCAACCCTCCATCAAGGACATTTTGGTATCAAGATGGCATAAGTTTTCATCAGGCACAGAATGCACATGCTGAATGTGAGTTCAAAGTTGGCATGAACAAAATTGAAAGTGTTTCTGAAAGGAATAATCTTGTTAATAGTTGTATGACTATGCAAGGGTACAGATGGGGTCGATATCCTAGTCAGTAATTCACAATTATTCAGATGTAGCATGATTTTTTACAGTCACCAATCATGCTACTTACTATTTAGATTTAAATTTCTTTAATTTATCTGCCTTTCCAGTACATACGACGAGAAGTCGGAAACAGACAGAAGCCAAGCTTTCTGTTCCTCTAGATACGAATCATGTAGCGCTTTAGGAATAACCAATTGCAGCTGCTTTGATTGCATCTCGTCTGTTTGACTTTTACTTATTGCTGCTTCTAGGGTTAAAAGATGTTTTTTCTTAACTCTATCTGCTTCGGCAAGCACTTGCCTCCATCGATCCTTACAGGACGACTGTAAGTGCCAATAAATCAGCACTCTACCCCTAGCTGTACTGAGTCACTTTTTTTGAAGCTTTCTCAAGCGGAGCATTCCATGGCAAGAGTTGTTCGAGTTTCTCTAGCGTATCGGCTTCTGCGATGT
>NZ_WBOL01000018.1 GCF_008973715.1 Nitrincola schmidtii
CGCCGCTCTCAAAAGTAGCAAGCTACTTTCTACCGCTCGACTTGCATGTGTTAGGCCTGCCGCCAGCGTTCAATCTGAGCCATGATCAAACTCTTCAGTTTAAAAAACTGTCGATAACAACTCATCAGCCTAAGCCAACAAGCGTCATCTAATTCATGCTCAAGAACTTACATCTACATCTAAATGAATTCACATATAGGTTGCTTATTCTCGATTAAGCTTTAATGCCTAACCTGAACAAGCGCCCACACGCATTACCTGATTAATTTGTTAAAGAGCGGCTTGAGATCTCTGTGCAACCCGATGTGTTGGGTTGTTGTCTCAAGCGAGGTGCGTATCTTAAAGGTTTTAATTTTATTGTCAAGCATTTTGTTTAAAAAATTTCTTAACAATTTTTCCAAAACCTTTGTTTAAGTAATTTACAATCAATAACTTAAACTAATACTACCTCGCTGATTAATCTAGGCATTTGCCTTTGATCTCTCAAGCGAGGCGCGAATATTACAGATGAAATTTTAAAAGATCAACATACACAACCAATCTTTTTTAATTTTTTACGCTTTTCTAACTAGACGTAGAAAAGATGATGTTTTTTCTTACCCAATTTGACTAAGAAAAATCTTCCATAACGAGCATTTTCCGCAGCAAATAGACTCTTCGTGTCCATGTTTTGCGCCATACCACACTCTGTCTCATTAATAATGACTGCTTGGCGCTGTAATGCATCCTTAACTTGCTTGCCATTACTGGCTACGCCAGCATCTACTAACAAACTTGTTAATGGCATTTCTGTCAGATCATTCAGCAATTGAGTTGCTGGAAGTCCATCCAATTGCAATTGCTCGAAATCTGTCTCCGACAAAGACTGTGCATCTCCTAAAAACAAAGCTTCTGTAATTCTGCGAGCACCTTCTAAAGCTTGATCGCCATGCACTAACCGCGTCACTTCTTCCGCAAGGATACGCTGCGCTTCAGGACGCCCTTCTGCAGCCTTGTCTCTTGCCTCAATCTCATCCACTTCCGCCACATCTAAAAACGTAAAAAACTTTAGGAAGCGATAAACGTCAGCATCAGGCGTTTGTAACCAAAACTGGTAAAAGGCATAAGGAGACGTTTTATTGGGTGACAGCCAGACAGCTCCCCCTTCTGTTTTGCCAAACTTAGTACCATCTGATTTTGTTATCAACGGCAAGGTTAATCCATGCGCCTGTTTGCCATTCATACGACGAGTCAGATCAATACCACTGGTGATATTACCCCACTGATCCGAGCCTCCAATTTGCAACGAGCATCCAAAACGCTCATTTAGCACTTGAAAATCGTAGGATTGAAGAATCTGATAAGTAAATTCTGTGAACGAAATACCAGAATCTTCACGCTCAATGCGTTGACGGACAGACTCTTTGGCAATCATTTTATTGACTGTAAAGTGCTTTCCAATGTCGCGGAGAAAACTAAGCACATCAACGCCAGCTGTCCAATCATAGTTATTAGCCAGAATGGCACCATCCTCACCCGCATCAAAACGTATGAATTGACTGATTTGCTGCTTTAGTTTTTCGCTCCATTGCTGAACCACTTCAGTAGAGTTCAACTGACGCTCTTGAGCTTTAAAACTGGGGTCACCAATCATACCCGTCGCACCACCTACCAATGCGATGGGCCGATGCCCGTAATCTTGAAATCGCTTCAGCATCAATAGTGGAACGAGATGGCCAAGATGAAGACTGTCTGCGGTCGGATCGAAGCCACAATAAAGCGTCACGACCTGCTCATTTAAGTGAGCCACCAGTGCAGCTTCATCTGTCATTTGTGCAATTAGGCCACGTGCTTTTAAATCTTCGATCAAAGGTTGCTTAGTCATCATCCATCTGTCCGGAAAAGTTATTCAGAGCCGCGCATTCTAACGCCTCTAAGGCCATAAAGCCAAATCCCACTGTTTGTTTTCACTATTTCTGTTAGCATCAATCAATTAGCAGTATTGATAGATACGTTCTCTTAGTTAAGGACTCTTCATGAACACTTCTGAGTTTTTTATTGGCTTGATGTCAGGAACCAGTCTCGACTCGATAGACGTTGTATTGGTTAATTTTCCGCAAGGCAAACCAAAGCTGGTAGGAAGCTTAAGCAGTGAATTACCCAATCATATTCGCAAACAGATACTGCAATTGAATTCATCTGGCGATCATGAAATTGAGGTTTTAGCTGACCTAGATCCATTACTTGGAAAACTGTTTGCAAATAGCTGCCTTGCTCTTTTAGACAAATTTTCTATTGATCCTAGTGTCGTTTGCGCGATTGGTAGTCATGGACAGACCATCCGACATCGCCCTCACAAAGGATACACGTTGCAAATTGGTGATCCTAATGTGATTGCTGAGTTAACCGGAATTACTACCGTTGCCGACTTTCGTCGTCGCGATCTTGCGGCTGGTGGTCAAGGCGCTCCGCTAGTTCCTGCGTTTCATTATCAATGCTTTCATTCTTGTGGACGCAACCGCGTAATAGTCAATATTGGCGGCATGGCCAATATTACCCTTTTACCTGCCAGCTTAGATGAAGTGGTCGTGGGTTATGACACGGGGCCTGGCAATGTATTACTGGATTCATGGATAGCCCAACAACGAGGCCTGTCTTATGATGCCGATGGTGATTGGGCTGCTAGCGGCAGTATCCATACGGCTTTACTTGAGCAGTTTATGTCTGAGCCCTACTTTAATGAACCGTTTCCAAAAAGTACCGGAAGAGAACTATTCAATGCGAAGTGGATACAGCAGCAACTTGCGCAAACTCTCTCAGATAATCATCAGAAGCCTATGACAGATGCAGATATTCAAGCCACGCTCACGGAAGTTACGGCTAAATCCATTACTCATGCCATTCTTAGTCATTCACTGACTGAGCCAGAAATCTATATTTGCGGTGGCGGTAGTCATAACAAGTTTCTGCTAGATAGACTTAGCCTTCATCTCAACACTCAAGTTCAATCAACAGATGTCCTAGGCCTACATCCAGATTGGGTCGAAGCTTGTGCCTTTGCTTGGTTAGCCTATAGAACGTTAAACCATCAAAGCGGTAACCTTGCCGAAGTGACTGGCGCAAAAGGAGAAAGAATTTTGGGGGGAATCTATCTAGCTTGAGCAGTAAAGTTCAAGCTAGATAGAAGATCATCATGTGCTAGAGCTAGATGGAAAATGAAGAGCCACAACCGCAAGTGGTCGCTGCATTTGGATTTCTGACAGAGAACTGCGCCCCTTGCAGACCTTCCTTATAGTCGACTTCTGCACCTACAAGGTACTGATAACTCATCGGGTCTACCAATAAAGTAACGCCTTCAGTGACAATGGCAGTGTCATCTTCGGCTTGTTCTTCATCAAAAGTGAAGCCGTAAGAAAACCCTGCACAACCACCACCTGTGATATACACACGCAACTTTAAATTATCGTTTTCCTCTTCATCCATCAAGGATCTAACTTTAGTTGCCGCTGACACCGTGAAGGTTAAATCGGCTTGTTGCATTGTCTGTGACATAACCCTACCACTCCAGAAACAGGCTTGCATTCTGCCTTAACCAACTAAATTGGTCAACTATTACCATCTTTCTAAATGCAGTAGATATTGTCATTAAGGCATTAATGCTACTTGCTGCAAGCCTTCTGTTTCAGGACGCTCAAACATGATATTCATGATTTGAATTGCTTGACCGGCTGCACCCTTAACCAGATTATCGATCACTGATAACACAATCACAGTATCATCATCTTGAGGACGATGAACACTTATACGACAGAAGTTAGACCCTTTTACACTACGCGTTTCTGGGCAACTTCCCGCTGGCATGACATCCACAAAAGGCTCATTAGCAAAACGTTCTTCGAACAACTGTTGCAGACCTGGATCAACAGGCTCACGCAAAACAGAATAGAGCGTCGTGTGAATGCCACGAATCATTGGCATTAAATGAGGTACGAAGGTTAAACCTACGGGTTTTCCTGCCATAGCGGTTAGCCCTTGACGTATTTCAGGAAGATGGCGATGTCCTGCCACACCATAGGCCTTTACGCTTTCACTGGCTTCACAAAGCAACGTACCGACACTCGCGCCACGACCTGCACCACTCACACCTGATTTACAGTCAGCAATCAAACGACGAGTATCGACAAGATTATTTTCCAGCAAAGGTAAATAACCCAGTTGTGCAGCAGTCGGATAACAGCCGGCACAACCAATTAGCTCTGCACCTTTGATCGCTTCTCGATTCACTTCTGGTAGTCCATAGACTGCCTTTTCAACCAAATCAGGACACGTGTGAGTGTGGTTGTACCATTTCTCCCACATCGGCACATCTTTAATACGGAAGTCTGCACCTAGGTCAATAACTTTGACACCTCGCGCCAGTAACTCTGGCGTCATATTCATAGCAACACCATGAGGCGTGGCAAAAAACACCACATCACATTGTGCCAACGTATCTAAATCTGGAACACTGAAGGCCAAATCTAAGTGCCCACGAAGACTGGGATACATATCTGCGACCGGCATACCATCTTCTGATCGAGAGGTAATTGCCTTAATGCTGACTGAGGGGTGAGCCGACAGGATTCTTAATAGCTCAACCCCTGTATAACCCGTTCCACCTACGATACCTACTTTAATCACCCTAACCTCCACCTATACAAGACTGTCAAGCCGACGGACGCGACTCCAGTGTCAGATTATTTAAAGTGCTATGATAGCACTCTCTTTACGTATAACTATCACTGCTGATGATAGATTTCAAATTCAAAGCCTCGAACTGATTAAAGCGCAATAAGATTTCACGTATACTCAAGACCACTGCAGCATTTACTGCCATTTTGTTTTTATTCCATTAAAGGATAGGTGACATGTCCAGATCAGAGACTCTTTTTCAAGCAGCCCAAGTTCACATCCCAGGTGGCGTTAACTCACCCGTTAGGGCGTTTAAAGGTGTCGGCGGCACACCCGTTTTTTTTAAAAGCGGCAAAGGTGCGTATATTTTTGATGAGGACGACCGTCGTTACATTGACTACATTGGCTCATGGGGTCCGATGATTCTTGGCCATGCCTTTCCACCTGTGATAGACGCTGTTAGAAAAACACTCGATAACGGCTTAGGATTTGGAGCACCAACTGCTATCGAAACCACCATGGCAGACAAGGTTTGCGAACTCGTTCCGTCGATGGAAATGGTTCGCATGGTCAGCTCTGGAACAGAAGCCACCATGAGCGCCATACGTTTGGCACGAGGCTTTACGGGCAGAGATAAAATTGTCAAATTCGAAGGCTGCTATCATGGCCATTCAGACTCACTCTTGGTAAAAACCGGATCGGGTGCACTGACGTTGGGCGAGCCTAATTCTCCTGGGGTACCAGAGTCTTTGGCTACACATACCATCACACTGACCTTCAACGATATTGAATCAGTTAAGCAAGCCTTTGCAGAAGTCGGCGATCAGGTGGCCTGCATTATAGTAGAACCTGTTGCCGGCAATATGAACTGTATTCCACCAGCACCCGGTTTCCTTGAAGGCTTGCGAGAAGTGTGTGATCAATATGGTAGCGTATTGATTTTCGATGAAGTGATGACAGGTTTCCGTGTTGCTTTAGGTGGTGCTCAGGCTCATTACGGTGTAACACCTGATTTGACTACCCTTGGAAAAGTAATCGGCGGCGGCTTACCCGTCGGAGCTTTTGGTGGGAAAAAAGAGATCATGTCCCACATAGCGCCACTAGGCCCTGTGTACCAAGCAGGAACATTATCTGGTAATCCTTTAGCAATGGCAGCAGGTTTGGCGATGCTCAATGCTTTGTGCGAGCCAGGTATTCATGAGCAATTATCTGCAAAGTCAGAATACCTAACAGAAGGGATGCAAGCCTTGGCTGATAAACATCATATTCCGTTTACCACCACCTGTGTCGGCGGAATGTTCGGACTTTTCTTCAGTGAAGCAGCGGAAATTAAAGGTTTCGCTGATGCAACAGCCTGTGATACCGCCAGATTTGGTCGTTTCTTCCATGGCATGTTGGCAGAAGGTGTCTATCTTGCACCCTCAGCATTTGAAGCTGGCTTTATTTCCAATGCACATAGCGAGGCAGATTTAGATGCTACCTTAGCTGCCGCTGATCGAGTTTTCGCTAAATTGAGCTGAGTGTCAAAACATGCAAGAAGTCATTGCTAGCGTCATTTTATTAATCAGTAGCCTAGCCTCAGCGCTATGGCTACTGCATTACAACAAACAAGCGCAGGAAGAACATCACTTTCGTATTCGCGTGTTTGCCCTGAGTAGTCTTTTCATTAGCGGCTATGCGCTAAGCCATCTCTTTTTAAGAGATCCAAACAGCCATACAAGTACGCTATTGCAAATGACCGAGAATTTGACTCTTTATGTTTCATTACCCTTTATAGCAACAGTATTTATTGCTATGAGTAAGGGATGGCATTGGTCAATGGCAGGATGGGGACGCTGGCTACTAGGACTGATAGCATTTTTTGAGCTAACTCGACGTACTGATTTTGGCGCCAGCTACAGCTACACTCTGTCTTTGCTAGTGATTGCCGCATTGCTACTTAGCAGTATCGCCAATCAGTCTAATATGACACGACTACTACTCTTAGCTGGAACCGTTATGACTGCCATCGGCAGTTTAGTATTTAGCCCTATTCCGCTATTAATGGATGAGGGCAACACCGCACTCTTCATGCTGACGATGGCTCTTAGCATTCCATTATTGATGACCAGTCTGCATTTTCGCGTGCAAGAAGCAGGAGGCTCGCCTCCTGCTTCTCGACAGTAACCAAAAGGTTTTTAGTGACGTGACGCTTCTTCGCGAGCGTCATTTGCTCCAGCCAGATCCCCTACTTCTGTGCGAATTTGGCTTACCAGCGCCCAAAGTCTTCGTAACTGAGCCGACTGCCCAGAAGCCACATCAACACCGCGCAACGCTACCTGCTCTGCATCCATGAACTGGCCTAACTGACGTTTAACATCGGCTAGCTGAAAATAAACCTCTGGCTCTCTCGGTGCAATACGCTGAGCACGCTCAAGACGTGTTTGCGCTGCTCGCAAATCACCCTGGGAAGTCTCTTGCCTAGCCGTATCTAGTAGAGCCACAACAGCTGCATTATCGACTGACCCTGGTTGACTTGCCGAAGGCTGTGTTGAAGGGGACTGTGTTGCAGGAGAAGATGGTTGCCACACCTCATCAGCTGGCGGCATCGCGGGTTGCCACACTTCATCAGCAGGAGGCAACACTGATCTCTGCTCTCTAAAAATTGGCTCAGCCTCAAGTGGACGAACGCCCAAACCGGGATCCATCGGCGTTACAATAACACCTGAGGGTGCTTCAGGCACCTGAACTGGCTGTGATGGCTGACCAGATCTAACCGTTGAGCGGTCTTCGACTGGAATGTTACTAAACGGGTTTGACGTCGCACACCCTGTCAGCAACAGACCACCGGCGATAACAACCATTAATTTTCCGGTATCCATTTAAGACTCCTTAACGAAATATATTTCTAAACCAACCGCCCGAGTCACTTTCTGAGGGCGAAGGCTGAAGGGCTGGAACAAATTGCCCACAGTCTACACTGGCACGCGGTTCAGTTCCTTGAATAAATGGCAACTGCCTTGAACCTTCACAAATGGGATCGGACAAACGTCCCGATGACTCATCGATCCACTGTAACGATATATTAGCAGGCCGCCTAGATACCAAGGGTTCTGACCTTTCTTGATGCATAAATTCTGTCCAAATCGGAAGCGCACCCCCCGTAGAGGTAAACGGCAAGGGTCGATTATCGTCTCGACCAACCCAAACTATCGCTAAACGACTTCCGGTAAATCCAGCAAACCAGCTGTCTCGTTGATCATTACTGGTGCCTGTTTTACCTGCGAAGTTTAGATCTGCTGGTAACTTTTGATAAGCACTTCTTGCTGTCCCTGTTTTCCCAACCTCTTGCATTGCATAACGAATTAGGTAGGTAGGCTCTGCTGCGACCTGTTGACGTAACTGGAATGGATAACGCGATAACTCCTGTCCATCTGCCGTGGTCACCATTCGAATTGAACGCAGAGGCATACGAAAACCATCCGCCGCAAACGTTTGGTAGACCTCTGCCATTTCCAATGGCGTCATCTCCTGAGCACCCAGCATCAAAGACGGTAACGCTTGAATGTTACGCTCTACTCCTAAACGTCTTAGAACATCAATCACTCTGGACAAGCCAATTTCTAATCCTAAGTTCACTGCGGACTGATTAAATGATCTTGCCAGCGCGGTGATCAACAGCACATCACCGTGACTTTGTCGGTCAAAGTTTTGTGGTGACCAGATATCGCCATTGGGCAAACGCAACTCGACTGGAGTATCGTTAAGCACACTTGCTAGCGTATAGCCCTGCTCAATGGCTGCCAAGTAAATAGCCGGTTTAATCAGAGAGCCTACCGCACGTCTAGCATCCAGAGCACGATTAAAGCCCTCGAATCGAGTATCTTTTCCACCGACCATGGCTAGCACTTCACCTGTACGTGGATCAGTAACCACCATCGCACCTTCAAGCTCACCCGCTCTTTCACCATGCCGTTTTTGCAGATCGGCAAGCATTTCAGACATAGCTGCATCAGCATGTGCCTGAGAAATCGGGTCTAAGGCCGTGAAAATCAACAAACCTTCCGTACTTAAATCCTCATCACGATACTCTTTCAACAATTGTCGCTTAACCAAATCCATGTAGGCAGGAAAATTACCTGACTGCATACGACGACTTTCGCGCACGCCTAGAGGCTCAGCTATGGCAAGATCTCTTTCTTCAGTAGAGATAGAGTTATGATCAGCCAGTAAGTTAATGACTAGATCTCGCCGGGCTTTAGCTCGCTCAGGATTTCGGCGCGGATCATAAAAAGAAGGGCCTTTAACTAAAGCAACCAGTAAAGCTACTTGATGCAGTTCAAGCTCAGAAATGGGACGGCCAAAATAAAATTGACTGGCCAAACCAAATCCATGAATAGCACGCACACCTGACTGACCCAGGTAAACCTCATTCAAATAAGCCTCAAGAATCTCATCTTTTTCATATCGGAAGTCCATTGCCAAAGCCATGGGTAGCTCTAATAACTTTCTCGACAAGGTCCTATCAGACGTTAGATAAAAGTTCTTAATCAACTGCTGTGTCAGCGTGCTCCCACCCTGAACAAAACGCCCTGCGCGAGCATTAACGATAGCTGCACGCATCATGCCTTTGGGTGATATTCCATAGTGATCATAAAACTCTCGATCCTCTACCACCAATAAAGCTTCTTTCAGTAACGGAGGCGAATCTTGCAAGCGAATCAGATGCCTATCCTCGTTCGATCTAGGATAGATACCGCCAATCAGTGACGGCTCAAGGCGAACTAAGGCAACTTGCTGCTGAGAGCTCTCATCGACAATGCGCTGAACTTTTCCTTGAGCAAAGTCGATTAATAACCGACGAGATGGTTCTATTTCATCAGGAAATACAAATCCTCGCGTGAACACTCGAACGCGACTACTGGCAAACTCTGCGGTACCTGGCCCCGAAGCAGAACTGACCACTCGATACCCAAGCTGACTGAGTTCTTTACGCAAATGATCTTGTGGTAACGATTGACCCACAAAGATTTCTAATGGACGAGCGTAAACCTTCGCAGGCAGCTCCCAGCGTTTGCCTTCGAATTTTTCTCGAACCTGTCCATCGACATAAACCAACAACACAGCACAAAATACAACACCCAAAATACTCAGCTTTAATAGCAAGCTGAGGATATATCCTAGTATTGAACGGCGTTTTTTTGCTTTACGACCGGACGACTGACTTTTTTTGACTCTCTTTTTTTGCATCGGGCAAGTATAATCCCTGATAACTTAGTGCAACAGCAGAATTGTAATGTTTTATAAACTGATCAGCACTCTAAGGGACTCAGAGTACTTTCCACATCCTTGCCGGACAATTGAAGTCATAGAAACCCCGATTTCATGGGTTGTTTTAACAGGCGACTATGCCTATAAATTCAAAAAGCCCGTGAATTTTGGTTTTTTAGACTTCAGCACGCTTGAACAACGACGCACGTATTGTGAGGAAGAACTTCGTCTAAATCAGCGTTTAGCGCCCGACATTTACATTGATGTCGTCCCCGTCAGTGGCACAGAGGACTCTCCAAAATTAGGAGATCCCTCAGAGCCCTTTGAATATGCAGTTCGCATGGCTCAATTTGATCCAGAACAGCGACTCGATCGACAGCTCGCTCGTCAATTATTTGAAGCAGATTGGATCGATATGCTGGCCGAACAGATTGCGGAATTCCATCAACGTATCCCCATTGTTGCACAAGACAGCCCTTGGGGAGAACCAGAAACGCTTTGGGAGTTTATAGCGGACAATTACCGAACCTGCGCTGAACGAGTTGAAAAATTAGAAGACTCATCCAAGCTTCATAAACTCTTAAACCTAACAGCAGCCAGTTTCAGAGAAAAAGAAAGAAATCTCCGTAATCGAAAAAAACTTGGCTATATCCGTGAATGCCATGGTGACTTACATTTAGGCAACATTACCCTTTTCAAGCAAGAGCTGCGCCTTTTTGATTGCATTGAGTTTAATCTTCAATTCCGCTGGATAGATACGCTTTCTGATCTAGCCTTCTTATTGATGGACCTAGAAGCGAATGGTCAACCACGATGGGCAAATCGCTGTTTAAACTATTACTTGGAATTAACAGGTGACTATAAGGGAGTGCCTTTGATCAACCTTTATAAGGCCTACCGTTCCATGGTACGCGCCAAGGTAGCCCTTATTGGCGAGCACCCAAACTGGGATAGTTTTTATCACTACCTTGAGCTAACGGATAGCTATTGCCAAGAAAATCAACCCGTGCTTTACCTGATGCATGGCGTCTCGGGCAGTGGCAAAAGCTATTTAAGTGGTCAGTTAGTTGAAGCGATTGGAGGTATTCGCATACGTTCCGATTGTGAGCGCAAACGCATTCATAAAGAGATGAGTCGCAAAGGTGAAAGTCTAGATCTGTATGGCGCAGAAATGAACATGCGTACCTTTCACCATACACTCGACCTTGCCAAACGATTGCTTAAGGCTGGTCATACGGTCGTCGTTGATGCGACGTTGATACGCAAACGGACTCGAAGCAACTACATCGACATGGCGGAAAGCTTAGGCATTCCCGTCAGAATCATTAGTTGTAGCTGCAAATTACATCTGATTGAAGCACGCCTTGCACGGCGTATCGAAGAAGGCAAAGATCCTTCAGATGCCGACATATCGGTTATGCATCAACAACTCACCAGTGGACAGCCACTAACCCCTGAAGAGCAGATGATCACGCTTCCGGTCGATACAGAAAATGATGAAGCCATCGAACAGCTGTTAGCACAACTAAGAGCTCAAAACTTGCTGACATCATAAAATCAGGATACTTAACACTATGATTCTGTTGGGCAACGTCGACGAGTTTGATGAAGGTGAATCGTATGGGATAGATTTAGACACTATCTCAATCGTTTTGCTTCGCCAACAAAACCGTTTTTTTGTTTATGAAAATCGTTGCCCACATCGCGGCATTCGCCTTGAGTGGCAGCCGAACCAATTTCTTGATTATGAACGGCAATTTATTCAATGCGCCATGCACGGCGCATTGTTCCGTATAGAAGATGGCGAATGTATCGCCGGCCCATGCCCTGGCGAAATGCTTAAAGCTCTTTCCTATCGCATTGAAGAAGGTAAACTTTTTCTTACTGAATAAGTCGCTTTGCCATTCTGGACAAGGCTTTTTCTATCTGCTCAAGACTGGTGGTATAAGAAAACCTTACATAACGAGAAGCATTCACATGACCAAAATCGGCGCCAGGCGTAACGGCAATATGATTTTCTTCTAGTAATGACCAGCAAAACGCGAAACTGTCATCAGTAAAACGTGAGGCATCTGCATAAACATAAAAAGCACCTTCCGGCTGAGCTGGAATAATAAACCCTAGTTCAAGCAACCCCTTTACTAAATAATCTCGGCGAACTCTAAACTCCTCTCGACGCTGTTCAAAAATCTGGATCGACTCAGGCTCAAAAGCGGCCAAGGCAGCATACTGGGCAATCGTAGATGGAGAAATGAATAGATTTTGAGCCATTTTCTCCATCTCTTTGACTGCCGCCTCTGGCGCAACCAACCAACCGAGGCGCCAGCCAGTCATACCAAAATATTTCGAAAAACTATTAATAACAAAAGCATCCGGATCTATCTGCAAAGCTGTCATGGCATCCATTCCATAAGTTAAGCCATGATACAGCTCATCAACGATCAACTGACCTCCCAACTGTTTTAGCTGTTGAGCTATCGCTTGCATCTCAGCAGGGGGAACCAAGGTACCGGTAGGATTAGAAGGTGATGCCAATAAAACACCCACGGTATCGGATTGCCAATGCTCAGCAATCAAAGACCGAGTCAGCTGAAAGTTTTGCTCTGGGCCTGTCGGAATCAGTTGTGCTGATGCTTCCAGAAAATGTAAAAAGTGACGATTACAGGGATAGCTTGGGTCACTCATCATGATACGTTGACCAGCATCCACTAACAAAGCAAAGGCTAACAATAACGCTCCAGATGCTCCAGGAGTCACTAATACCTGCTCAGGTTTAACAGAAACCCCATAACGCTGAAAATAAAAAGTAGCAATTTTTTGTCGAAGTTCAGGTATGCCCGCTGCGGGTGTATATTGAGTATGGCCTGCTTGAATAGCCAAAATAGCAGCATCTGCAATAGGTTTAGCAGTTTTAAAATCAGGCTCTCCTACCTCCAGATGAACCACATCAAATCCCTGAGCCTCCAACGCACGCGCTCGCTTTAATAAGTCCATCACCTTAAAAGATTCAATGGTGGCTGCACGCTGAGAGCTTTTTTTGTACATCTTAATCTTCCTGCTTTAGCACTTGAAAAAACACATAATTATACAATAGTTAGTGGTATCTAGGCGTCTTAAGAATGGAATTCAATAAAGAATCTGATGTCAAAGACTGGTGTATTGAGTCATCATCTGGTAATTTCAGCGCCTTTTAAAATCTCCGAAAAGTGGAACGTAAGATCAACAGGCGTTAAAACCAGATCTGGTTCACCGGAGTTTTCACCCTTAGTCTGATGTGAGGCTACGTCATGCCAGCGAACAACGAAGCTCAGATTACTCATCCAGCACCTTATCAATCAAGTGATGGTGAAGAGTACATGAACGATGCGCAGAAAGAGCATTTCCGCGAAATCCTGCTAGCCTGGAAACAGGAGTTGATGGAAGAAGTTGATAGCACCATCACGCATCTTAAAGAAGAAGCCACGAACTTCGCCGATCCTACTGATCGTGCAAGCCAAGAAGAAGAGTTCAGTCTTGAACTGCGCACACGCGACCGTGAACGTAAGTTAATCCGTAAAATTGATGAAGCACTGGATCGCATCGATGATGATGACTACGGCTATTGCGAGGCCTGCGGAGTTGATATAGGGATACGTCGCCTAGAGGCCAGACCCACGGCCACGCTTTGCATCGACTGCAAAACTCTGGCTGAAATTAAGGAAAAGCAACTCGGCGGTTAACTTGGCATTAACGCTTTGAGTTATACGGGTCGCTTTGCACCTTCACCGACCGGCCCCCTGCACTTCGGATCATTGCTGGCTGCTTTAGCCAGCTATCTGGACGCGAGACATCAGCAGGGGCGCTGGCTAGTTCGTATAGAAAACCTAGATCCTCCACGAGAGGTTCCTGGTGCCGCAGACGCCATCTTAAGAACGTTAGACAAGTTTGGTTTACATTGGGATGACTCGGTTCTTTACCAATCCGAGCGGAATGACTATTACCATTCGATAATTAGCCAGCTTAGACGCAATGATCTAGCCTACCCATGCAGCTGCTCCCGATCAGCCCTAAAACAGCGCCACGCGCTTGAGCACTATGATCGTTACTGTGTTAGTCACCCTCCTAAACCCGATGCACCTCATGCGATTCGTGCCCGCTTTCTCAGCGAACAGCATTGCTTTACTGATCGAATACAAGGAATAAAAACAAGCCATTCCTCCAACCATGGGGACTTTATTGTATTCAGACGTGACCAGCTATTTGCCTATCAGCTGGCAGTGGTTGCGGATGACGAAGCACAGGGGGTTAGCCACATCGTTCGTGGAGCCGATCTACTGCAAGAAACTTTTGCACAGCTGGAATTACAAAAGCATCTAGGTTTTACCAGTCCTCAATACGCTCATATCCCCTTAGCCATTACAGCCCAAGGACAAAAACTGAGCAAACAGAATTTAGCGCCTTCTATCGAACACTTGCCGGTTATAGCAACCTTAGTATCTGCTCTTACATTTTTAGGGCAAGACTTACCCCCTGAGCCGCTCAGCTTATCAGCTCAAAGCCTGCTAAACTGGGCTAGTCAGCACTGGCAAATAAAACAGATTCCTATCCACTCTATAATGATTAATACAGCCACTCAAACAGGATCTTAAGATGCACCAACATCGAATCCTTATATTATTGGTTTTACTTTGCCTTACCTTAGCACCACCACTGATACATGCAGGTTTATTTACCGGCCCTGTTTGGTTGCCTTTTTTTCTCTGGGCAATGCTTATCTTCATTGCAGCGCTACTTAATCTGTCAGGAAAAAATTCATGACTCTTGATTTATCTGCGCTGTTACTCATCGGCATTGGCTACCTAATACTGCTTTTTGTAACGGCCTATTTAACTGAAAGAGGTGTATTACCCAACAAGGTTATCCGTCACCCACTGACACATGTACTTTCGTTGGCTGTTTATGCAAGCGCTTGGACTTTTTACGGCGCGTTTAGTATTGCCTCGGATGCTGGTTTTGCGTTTTTAGCCTCTTATCTAGGTGCAACTGTCACATTTATGCTGGCACCGATTATTCTGATGCCACTACTTCGCATTGCCCGCAGCCATCAGCTTAGCTCCCTAGCTGACCTTTTTGCCTTTCGCTATCGCAGCGCACGAGTCGGTAGTTTTATCACCCTATTAGTCTTAGTCATTAGCATGCCGCTCATTGCGCTTCAAATTCAGGCATTCTCTGATAGTCTCAGTCATTTCGATTCACGGGTATCCGGACAACATGTAGCTTTAGTTTTCTGCTTAATCATGTCACTGTTTTCCATGCTATTCGGGGCAAGACAACTATCTATCCGAAGTCGGCATGATGGTCTAATGGTCGCTATTGCCTTGGAATCAATTGTGAAAATAGTGGCGCTTTTAGCGATGGCTGCGGTGATTTTGTTTGGTTTATTTAGCGGTCCGGTAGGATTACTCGAATGGCTAGAGCAGAATCCTGAGCAACTGCAAAGGTTGCAAACCCATCCTTCAGGTAATAACTGGCAAATTTTACTGCTGGCGTTTTTCGCTGCTGCATTCATTACGCCACACATGTTTCACTTACTGTTTAGTGAAAACGCCTCAGAAAGCAGCTTAAAACTGGCCAGCTGGTTTATGCCATTAATGCTTTTTCTAATGGCCATCTGTATTCCGCTTTTACTCTGGGGTTCAGTCATTTTGCAGGTGGATACACCCAAAGACTTTTTATTAATTCGCCTGGGACAGGCACTAGAGCAAGATTGGTTCGTCATCGCTGCTTACTTAGGAGGTCTCTCAGCATCCAGCGGTGTTATCATAGTTGCTAATGTTGCTCTGGCTTCAATGGTACAAAATCATTTACTGCTTCCTGTCATCAAACTGCCCGATACGGAACGATTTTATAGCTGGTTACTGTGGATGCGACGCAGCTTAATACTGCTAGTAATGGCTGGCAGTTATCTGGTTTACCTTTTCGTCGGTAATCGATTTCCTTTAGCGCAGCTGGGATTAATCACTTTTATCGGTTTCTTACAATTCCTTCCCGGACTTTTAGCCACACTCTATTGGCAAAAAGCGAGTCGAATCGGTTTTCTGGCAGGATTATGCGCTGGCATCACGATCTGGCTATTGGCAATTGTGTTACCTGCTCTGACTCACCCTACCAACCCCTCATCTTTGAACTTACTTGATCAATGGTATGGCTGGGCAATCGCCTCGATTCTTATTAATTCCATCCTAATCATGGTTATCTCTTGGTTATTTAAGCCTTCGGCTGAAGAAGAAGAAATGGCGGTTGCGTGTGTACTCAACGCCTTACCGAGGTCACAATCCAGCTTTACCTTTGAAAATGACACATTAGAAGATCTTCAACTTCGCCTAGGTGCTCGTCTTGGGACAACCTCAGCACAAAGAGAAATTGAACGCGCTCTAGAATCACTTAATCTACCGCCCACCAATAAACTTCGCCCACTCGACTTATTGCGTCTTCGTAACATTTTGGAAAACAATCTTTCGGGTATTTTAGGTCCCGCAGAAGCAACCGCACTACTCAGGCCTCAGAGCCTTTCTGGCAACAATGCTTTCAGAGGACGAGAAATACATCTTCTAGAAGAACAGCTCGAAAGTTATAGTGAACGCCTATCAGGACTTGCCGCAGAACTCGATAAAATTCGTCGCTACCATCGCTCAACACTGCAGCATCTTCCCATTGGAGTTTGCACTCTAAACGAGCGCCAGCACATTTTGTTTTGGAATCAAGCAATGGTCGATTATACCGGCATAGCACCCGATGCAGTGCTCGGTCTAAAACCTGAAGAGCTCCCTTCACCTTGGTCAGATCTGTTAAGCAACTTTTGCCAACAGCAAGTCACTTATCAGCCAGCCACTATGCTGGATAATGGCAAACAGCAAACATGGTTTAGCTTGCACAAAACAGATATCGATGAAGGCCTACAAGGCTGCGTTATACTGATTGAAGATGAAACCGAACATAAGCTATTAGCCAATCGATTGGCGCATAGTGAAAGACTCACTTCCATTGGTCGCTTTGCTGCAGGGGTAGCTCATGAGATTGGCAACCCCGTTACCGGAATCGCTTGCCTTGCACAAAACCTGAAACTGGAAACAGATCAGCCTGAGGTTCTTGAAACAGGTGAGGCTATTGTTGAACAAACACAACGAATCAGCCGTATTGTACAATCGCTAATTCGTTTTGCGCATACAGGTCAAACGGAAAATCTTGACCATTCTAAGTCCGTCTCTCTTAATAACTGTATTGAAGAGGCCGTAGACTTAATGCGATTTGACGAATCACGTCGAAAAGTAAAGATTCATATGGATATCGAACCAAAACTGTATTCTTCAGGCGACTATCAACAACTCCTGCAAATGCTAGTGAATCTTTTGAATAACGCCAGTGATGCATCGCCCGAGCAGTCAACCATCTGGATTCAAGCTTACTCAGTTGAAAACTGGGTTGAGATTGAGATCATCGATCAAGGAACAGGGATTAGCGCAGAACACCAAGGCCGCATCTTCGAACCTTTTTTTACCACAAAAGAGCCAGGCAAAGGCACAGGCTTAGGTCTGGCACTGGTATACAATATTATTACAGAACATTGTGGTAATATTGAATTTATTAGTCCTGCCGACAAAAAACAGAACAAAGGCACTCAGGTAATTATTCAGCTTCCCGCCTGGACGGAACAGGATTCTCTGTCAGTTGCGGGGTTAGAGTAACAGGTCCCAACATGAGCCGAATTCTGATCGTAGAGGATGAAAAAGTCATCCGAACAGCCTTAAAACGTCTTTTAATCAAGCATGATTACGAGATAGATGATGTCGATAGTGTCACAGCAGCTATCCCTCATTTGCAACAAAACCAGTATCAACTGGTGATTAGTGATCTTCGCCTACCCGGAGGTGAAGGAACAGAGCTGATCCCACATGCCCGCAGTACACCCGTGCTCATCATGACGAGCTATGCCAGCATGCGCTCTGCGATCGATGCCATTAAGCTTGGTGCAGCAGACTATATTGCCAAGCCATTTGACCATGATGAAATGCTTAACGTCATCAGTAAACTAATTCAACCAACCATTTCCGAACCGACGACTAGCAAGGCTGAAGAAGTCTCCGGAACGACACTTCTAAACGGTTCATGCCCCGCCATCCAAGAATTAAATAAACGCATTCATAAAGTAGCTCAAACGGAAGCAACCGTATTGATTCTTGGTGAATCTGGAACAGGTAAAGAACTCGTAGCGAAAAGTATTCACCAGCTCAGTCATCGCTCACATGCACCCATGATCTGTGTGAACTGTGCAGCTATACCTGAAACACTGATTGAATCGGAACTCTTTGGCCATGAAAAAGGGGCATTTACTGGCGCTGATACGACCCGTAACGGTCTTATTGAAGCGGCTGATGGGGGAACCTTATTTCTAGACGAAATAGGTGAGTTACCCCTTGAAGCCCAAGCACGCTTACTTCGATTTTTACAAGAAGGTGAGATTCGCAAAGTGGGGTCGGTATACTCCAAACAAGTCAATGTACGGCTGATTGCAGCAACCCACCGAGATCTTAAAACCCTAGCTCAACAAGGCAAGTTTCGTGAAGACTTATATTACCGACTCTATGTGATGGAATTGCGCACGCCTTCTTTACGTGAACGGGGCTGTGATATTATTGAGTTAGCAGAGGTGTTTTTATCTGAACAGTGCCAGAAGCACCATGTTGACATCACCTTTAGTGATGCAGCTTATCAAACCATGCGCCAACATCACTGGCCGGGTAACGTTCGAGAACTTCAAAACGCCATTGAACGCGCTGTCATTCTTGCTGATACAGAGCAAATCACACCAGAGCTGTTAGGCTTGGACTTATCGGTAAAACCACCAATAGCAAATGCCTCTGCGACTGCGACTGCGACTGCGAGCGCCATTGAAGAGCCTATAAAATCTGAACACAGTTTAGATGATTACTTCGTGAAATTTGTATTAGAGAACCAACACAAAATGAACGAAACCGATCTAGCGAAAAGCTTAGGTGTCAGTCGAAAATGCTTGTGGGAAAAACGTCAAAAATTAGGCATCCCCAGGAAAAGCAAAAGTGTTACCCTTGATCAGTAACAAAAAATCCACAGAGAAAAAGTGTTACTTATCTACACAACAAGGTAACACTTAGTGGGCACATAGGTAACAAACATAATGTTCAATGGCACGGATACAAAGCATCCAAAGCATGAATCCATTTAAAAACAATCACTTAAAAAGTTGGCACGGGATATGCTCTATTATGAGCAAGAAAAATAAAAATAATTTCATAACGACACCAAAAAAAATAACAACGTCGTGAGAAAACCTAACAAAGTGCCTTGAATAAAAATAACAACAAGGCTTCGCTGATAGCGGAGTGACAACAACACTCAGGACAGTGCTCAAACAACAACAAGCTTTGTTGCACTCCGTTTTCAGCCCCCACTCACTTTTATCTTCAAAATACCCTATCTAGCCAATTTCTTTTCATCTAACCACTTCTCTTTTGTTTTAAGCAATTGTGCTATTAATATGGAAACTAACACTCATTGCCACTTAACTGGTATCATTCACACAATTTTTTGATGCTACCATTTAGGAAGAAAAACACTCGATGCAAGAGTTACTTATCATACTGCTGCTAATTGTTTGTGCTGTACTTATTTACAAAATAAGAGTCGGTCGACACAGCGCAACGGCTACTAGCGTGACATCTAGCACAGAGAAGCTAACCAACACTGCCACTGCGCCAGAATCACTGACTGCAGAATATCTTCCATTAGGTCAGAAGCGCATCATTCCCGAAAGTGAACACCAGATTCCTCGCCAACGCCTTGATGACAACGCTATGAAAGTCGTCTATCGCTTGCATGATGCGGGGTATGACAGTTTTTTAGTAGGCGGATGCATACGTGATTTATTATTGGGCGAAAAACCTAAAGACTTTGATGTAGCCACTTCCGCCCACCCAGAAGAAGCGGTCGAACTTTTTCATCGTGGCCGACTCATTGGAAGACGCTTTAAATTATTACATGTGCGATTTGGTCGAGAACTGATCGAAGTCGCCACCTTCCGAGCTGGTCATGACAGCGAGGATAATGATGATGGTGAACAAGGTCGACAAGCCGCTAGCGGACTTATATTACGGGACAACGTTTACGGAACCATTGAAGAGGATGCGCTTCGTCGCGACTTCACCGTCAATGCACTTTACTACTGCGCAAAAGATTACAGCATTTACGATTTTGCCAACGGCTATCCTGATCTGCAGAAAAAAATTATTCGCATGATAGGGGACCCTGAACAGCGATTCAGAGAAGACCCTGTTCGCATGCTGCGTGCGGCTCGCTTTGCTGCCAAGTTGGGATTTGAGATAGACGCTGAAACAGCTAAACCTATTCACCAGCTCTCTTCACTGCTCGCTCGTATCGCACCTGCTCGCCTGTTTGATGAGTCACTCAAATTACTGCAAAGTGGTTATGGAGCTGCAGCCTTTCGTCAAATGCAGCGTTTCGATCTGTTTCGTTACCTTTTCCCCTTAACACACGCTCAATTAGACGACTCAGAATGGCCAACCGCCACCCTTGTGCAGCACGTATTAAAAAATACTGATCGTCGTCTAGAGCAAGGCAAGAGTGTAACGCCAGCCTTTATGTTTGCAGCACTGCTGTGGTATCCCTTGTATGAGCGTTACCTTCAATTACTTGATGATGAAGACATGCCGCCACTGCAAGCATTACATGAAGCTGCAAACCAAGTTTTATCCGCACAGGTAAAAGCCACAGCCATTCCAAGACGCTTCTCTGCGCCTATGCGTGAGATATGGGAGCTACAGTTACGCCTTCCGCGCTATCATGGTAAACGTGCTGAACAACTCATTACCCACCCTCGCTTTAGAGCAGCCTATGACCTGATTCTACTCAGAGAATCCTCTGGGGAAGACTTAAAAGGCTTAGGCAAATGGTGGACGGACTACCAGCAGGCCAACGATAGCCAACGCCACGGGATGCAGCGCAACTCAGCCACGGATGAACAACCGCAAAAACGTCGACGCAAACGTCGCAAACCTATTACGAGAAGCCATGACTGAGGCCATTTCTAAAGACTCTACTCAGGCTGTACGCTGTTTCATCGGCTTAGGTAGTAACCTTAACGACCCGATCAAGCAAGTTCAAAGTGCCTTGATAGAACTAGCAGAACATCCTTATATCACGCTGATTGGTCAGTCGCGCCTGTACCGATCAGAACCGGTGGGCCCTGAGGGTCAACCCGATTACATCAATGCTGTGGCTGAGATATATACTCAACTCGAGCCTCTACCGCTTCTTGATGCTTTACAACAGATTGAGAACGCCCATCAGCGCCTTCGCCTGCAACACTGGGGCCCAAGAACGCTGGACTTAGACCTACTTTTATACGGAGAGATCACGCTTAATACAGAAAGATTAATCGTGCCCCACCCATTTATCACAGAGCGTAACTTCGTTCTGCGTCCCTTAGCCGACCTAGATAGCGAGTTATCGCTTCCGGATGGCCAAAAAATTATAAACTGTCTAGCAAATTGTCCAATGGGCACTCTTGCTCAGTTGCCGCTATAATATAGCGCTTACTGACAGATAGAATGAGTCTGGAACCCCTCTATGAGTAACATCACACTTCACACACTAACAAAACTTAAGCAATCAGGTGAAAAATTTTCTGTCCTGACAGCCTATGATGCAACCTTTGCGCACATCATCAGTTCGGTTGGTGTCGAAATGATTCTTGTCGGCGACTCTCTCGGCATGGTTCTTCAAGGTCATGACAGCACTTTGCCCGTCACCTTAGATGAGATGGTTTACCATACCACCGCCGTTGCCCGAGGCAACAAAGGCTCCATGATCATGGCTGACCTTCCGTTTATGAGTTATGCAACCGATGAACAGTGTATGCACAGCGCAGGCAAACTGATGCAAGCAGGCGCCCACATCATTAAAATTGAGGGTGGTGCTTGGTTAGATCGAAGCATTCGTCTTTTGGCAGATCGTGGTGTACCCGTCTGTGCTCACCTAGGACTCACGCCTCAAGCGGTTAATAAACTGGGCGGTTACCGTGTTCAGGGTAAAGATAGCGCCAGCGCTCAACAGATGATTGAAGATGCTCGTCATCTAGAGCAAGCCGGAGCCAGTATGATTCTATTAGAATGTGTTCCCAGTATTCTAGGTGCTGAGATTTCGCGTAATGTAGATATTCCCGTCATCGGTATTGGCGCGGGCCCAGATACGGATGCACAAGTGCTCGTCATGCACGATATGCTGGGCATCACACCCGGTCGAAGACCTCGCTTCTCCAGAAACTTTATGGAAGGTGCTAGCAGCATTGAAGATGCCTTTCGCCAATATCATGCAGCCGTTAAAGATGGCAGTTTTCCGAATCAATCTGAAGGTTTTTAATCAGGATGCTTACCCTTGCTACGATCGCAAGTTTACGAAATGAGCTAAAAGCTCACCGTCAAGCCGGTCGAACCATTGCATTTGTACCCACCATGGGCAATCTTCATGCGGGTCACATTCAACTTGTCGATAAAGCCGTCCAATCGGCAGATATTGTTGTCGCGAGTATTTTTGTCAACCCGCTACAGTTTGGAAAAAACGAAGATCTGAGTAGTTATCCACGTACACTGCAAGAAGATCAGCGCAAGTTAACAGATGCAGGCTGTCATTACCTATTCGCGCCCAATGAGGATGAAGTCTATCCTAATGGCCGAGACAGCCAGACCCGCGTCGAGGTGCCCGTTCTTTCTGACTTGTATTGTGGGGAAGCGCGTCCAGGTCACTTTTCCGGTGTCACGACGGTCGTGTGCAAGCTGTTTAATATCGTCCAGCCTGACATTGCCGTATTTGGTGAAAAAGATTATCAGCAGCTACGCATTGTCAGAAAAATGGTCGGCGACCTGTGCATCGCTACTGAGATTATTTCAGTGCCCGTCGTCCGTGCAGAATCTGGATTAGCCCTGAGTTCTCGCAATGGTTATTTGTCAGCCACTGAATTACAGCAAGCGCCCGCTTTGCGTCAGGTTATTCGCCAGACTGCTGAGCAAATAACATCAGGACGCAGTGACTATAGCCAACTCGAGCACGAAGCCACCTTAGCGCTTGAAGCATCGGGTTTTAGACGGGATTATTTCCGTATCGTACGCAGAACTGATCTTGCACCTGCAGACGCAGAGGATAAAAAGCTGGTCATTCTTGCCGCTGCCTGGATGGGCCCCTCGCGCTTAATTGATAATCAAGAGCTGGATCTGTGATCCAGCTTTGCAACACAGCTAACGCAATATACCCTACCGACAATAGTCTATAACGTGAAGCTTGACAGCTACCGCAGGTTTCACGCAGACTCAGAAATATTTTTTGCTCCAACCTTCATTTGAATTAGTTAACACCCAATGAGGAATTCCTATGCGTGAAGTTGTTATTGTTGCTGCAGGACGTACAGCGGTCGGTGCTTTTAATGGTTCGCTCGCGTCTCAATCAGCGGCCATGTTAGGCGCTACCGTAATTAAAGGTTTATTAGAAAAACACGCCATTGCACCCGAAAACATCGACGAAGTCATCATGGGTCAAGTCCTGACAGCAGGCTGTGGACAAAACCCTGCTCGCCAAGCATTGATCCATGCAGGCATTCCAAAAGAAGTACCTGCACTAACCATCAACAAAGTGTGCGGCTCTGGTCTTAAAGCGATTCAAATGGCTGTCCAAGCAATTCGTTGTGGTGATGCAGAAATGATCGTTGCGGGCGGTCAAGAGAACATGTCATCTTCTCCTCACATCCTGCCAAATTCACGTAATGGTGCACGCATGGGCGACTGGAAGATGGTCGACACCATGATCACTGATGGTTTATGGGATGCCTTCAATAACTACCACATGGGCATCACAACCGAAAACATCGTCGAGAAATATGGTTTTACCCGTGAAGAGCAAGATGCCTTTGCTGTTGCTTCACAGAATAAAGCGGAAGCGGCTGTTACCTCGGGTCGTTTCAAAGATGAAATCATTCCTGTCGTTATTCCACAGCGCAAAGGCGATCCAGTGGTCTTTGATACTGACGAGCAACCACGTCTGGGCTGTACTCTCGATGCACTCGCCAAATTGCGTCCAGCATTCAAAAAAGATGGCACCGTCACCGCAGGAAACAGCTCTACCATTAACGATGGTGCTGCTGCAGTGATCGTTTGCTCTGCAGAAAAAGCTGCCGAACTCGGCTTGAAGCCCTTAGCGCGTATCAAGTCTTATGCATCTGCAGGTGTCGATCCTGCAATCATGGGCACCGGCCCTATCTGCGCTACTCAAAAAGCATTAGAGAAAGCGGGTTGGACGGTAGATGATCTAGAGCTTGTTGAAGCCAACGAAGCCTTTGCTGCTCAAGCCATGTCTGTTAACAAGGATCTAGGCTGGAACACCGATATAGTCAATGTTAACGGCGGTGCTATTGCACTGGGCCACCCTATCGGTGCATCCGGTTGCCGTGTATTCGTCAGCTTATTGCACGAAATGAACAAGCGTGACGCTAAGAAAGGCCTAGCCACTCTGTGTATCGGTGGTGGTATGGGAACTGCACTGGCTGTAGAGCGCGACTAACCGTCAAACCTTTAGCGGTAAAGCACAGTCAGTAAAACTCGTAAAGCCAGTAGATTTTTATCTACTGGCTTTTTTATGGGCGGTTAGAGATAACAAACAATAGCCCCTTTACCGACTCCTTCGTATGCTCGAACTTCAACCTGAGAATCTGGAAACTCTTCACGCACCTGATCTGCAAGATGCTGTGCAATTTGCTCGACCGTCGTTTCAGTCTCCATCATATAGCAGCACTGCTTAGGCAAGGTCAGTTCAAATTGACCTTGAGGAGCTTCATAACGAAAGGTTAAGTGATCCTTGTCATCCTGAACCAAATGATCACGGGTTCCTAAATAGATATCAGCAAACTGTTGTGCCCAGTATTGCTCTATATCTTGTCGACGCTTTTGATCTATGCGTATCTGCACACGTGATCTGTGTCCATGCGCGATTCGCTGACAATTGCCTTTGTGTTGCTGCAATCCATGACTGTAATGGTAAAAGGCACCTTCAATAGGTTCAGCCACAAAACGTAACTCTAAAGACTCTACTTGCTCTGGAAACAACGCCAGCAGCTGATCTTCACACCAACGTGCAACGGTTTGCTGTTGTATTTCAGCAATGGGAATTAACGCAATTGCCTGATCTGGCGCTTTACAAAAAAAGTGTTTGCCATTCGGATAGCGCCAACCAACTTCTGTTTGACCGTCATACTGCTCAACGCTCAAATCTGCCATACCGGTAGCGACCACCAGCATATGATCAAGGTTGGCGTCTAACCAGGTTTTGATGCGTTTTTTCACCACACCAAAATCGCAAATCATACCCTGCTGATCAAGCTTCCCTTCAAGAACTAACTGTGCTTCCCAAGACTCTCCCATTAATCCTCTCTGCGGATGCAGGTAGGAAAAATCCACATGGGTAAGGTTATCAACAAATAGTTTCACACAGGCCTCTTGAAATCATCTAAACAGACCATCATTTTAGCCTAAAGGGAAAGGCTTTTCATGATACAAACTGTAAGGGAAAGCTATCGATACCCTTTTATGTCTCGATAGGCATGACTATTTTCGTTCTGATGCCATTTTGTCATGGCATACCTTTGATCCAGCTTACGTTATAATTCTTCTTTTTTTCAACGTTGGAAAACCCATGCGACTGGACAAATACCTTGCACAAACCACCGGACTTTCACGCAAAGACGTTAAGAAACGCTTGCATGCTGGATTGGTCAAGGTGAATGATCAAGAAGAGAAAGACAGTGGACGCCATGTGAGTAGCGAAGACGTCATCATCCTGGATGGTGAACGACTGTCAGAGCCTCGTGCTCGTTATCTGATGCTGCATAAACCTGATGGCTATGTTTGCTCAAACGATGACCCTACGCATGTCACCGCATTGACGCTGATTGACTTACCTGCTGCTGAGAAGCTGATTATCGCGGGACGGTTAGATTTAGACACCACGGGATTATTGTTACTCACTGATGATGGTCAATGGTCACACCGCATCACCTCACCCCGTCACAAACTGCCTAAGCGCTACCGGGTATTTCTAGATGAACCCCTTTGCCCTGATGCAGAAACCTTGCTGCAGCAAGGCATTATTTTACGCAGTGAAGCCAAGCGAACTAAACCCTCTCAACTGCAACGCATAAGCGATACCGAAGTACTGCTAACCTTGACGGAAGGCCGCTATCATCAAGTAAAGCGTATGTTTGCTGCACTGGATAACCGTGTCGTCGCACTGCATCGCGAACAGATCGGAGAGATCGTCCTTGATCCAGAGTTAGCAGCTGGTGAATACCGTGACTTGACGGAAGAGGAGATCGCGTCAGTGTTTAAAGAGAAAGATAACACATGAGCGTCATTGATCCAGCCAACCAGTATTTACTGCAACTTTTACGCGAAGCACCCAGTGAAACCTTGTGGTGGGTTGATGAAAATATTCTGACCTTACCTACCACCATTAAAGGGATTAGCGCGATCACTAATCGCTACGACCTGTATCAGCAACTTAAGCAACATCACTGGCCAGCAAATTTTAGTGACTTTGACGCTAGCCATATTGCAGAATCAAGCCTCTCTTGCGTATTACTGCGACTGCCAAAAGAAAAATCCTTAGTACACTTTTTGATTAACCAAACCGCCAGACTACTGAAACCCGGTGGAGAACTCTGCCTCATTGGCGACAAAAGTGAAGGCATACGTGGCTTTAATAAGCGTGCAGCCACACGTCTTGGCGGTAACTTAGAAGAGAAAAAGATCAGCGGAGGCCTGTGGTTTGGTAAAATAACTTCCAACCCTGGTAAAGCAGGAGAGCCCTTGGATGATCACAACTATCCCCAGCTTCGAGAAGTATTGGATTCGTTCGACACAGGCTTTCAGTTTATCAGTAAACCAGGGGTCTATGGCTGGCAAAAGATCGACTCAGGGAGCCACTTTCTGATAGAACATTTACCTGGGATGCTAGACCAGCCTCTTCCCTTGAGCGGTAAAGTCTTAGATTTAGGCTGTGGATACGGTTATCTCAGCCTTAAAGCCGCCGGACCGCAAACGCACTTGACGTGTACTGATAATAATGCGGCTGCACTGATGTGTTGTGAAGCGAATTTGGCTGCGCGGCATTTATCAGGTCACGTCATAGCCTCTAATGCGGGTGACCTAGTTAGCGATCAATATGACACCATTCTGTGTAACCCACCCTTTCACAGTGGGTTTGCAACCAATACCGAACTCACCGAACGGTTTGTTGCTGCAGCGGCACGCTGCCTAAAATCGAACGGAAACGCCTGCTTTGTGGTCAATAAACATATTGCAATAGAACAGAAGGCCAGTAAATATTTTGCTAACATATCCGTATACACAGAAAATAATCATTTTAAGCTGATACACCTAAGACAGCCTAAAGCGAGTAAAACCAAATATTTGCACACCAGCGATCAATAGGAACCTCAATGACATTCGAATACTTACGTCAGTCTTTATTCTTTTTTAGACAGCATTTTATCACCCTGGCAGCGATACAGTTACCCTTCTTAGCACTCATCGGGGTGCTGGGTTTTATTATGCAAGGCAACATGGGTGTCAGTGAGGGCGAAGGCGCCGGCGGCTTTCTACTACTTGGATTACTTCAACTGGGTTTACTACCACTTTACTGGGGTGCCACCATTTTCTATATGCAATCTGTGCTTGATGGAAAACCCTTATCACCGATGAATGCGATCAGTTTAGGTATGACCAGCTGGGGACGCTTATTGATTACCTATCTTCTAAATGGACTGGCGGTCATGCTGGGATTAATAGCGCTGATTGTCCCCGGTGTCGTGGTAGGCGTTCGTCTAGCTTTCGCGGACTATATTTGTGTATTAGAAAACAAGTCTGCTACAGAATCGTTAAAGCAAAGCTGGTCGCAAACACAACCCTATTTTTGGATGATGCTGCAAGGTTTTATCCTCATTTTCCTATCCTTGTTTCTTCTAGAAATGCTGATTCAACAGATCGTAGGTGCCAATGTTGTTGGCATGTTATTTTCTTTGGTCGTCGACTTTTGCGGCGTCATTCTGACAGTATTTGGCTTTCGCGTATTTAGCGCGATGAGAGACGCTCGGTAGGAGACGCCCAGTAAGGGACGCTCAGTAAAATACGACTAGTAACTGACTATCAACGATGATTAGTTACTAGCAATTACTCCATATGTGCAATAGTAAACAGACACGTTTACGTCTGTAGCTTACCCTCGGGTATTGCAGACAGTTTGCGGTGTTATCCTCGATCGTAACGTCAGCAGTCAAGTTTTTAGTTTAAACGACTACTAAAGAGCGCGCATTAAGGCTCGTTCTGTTCGTTAAAGCACAGGAGCGCATAACATAGTCAAGCGTCGTCGCACGACCTCATGGAGTAATATCATCGCTCGCGGGCTGACAACGGCTACGCGAAAGGCGGTTCGTTCTGGATCTGGTAAAGTCAAACGTGCAGCGACCCTCGCCGTTACCAAGGCGAAGCAGGCCGCACACACATCACCACCAGGCAAGGGTCTCTGGTTTCCAGGGCTAGCTATTGGAGTGACCGGTGCTCGTAGCTTCCAAGTTTATCGACCTCTTAACATTCGCACGAATGAGCGTGTACCTCTGCTGGTCATGCTGCATGGGTGCGGTCAAGACGCACAAAGCTTTGCGATGAGCACGCGCATGAACCGGGTTGCAGATCGTGAACGCTTTATAGTCCTCTACCCTGAACAAGATCGTCTATCCAATGCGCAGGGCTGCTGGAACTGGTTTGATACGACAGCGGGTCGAGCGTTCGGGGAAGCTGAGCTGATCATGAATGCGATCGATCAGGCTTGCCTCCTTTATCCGATCGATACTGAACGGGTAGCGGTAGCAGGACTCTCTGCAGGTGCCAGCATGGCCGTATTGTTAGTCTCGCGTCATCCAGAGCGTTTTCAAGCGGTAGTGATGCACTCCGGAATTCCACCCGGCACTGCGTATTCGACTCTATCAGCGATTGCTGCTATGCATGGTTTTCGTGAAGCGGGAAGTTTGAATGCTACACCTGCAACCATGGCCAAGTCTTGGCCAGCATTGCTAGTGATTCACGGAGATAGGGATAACGTGGTGGCCGCCAGTAATGGGCTCTCTGCGGTAAACGCTTGGGCAGAAGCAGCCGGTGCACGCAAGTGTGCTGCACGTAAAATACAACGGGGTAAACGCTACCCAATGACCATCACGGACTTCAAGTGCGGCGCGAAAACCGTAGCCAGCCTGGTTGGAATTGAGTCTCTTTGACATGCATGGAGTGGTGGTGCAACCAGTGGCAGCGAGTTTAGCGACCCGCGCGGCCCTGATGCCTCACGCATGGTCTGGGCGTTTGTAGCGCGACAGTACAAACTGCTTCCATCTCACTGATAAAGCGGATTATCGCCACTAAGCACATAAAAATCTGATGTCACGGATTCCGTTTCCAACACTATTTGTTAGTATTTGTCGCCCAAAACCTTGTCAAACAGTCATGCTCTTTGCAATAAAAAAGCGCCAAGAATAAAATTCAAGGCGCTTTTTTAAGTTTAGATGCAGGGAAAGCCTTAGCCTTAGTTGCTAACGGACTCGTCTTCTTCCAGATCTTTCATGGATAGTTTGATGCGTCCACGCACATCAACATCGAGTACCTTAACCTTCACGATGTCATCCATCTTGATATAGTCAGTGACGGCTTTCACTCGCTCGTTGGCGATTTGAGAGATATGAACTAAGCCATCTTTACCTGGCAGAATGTTCACAAACGCACCAAATTCTTCTAGACGAACGACTTTACCTTCGTAGATTTTGCCCACTTCGGCTTCAGCGGTAATCGCAAGAATACGATCGACTGCTTTTTTAGCATTCTCTTTGTTATCTGCATACACACGAACGGTACCGTCATCTTCGATATCGATCGCAGCACCCGTTTCTTCAGTCAGGGCACGAATGGTCGCACCACCTTTACCGATCACATCACGGATCTTTTCAGGATTCACTTTTAGCTGAGTCATTGCAGGTGCATTATCAGGCAGCTCTGGACGGCTATAGCCAATCACTTTCGCCATTTCGCGAAGAATGTGCTTACGCGCGTGCATCGCCTGGTCTAAAGCGATCTCCATGATCTCTTCAGTGATACCGGTAATTTTGATATCCATCTGCAAAGCGGTAATACCGCTCTCAGTACCCGCTACTTTGAAGTCCATATCACCTAGGTGATCTTCGTCACCTAAAATATCAGTCAGGACAGCAAAACGATCACCTTCTTTGACCAGACCCATCGCAATACCAGCAACTGGAGCTTTCAACGGCACACCCGCATCCATCAGTGCAAGCGATGCACCACATACTGATGCCATCGAACTTGAACCGTTAGACTCAGTGATCTCTGATACGACACGAATGGTGTATGGGAACTCATCTAGTGAAGGCAGCATCGCTTGAACGCCACGACGCGCCAAACGTCCATGACCAATCTCACGACGCCCAGGGCCTGCCATACGACCGGCTTCACCGACAGAGTAAGATGGGAAGTTATACTGCAGCATAAAGTTATCTTTACGCTCACCTTCAATCGCATCAATAATCTGCATATCGCGTGCTGTACCGAGAGTACAGGTAACGATAGCTTGCGTTTCACCACGCGTAAATAATGAAGAACCATGTACACTGTGTAGTGTATTGATTTCCACATTGATAGGGCGAACCGTTTTGGTGTCGCGGCCATCGATACGTGGAAGACCATCAACAATACGTCCACGTACGGTATCTTTTTCGATACTGCCAAAGACTTTTTTAACGGCTTCCGCTGAAGGCGCATTTTCTTCGCCGGTTGCCAAGGCAGAAACCACTTCGTCACGTAGTGCGCGAACGTTATCTTGGCGCTGAACCTTGTCAGCAACTTGGTAAGCATCACTTAAACGACTACCTAACAGACCTTGTACCTTAGCGGTTAAGTCTTCATCTTTCGCTGCAGGTGTCCAATCCCACGTTGGCTTAGCAGCTTCAGCTGCAAACTCGTTAATCGCGGTAATGACGACTTGCATCTCTTGATGAGCATACAGGACAGCACCTAGCATCTCATCTTCGGTTAATTCTTTCGCTTCTGACTCAACCATCAGCACTGCGTCAGAAGTACCCGCTACTACCATGTCTAGCTCAGAAACGGCTAACTTGGCATAACTAGGGTTAAGGATATAACCTTCTTCTTCAGTAAAGCCAACGCGTGCCGCACCGATAGGTCCTTGGAAAGGAATACCAGAGATTGCCAACGCTGCTGACGTACCGATCATGGCGGCCATATCTGGATCGGTCGCTTTATCAGAAGACATCACCTGACACACGACCTGTACTTCATTCATGAAGCCTTTCGGGAAAAGCGGACGAATAGGACGGTCGATTAGACGCGACGTCAAGGTTTCTTTTTCAGTAGGGCGTGCTTCACGCTTGAAGAAACCACCAGGAATACGACCGACTGCGTAGTATTTTTCTTGGTAATGAACTGAAAGAGGGAAGAAATCCTGACCTTCTTTCGCTTCTTTAACACCCACAACGGTACAGAGTACTTGTGTTTTTTCATTCACAGTAACCATGACGGCACCGGTGGCTTGACGCGCAATTTTACCTGTTTCTAAGGTAACGGTTTGCTCACCGTATTGGAACGTTTTGGTAATCGCTTGCACGATAAACTCCTTGTTTCAATTAGAGTATCAGCAACCAAAACCAACCATGCTATTCTTTGAGCCAGTACTCAGCTATAGGCTGTTAGCAACCTACACCTGAGTACAGGCCAGATGATTGTCAATGTTTTAGTGCTGAAAAAAACAGGGCCATACGAATATGGCCCTGGGTATTACAAAAGCTTAGCGGCGCAGACCTAAACGAGCGATCAATTCGAGGTAACGGTCAGCATCTTTACGCTTCAAGTAGTCTAGAAGCTTACGACGCTGGTTAACCATACGAATCAAACCACGACGTGAATGGTGGTCTTGCTTGTTAGCTTTGAAGTGATCCTGTAAACCAACAATGTTTGCAGTTAACAGTGCAACTTGTACTTCTGGTGAACCAGTATCGCCAGGACCACGACCAAATTCAGCAACGATTTCGGCCTTCTTCTCAGTAGCTAATGCCATTTCTTTCTCCTTTAACAATATGCTCACAACCCTTAGGTTGCTGGTTAGTAGACGCGCAGGGCCGGGCATATTTCCAGTACTGCGTCAGTAAACACAGATCTTTTGACCTATGTTTGTTTTAAAAATTCATTCTGAAGTATCGGTACGAATCAGACGTTTGCCTTTAAGGCATCCGTTAGCATCCGTTTCTGCGAGTCCAAGAAATTGTCCATTGGGCTCTGCAAACACTCGCCAAACAGCATCGGTTGCCAGACCTAAATTAGCCAGTCTTTTACCTTGACGTAAGGCAATCGATTGCTCTTCTGTGAGCTCACATAAGGGCAAACTTTCAATCGCACTCCAGGGTGGCAATAATAACCCATCTAGATAGTTTTGTATGCACTCGCTAGTGCTTTCGGGCAATGCCTGGATGTTTGCGTGTAGTTGATCAAAGTCGAGCATTTGCGCAGCGTTATAGCCGCCGACATGTGTACGCCGTAAACGACTGACATGCGCCCCACAGCCTAATAGTTCACCCAGATCCTGCACAATACTGCGTATATAGGTGCCTTTAGAGCAAAAGACTTCGAGATCGAGTTCTTGTTCTCTGATTGCCAGTAAACGTATCGAGTGAATGGTCACCTGTCGAGACTTAACCTCAACCTCTATCCCTTTACGGGCCAGTTTATACAGAGGCTGCCCTTGAACTTTCAAGGCGGAATAGATAGGCGGAACTTGATCAATTTGACCTGAAAAGTGCGTTTTTAACAGCGTTTCAATCTGATCTTTATCCAGTAAAGCAGGTACCGGACGTGTTTCTATCACGACTCCATCAGCATCGGCAGTATCTGTTTTTTCACCCAATCGGGCGGTGGTCAGATAGGCTTTATCCGAATCAAGGAGGTATTGGGAAAACTTGGTGGCTTCACCCAGACAGATAGGTAACAAGCCGGTGGCTAGAGGGTCTAGCGCACCAGTATGTCCTGCTTTTGCCGCACCATATAGATGCTTAATCTGCTGAAGCGCCTTATTGGAACTCATGCCAGCAGGCTTATCGAGCAAAAAAATGCCATCGATGGCACGGCCCTTAGGTTTACGTGCCAAAGATTACTCCTCAGAATCGGAGCGTTTCTGCTCCTGCTGGTAAGCTTGCTCAATCAAACTATGCAATCGTCTGCCACGGTCCACGCTTTCGTCGTAATGAAAGCGTAGCTGTGGCATCACGCGTAACTTAATTCCACGAGCTAATTCCTTACGCAAGAAGCCAGCAGCATTATTAAGCACGGCCAAAGACTCAGGTGTGACGGTTGCCTCATCCTGATTTCCTAGCGGCATCACGGTGACATAGGTATCAGCGTAGCCAAGATCTTTACTGACCTTGACATAGCTGAGGGTCACCATACCCAAACGAGGGTCTTTGATTTCGCGTTGGATCAGCATCGCCAGATCCCGTTGGATCTGGTCTGCTACCCGGTCTGTACGTTTAAACTCGCGAGCCATAGTTCTCCGTTACAGCGTGCGCTGTACTTCAATGGTGTCAAAGACTTCGATCTGATCGCCGACTTTAACATCGTTATAGTTTTTCACCCCGATACCACACTCCATGCCGTTTCTAACTTCAGCAACAGCATCTTTGAAGCGACGCAGGGATTCTAACTCACCTTCGTAGATAACCACGTTATCACGAAGAACACGAATGCGTTTGTTACGGTGAACAGTCCCTTCGATAACCATACAACCCGCAATGAGACCGAGTTTCGGCGAACGGAACACATCACGTACTTCAGCGATACCAACAATGTCTTCACGATATTCAGGTGATAACAAACCACCCATTGCTTGTTTCACATCGTTAATAATGTCATAGATAACACTGTAGTAACGTAACTCAAGCTCTTCACGCTCGACGATCGCTTTCGCTTGGTTATCCGCACGAACGTTGAAGCCGATCATGATAGCTGAAGATGCTAGCGCTAAGTTGGCGTCTGTTTCACCAAAGCCACCAATACCACTGGAAACGATATTAACCTTCACTTCATCTGTAGAGAGATCTTCAAGTGAATTGGTCAGCGCTTCCAACGAGCCACGAACGTCTGCTTTTAGAACAATATTTAGCGACTTAACATCACCGGCTTGCATGTTTTCAAACAGATTTTCCAGCTTAGCTTTCTGCTGACGCGCCAGTTTAATCTCACGGAACTTACCTTGACGGAAGAGTGCCACTTCACGGGCTTTCTTCTCAGAAGACACCACCGTGAACTCATCACCTGCATCGGGTGTTCCATCGAGACCTAGAATCTCAACTGGAATTGCTGGTCCTGCAGATTCGACAGGGCGCCCAGCTTCATCAAGCATGGCGCGCACTTTACCGTAATGAAGTCCGGCCAGTACGATGTCGCCTTTTTTCAACGTCCCGTTTTGTACTAACAGGGTGGACACTGAACCACGGCCTTTATCAAGACGCGATTCCACGACCACACCGCTCGCAGGCATATCGCTGACGGCTGTTAATTCTAGAACTTCAGCTTGCAGTAGGACTGCATCAATCAATGCATCGATGCCTTCACCTGTTTTCGCTGAAACATGGACGAACTGAACATCACCGCCCCACTCTTCAGAGATAACATCACGCTGAGATAACTCATTGCGCACACGATCAGGATCAGCCTCAGGCTTATCGATCTTGTTGACGGCAACTACGATAGGCACATTACCGGCTTTGGCGTGTTGAATCGCCTCTTCTGTTTGTGGCATCACGCCATCATCAGCGGCAACGACTAAGATAACAATATCGGTTAACTTAGCACCACGAGCACGCATGGCTGTAAAGGCCGCGTGTCCTGGGGTATCGAGGAAGGTAACCATGCCGTTATCGGTTTCAACATGGTAGGCACCGATATGCTGGGTAATACCACCTGACTCACCCGCAGCGACTTTGGCTTCACGAATATAGTCAAGCAAAGACGTTTTACCATGGTCAACGTGACCCATAACGGTCACGACAGGTGCACGGGTTGAGGCTTCGCCACCATGCTGTTTTAGACCTTCAAGTAATGCATCTTCAATCGCATTTTCTTGTAATGGAACCGCTTTATGGCCCATTTCTTCAACAACCAGAACAGCGGTATCTTGATCAAGCACTTGGTTGATGGTTGCCATGGCGCCCATCTTGAACATGACTTTGATCACTTCAGCCGCTTTAATTGACATTTTCTTAGCCAATTCTGCGACCGTGATACTCTCAGGAACGCTCACTTCATGAACGACGGGTGCTGTCGGCTTTTCAAAAGCGTGTTGATTTTGATTGGGTCGACCACGACCCATGGCACGCTTAGGACTCTTGCCAGGGCGACGAGTAGAGTTACGCTGATTATCTTCGTTAAGAGCGGGTGCGCCTTTACGAGCTGCAGCAGGCTTACCACGACGCGGCGTTTCATCTTCATCGCGACCACGACCTTTAACACGTGATTCCTTCACTTTGCTACGAGGTGCGCCTTTCTTATCTTCCGCGACATCAACTTCAGCTGCGACAACAACAGGCTGATCAATAGCGACAGCAGGCTCGATAACGTCTGCAACCAGTGTTTCCACTTGTTTAACTTCAGGCGTTTCAACCGCAGGCTGAACAGCTGCTGGCTCAACTTTAGCGTCAGTTTGCTGGGTGACGTTTGCTTCAACAGCAGCAGGAGCTGCAACGGCTGGAGACGCTACCGATGCTTCAACTGACTCTACAACATCGTCAGCTTTAGGCGCTTCTTCTAACTCTTCACGCTTAACATAGGTACGTTTTTTGCGCACTTCAACGTTAACGGTTTTACGCTTGCCAGCAGCGCCTACCTTCAATTGAGAGGTAGTCTTACGCTTTAAGGTGATTCGGCTCGGCTCTGCCGCCGCACCTTCTTCACCATGGGATTTTTTTAAATGCGTCAGTAATGTTTGACGCTCTGATTCTGACACCATTGATGTGTCTGACTTACCTTTGATACCGGCATCTTGCATCTGATTGAGCAAACGCTCAACGGATACACCAACCACATCGGCAAGTTGTTTAACGGTTACTTCTGCCATAAATGGGTTCCTCTTCTCCGTTGACTGTTACTGACTTTCTGAAAACCAAGGTGCACGCGCTGTCATAATGAGTTCAGCGGCCCTTTCTTCATCAAGTCCCTCAATTTCAATTAATTCATCAACTGATTGCTCAGCTAAATCTTCCATAGTGATGACACCTTTCGCTGCTAGTTGATAAGCAAGCGCACGGTCCATTCCTTCCATCTCAAGAAGGTCATCAGCAGGCTCAGAAGACTCCAACTGCTCTTCACTGGCAATGGCCAGATTCAGTAATACGTCTTTAGCACGTGCTCTTAAAGCTTCAACGATATCTTCATCAAAACCGTCTATCTCCAGCATTTCATCAACTGGAACATAAGCAACTTCTTCAAGCGACGTGAATCCTTCATCAACCAACACTTGCGCCAATTCTTGGTCAACATCTAAGTGATTAATGAACAATTGCAGTACACGACCAACTTCAGATTGATGCTTTTCTTGAGCGACAGCTTCGCTCATGACATTCAGCTTCCAACCCGTCATTTCACTAGCAAGACGAACGTTTTGACCGTTTCGGCCGATAGCCATGGCTAGCGCTTCTTCGGCAACCGCGACATCCATCGAGTGACTGTCTTCATCAATGACTATCGAAGCAACTTCAGCAGGTGCCATTGCATTGATAACTAACTGCGCAGGATTGTCATCCCACAGCACGATATCAACACGCTCACCACCAAGCTCATTAGTTACTGCTTGAACACGAGAGCCGCGCATACCAACACAGGCACCCACGGGATCGATACGACCATCATTAGTTTTTACCGCGATCTTGGCACGTGAACCCGGATCTCGTGCAGCGGCACGAATTTCAATAACTTCTTCCGCTATTTCAGGAACTTCCAAGCTAAACAGCTCAACCAACATGGCAGGAGCAGTACGACTTAAAATTAATTGAGGGCCACGACCTTCAGCACGAACTTCGTCAAGCACCGCACGAACACGATCGCCCATACGGAAGCTTTCTCGCGGAAGTAAGTGTTCACGTGGAAGCAAAGCTTCGGCGTTGTTACCCAGATCGATAATGACATTATCTCGGGTGACTTTCTTAACCGAACCAGCAATTAACTCACCTAAGCGGTCACGATACTGATCAACGACTTTCGCACGCTCAGCTTCGCGAACTTTCTGTACGATAACCTGTTTAGCCGTTTGTGCTGCAATACGTCCGAAGGCAACTGATTCAACCTGCTCTTCATACATATCACCAGGCTGTAATGCAGTATCTATCTCCATTGCTTCTTGGAGAGTCAGTTCAGTACCTAACGCAGGCACTGCAGTATTATCAACAACTAACCAGCGTCTAAAGGTTTCATAGTCACCTGTAGAGCGATCAATTTGAACGCGGATATCCGCTTCTTCGTCATAACGCTTTTTTGTCGCGGTTGCTAATGCCACTTCAATCGCTTCAAAGATGACAGCCTTTGGCACGTCTTTCTCATTTGAAACGGCTTCAGCAACCAGTAATATTTCTTTATTCATTTACCCAGCCTCACCTGAACCTTTAAACGCTTAAAATTGCGGTACCAATCGAGCACGATCAATATAATCAATTGGCAACAAATACTCGTTATCATCTACGACCAACAGAATCTCATCACCTTCAAGACCATTTAAGATGCCTTTGAATCGACGACGACCTTCAAATGGAACTCTTAGCTTCACTTCCAACACATGCCCCACATAGGCTTGGTATTGCGCTAAGTGATATAAGGGACGGTCCATTCCTGGTGAAGACACTTCGAGTAAATACTGTTCTGTTATTGGATCTTCAACATCCAAAATACCGCTGACTTGATGACTGACTCGTGCACAGTCATCAACTGTGACACCTTCTGGCCCATCAATATAAATGCGCAATGTGCTGCGCTTACCTGCAGATTGAAATTCAATACCCCAGAGCTCTAACCCCAGAGAGTCAACTGCAGGTTTAATCAATTCTTCCAGCTGTTTAATTTTAGCTGACACGCTACTTTCCTCTTAGGTGTACATTACACCGTTTACCTTTCATGAAACTTGTCAGTAAATAGCAATACTTGCTGACTAACATTTTTTTGCGGATTAACTAAACTCACAACACCATGGAGATTAGTCATAAACATATGTTCTTTAACAAAAAATGGGTCACATTGGGACCCATTTCTGCTGGCTATACGCCCTATTTCACCTACGAAAAAGCCCCTAAAGAGGGGCTTTTTTCTTTTTTGATCTTCAAAATGGAGATCAAAATGAAACCTCAAAGAGCGCGCAGACATAAAAACTCAAGTCCACATCATCTCGCCAGCTAACAAATCGTAGATACCAAGCAAAAAAACAATCAACGCAATTGGCAATCTATTTTCAAGCTGCAATATTATAGCAATCACAGCCCTTTCTCACAACCACTCACGCTTCACATTGAGTAAGGTCGAAAAGAACTGAGAGGATTACTATAGAAAGTGGTAGCGGGGGCTGGATTTGAACCAACGACCTTCGGGTTATGAGCCCGACGAGCTACCAAGCTGCTCCACCCCGCATCAAAACATAAAATGGTGCCGACGGCCGGACTCGAACCGGCACGAGCTAGGCTCACCACCCCCTCAAGATGGCGTGTCTACCAATTTCACCACGTCGGCTAAACGTGAACAACTGCAATCAAATATAAAACCTAATCAGCAGTTGGGATATCACTTGACGCTGCACCTGAACTAGTTGAGCGAGGAATCTCAAGAGCTGGAAGCTCCTGTGCACGCTCTGCAGCAGACTCAATGACTTGCAACGAAGGAATACCAACTTCACTCACACTCATAGCGCGCTCTTTGGCGAAATAAGCTAGAGCGAAGCTTGTCGCAAATAAAATAGCAGCGACCAAAGCGGTAATTTTTACCATAAAGCCAGTGTTACCAGTACTACCAAATACAGTTTGGGATGCACCAGCACCAAATGAAGCTCCGGCCTCTGCACCCTTACCCTGCTGAAGCAATACCAAACCGATAATCGCTGCGGCAAGTAATACATGTACAATCAGAACCAGTATTTCCATTTTCTCAACCATTTTTAGGGCTAGTAGCCGCTGCGCGACAAATAGCCGTGAATTCTTCAGAAACTAAAGCTGCACCACCTATCAAACCGCCATCAATATCCGGCTGGCTAAACAACTGATCAGCATTGGCAGCTTTTACACTACCACCATATAAAATAGTGACTTGTTCAGAAAACTCGCTACCATAGCCTGAAGCAAGCATCTGACGAATGAAGGCATGCACTGCTTGAGCTTGTTCGGGGGAAGCCGTTTTACCGGTTCCTATCGCCCAAATTGGCTCATAAGCCAAAACCACATTCGATAATTCTTTAACACTTAGCCCTGAAAAAGCCGCCAAGATCTGATCCGCAATCACTTTTTCTACTAAGCCTGCATCACGCTGCTCTAAACTCTCTCCAACACACAAGATCGGCTTGATTCCTACTTGAAGAAGGTTTTTCAGCTTTAACGCGACAACTGCATCTGTCTCTTGATATTCAGAACGACGCTCAGAATGACCAACAAGGGCGTAACTGACACCCATATCTGCAAGCATTTCAGCTGAACAATCTCCGGTATGCGCTCCGTCTTTTTCAAAACGAGATACATCCTGCGCACCAACGTTAATACCGGTTCCACTTAGCAACCCACCTACCTGATTTATGTAAACCAAAGGGGGGCAGACTAAAATGCTTACGCTCTCTTTTATCGGCGACAATTGCTCGACCAGATCACCAATCAGATTGATATTCTGATTGATTCTTCCATGCATTTTCCAGTTTCCTGCTACCAGCGCTTTACGCATTGATATGTCTCCTTTTAAAAGAGGCGCAAATCTTAACTGAGTTGATATCAGGATACAAGTCCAGCCAATGCTTTTTCTACTGATTCAGAAAGTGTTTTACACAGATCAATAACTAATTCAGCCTCTTCACCTTCAACCATGACACGAACCAAAGGCTCTGTACCAGATGGACGTAAAAGCACTCGACCTGTATCACCTAGTTTTAGTTCAGCCGCAGCAACAGCCTCTTGAACGGCTTTAACGGAAAGTGGGTCTACACCCTTAGGCACTGCTACATTGATCATTTTCTGAGGCATTTTAGTGATTCCTTGCTTTAACTCTGCAAGGGTTTTTCCTGTATCTACCATCGCCTTCAAAACCAACAAGGCTGCTAAGGTTCCATCCCCGGTTGAACTGAACTGCTTACACACAATATGACCCGAACTTTCACCACCTAAATCCCATTGGTGAATTTGTAACTGCTCCATAACATAGCGATCGCCTACCTTAGCCCTAACAAACGGAATTTGCTCTCGTTTAAACGCCTGTTCCAAGCCAAAGTTGGACATTAAGGTACCAACCACACCACCTGCCAGCATACCTTGCTGTTTCATCGACATAGCAATGATGTAAAGCAACTCATCACCATCAACGACTTCACCTTGATGATCAACCATAATCACTCGGTCACCATCACCATCAAGAGCGACCCCTAAGCTAGCACCTTTCTCAAGAACCGCCTTGCTTAATGCCTTAACGTCCGTAGCACCGCACTGCAAATTAATATTTAGACCATTGGGACTCGATGCAATTTCGTGAACCTTCGCACCTAATTCCTCGAATACATTAGGAGCCACGTGATAGGTAGCTCCGTTGGCACAATCAAGAACAAGGTTTAATCCTTTCAGCTTCAGGTTTCCGTTCACGACTCCCTTGCAGTATTCGATATAGCGACCCGCAGCATCATCAATACGCCGCACTTTTCCTAACTCATTTGAAGCAACTGTGGACATAGCTAAATCCATTTGAGCCTCAATAGCCTGCTCTATCTCATCGGGCAACTTTGTACCTTTTGCCGAGAAAAACTTAATCCCATTATCTTGATAGTGATTATGTGATGCACTGATCACTATCCCAGCATCTGCACGGAAGGTTCTGGTCAAATAGGCAATTGCAGGAGTGGGCATCGGGCCAGTCAGTAATACATCAACCCCAGCAGCCGACAAACCTGCTTCTAAGGCAGACTCGAACATGTATCCTGATATACGCGTATCTTTGCCGATCACAATTTTACTTCGACCTTCACGAGCAAACACACAACCTGCTGCCCAGCCCAACTTCAATACGAAATCAGGCGTAATTGGAAAAGTACCTACTTCTCCACGGATACCATCTGTTCCAAAATACTTGCGTGTCAATTTAACTCTCCCAATGTTCTTCGCAGGTTGCTTTCCATACGTTCAATGCATCTACTGTCTCAGCAACATCATGCACTCGAATAATTGCCGCACCCTTTTGGGCTGCCATAATAGCACTTGAAAGACTTGCGGCGAGACGCTGACTAGACTCTCTTCCTGTAATCAATCCCAACATACTTTTGCGAGAACTACCACTGAGTACCGGATAGCCTAAAGCCACCAACTGATCCAATCTATTTAATAGAATTAAATTATGCCTAAAGGTTTTACCAAATCCAAATCCTGGATCAAGTAGAATCTTACTTTTCTCGATACCAGCACTTGCGCAACGGTCAACCTGATCATTTAAGAACGCTATGACTTCATCTACAACTGAAGCATAGCTTGGCTTATCCTGCATGGTTTGTGGCGAATCCCCTTGCATGTGCATAAGGCACACTGGCAACCCTGAGTTAGCCGCCACTTCAACAGCCCCCTCTTTCCTTAAGGCTCTCACGTCATTTATTAATCCGATACCTAATCCAACAGCTGCTTCAATTACTCGAGGATCACTACTATCAAGTGAAAGAATGACATCTAGCTGACGAAGCTGCTCTATTACTGGCAATACTCGATCCATCTCCTCTTGAGTTGTGACTTGAGCAGCGCCTGGACGCGTTGACTCACCACCAACATCAAGTATTTTCGCACCATCCTTGATCATTTGCTCTGCTTTGCGCAATACAGAATCAATGGTTAATACATTGTGTTGATAGAATTGACCGCCATCTGAAAAGGAATCGGGCGTAACATTAAGAATCCCCATAACGGACGGAACGGATAGATCGAGAAGGCGATCACCACATTGAAGCGTGGGTCTAGTCGACATAGTGTAAATTCCAATAACTTCTTAGCTTTTAAAGGGCTGCTATTTATAGTGGCGCAGTATACACAAAAGCCGGCATTAGCCGGCTTTTATTGAGACAAAATTGCAGAATTTAGCTTCTACCAGATCCCCATGGATCATTGTTCTTAGGCTCATTCCATGGATTAGAATTCTTAGGCTCATCATCCTTCGGCGTGCTATCAACATCCTCTTCTGCTGGACGCAAATCAGATGAATCAGGAGATGAATTGTCTGCATCATCGACGACAGGCATATCCTTATCTGGAGTTCTACCTATATCAGACTTTTCATCTTCATTGGCTTCAGCTGCTTTAGCTGCTTCTTCAGCCTTAGCTGCATCCTTAGCTGCATCATCCTGCCATCCTTCTGGAGCACTAACTTCTTGACGCGCCATTAATTCATCTAACTGTTTCGAACCAATGGTTTCATACTTCATTAGTGCTTCAGTCATGGAATCAAGAATATCGCGATTATCTGTCAGGATTTTGTAAGCTCGCTGATAGCAATCATCAATAATTTGCTTCACTTCAGCATCAATTAAACGCTGAGTTTCTTCAGACTTAGGCTTAGAACCGCCGCCCATGCCACGACCAAATGGATCATCATCTTCTTCAGCATACAGAAGCGGACCTAATGATTCGCTTAAACCCCACTTAGTCACCATATTACGTGCCAACATGGTTGCGCGCTGAATATCGTTAGAGGCACCGGTAGTCACACCATCCTTCCCTAAAGTCATCTCTTCTGCAATTCGACCACCATAAAGTGAACAAATTTGAGAAAGAATACCCTGACGACTGTGGCTGTAACGATCTTCCGCAGGCAGGAACATAGTCACACCCAGTGCACGACCACGAGGAATAATGGAAACTTTGTAAACAGGGTCGTGATCTGGAACTAGACGTCCAACAATGGCATGACCAGATTCATGGTAAGCCGTATTCAAGCGCTCCTTGTAAGACATCACCATAGAGCGGCGCTCAGCACCCATCATGATTTTGTCTTTCGCTTTCTCGAACTCGTCCATACCAACAGTTCGCTTACCAAATCTGGCAGCAAATAGAGCCGCTTCGTTTACCAGGTTAGCTAAATCTGCACCAGAGAAACCTGGGGTTCCACGAGCAATCAAATCAGATCTAACATCATCACCTAGCGGTACTTTGCGCATGTGAACTTTCAGAATTTGATCACGACCACGAATGTCAGGCAGACCTACGTGAACCTGTCTATCAAAGCGACCTGGACGAAGAAGAGCTGGGTCAAGAACGTCTGGACGGTTAGTCGCTGCGATAACGATGATACCTTCTGTTCCTTCAAAACCATCCATTTCAACAAGCAACTGGTTCAGTGTTTGCTCACGCTCATCATTACCACCACCAAGACCAACGCCACGGCTACGACCCACCGCATCAATCTCATCGATAAAAATAATACAGGGCGCATGTTTTTTAGCTTGATCAAACATGTCACGTACACGGGATGCACCGACACCCACAAACATCTCTACGAAATCAGAACCAGAGATGCTAAAGAACGGAACCTTAGCTTCACCAGCAATGGCTTTCGCAAGCAGAGTTTTACCCGTACCAGGCGAACCCGCCATCAAAATACCGCGCGGTATGTGGCCACCTAAGCGCTGAAACTTCCCAGGATCACGAAGATAATCGACCAGCTCAGCAACTTCTTCCTTAGCTTCCTCAACACCCGCTACATCGGCAAAGGTGGTTTTAATCTGATCTTCGCTCATCATGCGTGCCTTGGACTTACCAAAGGACATGGGGCCACCCTTACCACCGGCACCACCTTGCATTTGACGCATAAAGAACATAAAGATCGCAATGATGATCAAGATCGGGAAGGCTGCAACAAGCAACTGGGTCCAAATGCTTTGGCCTTCAGGCTGTTTACCTTCAATAGCTACATTATTAGCAAGCAGATCATCAATCAACTTGGGATCTTGGACAGCAGGGCGGATAGTCGTAAAGCTTTCACCTGTTTGGCGCTGACCTGTGATGGTGAACCCATCAATCAAGACGCTCGAGACACGACCTGCTTGAACTTCTTCAACAAACTCAGAATAGGTCAATTTACCTAATTGAGGTTCGCTACTGAAGTTATTAAATATTGTTAATAGTACGGCTGCTATGACTAGCCACAATACTAAATTTTTTGCCATATCGTTCAAAGGTACATCCTCAGCTTTACTTAACTTTATGACCGGTCGGTCATGATACCACAGCCACTACTTTCTGCTTGAATCTTTGTCTTGATAAAATTTATCGGATTAATAGCGGATGGCTAACTTAACCCTTATTAAAGACTACTTAGCTCAAAATATACTGAAATTCTGAGTGAGCTTACCTATTCTTATACAAGGTATCTCTCTGACCCACAATTTCGTTTACAGTTCCTCTTACGCTAAGCACACCTCTAGAGATCAAGATTTTTTTTGTTTCGATCAATCCCACAAACCGCTATCTTTCTAAACGATACATGACTAACAGATCAGTTATCGCTACTAACAGCTTCAAGCCTCATGTAAAATCTAACTTATCTTACATATCGGCAAACTCTATAAACAAGGTAGCTATTTTAATATGAGCTTAACCCCTGAGCAAAAAAAGCGCTTTCGTACGCTAGGCCACCATCTTAACCCAATCATCATGGTTGCGGGTAATGGCTTAAGCGAAAACATTCAACTCGAAACCGACAGAGCTCTCGCAGATCACGAACTTATCAAAGTTAAGTTTTCAGTGGGTGACCGTGAATTAAAGCGAGAACTGATTAAAGAACTGTGCCAAATCGTTGAAGCAACATTGGTTCAGGAGATCGGCAACATTGCTTTACTCTATCGTAAAAGTGACAACCCAGATCCAAAATTATCGAACCTACTCCGCCTTAAATAAATCATTTATCGTCTTCGCGGCCCTTATAACGAAAAACCACCGACTGAAAGATTGTCAGTCGGTGGCTTTAAGCGCCAATGCAATAAATGCACTACTCTTAATGCTGTACTTCAGTAATCTCGTACTCGGCAACACCACTAGGCGTGTTAACCGTAGCGATGTCACCCTCTTCTTTTCCTATCAGACTACGAGCAATGGGTGAGTTGACCGATATTTTGCGTGCCTTAATATCTGCTTCATCATCTCCCACTATCTGATAGCGTACAGTTTCATCCGTATCTAAGTTGATCAACTCAACTGTGACGCCAAAGATAACTTTGCCCGTGTGAGGAATTTTGCTCACATCAATGACTTGTGCCTGAGATAATTTGTACTCAAGTTCGCGAATACGACCTTCGATAAAGCCTTGCTGCTCGCGCGCTGCATGATATTCCGCATTTTCTTTTAGGTCACCATGCGCTCGCGCTTCAGCTATATCAGCGATAACTTTAGGGCGGTCCTTTGTTTTAAGCCGCTCTAATTCCTGTCTCAGACTTGCCTCACCAGCAACCGTCATGGGAACTCGACTCATGAAAACACTCCTTTATGCAAGTCCTGCAAGCGGCGTACTATTTTTTCTTCGCCAAACTTCAACGCTTCAGTAATCGCAACTGCACCCGCTAGAGTAGTGGTATACGGTACTTTATGCTGCAGCGCTGTACGACGAATAGCCGCTGAATCGGCAATGGCTTTACGACCTTCGGTCGTATTAATGACATAAGCCACTTCACCGTTCTTCATCACGTCAACAATATTAGGACGACCTTCCATCACTTTGTTAACACGCTCAACCTTTATGCCGTTGCTTTCAAGTAAGGTTGCCGTTCCTGATGTAGCAATCAGCGAGAAACCAAGCGCTGAGAGATCACGTGCAACTTCAACCGCACCGGCTTTATCAACATCACGAACTGATATAAAAGTTTTACCCTTGCTAGGCATCTTTTCACCTGCACCGAGCTGAGCTTTCATAAAGGCTTCACCGAAACTTTCACCGACACCCATCACTTCACCGGTAGATTTCATTTCTGGACCTAAAATTGGGTCAACGCCGGGGAACTTATTAAATGGGAACACCGCTTCCTTAACACTGAAGAAGGCAGGAATAATTTCTTTGGTGAAACCTTGCTCTGTTAGCGATTTGCCAGTCATAACTAGTGCAGCAATCTTCGCTAGCGACACACCGATACACTTAGAAACAAAAGGCACGGTACGAGATGCACGTGGATTCACCTCGATGACATAGATTTCACCATCTTGGTAGGCAAGCTGAACGTTCATTAGACCAACCACGCCTAACTCTAATGCCATTTTACGAACCATCTCACGCATCGCATCTTGCACATCCGCCGCCAAACTATAGGGTGGCAAAGAACAAGCAGAGTCACCTGAGTGAACACCCGCTTGCTCGATATGCTGCATGATAGCGCCGATCACTACAATTTCGCCGTCACACACTGCGTCGATATCTACTTCGACGGCGGCATTTAAGAAGTGATCCAGCAAAACGGGAGCATCGTTGGATACCTTAACCGCATTTTGCATGTATTGACGCAGTTCAGATTCTTTATAGACGATCTCCATCGCTCTACCACCTAACACATAGGATGGACGAACGACGAGTGGATAGCCTATTTTACCTGCTTCGATAACGGCTTCTTCAAGACTGCGAACCGTCGCATTTTCAGGTTGCTTTAAACCCAAACGCTTAAGCATTTGCTGGAACTGTTCACGGTCTTCGGCACGATCGATCGACTCAGGCGAAGTGCCAATAATCGGAACACCGGCTTGCTCTAGTGCAACTGCCAACTTAAGCGGTGTTTGACCACCGTATTGAACTATGACGCCTTTAGGCTTTTCAACGTCAACGATTTCTAATACGTCTTCCAACGTAATCGGTTCGAAATAGAGTCGATCAGAGGTGTCGTAATCGGTTGAAACTGTCTCAGGGTTACAGTTAACCATGATCGTTTCAAAGCCATCTTCACGTGCCGCAAGTGCAGCATGAACACAACAGTAATCGAACTCAATACCTTGACCTATACGGTTTGGACCACCACCGATAACCATGATTTTTTCACGATCACTGGGGTTGGATTCGCACTCTTCTTCATAAGTAGAGTACATATAAGCAGTATCAGTAGAGAACTCAGCCGCGCAAGTATCCACACGCTTAAAGACAGGGCGAATATTAAATGCATGACGCTGTTTGCGCAGTTGCTTTTCAGAGACACCCAGTAAAGTAGCAAGACGGGCATCCGAAAAACCTTTACGCTTTAGACGGAACATCTGTTCGGCAGTTAAATCAGACAACGCCATTTGAGAGACTTTATGCTCGTCTTTGATGATATCTTCGATTTGAACTAAGAACCAAGGATCAACACCAGAATAGCCATAAATCTCATCAACGCTCATACCTAAACGGAAAGCATCACCGATGTACCAAATACGCTCACTGCCTGGTTGCTGTAGCTCACGGATAATGTCACTGCGTACATCTTCGGCATTAAGATCAATAATGGAATCAAAACCTGTTGCGCCCACTTCTAGGCCACGAAGCGCTTTTTGCAACGACTCCTGCTGAGTACGGCCAATCGCCATCACTTCGCCAACAGACTTCATCTGAGTTGTCAGACGATCATTGGCCTGTGGGAACTTTTCAAACGTGAAACGAGGTATTTTCGTCACAACATAATCAATCGATGGCTCGAAAGAAGCGGGAGTTCGACCACCCGTAATCTCGTTCTGAAGCTCATCAAGGGTATAACCGACTGCCAGCTTTGCAGCAACTTTAGCGATAGGAAAGCCAGTCGCTTTAGAAGCCAGTGCGGATGAACGTGATACACGCGGGTTCATCTCAATAACGACCATACGACCGGTTTTCGGATCAACACCAAACTGGACGTTAGAACCACCCGTTTCTACACCGATCTCACGCAAAACTGCCAAAGAAGCGTCACGCATGATCTGGTATTCTTTGTCAGTCAGAGTCTGAGCGGGTGCAACGGTGATACTGTCACCGGTATGAACACCCATGGCATCGAAGTTTTCAATAGAACAGATGATGATGCAGTTGTCCTTTTTATCACGGACAACTTCCATTTCGTATTCTTTCCAACCAATCAAAGATTCGTCGATTAACAATTCTTTAGTTGGAGATAAATCTAAACCGCGTTCACAAATCTCAATGAACTCTTCACGGTTGTAGGCAATACCACCACCAGATCCACCCATGGTGAAAGACGGACGAATAATGGCCGGAAAACCGATAGAGTCAAGAACTTGTAACGCCTCTTCCATGCTATGAGCCATCGCTGAACGAGGACACTCAAGACCTATGTTTTTCATTGCTTTATCAAAGCGTTCACGGTCTTCAGCTTTATCAATCGCGTCTTGAGTCGCACCGATCATCTCAACACCGTATTCGGCTAAGACGCCTTCACGGTCTAAATCTAATGCGCAGTTAAGGGCTGTTTGACCACCCATGGTTGGTAACAATGCATCAGGGCGCTCTTTTTCAATGATTTTAGCAACTGTTTTCCACTGAATGGGCTCGATATAAGTTGCATCTGCCATCGATGGATCTGTCATAATCGTTGCTGGGTTAGAGTTAACAAGTATGACTCTAAACCCTTCTTCTCTTAACGCTTTACATGCTTGAGCGCCAGAGTAATCAAACTCACATGCTTGCCCGATAACAATCGGACCGGCTCCTAGAATAAGGATACTTTTAATGTCTGTACGTTTTGGCATCAGTATTAACCAGTCTTAGTAATTCAGTTCAGGCTTGCTTACGGCTACGCATCATATCGATAAACTTATCGAACAACGGAGCTACGTCACGTGGACCTGGGCTAGCTTCAGGGTGCCCTTGGAAACTAAATGCCGGACAATCCGTGCGTTCAATTCCCTGTAAAGATCCATCAAACAACGACTTATGCGTTGCTCTAAGAGTTGCAGGTAAGGTTATCTCTGCTACAGCGAAACCGTGGTTTTGGCTGGTAATCATCACTTGACCACTATCAAGATCCTGTACCGGATGATTCGCACCATGATGTCCGAACTTCATCTTTTCTGTTTTAGCGCCGGAAGCCAATGCTAACAATTGATGTCCTAGGCAGATACCAAAAACAGGAATCTGTGTTTCAAGAATTGTTTTAATGGCACTAATTGCATAATCACAAGGCTCTGGATCACCTGGGCCATTAGAGAGAAACACACCATCAGGTTGTAACGCCAATACGTCAGCAGCTGAAGTTTGCGCAGGCACAACCGTTAAACGGCAACCACGACTTGCTAGCATTCTTAAGATATTGTGCTTAACACCAAAATCGTAAGCAACAACATGGAAAGATTGATCTTCATCTTCAAAAGTAGAAAAACCCTTACCGAGCGCCCACTCTCCCTGATTCCAAGCATACGTATCTTCAGAAGTTGCTACTTTCGCGAGATCCATTCCTTTTAACCCAGGGAAGCCTTGTGCAAGTTCTACTGCTTTTTGCTCATCAATAGCGCCTGCCATAATACAACCATTCTGCGCACCTTTTTCGCGAAGAATACGTGTTAAGCGACGTGTATCGATATCAGCAATACCAATAATGCCATTGCTAGCAAGATAAGTATCAAGTGCTTGCTCAGAACGAAAGTTACTTGCCACTAATGGTAGATCTCGGATTACTAAACCAGCAGCCCAGATTTGATTCGACTCTTGGTCTTCGACGTTGACGCCGACATTACCTATATGTGGATAAGTTAATGTCACTATTTGACGACAGTAAGAAGGATCCGTAAGGATCTCTTGATAACCTGTCATAGACGTATTGAAAACAACCTCTCCGGTGGTTTCGCCGTCAGCGCCAATCGCAACCCCCTTGAATATTGTCCCATCTTCAAGGGCAAGAATGGCTGGTCGCGTCAATGGAACCTCCCCGCTTAAATGCTGCATGCTATTTGACTTTATCTGAAGTGATGATCAGTTGTAAAAAAGCGAGACACAGCCGAAGCCAGTCTCGCTTTCAAAATTATGGATTTGCGGAAACTTCCGGCAAAACGACCTTATTTTAGAGTAGAAGGACTCAATAGTCCAATAGAGTTTTAACTGATAGGGATACTTGTGATTTAGAACCGTTGCGCCTGATAAATAATAGGTGCTGTTTGAACAAACGCCTTTCCCATGCATTCACGCATAAAAAAACCCCTGCCACGGAGTGACAAGGGTTTCTTAGAATTAAGTGCCTGGCGATGACCTACTCTCACATGGGGAGACCCCACACTACCATCGGCGATGACGCGTTTCACTACTGAGTT
>NZ_WBOL01000019.1 GCF_008973715.1 Nitrincola schmidtii
AAATAATCTGTTGCCAGGTGTGTTGCTTGGTTTGGTTGCTCATACCGACCTCCATCGATTAAAAGTGATGGAGGTAGTTTGAAGCGATTAATTCTTAAATTGTAGGTGCTGTTTTATGGGCGCATACGAAGAGGGGGTCTAGTTAATTAACGATTAATACGTTTTTTTAACTCCACCGTGAATCTCAGTGTTTCACTGCCCCCAGCGGGCAGGTGCATCTGCCCTGTGAGTTTTCCTGCGCCATCATCTTTCATAGGATGAGTGGCATCACGTAATGACCATTCTTGTTGAAAGCCAACGCTAATATCAAGGCTACGGCCTTCATTACCTGCGTTAGTGACAGTGACTTCCTGTTGAATGGTGACACTATCAAAGCCATCACTGAACAGGGTTTGACGACGCTGTATGTTCAAATCAAAGGCGCGTCCTAAGGCCAGTTCTGCTGTTTCTCCAGTCGCTAAGTTACGCAGATTCGCGGCACCAATGAACTGCATCTCTCCTTGTCGATCAGGACGAAAAACCCGTGCTTGTCCTGCGGGTAATGGCGCGTTTTGATCCTTTAACTTGGGCGCATCAAATACCAAGCTGATATCTGCCTGTGCTTGATGTCGCTGTTGATCCAATGCCGGCCAAATGGAAAAATGATGTTGGTAACGCAGCGTTGCTTCAACATCAGCCAGTTGTATTAAAGGAAGTTGCTTTGTTTCGTTAGGCTGAAAGGAAACTGGGTGAGGAAGTCGATACAGATAAAAATCTTGAACCGATTCCGCTGCTTGCTCGGGCATACTGCCTAACGCATCATTCATGGCCATGGCACGCATCATGACAGGTTGGCGTTGATCCGGTGCATTAATGTCGCCCGCCATCAGTCGCAGTTCCGCGTTAGTAAAATGACCACCGCTATGGTTATATACCGATGCTAGGCCTTCAACGGCTAGCGATTTACCTGGTGCATCTAAGGTCATGACGTAATCCATCTTCCAACCTAACCCCGACGTCAGGTAGCTCAATATGGCTGTCGAATCTTGTTCTGTTCCTGCGCTGGTAAAGTGAATACTGTCTTGACCTTGTAGGTTGCTGGGTAATTCAGCGGGGAAAATAAAGCGCCATTCTCTGGTCTGAAGCGGAATGGACTCGATCTGTCCCTCTCGACGAATCAGCGCATGGCTTCCATCGACACTGAGCAATTCGACACGACTGATGGTTTCTTGCCCTGTGCTCGTGTTGAGTCGGGCGACGTTTAGTGTCTCGCCAACATAGGCTTGAAGCAGGGATAGGAAGTTAAGGGAAGAGCGTGAAATTCCCTGCTCTAGAATCTGCCCTGCGTTTTGAATTCTCAAGGTTTCAGGCAGTATAGCGGGGCTCATATTCTGAACTTGAACCTGTTCGCCAGCATTCAGAACTGATAGTTGTCTGTGATCTTCAACCACAGCAAAATCTTGGTTGTACACCGTTAGTTTGAGCTGTGTCTGTTCTGCTTCTGTTAGAAGCGTTGCCTGAATAGGAAAGGTAAACAGACTGGCTGCCATTAACAGGGGTAACAGTTTCATTCCTTGGGCCATGATAAAATCTCTTGTTTGGAGGCTTTAGTTAAAGCGTTTCTAGGACGTTAATCTAATAGTTCTAATGAATATTTAGGGAGCTTCGTGTAAATCTACCGCAACTCTAAAACCAAAGGTGTGTTGGCGAAGATTGATTTCTTGTCGATAGCGGCTAGATGAACGAATCACACGGGGGATATCAAACCAAGATCCGCCACGCAGAACCCTTAGGTTACAATTACCCATGTGCATGGCCGAACCATCTTCAGGTGCCGAGGTATAATGGTCACTGTAGCAATCTTCGACCCATTCTTCGACATTGCCATGCATATCCTGTAAACCCCAAGCATTCGCGGGGAGTTGACCGACAGGTGCTGTTTGCTGACCATCCCATTGTGTTCCACAACCATCACAAACGGCCATGCCCGGTTCCAGCTCATTACCCCACCACCATGCGGAACCCGTTCCTGCACGCGCGGCATATTCCCATTCCGCTTCAGTCGGTAGACGATAGGGTTGTCCCGTTACATCCCTTAGCCAACGGGCATAGTCGCGAGCATCTTCCCAACTGACATTGATGACAGGGCGATCACCACGCCCCCAGCCGGCATCATCAGGTAAGTCGCGTCCTGTCGCTGCAGCAAATTGATCATATTCAGCAAAGGTGACCTCATGAACTCCGATGGCAAAGCGATACTCAAAAATAATCTCTCGCACGGGTCGTTCATTATCGTCGCCAATACGATTCAGGTCGCCCATTAAAAATTCACCCTGTGGTAACTCCTGCATCATCGGTGCAACGCCGCTCTCACCAAAGAAATCTTGGAAGCGGATCAATGATTCTGGACTTTCAGTATCTTGAAGGGTCTGTCTATTGGTCGGTTGAGCCGCTACTGGTTGGTAGCTAGCCTGCGTATCATTATTCTCGGCAAGAAGATCATCTATTTCCATTGCGGGTTCAGGTGATTCGTCAATTTCAGGAGCTGACAGTGGCTGCTGTTGTAATGCTTCCAGCATCGCTTGAGTGCTAATTAACTCATTTTCAAGGCGAAGGATTTCGTTGGTAAATTGAGTGGTATTCGGTCTTAACATTAAGCTGATGAGAAGTCCCAGAAGTAAACCTGCAAAAAACAACGATAGCATTCGTGTTTTGTTACCAAAACCTTGAGTCAGTTTGGATAAGCGCGAAAACGGCTTTATTAACCCACTGGGGAGTTTGCTGATAAGCCAGTGATCACTGGATTTGTTGTTTCCATCTTCAACATCCGAACGTTGCTCATTAGTTTGATCTGTCGTGTCAGCATCGACGGAAGACTGCTCATCTGAATCCGCTTCTGAATCTTTAGCAGACAAAGCGTAGAGTTGCTTCAACAGTACCATAGCGTTTGCCGGACGGGTGTCTTGATCAGGGCTTAATGCGGCCTGCAGATACTGCCATTGGTGCTCATCCAATTGAGTGGGTGCTTTCAGTTCACGTTGGAAGCGAGATTTTTCATCGTCATTGAGTAAAAAAGCAGGCTTGCCTGAGTAAAGATGATAAATCATCGCAGCAAAGGCATATAGGTCGGACTTTTGGGTGGTCGGTAGTGGATCAAAACCTTCGGGTGCTTGATATTGACGATAACGAGGTTCGCCAGGAATTAAGTCTAGAAATTCATCAACAATATGCCGCCAACCCAACATCATCACTCGAACACCTTTGCCAGAGCTGATAAAAATGAGTTCTGGCGAAAGGCTAGAGTGGCTTTTACGCGTGTCGCGATGGAACGCATCTAGCGCCTTGCCGATTTGAATAACTAGACCTTGTTTTTGCTCCGGTTTCAGTTTTTGCGCTTGATTGTTATCCAGCATTTTTGCGAGTGTGAGGCCATCAATGGACTCGAATGCAACAAAGATAGCACCCTTATGAGAGAATAAACCATAGCAGTCTAACGCATTAGGGTGTTTGCACTTGCGTGCTAAAATCACCAGTTTTCGCAGTTCTTCCACACAAGATTGCTGTCGGCTTAAGACATCAGGGAGGAACAGTAACATGACTTCAGTTTTAGATGATGTCGCTAAATCCTCTGCCTTCCAGCAACTGCCATAAGGATGCTCGCCTAAAGAAGACAGCAATCGAAATCGGTGTCTCTCAGGGCCTACAATGGCATCACTTTTGAGTGTGGAAAGGATTGATTCGGCCATGTTATTGACTGGTATCCAGCACTGGAAGTGATTTGATCAAATCATCGACTGCTTTCATCTGTGATAAATACGCCTCCAGTGTATGAAGTGGCAAAGCACATGGACCGTCGCATTTGGCTTTACTGGGATCGGGGTGGGCTTCTAAAAATAAACCGGCAATCCCTTGAGAAAGTCCAGCACGGGCTAGCTGTGCAGCCATAGCACGACGTCCATCTGCAGAGTCAGCACGACCACCTGGCATCTGTAAGGCATGTGTGGCATCAAAAATAACCGGATAGCCAAACTCTTTCATGATAGTAAAACCGAGCATATCGACAACAAGATTATTGTAGCCAAAACTGCTGCCGCGCTCACAAAGCATCAAATTTGAATTACCGGCTTCTTCGCATTTATGCAGGATGTGTTTCATCTCTTGAGGAGCTAAGAACTGTGCTTTCTTAATATTAATCACAGCGCCTGTGGAAGCCATGGCTTGAACTAAATCGGTTTGTCGCGATAGAAAAGCAGGTAGCTGAATAATGTCACATACTTCTGCAGCAGGCGCCGCTTGGTGGGGTTCATGAACATCCGTAATAACGGGTACATTGAAGGTTTGTTTGATCTCTTGCAGAATTTTTAACCCTTCATCTAAACCAGGTCCACGATAGGAGTGTAATGACGAGCGATTGGCTTTATCAAAAGAGGCTTTGAACACATAGGGAATGCCAAGCTTTTGCGTGACTTCAACATACTTTTCTGCGATTTGCATCGCTAGATCACGCGACTCAAGTACGTTCATCCCTCCCAATAGCACCATAGGGTTGTTATTACTAACGGATAAATGACCGACCTGAATTGTTTTCTGTTCCATATTAACATCCTGTGAGCAAATGAATGACTACATTATAGGAAGGCAAGTTAAACAAGTCTTCCTTATTGAGTCGATTAAGGTTTAAGACGTTGCTGAATTCATGAGTAAATACTAGCCGTTAGTAGTTCAGCGCAAAACCAAAGCGCAGCGGCAAGGTAAATTAAACAAAGTGTCGCTCTAAATCTAAAGCGTTTGACCAGTTTTTCCTCATCTTGAGTAGAGATGAGCAATGGGTGGCCAGGTAAACCGGGATTGGACAAGGTATGCATATCGGGAAGATCTAATGACGCTTGTCGTTGTTTTTGTGCTTCTATACGAGCAGCGTCACGAACGTTTTGCCATTCGGTATCCGATAGTAGTTTGGCTCCCGGTGTTCCGAAACGTATCAATAGATCTTGATAATTTGCTTTCCAATCCCGAATAATTTGAGCTTGTAATTGCTCTATATTAGCTACTCCTCGACCTCCGCCAACCGTCTGAAAAGTACCGAGTGCATAGACTTTTTCATGCTCTAAAATGAGGGTTTCAATATAACGATATCGAGTGCCTAGGGGGATGCCTGCTGCTATTGTTAGTGGTCTAGTTAGAAAGCTGCCGGTGTGAGTGTGAGTCGTCGTGTTAAGATTGGGGTTAGGCGTGTTGCCATACCATACTCTGTGTTGCACGGCATCTATCTCAGCTTTTGCAGGATCGATAAGGCAAACCCCTGTGCCGTCATCTACCTGAAACCATTGCTCGGAGGTACCTCGATGTTCACTACTCCAGCGGTTTTTTCGACTAGAGCTTTGACGGTCTACCCGATATCGGTACCAAACACAGGGTCTGCCCGATAATGGAGCTTCTAATAAACCTCCTTCACCGCCAACCACATGTCCAATGATTTCCACATAGCCTTGCGGTGCCGAGCGTATGAGTGCCGTTGGTGTGTCGGTAATGAGTCGATAGCGACGAAGATGACGAAACATAAACCATGCAGCAGCCAGCATGCTGGCAGAGCAAACGATGATCCCAAGCCAAAATTCTTGTTGGTCTATATGTAAGTTCAATAACATAAAAACCCAGTATTGGCTTAGCTAAATAATTGTTTCATGTTGACGTCTTTTAGTTCTGCTTCTTCAAACTCCAACAGCGTGGCAGCGGTAAAGCCTAAGCGTTTCGCCACGATAATATCGGGGAATTGCTCTATGCGGATGTTCAAATGGTTTACAGAGTCGTTATAAAACTCACGACGATCAGCAATACCTGATTCTAACGATGAAATTCGGGAATGAAGGTGTTGAAAGGATTCACTGGCTCGTAATTCAGGGTAGGCTTCAGCAACCGCGAATAAATTACCTAAGCCAAAGCGCATTTGCGTTTCAGCCTGTCCCAGTGCTTTGACGTTACCGCTTTCTCTCGCTTCTGAAACCGCAGCACGGGCTTGCATGACACGTTCAAGCGTTTGTTGTTCGAATTCCATATGTTGCTTGCAGGTTTCAACCAGTTTCGGCAATTCATCATGCCGTTGCTTCAGTAACACATCGATATTCGACCAAGCTCTACTCACGTTATGCTTCAATCTAACAAGATTGTTGTAGATGAATATGCCATACAAGATAACGAGTGTTAGTAGAACTAGCACGATCAACCAAAAAGGATCCATAGAAACAACTCCACTAGGTTTGTATGGAATAACTATAGCTTAATCAAAGATCCATGAGATAGACAATCAAGTTTTTAATCAAGAAAACACCTAATCCAAGTCCCAAAGCAAGAAATAATATAAAGGTACCAAACTTGCCTGCTTTCGACTTTTTGGCTAAGTCATAAATGATAAAAAAGATAAAAGCAGCAAACACAGCTAAACCAACGTTCAATGCAATGGCTTCGATTTCAGCTAGACGCATGAGGATCCTCTTAAGATGACATGAATGAGTATTCGATCAGCACGATATTGTACCTAGGACAACACGGCGACAGCGAAAAAAATTCAAATATTGCAATAATATTTGATTATAGGCTTATGCTGGTGAAAACGATCATTTTATTGGCTGATAGGCTGCTAACCAATCGATAAAATATTTACCAGGAACTGGTTTGCAGAAGAAATAGCCTTGGAGGTACTCACAGCCTAAGCTTAATAAAAGCTTACGTTGTTCGTCAGTCTCCACCCCTTCTGCTATCAACCGCAACTTTAGGCTTCTGGCCATTGAGATGATGGCTTCTACTAATAATGAATCGTCACTATTGACCGTCATTTCACTGATAAATTCCCTGTCAATTTTAAGCATATCGATAGGGAAACGTTTTAGGTAACTGAGTGCTGAATAGCCCGTACCAAAATCATCGATGGCTAAATGAACGCCCATGTTGCTAAACGATTGAAGCCAAGCGATGGTGGTATCGCTGTTGTCTAGTAACATGCCTTCAGTTATTTCGAGTACTAGCTCATTCGCCGGAAAATGTGATTGCTCGAGAATCCGTTTTAGAGAACTGGCATCCAATCCTAAATCACGTTGGCGCCCGGAAATATTCACGGATAGATAGAGCTTAATACCCTGCTGGCGCCATAAGTTGACTTGTTGGCAAGCGGTTTCCAGTACCCACTGACCGATAGGGCCAATCAAGCCAGTATCTTCAGCTAGAGGAATGAACTTATCGGGTGGCACCATGCCGAGTGTTGGGTGATGCCAGCGCAATAGTGCTTCAACGCCCGTCACCCTTCCTGTATTGGCCTTAACCAGTGGTTGATAAAAGACTTCCAGTTGACCTTTATCTAAGGCTAAACGTAAGTCTTGCTCCATCTCCATCAGGGTATTGGCTTGCTCTTGTAAACTGCCGGTAAAGAATTGGAAGCGATTACGCCCAGTTTGCTTAGCTCGATACATCGCAAGATCCGCATTGCGAAGTAGGGTATCAGGATCATCTGACTCACCGGGAAATAGGGTCAAACCTATGCTGGCGCCAATCACTATTTCTCGACCTGCGAGTGTAAAGGGTTCAGATAAGCGTCGAATTATTTTCTCAGCAATCAGAGTAGCCGCGCGTTCTGATTGAATGTTATGTAATAAAATGACAAATTCATCTCCACCAAAGCGTGCCACCGTATCGCTTTCACGGACACAGTTGCTCAGTCTTTTGGCGACCTGAACGAGTAATTCATCACCATACTCGTGCCCAAGCGTGTCATTAACATATTTAAAGCGATCCAAGTCGATAAAGAGTACCGAGATGATTTGTTGATCTCTTTCGGCGGTATGGATGGCCACTTCCAAACGATCGAGCAGTAAATTACGATTAGGCAGTTGAGTTAGTGCATCATAATAGGCTTGATGACGAATATGGGCTTCAGCCTCTTTACGGTTAGTGATGTCAGAAAAGACTGAAACATACTCCGTAGCATTACCGTCATCATCATGTAGCGCTGAAATTGAAAGCCATTCTGGGTAAACGCTGCCATTTTTTCGACGGTTCCAAATTTCGCCTGACCAACAGCCTGTCGTTGTGAGTGTTTCCCACATACTTTCATAGAAATCACGATCATGTCGACCAGAGCTTAGCATACTGGGATTTTTACCTTTGACTTCATCAGCCGTGTATCCAGTAATACGCTCAAAGGCGCGGTTAACCACTTTGATAAGACCCTTGTGGTCGGCAATCATGATCGCTTCATTACTGGTTTCAAAGACGGCAGCAACCATGCGAAGCTGCTCTTCTGCGTTCAGTCGCTCGGTAATGTCCTCCTTAACTGCAATGAAATGACTAATCGTGCCGGTATCATCGCGCAAAGGAGAGATAGAGGTAGAGTCCCAAAATAACGAGCCATCTTTTTTACGATTGAGTAGCTGTCCTGTCCAGGTTTTGCCTTCACGAAGGACGTTCCACATCTCAATAAACAAGCTGGCCGGCATTTCTCCCGATTTTAAGATGTTATTGTTTTGACCCAAGAGTTCATCGGATAGATAACCTGTCATTTCAGATAGCTTCGGATTGATATATTCAATAACCCCTTCGGTGTCAGTAATCATAACGGCCGAAGGACTTTGTTCTAGAGCACGTCCTAACTGTCTGAGGCGTAAATGGGTTTGTTGCATTTCGGTGATATTGGTTCTGACACTGGCAATCCCCCCTTCAGCCGTTAGATTATTGCTTGCTTGATACCAGCGTCCATCAGGGGTTTGTTCTAGATAGTTTTGGGTTGTATCCAGTGTGTTTGAAATATCGGCAGAGGTTGTCACTCCGAACTGCTTGTTCAGTCGTTGCTGGGAAGCCCAATCTAAAGAGTCCAGCTCTTTCAACCAAGGATAAAAGGATTGCCAGCGCTGATTGAACAGAACTAATTTGCCGTCCTTATCAAAAAGAGCAAACGCTTCCGATAAACTGTTAACGGCATCTTGTAAGCGAGTACGCGCTTGCTCAGAGCGTTCATTGAGTTGCTGTAAGCGTTTAAACATTCCACCTAACAACAGCATAAGCAGAATACTTAACAGCAAGAGTGTTAGCGTAAAAGCTTCGGCATGCCGAGATCGTTTGTTGTAGTGGCTTTGATAGCTTTGTTCCAGTGAGCGCAGCAAACTCCGAGTACTAATATTATTGAAGGCATCTCGGTATTGATGGAGGTTGTTCAAGTGGCTTAGGTTTTGATTTGCCTGAGTTGCAAAGGCAGTTAATGCTGGATGATTATTATCCAAGTTGCTTTTGAAGTGATCAACACTAATGTACAGATCAGTTAACACCCGAGGATCGGGAAACAGATGATAACGAAATAGTTGACTCATCAAGCGAGCGCTTTCGTCGCGTTGAGGGTGCTCATCATCACGTAACTCTTGCACTAGGTTAGGCATAAATAACAATGCATTACGAATAAGCGCAGCATAGAGTTTTATCTCTTCGGTGATGCGCGCTTTCTCTGCTTGAGCCTGAGCGTATTGGTGTAGCAATTCAGAAGATTTTTGATCCAGTCCTTGATAGAAGCGGCCGTCTTGATGGATCAATTGAGCAACAAGAGTGTCGATCTCTTTACGCAATTGGACCTGTGTGTCGTATTGATTTTGAACGCCTGTTGCAATCAGCAGTGTTTGCTCATCTAGCTTCGAATCCAGCTCGCGTAACTGCAAAAAATGATCTAAGCGTTCAGTATGCTCTATTAAACCGATACTCCTCGTTTGAAGGAATAGTGCAATTAAAGCCGAGATCGTCAGGATTAACAGTACTGTGAATGGTCGCATTAACGCTGGCATTACTGCTGCTCCAACTTGTTATTGAGCGGTGAGCTTAAGCGTGGATGTGTTCCTGTTAATGAGTGTATAAAGGCGGCTATATCGGCAATATGTTTCTCAGGAAGTTGGCGTCCTAATTGAAAGCGCGCCATGGTAACAATAGCGTCTTCAAGTGAATTGGCACTGGAATCGTGAAAGAAAAAATCGTTTAAGGCGGCGGTTCTTAAACTAGGCACTTTAAATACATACCGGTGATTCGGGTTTCCGGTCACGTTATAACGGCCCAGATCAGCTTGAGAGATGTGTTCACCCTTTAATTCGAAATAGTTTTCCAGTGATCCCATACGTGAAAACATATTGCCGCCAACGTTTGCTCCTTGATGACAACTGATGCAGCCATAACTTCTGAATAACTCATAACCTCTCACCTGTTGTGACGTGAGTGCCGAATGATCACCTAACAACCAACGATCAAAGGGTGAGTCAGTTAAAATTAGGGTTTTCTGAAAGGCAGCGAGTGCCTCGCGAATATTATCGGCGGTAATGCCATTACGAAAAACTGCATTAAAGCGTTGTGTGATGCTAGGGTCTTCTTGCAGTTTAGCAATAATACTTTCCCAATCTGATCCCATCTCGACTTCGTCATGAATAGGTCCATCGACTTGTGATTGCAAATCGATAGCTCGCCCATCCCAAAACTGGGCAAGATCAAAAGCACTGTTATAGACACTCGGCGCTCTTATTCTTCCAACGGCACCGCCGACCCCTACAGAAAAGGGTCTACGATCAGCTCCATTGTGAGATAAATCATGGCAACTGGCGCAACTAATGGTGTTATCTGCGGAGAGGCGAGTGTCATGAAATAGTGTGTCTCCTAAGCTGACCAATGGTGCTGGTAAAGAGGGGAGTTCTGGCGTAGGAAGGATAGCTCTGTTCGCGTAACTATTTAGGCTGACAGCACACAGGGAAAAACACACCATCACCTTTAGATAATGTAATAAAGAAAAACGAGTGTTTTTGATCAAAAACGGGAGCAGGTAGTTTTTCACACGAATGTCTAATGACCTATTTTTTGAAAGTGTAATAATCAGGTTAAACCTAAATAAATTCAACTGATCCAATCAGCTTTGTTTGTTAAATATCAATGATTTTTATCATTTAGTATAGCTGATTGGCTTTTCGGTAACGACCTTGGTAATCGAAGAGCTTTTCTTCTATTTTCCAGAAGTGTCCTTGACGCTTCGCTATGACAAAGTCAGGGTGCTTAAATTGTGCTTCCAGCTGAAAGACCTCATCAAGAGAGTTAAATGATTTCGAACCCATATACATGCGTCGACCTAACTGTTCATTAAACCTGTGTCGTGACTTAGTGTAACTAAAATCAAATGCCTCTTTTAGCGTATCACCTTGCTCATCATGGTAAATCACGATAAGACGTTGTTGATCCGTTTCAAAAGAAATACCGGCACATCGCATGACTTTTGCATCTTTTAGCGACAAAGCTCGTTTAAGTATATCGTCTGGGTCAATTAAGACATTATCGCAATGTTCGCAACGTCGAGCAGCAATATCATTTTCGTGATTGCAAAAAGGGCACTCTTTGAACACAAAGCGATAGTGACATTGACGTTTGTTTTCACCCTGAAATGTTAAGCCTTGGCAGCGCCGACCAAAATGCTCAATCACCTGACCTTGTTCGTCCCTTCTTCCCCAAAAAATATTGGCAAAGTTGCATAGGGGACAAAATACTTGAACCGCCTCCGTATCCGCAGCAGGTTTAGGTGAACCTATCTCAGGACTAAATAAGTTAAACCCATTCGCAGCATAATCGATGATTAGGCAGTCTTTTTTATCAGGGTAAAGGCGTAGACCGCGCCCTGCAATCTGCTGATAGAGGCTTACTGATTCGGTGGGCCTTAAAATCGCAATTAAATCGACATGTGGTGCATCGAATCCAGTGGTCAACACTGAGACATTGACCAAAAATTTAAGTTGCTGCTGCTTAAAGGCGTTAATCAAATTTTGTCGTGACTGGCGATCAGTTGAGCCTGTGATAATGGCAGATTGTTGTTCGGGCAAGTAACGATAAATCTCCTTTGCATGCTCTACACTTGCGGCAAACAGCATCACTCCTCGTCTAGACTTAGCCAGTTCGACGACTTCCTCTGTAATGGCACGAGTCACTCTGGGGTACTTTCGCAATAGGTGACTCAAAGCTTGGGTTTGATGTTGATGGTCAACCGCTATCAGGCTAGAAAAATCATAATGATGAAGTGCCGCATCAATACAAACAGGCGGTGTTAAAAAACCTTCTCGTATCAGTTGGCTTAATGGAAGTTCATAAATGCAATGGTCAAAGACAGCATGGTTTGTTTCCCTGACAAAACCGCGATAATCATAACGATAGATCCATCCTTGACCAAGACGATAGGGCGTTGCGGTTAAGCCTAATAGCATTAAAGAAGGATTACGCTCTCTTAACGTGCTAATGACTTGCTGATATTGACTATCATCCTTGTTACTCACTCGATGACATTCATCGATGATGATCAACGAAAACTGTTGATTGAACTCTGTAAGGCCATTCGCTATGGATTGAATGCTCGCAAAAGTTACCTGTTCTTGTGTTTGGCGCTTACCCAGTCCTGCCGAGAAAAGTCCCGCTGTGAATCCGAGTGCTTCATATTTCGCGTGATTTTGTTCGACCAGCTCTTGCACATGCGTCAGTACTAGCAGATTTCCACGCGCCAATCTGGCCAGTTCTGCAATGACTAAGCTTTTCCCTGATCCCATAGGCAGCACAATGATGGCCGATTCTTGAGACTGTCGAAAGTGATTAAGCGTCGCAGTCACTGCCTGTTTTTGGTAGTTTCGGAGTACAATCGCAGTCATTAAATCGTTTTAAGCCCTATTGATGGCAGTGAATTTATGAAAACAAACCCGCTGGTAACCATGTCTATGATAACAATTGTAAAAGCAGATCTCACTCAAGCTACTCATGCGCAGGCGGTGGTCAGCCTGTTAAATGAATATGCCTGTGATCCAATGGGAGGAGGCGAGCCGCTGTCGATAGAAGTTCAGGCTAGTTTAATTGACGCTATGATGAAGCGTCCTTTTATACACAGTTTTATCGCTTATGATCAAGATACCCCAGTTGGACTGATTAACCTTGTTGAAGGTTTTTCGACCTTTGCAGCGAAACCACTCTTAAATGTTCATGATGTAATGGTGATTGAGGCATATCGCGGTCGAGGAATCGCCGCGCAACTCTTTACTGCAGCAGAAAGTTTTGCCTATGAATTAGGCTGCGTGAAGCTAACATTAGAAGTGTTGGAAGGCAATGAGCCAGCTAAACATGCCTATCGTCGACTGGGTTTTAAGCCCTACCAACTGGATCCTTCTGCAGGAGTGGCGCAATTTTGGCACAAAAAAATAGTCTAATAAGATCTAAATGTTCTGTTTTTTCCGAATATTCTTTGATATAGTTTTGTTACACATTTGGCAATAAGAAAGGTTGGTGATGTTAAAACAACCCTTCATTGCCTAAGCAGGAGATCTAAATGGTTCTAACAGGAAGTTAGCACCATTTTATTGACAGCGCAGGGGGTTACCCTTGCGCTGTTTTTGCATCTAGGAATTCTTCGCTTAAATAGAGCGATTCATTGCTGTTGATGCCTACGCCACGAGCGATAATATCTTCGGCAATCTGCTTAGCTTCTTCCAAAGAGTGCATTGTGTAGGTTCCACACTGAAATTCGTTCAGCTCTGGGATATCTTTCATTGATGGTACATGAATGACATCTTGCATGGCGGCCGACCAAGCATTAGCAACTTGCTGTTCACTTGGCGTGCCAATTAAACTCATGTAAAAGCCTGTTCTGCAACCCATTGGTGAAATGTCAATAATCTCAACTTGATCACTGTTCAAATGATTGCGCATAAAGCCAGCGAACAGATGCTCAAGAGTGTGAATTCCCTTCTCTGACAAAATTTCTTGGTTTGGAACACAAAAACGTAAGTCAAATACGGTAATCGCATCGCCTGAGGGGGTTTGCATTTTTTTTGCGGTTCTAACGGCAGGTGCGTGCATTCGAGTGTGATCGACGCGAAAGCTATCTAGTAATGGCATGATTAACTCCTGAATGTTTCCGAATTACTTTAGCACACTACGTACATTAGTTGGTATTTAGATGTGTGTGCTGGCTAGGGCAAATGTTTTTGTTCTATAGTTCTTCCATGAAGTCCTAGCTTTACTAGAGTAAAAAAGTGTCTGATTAGACACTTCATAATTTAAAAATTATAAGGATGAGCCATGTTGTCCGATCCGGCGATCAATGAGCTTTTGCAAAACCTTGCGAAACTTTATGTTCAACGCTTACCAAAAGAAGTCGAGCAGCTTCAGGTGGTTGCGCATGAACTGGCAGAACAAGGTTTTACTAGTGATCTGCTGGAAAAGCTTGGGCATCAATTACATGGCATTGCTGGCTCAGCGGGTACCTTTGGGTTTCATGAGGTTACTGAAAGCACACGTATTGTTGAAAACCTAGTCAAAGCATTAACTGAAAACCCTGAGTCAGAGGTGTATCAGCATAATCTACATGGATTGATTGATGACCTAGTAACACAGCTTAATGAAGTCAGGTATCTAGATCCCTCTCCCAATACAAGCGTAATTGACCCTCCTCGGTATCTACCTAATCAACCGCATTTGTGGCTTATAGAGGATGATGCTCTTCAAGCTGCTGAAATACTGCGTGTATTGGATCAATTTAATTATTCGGTTAGATGGTTTGAATCATTTAATGTTGCAGAAGAAGCGGCAAAGTATGAGCGTCCAGATGGTTTAATCTTAGATGTCATGTTTTCTATAGAACAGATCAACATTGCAGAGAAGTTAACGCGTGAATCTCCACTAATGAGATTAGGTGTGCCGATGGTGTTTATATCAGCATCTGACTCATTTAATGCCCGTCTTAAAGCAGTTCGAATGGGTGCCTTGGGTTATATGCTCAAGCCCCTGGACTATCCTAGATTAATTGACCGATTAGAGTCAGTTCTAGAGCAAGAGAGGCAAATTGCTTATCGAGTGCTTATTGTCGAGGACGATGATCTACAAGCACAACACTATGCTGCAATATTGACTGCTGCTGGAATGTTAGTGCAAACCTTAGCTGAGCCAACTGAGATCATGGATAAGTTGGCAGATTTTCGTCCAGAATTAGTGTTAATGGACATTCACATGCCGGGTTGCTCTGGTGCAGAGTTGGCAGGCATGATTCGCACTTATGAAGAGTGGGTAAGTTTGCCAGTAATTTATCTTTCCGCCGAAACCGATTTAGACCAGCAACTGATGGCCATGGGAAGAGGTGGTGATGACTTTATCACTAAAACTATCACGGATACTCGTCTAGTGGCTTCTGTTCGTGTGCGTGCCGCACGTTTCAGAAAACTGGATTCGCTGATGTCTCGTGATGGGTTAACGGGACTGCTAAAACACTCAAGAATAAAAGAATCATTAGAGGTTGAAATAGCTCGTTCTGAACGCAACTCCTTGCCTTTATCAGTTGTGATGTTAGATCTAGATCACTTTAAGAAAATTAATGATACCTACGGTCACGCTGCCGGTGATCAAGTAATCAGAGCGATGGCACATCTGTTACGACAGCGGTTACGCAAGTCTGACATCATTGGTCGCTATGGCGGTGAAGAGTTTGTCATTATCCTGCCTGACACCGGTTCAGAAATTGCTGAACACCTCATGACCGATATTTTGCGTCGCTTTAGTGATCTGCAATTCAAAGATGAACAGGAAGAATTTCATGTGACTTTTAGTGCAGGTATCGCTTCTACCGCCGATCAGGTAACACCAGCAGCACTATTAGCTGTTGCTGATAAAGCACTTTATTTAGCCAAGTCTGAGGGGCGTAATCAAGTTAGACGATTTACACCTAGGAATCGTTTGAATGAATAAAAAAGCTTCTATGGATCAAGTTGATCGTCTCTTACGTCAATTAGCGGAAGCTTTTTTAACTGAGTTGCTTGATCATTGTGATGATGCTGAAGCTGATCTTCTGTTGCTGGAAAAAAAATTTGATACCGACGTATTCAACCGTCTTTTTGGTTTAGTTCATAGCATTAAAGGATCCGGTGGTACACACGGGTTTGGCATGATTACCAGTATTGGTCATCAATTTGAATCTGCATTGATTGAATGGCAAAGTTCGCCAAGTCGTGATTCTTTGCCAGTGCTGCTAGGTTTTGTTGACTTACTTCGCCAAGCGGCAGATCTGTTATCAACGGGCGCAGATCTAACTGGGTTGAAACAGCAGCTTGAAAAGCTGTGTTTAGATTCAGATCAGGTCTCTAAGAGAGTGCTGTTGGTTGAGTCGTCTCGCATCATGCAGCAACTTTGCCAGCAGGTTTTAGCGGATCTGGCAGTTCAAGTGAATACCTTCGATGATGGCTTGAAGGCCCTGAATGAGTTACTCCATTCGCGCTATGACTGTTTGATTATTGGGCGTCAGTTAAACTCCTTAAACGGTTCTGCTGTAGTTGCTGCGGTTAGAGAGTCAGATTCGCCTAACCACAATATACCCGTTTTGATGCTAAGCACTGATCAACGTCAACTGCCTGATCATTTAAATATATTAAGATTATTGCCTAGGACACCGGCATTATCTGACGTTTTACTTATTGAAATGGAGAGATTGATAAAAAAGCGTCCCGCTAAAGAGGGTGGCAAACTTGGCTGAAATTTTAAAAATAGATAATCTTTCTAGACAGCAAAAGCGCTTTCGTAATTTGATGGCGCTTTCAGCGTTTTTATTTGCCAGCGTTTTTTTGGCATTGAGTGTCTGGGTGGTTCGTGAAACTGAAGAGGATCATTTGCTTCGTGCCGCAAGAAATTACTCTAATGCCATAGAGTCTTTCCGAAACTTCTACACAGAGGTGATCGTCAGTCCTTTGGTAGGGCATCCTTGGGTTATCATTACAGAACATTACCGCGATCAAGGAGGTGCGATCCCGATACCCGCAACCATGACTATTGACTTGGTTGACTACATGAGTCAACGTGATGAGACTATTGATGCGCGTCTAGTCAGTGATTTTCCTTTTCCGCAGCGTGCTGACCGTCTCATTACGCCCTTTGATATTGATGCATTAGAACAGATGCGTGAACAAAATCTGCCTGAATTCTTTCGCTTTCAAGTCGATGATCAGGGCAAAGAACTGGTTTATGCAACACCGATTAAAATGCTGCCTACCTGTGTAACATGCCATAACAATCACAAAGATTCACCCAAGCGAGATTGGCAAGTGGGCGATGTTAGGGGTATTCAAGTGGTAACGATGCCCGCCAGTCAAAACGTGCTAGCTCAAAGTGGGCGCTTCTTATATCTGATAAGTTTTGTTGTATTAGCTTTTATCAGTGCCTTGTTTGCCCTTTTCTTTATGGATGGGCGAGTACGAAAAACGATCAAATTACTTTTCGATCGAAATCGTAAGCTTGAATTTGCAACTAAAGAACTTAAGCAGCAGCAAAATGCATTGGATCAGCACGCGATTGTCAGTATGACTGATCGTGCAGGGAATATTATCTACACCAATCAGCACTTTAAAAATATATCAGGATATGAAGATGACGAATTGATTGGAAAAAATCATCGCATCATCAATAGTGGCCATCATTCGGTTGAAATGTTTGAAGCGCTTTGGCATACCATTGTGTCAGGTCAGGTTTGGCATGGTGAAATTAAAAACGTGAACAAACAGGGGTGTCATTATTGGGTGAAAGCCACCATCATGCCCCTTTATGATGCAGACGGACAGATAGACAGATATATCTCTATACGAACCGATATAACGCAGCAGAAACAACTGGAACAGGATCTAAAACAAACTAACGACGAGCTTAATGCACTGAATAAAACGCTGGATGAAGCACGAAAAGAAGCGGTTGCTGCCAGTGAAGCAAAAAGTGCGTTTTTAGCGAATATGAGTCATGAAATACGCACACCCATGACAGGTATTATCGGAATGACGGATCTTGCCTTAGATACCGAACTAACGCCTGCTCAACGAGATTATTTAGATGTGGTCAAATCCTCAGCGGATGCTTTGCTAGCTATTCTGAACGATATTTTAGATTTTTCTAAAATCGATGCGGGCAAGCTGCAAATCAGCCCTATCAATACAGACGTAAAAGTATTGCTATCGCAGTGCCTGAAACCTGTGGCCATGTTGGCAGAGAAAAAAGGGATTACGCTGGTCGTCGATATCCAGTCAAATGTACCTGATTGTTGTCTCATTGATCCGGTTCGTGTGAGACAGGTATTAGTCAATATTTGTGATAACGCCATTAAGTTTACAGCTGAAGGCGAAGTTCGTGTAACCATCGGTTGGCAAGCCATTGAAGGCTCTTCAGGAGAACTTTATTTAGGAGTCAAAGATCAGGGTATCGGAATCTCCAAATCGCAGCAGAAACATATTTTCCAAGCTTTTTCTCAGGCCGATGATTCGACTACTCGTCGCTTTGGTGGCACTGGGTTGGGTTTGACCATCACGGCTAGACTAGTTGAGCTAATGCAAGGCGAGATAGGTGTAGAGAGCGAGCCTGGTCAGGGAAGCCTCTTCTGGATTAAGTTACCTTGTCAGCAAATCGATATTGAACCTGAAGATGTTATGGATAAGAGTCAAACATCTTCTTCAGAGAGTGCGCCACTCAATATTCTGCTAGTCGAGGATAACAAGGTTAATCAGAAGTTAATCACAACCTTACTGAGCAAGCGAGGACACTGTGTAACGCTTGCAGAAAATGGCCAAGAAGCAGTGGACATCTGTAAAGAAAGCACTTTTGATATGATTTTGATGGATATGCAGATGCCGGTGATGGGAGGGGTCGAAGCAGCCAGTCATATTCGAAAAAATGAACGTGTATTGTCAAAGCCTCCTATCCCTATATTTGCCATGACCGCTAATGTTCTACCCACAGATAAAGAGGCTTGCTTGAATGCAGGTATGAATGGCCATCTTGGTAAACCTGTTAAGTTAACTGAACTGGACGCTGTCCTTGACGCTGTTAAAAGGTCCAAAACGCATGACTGAGTCATTAACACGTATCTTGATAGTCGATGATGCAAACATCGAGCGTATGAAGCTTAAAGGTTACTTGGGTAAACGAGGTTTTGAAATCATTGAAGCCGCCAATGGCGCCGAGGGAGTAGATCAGTATATTAAGCAACATCCAGATCTGATCTTAATGGATGTCAATATGCCGGTGATGAACGGTTATGATGCGATACGGCAGATACGTCTACAAGAATCTAAAATGATGACGCCGATTTTAATCCTCACCGCAGATGATGATTTAGTGGCCATAGATCAGGCTTTTGAAGCGGGTGCCAATGACTTCTTCCCTAAGCCGATCAATTATCCACTGCTACACAAACGTATTCGCTATGCACTTAGAGATGCAGCGCGAGAGCGCGAACTAATGCGTATCACGGGGCTTCAGGAAACTGCGCGCATTCTTGCAGGTCTTGCTTTCTGGGAAGTCGATATGAAGACACAGGAAATGCGCTGGTCTGATGATGCCAGTGATCTATTGCATTGGATTGATGAGCTTCCCAATAGCTTTGAAAGTGGTATGCAGATTATTCATCCAGATGATCGTCAGCGTATGATTCGTATCTTTGAGGATGCTGCAAAAACTGGAGCTAAGTTTGAATTAGAGGTACGCTCACCAGCACAAAAACAAGATCATATTTTAAAAATTGTTGGTCAGCACAATATAGCACAGGGATTATTTGTTGGAGCTATACAAGATGTATCCTCACAACGCCGCCTTGAACATCAGGTCAACTATCTCGCCTTTCATGATGCAACGACAGGGCTGCCTAACCGAAAGCTTTTCCTGCGCGATTTAGAAGAAAGTATCGAGTTATCTACCAGAAATAAGTCACAAGTGATCGTTGGCGTTATTGAGCTCATTAGATTCCAACAGATTACCGAGACTTATGGCGTTGATGTGGCTGATCAGCTTTTGATCAATTTGGTGTCCCAGCTTCGCAGTGAGCAATTACCCAATACCTTTATTGCGCGAATGGATGGAGGAGTGTTTGTATGGCGAACACTGCTTGATACGGATAACAATGATGAGCGTATTTCTGCAGAGATAAATTGGTGGCTAGCTCAGCTAAATCGCTCTTGGATGTTAGGAGATCGTGAAACCTATCTGACATTCACAGCCGGTGTTGCCATCGGACCTCGCCATAGTTCTTCGGCCAGTGAGCTGTTAGGTATGGCACATCGAACACAGCGACTGCAAAAGCCGACAGCCAATGTAACGCTTGGATTTTACACCGACAGTAAAGACGATGGTTTACAAAGTCGTTTACAAATGGAATCTGACTTAAGAATGGCGGTGACTGAAAAGCAGTTTTATTTAGTTTACCAGCCGCAAATTGATTTAAGCAGTGATCGAGTGGTAGGCGTTGAGGCATTGTTACGTTGGCGTCATCCTCAAGGAGAGTCGGTGCCACCCTTTCGTTTCATTCCAATTCTCGAAGAGATGGGGTTGATTAGTGAGCTGGGAGACTGGATTCTAGAAGAAGCCTGTCGTCAACAAGTGGAATGGACGACAGAGGGCTATCCACTTCGCATGGGAGTTAACCTTTCCCCTATACAGTTTGACCAAGCTGATCTGCCTGCTCAAATCCAAGCAATTGTTATCAAGACAGCCATCGTTCCTCAGCAGCTTGAATTAGAGATAACAGAAAGCCTTGCAATGCATAACCCCGAGGCAACGATTGAGACGTTACATCAGCTCAGAGAGATGGGTTTCAAGATAGCAATCGATGATTTTGGTATCGGTTTTTCATCGCTGGAATATTTACTACGCTTCCCGATAGACACTTTAAAGATAGATCGTGCTTTCGTAAAAGATATCACTCGAGGAAGAAGCGACCGCGCCATCGTGCGTGCGTTAACCTCACTGTGCCAAGGTCTTGGGCTGACCACTATTGCCGAAGGTGTTGAAACACAACGACAACGAGATTACATCGATGCTTTAGGTGCCACTGAAATACAGGGTTATTTGATTTCACCGCCTTTGGAGCCAAAGGCATTGATCAACTTGATTAAAAATTTATAACTACCCTTTAGCTGCAAAGAAACCTGATGAGCAGGTTAGGAGCATAATAATGAAAACTTTCTTTCTTGAAGATCCATCCGTTGAAACGCTAAAGGCTCAGCTTGAGCAGCTAAAATCGCAACCAGACGTGTCTTCGATATTAGTATTTGCAGCGGATGACAATGGTTGGACGCCTGAGTTGGTGGATCCGATACTCTCAAGTGCAAACCTAACTGTCTTAGGTGGTATTTTCCCACAGGTGATTTATGAAGGTAAAAACTACACCCAAGGCACAGTGTTGGTCACGTTTCCGACTGCGTTGCAGTGGTCTGTCGTTGATCAATTAAGTAATCTTTCGGCCGATTTTGATACACCCTTGGCACATCTGGCTGATCATTGGGATACCTTTGACGGCTCTGCAACTCACCTAGTTTTTGTCGATGGTCTGTCTACCTGTATTGCTACCTTTATTGAAGCCGTTTTTATGAACTTGGGACTAGAGCAAAACTATCTCGGGGGCGGGGCAGGATCGCTATCCTTTGTGCAGAAGCCTTGCTTAATTACACCAAACGGATTAGTTCAAGATTCAGCTTTGCTCATACGTTTGCCATTGCTTAGTGGTATTGGTGTGTCGCATGGTTGGACACCCATCAGTGAACCGATGAAAGTAACTGAATCGAATAAAAATCATGTGATCAGTTTAGACTGGAAGCCTGCCTTTGAAGTCTATCGTGCACTGGTTGAAAGTCATAGCGGTCAAACTTTTACTGACGATAACTTCTTTGATATTGCTAAGTCTTATCCTTTTGGTATCAGTAAATTAGATGCAGAGCTGATCGTTCGTGATCCCTTGATGTTAAAAGATACCACAGGTATGGTTTGCGTGGGTGAAGTCCCTGAAGGAAGCTTTGTTCGTATTTTAAACGGTACTCCTGAAAGTTTGATCAATGCAGCCTCTGAGGCAAGTGAGCGAGCCCAGCAGGCGTTTAATTCAGTATCTAATGCTGCACCCAGTTTAGGTTGCTTCATCGACTGTATTTCACGTGTGTTATTCATGCAGGAGGGTATACTGGAGGAATTCAAACAAGTGTCGGGTGACTATACCCTCTTCGGTGCGCTTACTCTGGGCGAGATAGCAAACTCAGGTCAGGATTACCTTGAATTTTATAATAAAACCGCTGTGTTGGGCTTGTTATCCTCGCCTACTGACAAGTAAGAAGAGTCATTCAATTTGAGCCAAGTCAACGAAACTGAACTACTGTACGAAATTGCTTTGTCGATTGGTAACAGTTTGCATATGCAAGAAATGATGCGTCAGTGTTGTTCAACCATGATGCGTGTTCTAAATGCTAACGGTTGTGCAGTATTCAGTTTTGAACAAAGCAAGATGCAAGATCAAGCAGGTCATGATATCTGCTCGATGGAATTGATATGGGAAAATGAACTGAGCTTACCGCGACGTTTTACCAAACAAGCTGACATTATAACCTTGATTGAGACAGCATCCTTTCCCGTTGATCGTATGCAGCTAAGTGCTTTTATGCAGCAGTTACCAAGAGTCTTTGAAGAAACAGGGTCCTATCGTTATCTGTTTTCATTACCCGATTTTGGTGTGCTTTTATTACAAAAGGCGGATCAACCTCTCAGTGATGACTTAAAGGCGTCTCTTCAAAAACTCATGTCCAAGCTTGCCGGCGCAGCCTTAGCATGTCGCTATGAAGAAGCGCTGCAACAGCAAATACGTGCTGCTGAAGCCGCCAGTATTGCTAAAAGTCAGTTTCTTGCCAATATGAGCCATGAAATTAGAACACCGATGAATGGTGTAATCGGTATGTTGGATCTGGTGTTAGAAACCCATTTAGATCGTGAACAACGTGAACATTTGGATCTGGCAAAACTATCTGCTACGAATCTTCTTGAAATCATTAATCATATTTTGGATATATCCAAGATCGAAGCCGGTAAGCTAGATCTGCAAACGGAAGTTGTTGACCTGCTAGAGTTAGTAGGACTTTCTGTTAAAACGCTGGCTTCGAGAGCTTGGGCTAAGGGGCTGCAGATACATTACGACATTTCTGAAAATTTACCTCAATATGTTGAAGCTGATCCAAGTCGTTTGCGTCAAATTATTACTAACTTGGTGGGTAATTCGATCAAGTTTACTGAACAGGGTGAAGTGAAGCTTAGTGTCGCTTATATCGATAAGACCGAAATACCGCACTTTCATTTTGTTGTTGAAGATACCGGTATAGGTATTCCTGATGATCGTTTACCCTATATCTTCAATCCATTTGAGCAAGTAGATGCTGCCACGAATCGGAAGTATGAAGGTACAGGATTGGGTTTATCTATTACCCGACAATTAGTCGAAATGATGGGAGGAACTGTTTCGGTTTCTAGCCGTCTCGGTGAAGGGTCTCGATTCGAATTTGATCTGCCACTAACCGTTGCACAATCCCCAGAAGAAGTTGGACGAGTCGATATAGATTTAGCTCAACAAAAAGTTCTGTTGGTAGATGATGAACCGGTGAATCGACGAGTTATTTTCGCTATGCTGCAGAAAATTGGCGTGCAGGTTGACGTATGTGCTTCAGGCCCAGAGTCTATTTACATTGCTCAACAAGCTTTGCGCTCAGGAAAATCCTATGGGTTGATTTTAATGGATGCCTGGATGCCCGGTATGAGTGGTTATACCACTGTTGAAAAGCTGCGTGATCAGGGTTTGTTGGAAAGTACACGTACACTGATTTTAACCTCATCAGCAGAATCGGGAGATGCTCAACGCTGTAAGAATCTGGGCATTGCCGGATACTTAACCAAGCCATTGACGCTATCGGAGTTAAGAAGAGCGTTGAAGGAACAATTGTGTCAGTTAGAGTATCAGCGACAACCAGTTACATCTGGAAATGCCTATGATGTTTTACAAGGTATTACTGTATTACTGGCTGAGGACAATCCCATTAACCAACGAGTAGCCATGAAGCTTTTGGAAAAGAAAAATGTTTCCGTGATCTTGGCTCACAACGGATTAGAAGCTCTACAACTTTTTAAAAGTCAGTCGTTTGACTTGGTACTGATGGATCTCATGATGCCAGAGATGGATGGTCTTGAAGCGACAAAGCAAATTCGTGATTTTGAATCATCGCATTCATCAGTTAAAGTGCCTATCCTTGCCATGACAGCGAATGCTATGCAGGGTGATAAAGAGCGATGCTTAGCTGCAGGTATGGATGGGTATGTCTCTAAACCTATCAGACCTGATTTACTTTTTAGTGAAATGAGTAAAATGGTTACCCAGTACGGTAAATCAACCATTAATGATAGTCAGCAAGGTAACCCATCATTGGATGAGATGATGATAGCCTTGTCGTTAGATAAAGATACAGATCAAATTGAGTCGACAACTAGCGCTGAAGTTCTTTTTCAGCCAGAAATAGGAAGCGTTATGTCCACAAATGATATGCCATTGTACAATTGGGAAGAATCACTTGAGATGATCGGTGGTGAAGAAGAATTATTGTTATCAGTATTAGAGATGTTTCTTCATGAAGTCCCTGAGTATATGGCGAATTTAACTCAAGAATTAGAGCAGTCGGATTACATGAGTGCCGCTCGTACGGCACACACCTTGAAAGGGTTGCTAGCCACTTTCTGTGCCGGTCAAGCCACGACGGCAGCCTTAAATCTAGAGCAAGCAGCCAAGAAACAGCAAGATTGCTCTGACTTAATGCATGAACTAGAAGATGCTATCAATCAATTACTTCCTCAGCTTCAGCAAAGGTTGTAGTATCCCGTTTAAGAGGGTTTACTTTGCGTGTTTTAAATTTTTCAGTTGCTATCATTGCACTTGCTATATGTTACGCAGGCGCAGGGCTGTTAGTGGCAGGTTCAGGACTTCATGATCAAATAGTCCCGTTATGGGTTCCCACCGGTATAGGTTTAGCTGCCGTATTACGATTTGGTTTTCCGGTTGTCCCTGGCGTTTTTCTGGGAAGCGTGCTGTTCAATCTTTGGCTTCCCTATAGTTTTCAAAATAGCTTACCGTTTAACGTTATTCTGACAGCGTTATGTATTGCAGTTGGTGCAACGCTTCATGCTGTTGTGGCAAGTGCTTTGATCAAGCGCTACAGAGCCAACCCGTTAAGGCCTCAAAATGTTCAAGGGTTGTTAAAATTTATCCTGTTTGCTGGATTTTTAACCTGCATCATCAGTGCCACGATTGGTAGTTCAGCTATTTATCTGCTATCAGACAATCAGGGCAGTGCTGGTTTCTTAAATGACTGGTTAAGCTGGTGGATGGGTGATACCTTCGGTGCGATTTTGGTAACCCCGTTATTGTTGGCATGCTTTGAACTATTTGAAAAACATCGGCCTAAACGTCAATTACGACTGATATTGCAACTCTCGATGGTGATTTTCATCGTACTGATGATCAATCAGTTGTTTCTCGCACATCTATCACAACAGTTTAAGCGAAGTTTTGAGCAAGATGTAAAAGTACTCGACTCACAGCTTCAAGCCATTATTCAGCAAAACTTAGCCGATTTATCTCATTTAGGTCAGGCCTTTTCAGGACCTATTGATCCAAATCCAGCAGAATTTAGGGCGATGGTGTTAGAAATCCAACAACGCAATCCCTCGGTGTTAGCCTATTCATGGGATCCGGTTGTATTGCCTAATGAGCTAGAGGTCTTTGAAGCAAAAACGCAGCAGCTTCTCAACGAACCTAATTTCAAAGTCTATGGCGCGTCACTTTATCCTGATGACCCACTGATTCCAGTCCAGTTTGTAGAACCCATAGAATACAACCGTCCTGCACTTGGCTTTAATCTTCTATCGATTGAAGACCGCCGGCGCTGGGTTATTAAGGCGCAAGAACAAGGTCGTCCGATTGCCACGCAAATACTGAATCTTACCCAAGCTCCGGATGAGCCTGGGATGTTAATTCTTCATCCAGTGTATACCTTACTTGATCAAGACAATCCTTTAATGGGCAATAAGCAGTTAACAGGGTTTATGGTCGGAGTCTTCACCGTTGAACGAATGTTCAATGCGGCTCTTGAACAAGCAGGTATAGAGTACATTACCTTTAGATTATTTGAATCAGGACTTGGCGAGCACTTCTACAGCAATCAATATTCTGGTTTAGGAAAAAATACCCTCAGCACAGAGTTTGAAATTGGTATTGCCCAGCAAGTCTGGAATATTCAAGCGGAAGCAGGTTCTACCTATTTTTCAATGAACCAAGCCAGTAATGCTCAATTGATGCAAACACTGCTGGTATTAGTCGGTTGTATGGGCAGCTTGTTAGTTTTAAGTATGCATGATCGCGAACGCTTGCTGACGGATCTTGTGAATCGTCAAACGCAAACTTTAGCTCATCAAGCACGACACGATATGCTAACGGGACTTCCCAATCGCTATATGTTAATGGAAACCGTATCACAGCATATTGATCAAAAAGATAAGCAACCTTTCAGTTTACTGTTTATCGACCTCGATAGATTCAAAATGATTAATGATAGTTTGGGTCATCAGATAGGGGATAAGCTGTTACAAAGTATGTCTTTAAATCTTTCTCGACGATTAGTTGAAGATTCTGAATTGTTCCGAACCGGTGGTGATGAGTTCATTCTGATGGTTAAAGGGGATGTACAACGCGGTGCTGATGAAGCTGACCGGTTTCTTAACCTATGCACGATTCCATTACAAATAGATGGCCACAAGCTACAAATGACCTGCAGTATCGGGATCAGTCACTATCCTGACCAAGCAGAAGATTTAGACACTCTAATCAAATTTGCCGACACCGCTATGTACAAAGCGAAGGCACAGGGGAAAAACTGTTCTGAAGTTTACAGCACAGAATTGACCGAAGAGGCGTTAAACTCTTTCCAGTTAGAGCAAGACTTACGCATTGCCATCCATTCACACCAACTGGTTTTACATTTTCAACCTCAGTATTCGCTTAAAAATGGTGACGTCTGTGGCTTAGAAGTACTGGTGCGTTGGCAACATCCAGAAAAGGGATTGATGCTGCCAGGCAAGTTTATCGCGTTAGCTGAAGAAACCAATTTGATCGTGCCTCTAGGTTGGCAAGTGATTGAAATGGCATGTGAACAGATTGTCATTTGGCAAGAGCAAGGCTTAATGGTGCCTCCGGTTGCGGTCAATATCTCACCCAAGCAATTGCTAGAAGCTGATTTTATAGAGCATATTAATGCTATTTTAGACCGCTTTGGTATTGCTCATGGTCAGTTAGAGTTAGAGATAACCGAGGGCTTGATCATGCAAGATCCTGACTACACCATTCAGAAGCTCAATCTATTAAGAGAAGCGGGCTACCGACTAGCGATAGATGATTTTGGTATTGGTTACTCTTCTTTAAATCGACTTAAACAACTTCCTTTGGATAGGTTGAAAATAGACTATAGCTTTACCAGAGATATTGGTACCAATCCTAGAGATGAAGCAATTATCCTGACCGTTATTGCCTTAGGAAAAAGCCTAAATATCGAAGTGCTAGCAGAAGGCGTTGAAACAGAAGAACAGCGACGTTTCCTAAAAGCCAGTGGCTGCGATAGTGTGCAAGGCTTCCTGTTGGGTTACCCTTTACCCAATCAGGAAGTCCTATATTTACGCAAACAAAGTGCCTAAACGATTCCGGCGGTCCGAGTGAGGGTTAACAGTAAATAGCTGGTATAACCGATAAAAGCGCAGAGTAAAATACCGCCTTCGATGCGGTTAATACGTCCTAATCGACCTCTAAAACCATAACCCATTACGAATAAGGCTGCCGTTAATGCAGCCATTACAGGCCAGTCTCGAGTTAGCAACTCTGGGTCAACATTCAATGGATGAATAAGGCCTGCTAGACCCACGACAGCAAGGGTATTGAATAGGTTTGAGCCAATCACGTTACCTAAGGCTAAATCATGCTCGCCTTTTTTAATTGAAGCAAAGGCGGACGCTAGCTCAGGTAAAGAGGTGCCTATTGCCACAACGGTTAAACCGATAATAAGGTCACTGACTCCCAGCGATGTCGCAATTTCAACTGCACCCCATACCAGTGCTCTAGAGCTGACAATTAATAAGGCTAAACCAATCACTAACCAGATAATTGCTTGTTTCATGCTCATTTGGTCAGGATCAACAACATCATCCGTTGTGCCAACAATGGGTTCAGCTCGGCCCTTGAATCCTTCTCTAATGCTCCAAGCCATGACACCAGTGAAGACCACGAGCATAATTCCCGCGTCCAAACGCGAGATTTGACCATTGATTAACAGTAGACCAGATAGCAGAGTGATTGCCGCTAAAATGGGTAGTTCTTTTCTTAAGACAGAAGCTTTCACCGCGATAGGACTCAGCAAAGCGGTAAGTCCTAAAATCAAACCTATGTTAGCAATGTTTGATCCATAGCCATTACCAAGAGCTAGTCCAGGATTTCCTTGAGAGGCCGCCAGAGCAGAAATAAACAACTCAGGCGCCGATGTACCGAAGCCGATAATTACCATGCCGATCAATAAAGGTGGCATGCCTAAATAATATGCAGTTGCAGCAGCACCGTCGATAAACCGATCAGCACTCCAAACCAGTAACGCTAAGCCCAGCACAATAGCGACTAAGGCAAGTAACATGATGTCGTCTCCGAAAAGATAGAAAAGTTTTGGTAAGTCTTAGAGGATTGGTTTACAAGATTCGAATGTATCCCAGATGAAAACACTAAACGGCGTTGATTATAACGGATAATACCCAGTTTTCCTCTTGTGATTTAAGGTAAGTCTGTTAATATACGCGCCTCTACAAAACGGTCAGGTGTCCGAGTGGTCGAAGGAGCACGCCTGGAAAGTGTGTATACGGCAACGTATCGAGGGTTCGAATCCCTCCCTGACCGCCATCAACCATTCCAATCATGTTTTTCCCAGTCTCACAAAATTCTCAACCCCTTGTAAACACTAGGCCTCAAGCCTATATTTGATCTTATCTTATCCCATCATTTCTTTTTAATTACTGGGGCAAGACTTAGAGGAAGTGGGGCAAAGAATGGGGCATGACCCCAAAACTCTGAAATTCATGCCCCACTTGTCAGATCAAGCATAGGGGAATGGCATGACCGACATTACACCCAAAACCACACGCGCAAAGATCACAACTGACATTCAGTGCCGCACAGCTGCACCGGAAGCAAAGCTTTATCGTCAATTCGTGGGCGGTGGCCTATATCTAGAAGTTGCTCCATCCGGCAGCAAAATCTGGCGCATGAAATATAAGTATCTCGGCAAGGAAAAGCGTCTGACGATCGGGAGATATGGAAATGACCCTAAAACGGACGTAAGCCTGAAGGCAGCAAAGCAAGCTCGGGATGAAGCAAAGTTGTTGCTGGCGCAAGGTATCGACCCCAGCGCACAGAAGAAAGCCAAGAAAGAAGAAAATACCGCAATCGATGAGAACACCTTCAAAGCGATAGCATTAGAGTTTTTTCAGGTTCGGATGCTGGATAAGAGCGCGACCCATCAAGAGAGAACAAAGCGCTGTTTGGAGATGTATCTATTCCCCAGGCTGGCGCATAGGCCCATCAAAGAAATTACGACTCCAGAGCTTTTGGACGTACTAAGAGACGTAGAAAAGAAAGGGATACTCGTCACTGTACAGAAAACACGCCAAGCAGCTAATCAAGTCTTTAAATACGCGATAACGATAGGGAAGTGTGACCGTAATCCAGCCGGAGATATAGCCGGAGCGCTACTTACACCCAAGCGCGGCCACTTTGCTGCAATAACGGAACCGGATGAACTAGGAAAGCTAATGGCAGCCATTGAAGGCCGTTCCGGTTCGTACATCGTCACCCAGGCTATGAAATGCCAAGCGCTTTGGTTATGTCGCCCTGGTGAGTTAAGACAGCTGGAATGGAGCCAGGTGAATTGGGATGAGGAACGCATTGAAATTGTTTCATCCAAAACTAACCAAGAACACATTATTCCACTCGCACAACAGTCTATTGAGATTCTTCAGCAGCTCCACAACGTGACCAGCTCAAGCCGCTATGTTTTCCCTTCTGCTCGGGGTGATAGTAGGCCAATGAGTGAGAACGCAATCAGACAGGCGCTCCGTGATCTTGGTTACACCAACGAGCAAATGACCGCACACGGTTTTCGTGCAACAGCCAGAACCCTATTGGATGAGGTGTTGAATTATCGCATCGAATGGATTGAGCAACAGCTGGCGCATGAAGTTCGGGACGCTAACGGCAGATCATACAACCGGACTAAACACCTTAAACAACGTCGAGAGATGATGCAGCACTGGGCTGATTACTTGGACCAGCTACGCACACAAGCCGATGCACCAAACATTTTAACGTTTAAACGCACTAAGAAAGCATGAGGACTACACAATGACCGAGTTAAAAATTCAAGGTGGCGCAACATTTAAACAGCTTGGCCAGTTAAGCGGAAAAACGGAGCTATACCGAGTCAATGACGGAGTGAACGCAGCCGAGGCGCTGCAATACGCTGATGACCTTTTTAGCTCAATAGAACGCGCCCTTTATGATGCCTTTATGAATGACCCGTTAAAGGGTGATCCGGCAGTGCTGGCGCATCATGCCATGAAGAGCGCTAGAGCCGTTCTACATTCCGTTATAGGTACGCTAGAGGACATACAGGAACAGGCCATTAACGAAAGCGCCAGCCATTAGAGAGGGGTTACAGGCCATGACCATAAAGACCCTAGTAGCTTACAAGCGTAGAGGCGCAATAGAGAGCCTACCACCTGAACAGGCTAAAGAACTGGTGAACCAGCTTCACGAAAAAGGCTATCAGGAGCGCACAGGCGAATTTGAAAAGCTGATACCCATCTTAGAAAGAAACGAATACACAACCACCACGGTAAACCTTAAAGATGAGGCACAACAACAGCTATTTAGGCGGGTTATCTCGACCTATGGCGTATTTTGTTGACCACTCAAACAACCACAGCACAGGAAACCGCAACATGAAACACATCACATTGATAGCAACTAAGGCGCGAGGCGTTGAAAGCATCCAGCCGGAACACATAGAGGCCGCTTTATCCTTGCTAGAGGATAGAGGACTAACACGGGTTACAGGGGAGTTTGAAAGCCTCATCGATGACCTGAGCGCCACACAATACAGCGTTATTGATCTTGATCTAACCAATGAAACGCACAAGGCGCGATATGACGACATTCTGAAGGCGCACGGGGTTTACTGCTAACAAGCAAGCCTGAAGCATAGCGCCAGCATTAAAGGCGCATAACTGGCTTATAACAGGCTCATACATGAATTAGACGAGTATCAGCCAACGGCAGACACCCCCACAGCAACGACACAGCCAATAGAACAGGAAACTAGACCATGACCACACAGACCACAGCAACCAGCCAAACAAATGACCTTGATTCGACATTAGAGCGCATCGAAGCAATAGCCGATCACGGGCAAGCGCTGGCGCTTTGCATGGTGGCAAATGACCACTTTAAAGACATTAGACCGGATTACCTAGCCGCTATGCTGGATGATCTTCAAAACAAGTTTAAATCAATTAAAGGAGAACTTGAAAAACTCCATCATGCTTAAAAAAATAAGTCGATCTTTAGATTGTGAGCAGCCAGGCTAATGGAATAATTTAATCTGGTTGTTTTATTCATCATATTATCAGACAAGTTTGGAATACTATTTATTGAACTGTTTGCTGGTACTGGTGGTTTAGTAATGAATAAGATCTGTAAATGACTTCATAGCAGTTTGACAAGCAAGATTATTTGATTATACTTAGGTATATCTGTGTAAATGTACAGGGTTATCATAAATGAAAACCAGTTGTCTTAAAGATCTTCTAAAGTTAACGATTTCACTTTATTCGCTTAATAAAGCGATTGGTGAGCGCGTGCTGGATGATTACGAGTTAGACAGCTTAGTAGAGGAAGATAAAAACGAGCTTATTGTTACCAGAGTAATAATTAACGAGCTCAAATCAGCTGTTGAAATGGACATTGAAGCCGTTCATTCTAAAATGAAGCTTTACTGTATACAGCTAATTAATGCTTTAACACATAAAGCAGTACGAGAGGGCAAAGAGCAGTATTGTTACAGGTCTATTAATCCGGTTTACATGCTGATTAGCCTTATTATTCAGCAAATACTAGAACAGAACAGAGCAACTAAAGAGAAACTTCCTGATACCGTTATTGAGCGCCCACCGCTGGCGCTTGGTTATGATATAAACACCCCACCAGCAGCACCCCCTATTTCAATCTAATACGAAATTATTTTTTTCTAATTAGATTTTTATAGGTGTATCCCATGAGTAATACATTATTACGACGTCATGCTGTCGAGGCAGAGATAGGCTTTTCTCGTTCAACAATCTATCGATTAATGGATAAGGGAGAGTTCCCTAAACCGATCAGACTCACCAGCGGCAGCGCCAGCGGCAAAGGTGGTTCCGTTGCGTGGCTGAAATCAGACATAGAAAAATGGAAGGAAGATCGGATTGCTGAAAGTAAAAAAGATGCTGACTACTTGAGCAAAGTTCACATTATCGAAAGTCAAAAGGACGCTGACCGCATGAATACAGCTCGCATTGCTGAAAGTCATAGTGCTTTTGGGGGTGATGTATGAGCAGGAAGGACGCCCCCGAAGGGGCCAGACTTGAGCAGTCAAATAAGATTCTAACTAATTCAGGCCGCAAACCCAAGCATAAAACAAAGCCAGAGATGGCGCTGGAAATGCTTCTAAATGCTGGTCAGCAGGGAGTCGTCAAGTTTGATACTTGGGACCAGTATAATGACACATGCTTAAACAGCACCATCTCACAACTTAAGCGAAAGCATGGTATTGAGTTCATCAAAGAGAACGTGAGCCATACCCATGCAAATGACGGTCCTACGTGGTTCAGACGATACAGCATTGACCCTAATTATCTTAATCATGCAAAACAGGTACTCAAGCAGCTGAGAGAGGCCAGAGAGCAATGATTAGTCCAGATGACCTATTAAGTCGTCTGGATAAGGTGAGAAAAGGGCAAACAGGCCAATGGATGGCTTGTTGTCCTGCTCATCAAGATCGGACGCCTTCACTTAAAATTTCGCAACGCGCAGACGGGAAGCTTTCACTTCATTGCTTTGCTGGATGCCACATAAATGACATTTGTGAAGCTATCGGAATTAGAGTTGTTGATTTATACCCGAATACACCCAAGCAGCCTGGCGAAGTATTACCAGAATGGAAACGACATAAGTTAAGGAAAGCACTGTTTGATGCTCAGTTATATGTTGAGCTTGCCCGATCTGACCTAGCCAAAGGGCGCAATGTAACATCGTCTGAAGCTGAAAAGGTACTCAAGGCGAATGAGTGCATTGGACGCATCGAGGGGGTGTTACATGACTGATCTATCAGACTTTGATGCTATCACTAAAGACTTGGAAAAAATTGAAGCGTTACAGGGAAAGCGCTGTTTTCCGGTCATGTGTGGCTGGCAGGGATACGACAAGCCACAGCGCTGGCTCATCAAAGGGGTATTACCTGAAAACTCACTAGCGGCAATCTATGGCGCTTCAGGATCATTCAAAAGTTTCCTAGCGATTAGTATGAGCGCACACATTGCAACGGGCAAAACATGGGATGGACGAAAGACTGCTAAGGGTGTTGTGTTGTATGTCGTTGGTGAGGGTGGCGTGGGTGTTCCGCAGCGGATCAAAGCCTGGGCGCTTAAGCATAATGACGACACGGACCCAAAGCTGCTATTCAGAATAGATCATCCTGTATTTCCGGCCGATCCTGCACAGGTGGCAATGCTGAAAGCTACGTGCGAGCAGTTAGCCAGGGAAACCGGAGAGCCGATTAAGTTGATCGTATTCGATACGCTGGCGCGTTGTTATGGTGGAGCCGACGAGAATTCAGCCAAAGACATGGGCGCGTTCATTCGTGGCTGTGATGATGTTAAGGCCCACACTGGCGCGACAGTTTTACTTATCCATCATTCAGGCAAGAACGAGGAAGCTGGCGCGAGGGGTTCAAGTGCGTTACGAGGTGCGCTGGATGCTGAACTATTGGTTAAGCGTGAGCAAGGAACCAAAGCTTTAAACGTGCTTTGCACCAAACAGAAAGACTCTGAACCATTCCAAGAGGTGGCTTTTGATCTTCAGCCTAGACAAGTTCTAATTGATGAGGATGGAGACCCCGTTTACTCCCTAATCCTTATGGATGAGAGCAGAACCCCGTCACCAGAAAGGCCGGACGGGAAAGCATTGAGTTCTAATCAGCAGTCTATTTACCAGGCAGTAAGAAGCCGAATGGCAAGACAGGAGCCCACCAGCAAGGAAGTAATTCGCGACGACTTCAAAGCTCAGGGATTAGATATTAAGAATTTCTCTAGAACATTAACTCAATTGCTGGAAAGAGGTGTTCTGGTGGAGATTGACGGAAAATTATTAACCAATATTAAAAGCGAGGAAGAAAGTGAGGAATAAGTGAGGAGAACAAAAACAAGGTGAGGAAAAAGGGTTAATTCCTCACTTTTTCCGCACTATACAGAAATAAGTGAGGAATTGGGCTATTTTTTGTTTGTTTTCTGTTTTATTTCATTAGGTTATATGCTCCTCACCTACCCCCTAAAAAAAAGGTGGGTGAGGAGACAAGTGAGGTGAGGAGTAAGTGAGGAATGAGTGTTTTTAGAACCCCAAAAAACTATTAATTCCTGTTTGTATCTATATTTATAAAGATCAAATAAACACACAATTATTGCGCAAAACATAGGCATTTTTATCCAATTACTGTATATTTAAACAGTATCAAGATCGGAGCCAGATTCATGACGCAAAAAAGAAAAAAACCCGTAATACCTCAGCCATCACAAGCACAAGTGAATAGAGCTTACCGTTTAATTCGTAATGCTGTTGAGGCTGGTGATATTAGAGCCGCTAAAATGCTGCTAGACCTTACAAGAGGAGATGCTCATGACTGCTTATGAGTCATTAATGGCTATTGCTGCAAAATATGAAAAGCTTGATGAGATAACTAGAGCATATAGGGATTTACAACCCGAGTATGACCAGAAAAAATCATTTCTAGCTAAAGCGAAGATGAATTCAGAAAATGTTAAGCTCGATTCCAATAATGAACGTCGTTTAACATTAAGCGAAAAGATTTCAGAACTCAAAAAAGCAGTTGAATTAGCTCAGCGCGATTTTGATGAAGTTGCTTTAAGGTATAACACTTTGAGAGATCAGTCTGACAGACTCGATGAAGATATATTAAATCTAAAGTCAAAACAGCCGGAAGTTACACTAAGTGACCTGCAAGAATTATCAAACAATAAAAAGTTATTGGATGATGAGCTAGAGACTCTTTTGCTAAAGAAGGCTGATGTTTCTCATGTTGATGTATCTGATTTAGTTGAGTCAGTGAAGAATGCTCAGGCGCTTTATAATGAAATGATCGCGCTCAAAGAAATCGGGAAAGCCTCTGCTCAGGAAGTTAAATCCGTCATGGCAGATTTAGAAAAATTTCAGGCTGAGTTAAGTAAGGCTAATGTTAAAGCAGGTGAGCTTAACGGTATTAGACGAGGCTTTGACGGTCTAGTCATAAGCAAGCAAGAAGAAATTGACCGCTTTGAATCTAAGCGCAAGGCTTTATATCTACAACACTTTGATGATCTTGATAAAAAGGCAGGTTGCAGGATCAGCAAGCTAATTGATGATATTAAAGAAGTGATGTGTGAGCTTGCTTGTCATGACTCATTACGTGCACAGTTTGGTGGAAGTATAAGACATAATCGTGCATCCATCGATCTAGAATGTATGAATCATATCGGTATAAATCCAACTACCATAAAGCCAATAATGGATAATGAAATGCTTTTGAGAATAAAGGCAGATTCATTATTGTAATGTTTACTAGGAACGTTGATGAGCTCGGCTAAAGCTTGCCAGGGAAGGCACACCCATCCTCTAACAAATAATTCAGCTATGTATGCACCACAAACAGGCTAAAGCTAATAAAACTAATGAATAGCAATCAATGCTAATTATCATGATTGATCTATTATCTTACATTAGAACCACGATACAGAGAGTTGCTAACGCTACTAATTACCAAGTAAGGCTTTCTGTGCGAGAACATATGAAACCCATATCCTAGAAAAGCCAAAAGGTACTTCCAACTTGGTTTTGAAAACGTGGGTAATTCGAGGCTCGGGGTTTGACAGTTTTTGTTTTTAAATCTGAGTTTGTATTGTTTGCCCCACATGGGGGCAAAATCTAAGCACTAAAGACATATCAAACCATGAGACTGGAGATTTAGATGCTTTCGATGTATGAACGCACACGCCAGAATGAATTATTCGTTATTGAAGTGAGATTGAACGCTGATAAGCAGACACGTGTGAGACTGGACGCATTTCAGAATGAATTGATTGATGAGTTCGGGGAGCCGCCGGAATGGTTTAATCTGGATTTCTATGTGATGGCAAGCGCACACGAGTTGTATAAGGCTAAAACACCAGATAATGAAATTACAACACGCATAATTTCAGCGTATAAAGTCATGCTCCCACTCATCAATTCATACAGGCCAACCATGCACCAACATAAAAGCCTTTTAACATCGATACGCAGCCAGCCAAATTCAGCAAAGGAAGATGATTTATTCTGGTAATCGGTAATAAGCGTTAAAAGTTTGGTATGAATTCATAATTCAACACTAATTCAACACCACTAACGCGCGAGGTTCAGCAGCTCCAGCGCTGGTTAATCAACTATGAAACTTTCGTAGTGACATTAGTAGCCCAAATTAAGGCTTTTAAAATATCGACAGCGCCAGCCAATTTAATCAGGGAATTTTCTTAGTGAAGTTAGAAGCAGGAATTCCCGCTTCTAAAGCATCGATAGCAACAGCAGCTTTGAAGGGTTAGCCCAAAACTGGTTATACCCAACAGTACGCGCCTACCCTACTGAAACAAACGGAAAAGCTAAGTTATTGATTCTTTCGAGATTCACCAATGGTGGAAGCCGGAGCAATTCAACCAGCACCGCAAAAGGGTTTCCCCAAAACTGGGGAGACCTACAGCAACACGGTAAATAGGGGTTACTCAATCTGAGGAGACGGGCAAGAGCTGGCGCTAGTGTCCGGTAATTTTAAATAAAGCGCATCCAGCTACTTAGCTACAGGCCATAGACGAAACCACCCATAAAACGGGTAGTTTATCCGGTTGATTGCGTTGGTTGATCGAATTACCTCAAGCTGAGTAAATCTAATTCCCACCATTGGTGGAAATCTAACAAGATACCGGAATTCCGGTATCAGATCAGGTCAAGGGGTGAACGATTCGTTCATCCTCTTACGATAGATATCCGCAAAGATCGCAATTCGCTATGATTGCCGATGCTACAATTAGAGCATCGAGGGGGCACTAAAACGCAACCCCCTTATCCTCAGCCTGAGTAAAAGCAACACCCTCAATTTGAGGAAGTTAGAAACGGTAATTCCCGCCAATGGCGGAATTTAAAAGACCCTTTACCACAGATTGTGGAAAAGCCCTCAATGGGAGATGGGAAAAACCTTTACCCTCAATGAGGGAAAAGTCACTAATGGTGAAAGTTAAAAAAGGCTAATTCCCGTCACTGGTGCTTTTGTCCTGTAAATTATTGCTAATGAATAGCTACGACTCACACAACCCAAACTCAGCGTAGATTCCTGCACCTGTAAAGCGCACCACTTATAACCGATTAAAGATCATGTTGACGCTGAAAGCTCATAAAAAAAGGCATTATGAATTGATCGATATAAATCACTAAAACACATGAAAAAATAACACGAACCAATGAAACATTTTAAAAGTGGGGCAAAAAGTGGGGCAAAATTGAAAATTACAGATTATAAAAATAAATATAATCAATTATTTAAGGTGTTTTTGTGGCGTACTCCCTGACCGCCAATTACTTATTAATCAATAAGTTACGTCAAACTTTATCGAAGACTCCATGATTGCTCTCTGGTGTGCCACTTAACGGTGACACTTGGGGTAGAATTTTATGCCAACTTCGATACCACATACCTACCGAAAACCCAGCGGTATTTATTACCTTAGAGCGGTTCTTCCTAAAGAGTTTCGAGATATTTTTCCGTCCGTTGGACGAGAGATTCGTTTGTCTTTAAATACCCGTCATCATGCTGAAGCAAAGATGCGCCTATACCAATTTGTAAATAATGTCAATTTTACTATTGATTTATTTTTAACTTGTTACTATAATGCGCAGTTATGTCGATTTAGTATATTCAAAAAAGATATATTAAACCGTTATAATATCAATTTAAATAATATAACCATATTTTCAGGAGACGAGCCATGCGACTGGCATGCCGTAACAAAGAGGGATTTTTATATGATCATGGAACAGATACGATACGTTCACCCCGATGGTAGTGTAATTTCTTTCCTTTCCAAGGATTGGGAAAACAATATCAATGGATTAAAGGCACTTCGTGAACACGAAATGGGTCTTTATCCTGTGCCTTCTTCCCTTTCATGTAAAAAAGACTCTTTTAAATTCAATGATGTAAGTTCAAATAATGTCATTGATACCGATTTTATTGAATGTTTCCGCGATAGCTATACGCCAGATTTGCCAGATACTGTATGGGATCACATCATTAGTAAACAGCAAGAAGTATTAAATATTGAAGAAAAACAATCGGTTAATGAAATAGGCGAAACAGATGTTCAATCTGATGAGTCGATTCCATCTGAGGTTTGCTCAGTTGAGCAAATTCCTTTAAAGGGGAAAAAAAGCATCATTCTCTCTGATGAGAAGGTTGAGACAATCAGCGATGCTCCCGTATCCGATGCTCACTTAGATGAAAACACGGATGCTGACGTGGAATATGTCGATCAACCTGAAACCGCTGAATTAACAACCCCTCTGGCAACGCCGAATTCTAACAATCCTGAAGACATGGATGGCAATACATCCATTGGTCAGTTTGTTGAGTACTACTTTAAGCAGATGGATAAAGAAGAGTGGTATAAGGCGGGTACAAGCACTTACAACAAATATGTTGGTTATATGAAAGGCGTTGTTGAACTACTCGGTTATGATACCCCGTTACGTGAATTGCGACCCTTGAAGGTTCAACAACTCAAAAACGACCTTTTGCAATATCCCCTATATCGCCACCAAGGAAAGAGGAAGCATCGTTCATTAGCAGACCTCATGTCAGATCCCTCTGTGAAGCGGCTCGCAACGGATACCGCAACTGAATATTTTGATCGCTTCCGTGAAGTAATGAATGAAGCTTGCAACTTGGAATTGATTGGCTCAAATCCTGCTGGAAAAATGAAGATTTATAAGAAAAAAGGTAGGACAGGAACAGAGGTTGCGCAAGAGCAAGAGACTGAACGTGTATCCTTTACGAATGAAGATTTAATTGGTTTATTAAAGGGTTATGTGTTTTCTGGTGAGTACACTGGCAATAAGCGAAATCTGACAGATGCTCACTTTTGGGGAATCTTGGTTGCCATGTACAGTGGTATGCGTATTAACGAAATATGTCAATTACATATCTCGGATATCAAGACTGATGCAGTGCATTGGCATGGTCGTGTGTTTAATTACCCTTTCATCAAAGTGGGAACCGATCATTCCAGTCAAGAGTTGAAAAATAGTAACGCCTATCGGGATGTCCCCATTCACCAGACATTAATCGATATTGGCTTTTTAGACTGGGTTAAACGACGTCGCAGCGAAGTTGAAAATCCAGCTAAAGAAAAGCTTTTTGAAGGAGTTCGTTACGATAGTCATTCAAAATGGGGGCGTGAGCTAAGTCGTTGGTTTAATGGTGAAACAGTATCACCATCAGAGGATGAGCTAGATCAAGAGCCTGTTAAGCGTAATGGCTACAAAGATCTTTGTATTGACGAAAGTAACATTCAAGGTAAGGTCTTTCATAGCTTCCGTCACACCTTTACCGATCTAATAAGATTTGCAATGGGTCTTGATAAAGGATCAGAACCTATTTCTGCCAGCATTCTGGGACATGAGCATGATACCAGTACGGCAGGATATGGTGATGGACACCAGATAGAGGTAAAGGCGCAAGCGATCAATCTGGTGAAATACTCCGATGAAGTTGAATCGTTAGTTCGAAGCGTTAGCTTTGAACGATTTGAGAAACTGAAGTGGAAAATTGCAAGAAGAGATAGTTACCTCTTTATGAAGAAAAGAAGACTCCAAAAAGTTGCATGATTTGCGCTTTTGGGGGTTTCAAGGGGTATCCCCTTGACCGACGTCTTCCCCATCGACCGTAGGGAAAATGGGTAAGACATAGTCGGTCACTGGGTCTTAGACCCACGCTTTGAAAACAAACTAAAACAAGGACTTGAAAAATGAAAAGGATTTTTATTTATGGCTGGATTTCAATTTATCCATTACGAAGCTTATGCCCGTACAGGAAATGCTAAGAAACGTAGTTTACTTTCTATCGCTCAAGAAGCGAACCGTGATACAGGTAGCCACCCTCATGTGACTGCTCCCCAACCACCCGAATACCTGAAGGGCACTTCATTTATTGAATCGGCAGAGGCGATCATTCATGCCGCCGATAACAGCAAAGTAATCCACGGTGGCAAGAAACGAAATATCCGCAAAGATGCTAATGTCGGGATCGGCTTAATCGCAAGTCATCCAACATCGATTGAAGATATTAATTCAATGTCAGAATTGGATCGTACCCACGCCATAGACGAAATCAAACAATGGGCTGACGATACCATTAAATTTGCAGAGGCTGAATTTAATGGATTAGTTCTGGTGGCTGCCATTCATTGGGATGAGTCCCATCCTCATATTCACATTTTGATTGGTGACGTTGAACCATCTGATGACTTTAAGATTATTCACAAGGGTGAACAAGCCCGAAAAGCGGCTCAAGGGAATGATCGGACAGCGTTAGGGAAGAAGCTTGGAAACAATGCCTACACTGCCGAAATGAGACGTTTTCAGGACAAGTATCACGACGATGTCGCAATTTTTTATGGTCAAGCTAGACTCGGACCAAAACGTAGGCGAAAGAGTCGCGCTGAGTGGAAGAAAGAGCAAGCTCAACTGGACTTACTTGCTAAATCCCTTTTAAGGGGGAAAAGTATTGACCATTTAGTTGATGAAGAGTTAGCCAAGGCGTCAGATCAGGCGCAACTGATGATCGACGCAACTCAGGAGGAAATTGATCGCCAGAAAAAGTTGACTGATAGACAAAAATCTTTAGCTGATGACCAGTTGGTTGAGGCAAGGCGCCTTAAGGAGCAAGCTGAGCTTGACGCCAGAGAAGCGGCTGATCTAAAGAAAGAAGTTGTTAAGTTAAAATCAACGCTTGATGAGCGTATCCGCCAGATGTCAAAGTACGATGGTGTATTGGGTAAATTTCTTGGGTGGCTTGGTATTACTCAACGGATAGAGAAAAAGGCTGAAGACCGACTAAATGGACAATTATCTAAGTTGCGTGACAAAGTTGATGAGCTGAGTAGACAGGTGGGTAAAGAAAAATCTATGCAACGTCAGCATCGTGTAACGGAAGATGCTCTAAAATCGCTTCAGAGGGCACTTTCTGTTTCAGTTGATGATTACCCTCAGTTAAAAGAAAAGGGTGCTCTAGAGAAGCATTTTGAGCAAATTCAGAAAATTGTGATTAAAAACAAATCGGTTGAAGATTTCTCTGGTCAAATTGATGCATACTTTGATCAATTGACGGCTACTAGTCAGGTATTAATGGATTCATCATTAAATGAAATTATCATTAAGCCTTGATACTGTTTAAATGTACAGTTAATCCTTGATCTAGGGAATAAAAGCGGACATAATGTCCTCAAACAATCCCTAAGGTTAGAAATATGCATTCAACAGACACTATACACCTACTGCGTACAGCTAGAACGTTGTACACACAGAAGGAACTTGCTTCTATTCTGGATGTTGATGTTAGAACAATTAGACGTTGGGAGGTGCTAGAAAATGATCCTCCTACGTATCTTTCGGACGTAATACGTCAAAGAGTTTTACCACTCGTAGAGAAAAGTAGAATAGATAAAAAATCATTTAAATTTATTGATTTATTTGCAGGTATTGGTGGTGTTCGCCTTGGGTTTGAAGCCTTTGGTGGACAATGTGTGTTTACAAGTGAGTGGAATAAGTTTTCCCAGCAAACCTACTTGGCTAATTTTCCTGAAACAACGAATCATACTTTCGCGGGTGATATTACATTAGTTGATGAAGGAGATGTACCGGATCATGATGTTCTATTAGCTGGATTTCCTTGCCAGCCTTTCAGTATTGCAGGTGTTTCTAAGAAAAATGCACTGGGGAAACCACATGGTTTTGAATGTACAACTCAAGGCACTCTTTTTTTTGATGTAGCAAGAATCATCTCAAAGAAAAGACCAAAGGCTTTCTTGTTAGAAAATGTAAAAAACCTTTTGTCACACGACAAAGGTAATACATTTAAAGTTATTTTACAGACACTTGTAGATGAGCTTGGATATGAGGTTCACTATAAAGTTATTGATGGTCAGCATTTTGTTCCTCAACATCGTGAACGGGTTCTTATAGTAGGATTTGATGGAAAAACTAATTTTTCATGGGACGATTTGAATCTTCCAGATAAGGGGTCGGTTGTTTTATCGACTATTCTTCATCCACAGGATGGAACTGAGTTGGCTGAAGAGCCATATACACATGGTGATTTGGCTAATGTTAATAGCAAATATACATTGACGCCTAATTTATGGAAATATCTGCAAGAATATGCTGAAAAACATCGCAAAGCTGGAAATGGGTTTGGTTTTGGTTTGGTTGATGGTAATTCAGTTACTCGAACACTTTCAGCAAGATATTATAAAGATGGGTCTGAAATTCTGGTATCTCAGGGTGAAAATAAAAGACCTAGACGCTTGACGCCTAGAGAGTGTGCTAGATTAATGGGTTTTCCTGATTGTTATATTATTCCAGTCAGCGATACGCAAGCATATAGGCAGTTTGGAAACAGTGTAGTTATGCCAGTAATGAAAGAAGTTGCGCGTATCATGCATCCTCATCTACAGCGACTTTCAGTCGAAGAAAAGCAGCAGCATCAGATTCCGTTAATAATCTGATGGTGTTGTCAAGAGAAAGCCTTGATGTATGTTTTTTAGCAAAATCTATATTTAATATGGTAACAGGATGAAAAAAGGATATCTTTCTCAGTATTTTCATGGAGTTGCGGTAAAAGTGCTAAGCGCTGTTGAAGCTGACACGCTAGCTTCTAATCAGCATGAATTTAATGGAGTCGAGGGTTTAAGAAACCTATTGGGTGAACCTGAGGGAAAGAAAAAATATCCAGCTAAATTTGTTTATCTTACAGATCATGATGGTGATCCAGTGACAGAAGATGGATTTCTTACTTGGTATGATGCTAGGCAAAGGGCGAGATTAGAGCGTGGTGTGATGCGGTGGGAGTACCGCCTTTATTTTCCTACAAATCATGTGTCACAGTTGGCAAGTGCGGGTGACATCCTAATTATAGCCAAAAGACCTGACAATTCGTTGTTATCTATAGTTGCCGAAGCTGAAACAACCATATCGCAACAATTGCTTTGGCTTTTTGGTGTTGGAAGTTTGATTCATCCCGGCTTTTCAGTTCGGGAAGAGCTTGAAACAGAACAAGATCGCATAGAGTTTGCATCCAGATTTATACTTGAAAGTATTGGGGTGCAGGTTGAAGTAAATGACCAATCTTATTTAGATCAGATGATACAAAATTTCTCAGGGAAATTTCCAACTACAAGAGAGTTCTCTCTTTATGCTAGGTCTACTTTACCTGATCTTCATCCAGAAGATGGGCAGGATGAAGTTCTTATGGCTTGGATGGAGAGAGAGGAAATTCTGTTTCGGACTTTGGAAAAACATATGATAGGTGAAAGACTATCACAAGGCTTCGATGGTGATGTAGATGGATTTATTTCTTTTTCTTTATCGGTCCAGAATCGAAGAAAAAGTCGTGCGGGTCTTGCGTTAGAGAATCACCTTGAAGCCCTTTTTAAGGAGTGCGGTGTTCAGTATTCTAGAACACCAATAACTGAAAATAAGTCGAAACCTGATTTTATATTTCCCGGTCAAGAGGAATATTTTGATCCTTTATTTGATGAATTAAAGCTGACTATGTTGGGTGTTAAGTCGTCCGTAAGCGCCCATAAAACAGCACCTATAATTTAAGATGTAACCGCGACACACTATCTCCATCACTTTTAATCGATGGAGGTCGGTATGAGCAACCAAACCAAGCGACACATCTGGCAACAGATTATTA
>NZ_WBOL01000002.1 GCF_008973715.1 Nitrincola schmidtii
CGTTGATAGGCAGGGTGTGTAAGCGTTGTAAGGCGTTGAGCTAACCTGTACTAATGGCTCGTGAGGCTTGACCATATAACGCCCAAGGCGTTTGGTTGAACGTAACGAATTAGCGAAGAGAGCTAAGCAGATCGATAGCTGAAAGGCATCCGGTTGAAGCTTGTATCGACACAAGACAAATAGCTAGCAAGACTAGCCAATACAACATCTATTTCGACAGTCCGAGTTGTTCCAGTTTTGTCTGGCGACCATAGAGACGTGGAACCACCTGATCCCATCCCGAACTCAGTAGTGAAACGCGTCATCGCCGATGGTAGTGTGGGGTCTCCCCATGTGAGAGTAGGTCATCGCCAGGCACTTAATACGAAGAGGGGGTTATCCAGAAGGGTAACCCCTTTATTTTTGCACCTCATTCAGTGTTAAATACACACTTCTTTTTGATCGTTTAAATTTTATGGGTTGTATCCATGTTTAATGAAGAAGATTTTAGACGTATTGCCTGGCAGTGCCGCCGTGGGATGTTGGAATTAGACGTGCTCCTTGAGCCTTTTGCCAAAGAAGCGTTACCCAATTTAGCTTCTGAAGATCAACAGCGTTTTGTTAAGCTTCTCGCTTGTGAAGACCAAGATCTATTCGTTTGGTTTATGGAAAGAGATCAGCCCGAAGATGCAGATTTACAACGGATTGTAAGGATTATTCTTGAGCGGGTTCAGCCAGGTTGATATAGAGTTAGGCTATTCCAAAACTCTTACATTAACCATTTTCATGGTTCATGTTTCCGCGGTCATTGCACTAGCCATGACCGACTTTACTCTTGTAGCTATCCTACCGCTCTTCAGCTTAATAGTGCTGAGTTATCACTTTACACTTAAAGGCTTCTTATCAAATAAGCAGCAAATAAAATCCTTACACTGCTTTCCCGATGATCGTGAATGGTATGCACAGGATTATAATAATCATACTTTTATAATTACTAAGCTTTGTCATTACAGCATCTTAAGCGGGTGGCTGTTAATGAAACTTGAGGATGATCAAGGTAGACGACACTGGGTCGTCGTACCTAAAGATGCTGTCGAAACAGATACATTCAGACGGTTGAATGTGTTGCTACTGTTTCATCTGCCCTTACAGCATCCGGCCAGCAGAAGTTCGGAGGTGTAACAATCGTATCCGCTGATTCAGCTGCCTGAGTGGGATAATCTTGGGTAAAATGCAAACCTCTACTTTCACGGCGCTGCATTGCACAGACGATAATAAGTTCTGCTACGGTTGCTAGATTTCGTAATTCGATTAGATCCCTACTAATTTTGTAGTTTGAGTAGTAATCCGCAATTTCTTGTTTCAATAATAGAATTCGATGCATTGCTCGTTCTAAACGTTTACTGGTTCTTACAATACCTACATAGTCCCACATAAAACGTCTTAGTTCATCCCAGTTATGTGAAATGATGACATCCTCATCAGAGTCAGTAACCTGTGACTCATCCCAATCGGGTAGTAAGTAGTCTTCATCTATATAGCTAGCCAAGTCTTGCTGACGAATATGAGCGGCAGCAGATCGACCATAAACAACACATTCCAGTAACGAGTTAGATGCTAGGCGATTAGCTCCATGAAGACCTGTAAATGCTGTTTCTCCAATAGCATATAGCCCCGGTATGTCGGTACAGCCCTGTTGGTCTGTAATAATGCCACCACAGGTATAATGCGCTGCTGGCACTACAGGTATAGGTTCTTTAGTAATATCGATTCCGAAGTCTAAACAGCGCTCATAAATGGTAGGGAAGTGCTCCTTGATGAACTCAGGTGGTCTATGTGAGATATCTAAGTAAACACAATCGCACCCTAGTCGCTTCATTTCATGGTCAATGGCACGAGCCACTATATCCCTTGACGCTAATTCACCCCGATCATCAAACTTATGCATAAAACGACTACCATCGGGTAAAAGCAGTAATCCTCCTTCACCTCTCACCGCTTCTGTGATCAGAAATGATTTTGCTTTTGGATGGTAAAGACAGGTCGGGTGAAACTGATTAAATTCCATGTTAGCAATGCGACATCCTGCTCGCCATGCCATCGCTATGCCATCGCCCGTTGTGCCATCGTTGTTGCTCGTATATAGATAAGCCTTAGATGCACCACCTGTGGCGAGCACTACCGTTGGCGCTTTGAATGCAATCACATGACCTGTCTGATGGTTCAAAACGTAAGCACCCACACAGCGGTTATTCATCATGCCAAGTTTACGGCGAGTAATGAGATCGATAGCGATATGATGTTCAAATACTTTAATATTTTTATGCGCCAAGGCATTGCGTATCAGTGTTTCATGTACGGCACGTCCAGTAGCATCTGCTGCATGAATAATACGCCGGTGTGAGTGACCGCCTTCACGGGTTAAGTGATACCCTTGTTGATCTTGGGTAAAAGGAACCCCTTGATCAATTAGCCAATGAATGGCTTCTGGACCGTTACGGATGGTGTGATCGATGGCAGCTGGGCGGCTCAATTTAGCACCCGCAATCCAGGTATCGTTAACATGATTCTCAAACTGATCTTGTGGATCGAGAACAGCCGCTATTCCGCCCTGTGCTAGCCATGTAGAGCCTGCCTGAAGAGTGCTTTTGCTCAATAGGGCAACACGATAGTCATCGGCCAGTTGAAGCGCTAGTGTTAGTCCTGCTGCCCCACTTCCGATTACCAGAACGTCGAAATCATTTGCTTCTGTCATAGCTCGTCCTGTTCAGTTATCTTGTTACTTATCATTATGCCCTATACCTTAGTCTTGAGTGTAAGTCTTCTGCGTAAAATTTTAACCTTTGTGGAACTTCATCGCCTTAACTGCATCGAAGATATATGAATAAATTCTTAGGCGCTGGTCTTGAATGACTGTTAGGGAAACCACATACTGGATTACTAATGATTTCACAGGTCATCTCAACCGTCTTTTAAGGATCCCAAGTGTCGAAAGAGAGCCAGGTCAACGCTGATCAGCTTCTGGTCGAGCGTGTACAAGCAGGAGATAAACGCGCCTTTGATCTACTGGTCAAAAAGTACCAGCATAAGATTATAGGGTTGATCTCTCGTTATATATACGATCACCATGAAGCAATGGATGTTGCTCAAGAAGCTTTTATTAAAGCCTATCGAGCTTTGCCTAATTTTCGTGGCGACAGCGCGTTTTACACTTGGTTGTATCGAATTGCCATCAATACGGCTAAGAACCATTTGGTGGCTAGAAACAGGCGTCCGCCTGATACCGATGTAGACGCTGAAGATGCTCAATATTTTGAGTCTGACTCAGATCTACGTGATATTGAAAACCCTGAAAATGCACTCTATAGAGATGAATTGCAAAGGGTAATCAATCAGGTTTTGGAAAAACTGCCAGAAGATTTGCGTGTGGCCCTAACCCTTCGAGAGTTTGAAGGGATGAGTTATGAAGAAATTGCACAGGTGATGGATTGTCCTGTTGGCACGGTGAGATCCCGTATCTTCAGAGCGAGGGAAGCTATAGATAATGAGATCGCACCGATGCTCAGAAATGACTGAGACGCGCGCGAAGTAAACGCTGAGGTGACAGCATGAGTGTAGAAAAAGAAACCTTATCTGCTTTAATGGATGGCGAAGTCAATGACTTGGAACTTCGTCGTGTATTAAAAACGTGTCAGCAGGACGATGAAACCGCTGATCGTTGGCAAAGATATCATCTGGCAAGCGCCGTTATGAAGCGCGAACCTATTAGCTCTTTCGACATAAGTCACAGAGTGATGATGGCTTTGGAAGAAGAACAGACTAAGTCTCCAGATAGCAGTGATCGCACCTCATCTGAAGGGGTGTCATCTCCATTCTCGGGTATGCTGCGTTCTTTTATTAGTATGGGGATTGCCGCTTCCGTGACTGCTGTCGTCATTTTAGGTCCTTCTTGGTTGTCTAATGATGAGCCCAGTGTTCAGCAAGCTCCTCAAGCCGTTGTGACGGCGTCTACTAATGTTCAACGAAACCCATTATTACAACCAGTAACCTTTGGTCAGCAATCACTTTCAGCCAATTATCAGCGTTCATACTCCTTAGATGAGGATATGATACGTTCACCTCAGGGCATGCAACGTTATATCGATCAGCATCTTTCTTTAGTTGAATCAAAACCCTTAGAGTGGGGCTTGGCTTGGTTGCCTGAGGGGTATCAAAACATTCGTCATGAATCCACCCGAGCTGGTGAAGTCATGGTGTTCTCGAATGGTTTCAAAGCTTTCTCAGTCAGTGTTGAACAACTGGGGATGCAGACCATGCCTGAGGGTGTTATTGATACTGGAGACTTTATTGCTTTAGGGCAAGCAACTGATGATCGTTTCGTCACTGTTGTCGGGGATATGCCGATAATGGTTGCAGAACGCATTGCTACTGCTGTAACACCGAACCGTTAAGAAGCGTGGTTGCCAGTGCTTGAGGAAATTGCTGAAGTTGTTGAAGTTCACTCAGACTTCATACTGGTATCGTCTTCAAGGTTAAGCGCTTGTAATGCCTGTCAAGCTAGTGCTAACTGTGGTCAGCGCAGTTTGGCAGGGCTTTTTGGAAATAAAAGCATCCTGTTTAAGCTTGAAAACCCTGAAAGACTCTCTGTAGCAGTAGGGCAGTTTGTTGTATTAGGTTTGCATGAACATGCATTGCTTAAGTCATCAGTTGTTATGTATCTAATTCCTCTGCTTTTTTTAATTATATCTGCTGTTGCTGCAACTTTATTGAATCTCTCAGAAGGTCTGATTATTGTGTCAGGGCTAGCCGCTTTATTGTTGGGTTTTGTGGTGGCTAGGAAACTTTCTGTGAAACTCTTGTCAAACCCTAACTACACACCAAGACTGTTAAGAATCGCACAATAACCGTTGAAAAAAGGTCTCGTTATGAAAAAAGTACACTGGTTAATAGGGTGCTTGTTAATGACGCTGTTGTTATCTAGCCAAGCTTTGGCGCAACAGTTGCCAGATTTCAAGACACTGGTTCGTGAATCCTCTCCCGCTGTTGTGAATATCAGTACTGTGCAGAAGGCTCCTGAAGAAATGGCTGATCCATTTAGTCAGTTTCGTGGTCCCGGTAGTGAAGATATTCCAGAAATATTTAGACACTTCTTCAGAGGTTTTCCTGATATAGCCCCTACTCCACGACGTGGTAACCCTGCACCACGTTCACTAGGGTCTGGTTTTATCCTGTCTGCTGATGGCTATATTTTGACCAATCATCATGTTATTCGTGATGCAGAACAGGTGATTGTTCGTTTAAGTGATCGCCGAGAGCTGGAAGCGGAAGTTATTGGTTCTGATCCTCGCTCAGATGTCGCTTTACTGAAGGTAGACGCACGAAACTTACCCTATGTAAAAACCGGTCGTTCAGCGGATGTTGAAGTGGGTGAGTGGGTACTAGCAATTGGTTCACCCTTTGGTTTCGATCACAGCGTTACAGCAGGTATTGTCAGTGCCACAGAACGTTCTTTAGCCAATGATACTTATGTACCCTTTATTCAAACGGATGTTGCCATAAACCCAGGAAACTCAGGTGGACCGCTATTCAACTTAGATGGTGAGGTTATTGGTATTAACTCTCAAATCTATACCCGCTCAGGTGGATTCATGGGGCTTTCTTTTGCTATTCCCATCGATGTAGCAATGGAGGTTGCTGATCAGTTGCGCGATAGTGGTAGCGTTTCACGTGGATGGCTTGGTGTTGTAATTCAGGAGGTCAGTAGAGATTTGGCTGAGTCGTTTGGACTAGATAAACCATCGGGTGCTCTGGTAGTGAATGTGTTACCTGATAGTCCTGCGCAATCAGCTGGACTTCGTGAGGGCGATGTTATCTTAACCTTCAATGGTAATGAAATTGCTCGCTCATCAGAGTTGCCTCATCAAGTGGGGCGTATTCGTCCAGGTGATAAAGCCGAAGTCAATGTGATGAGAGATGGTCGACAACAAACTATTTCTGTCACCATCGGTTTACTACCAGATGACGATCAACTAGCGGAAAGACGCAGTGGCCCCAGTGAACCTGAGCCTTCAGCTGAAACCGCTTTAGGAATTGTTGTTTCGCCTCTGACACAAGAGCAACGAGAGCGTTTGAACTTAAATTCAGGTGTCGTCGTATCCCAGGTGAACGTTGGACCGGGTGCACAAGCGGGCTTGGTCAATGGCGATGTTATTACGATGTTGAATGGCGAACGCATTGAAACTATAGAACAGTTCTACCAAATCGTGGCAGAACTTCCAGATGACCGAGCGGTTCCCCTGCGAATTGTGCGAAGAGGCAGCGCAATGTTTATTCCGCTTAGAATAAACCCTTAGTTTTTAGTTGTCTTTAACAAATGCAGCCCCTAAAAAGGCTGCATTTTCATTTATATCGCACTAGTCATTAGGTCAATTCATGTGTTAAATCTAAATTAAGACCTAGCGCTACTAGTCATCATCTTGCTAGTTAGGATAAGATCATTGTTTAAAACTCAGACAATGGACTACTTTGGGTTAGATGGATGACTTATATATTTAGATCTGCTCTGCTCATTTTTCTGTATGGCGCACTATGGCAATTCGCTAGCCTATTTGAAATCAATCAAATGGTCAGTGCCTTCTACCCTGCGGCTGGTGTTCTGTTTTACTTCATTTACCGTTTTGGTCCTGCTTATATACCTATTGGTGCTATCGCCATCATGTTGGGAGCTTCCCCAACTGATCCATTCTGGGAATGGGGTGGGCTGCAGATTACGATGGCTATACGTCAACTATTCTTCTACTCCTGCTTAGGTTTGATTCTGAGAAAAGTGCCAGCATTCAGCTTGCCGTTGATGCGAATGTACTCCGTTACCATTTTAATAGGTTCGGTTTTCTTGACCACCATTCTATCAGCCATCACATCGGTGGTATTGATGGAGCATTATTTGGGTTTAGATCCTAGTGACAGATTAAATATTTTTGTCTCCTTTTGGATCGGTGACCTTGGCGGTGTTCTAATGTTTATTGCAGCCGTCAGTTTATTTTTAGACTTCTTTGAAAAAGAAAACAGCTATGAAGATATTTTCGATAGCGGATTATTGCGTCCTGTGATGCTGCTTATTTTGATTTCGTCTGCTACGACTTTATTATTTGTTTTAACAGGACTTCAAGCTGAGATTAGTCGTTTTGGTTATTTGATTCTGTTGCCAGTTGCCTGGGCCGCTAGTTTTTATGGGATACGATTCGCACTTTTTGCAGCGCTGTGTGTTAATACAACAGCCGTTAGTCATTATATTTTACTCGGTTTAGATACTTATCCTGCAATTGAGTTGCAAACACTGTTCAGTGTTAACTTAGGCATGGCGATGCTGCTTGGTGCTTCTTTGGAAGAGCGACGCTTGGCGATGTTTGATGCCGCTCATGATCCATTGACGCAAATGCTTAACCGCCGAGCCTTTTATCTACAAGGACAGGCACTTCTCGAGCGTTGTAAACGTCAAGATAGACAGTTAGCACTCATGATGATTGATTTGGACCATTTCAAACATGTGAACGATGTATGGGGGCATCAAGCGGGTGATAATGTGCTCATGAAAGTAGCGGAGTGCTGCCGAAAAGTATCTAGGCATACCGATATTCAAGGGCGTATCGGTGGTGAGGAGTTCGTCCTGTTGCTAGATGATGCAACGCCAGAACAAGCCTTTGCTGTTGCAGAACGCCTTCGGATGATGGTGGAAAAAGTTTTAATCCCCAAAACCAGTGAGCATATTTCGACAAGTATAGGTTTGAGTCATCTAATTGAAAAAGAAGACAGTCTGGAGGACTTGTTAAAACAAGCGGATTTAGCCCTTTATCAAGCTAAAGAGGCGGGTCGCAACAATTGTCGAAGTACCGTCGTCAATCCCCGTACTCTGGTTGTAGAAAGTGCTCCGGTATAATAATCTGAAATTTTTATAGCTGAAGTTGATAAAATTAGAAAGTTTGCTGTCAGTATCTATGTCTCTTTAGATCGCCAAGCGATTTGCTTCAAGGTACAATACGTCCCAATTTCTATTTTGCATCCGTCCTCATGGATATATCTGTATACGGTTGCGTACATACCCTAGGTTATACTGAATGTCAGAAGTCGTAAAAGATAATAAACTCAATCATATACGTAATTTCTCCATTATTGCTCACATAGATCATGGTAAATCTACTTTGGCGGATCGTTTTATTCAGGTCTGTGGTGGTCTTTCTGAGCGTGAGATGGAAGCTCAAGTCTTAGATTCAATGGATATCGAGCGTGAGCGCGGTATTACCATTAAAGCTCAGAGTGTGACACTGAATTACACTGCCAAAGATGGCAAGGTGTACCAATTAAACTTCATTGATACACCCGGTCACGTAGACTTCTCCTATGAAGTATCTCGTTCGCTGGCGGCCTGCGAAGGTGCGTTGTTAGTCGTTGATGCTGCACAGGGTGTCGAGGCGCAGTCAGTAGCTAACTGCTATACCGCAATAGAACAAGGCCTAGAGGTTGTTCCAGTTCTTAACAAGATGGACTTGCCACAAGCAGAGCCAGAGAAAGTTAAAATTGAAATCGAAGAAGTGATCGGTATTGATGCGACTCATGCCGTAGCTTGTTCGGCAAAAAGCGGTATGGGTGTTGACGAGGTTCTAGAAGAACTGGTTAGATTGGTTCCACCACCTGAAGGTGATATTAATGCTCCGCTTCAAGCCCTAATTATTGACTCTTGGTTTGATAACTATTTAGGCGTTGTCTCGCTGGTTCGTGTTAAACATGGACAACTGCGTAAAAAAGACAAAATTCTAGTTAAATCGACGGGTCAAGTTCATCTAGTGGACAGCGTCGGAGTGTTTACCCCTAAACGTCTGATTACGGATTGTTTGAAGGCGGGTGAAGTTGGTTTTATTGTTGCTGGCATCAAAGATATTCATGGTGCTCCTGTCGGTGATACATTAACCCTATCTAAAACACCTGATGTACCGAGCTTGCCCGGCTTTAAGAAAGTTCAACCTCAGGTTTATGCAGGTCTCTTTCCAACCAGCGCCGATGATTATGAAGATTTCCGTGAAGCCTTGGATAAGTTGACACTGAATGATGCATCGTTATTTTTTGAACCTGAAAGTTCTGATGCGTTAGGTTTCGGTTTCCGTTGCGGCTTCCTGGGAATGCTGCACATGGAAATTATTCAAGAGCGTTTAGAGCGTGAATATGATCTAGATTTAGTCACCACTGCACCCACCGTGGTCTATGAAGTGGAGCTGAACAACGGTGAGGTCATTCACATCGATAGCCCATCAAAAATGCCTGATCCCGCTGCTATGAAAGAGATGCGTGAACCTATCGTTGCCGCCAGTATTTTGGTGCCACAAGACTACCTAGGTCAGGTGATAGGGTTGTGTGTTGAAAAGCGCGGTGTTCAAAAAAACATGCTGTTTGTGGGTAACCAAGTTCAATTGCATTATGAGCTGCCGATGGCTGAGGTGGTGTTGGACTTCTTTGATCGCCTGAAGTCGGTCAGTCGAGGCTACGCTTCGTTGGAGTACAACTTCATTCGTTTTGAAGCAGCTAAACTCTGTCGTTTGGATGTGTTGATCAATGGAGATAAGGTCGATGCGTTGGCCGTTATCTTGCACAAAGATAACGCGCTTTTCAAAGGGCGTATGCTTTGTGAGAAGATGAAAGACTTAATTCCTCGTCAGATGTTTGATGTCGCCATACAGGCGGCTATTGGTGGCAAGGTGATTTCGCGCACTACCGTCAAAGCGTTGCGCAAAAACGTACTGGCTAAGTGTTATGGTGGTGACGTGAGCCGTAAGAAAAAGCTGCTTTCTAAACAGAAAGAAGGTAAAAAGCGCATGAAGCAAGTAGGTCGCGTTGAGATTCCTCAAGATGCTTTCCTTGCTGTATTGAAAGTAGATAGCTGAGGCTTACATGGATTTTGATTTTGCGCTAGTGCTAGTCAGTTTAACTGCCGTAACAGGTTTGCTGTGGTTAGTGGATAGCTTGCTCTTTGCACCTAAGCGACAACAACGCTTAGCCATTGCTGAAACTGAAAATGGCGGACCACTTCCAGATCAGACACGTGACAAGATCCTACAAATGCCTAGCTGGGCTGATCTTGGAAAATCGATGTTTCCAGTGTTGGCAGTGGTGCTGGTACTGCGCTCTTTTCTGTTTGAACCCTTTCAGATTCCATCAGGATCAATGCTGCCCACCTTGCAGATTGGTGACTTTATTCTGGTCAATAAACACCACTATGGGGTTCGATTGCCGGTATTAAATACCAAGGTCATCGAAATTAATGATCCTGAACCAGGTGAAGTGGCTGTTTTTCGCTACCCTAATAACCCCTCCATCAACTATATTAAAAGAATCATTGGTGTACCAGGTGATGTGATTCACTATCACAACAAAACCTTCTATATTAATGGTGTAGAGATAGAGTCTGAATTATTGGCAAGATTGCCACCGGTAAATCCTGAAGTACTTTTACTTCAAGAGACACTCGGTGATAACTCGTTCACTATTTATCAAGACTTAGGTAGACCTTCTATGTCAGCTCAATGGGTGGTACCAGAAGGGCATTATTTCGCGGTTGGAGACAATCGTGATAACAGCAACGACAGTCGCTATTGGGGTTTTGTCCCAGATGAGTTGCTAGTGGGTAAGGCAATAGTCGTTTGGATGCACTGGGATAACTTCTTTAGTTTGCCCGACTTCAGTGTGATGCGTAAAATTAGATAGGATGATGATCATGCCAAAACATTTGCATAACAGACAAGCCGGTGCCTCCTTTTTTGGTGTACTGAGCATTCTTATCCTGTTGGGTTTGGTTTTTAGCGTAGCCTTTAAACTCTTCTCTCCCTATTGGGAATATCGGACCATCTCTGCGGTTGTTCAAGCAACCTCTGAAGATCGAGAAGAGTTAGGTCGACCCATCGCTCAAATTCGCAGTAATATCGATCGCCGTTTCCTGATTAATCAGGTTTCTTTACCAAGTAGAGAAGCACTGATGATCACAGAGGATGCCGGCATGATTTTCTTTAATCTGGACTATGAAGTGCGTGTACCGATGTTTGGCAATGTTGATGCAGTGGTAATGTTCCAGGAAACTTTTGAAGCTAGAAAACCTTGAAGAAACCTGTATCAGAGCTGGCCCAGCGTTTAGGGCATCGTTTTAAAGATGAGTCACTGTTTGAGTTGGCGTTAACTCACCGAAGTTGTGGTAAGCGTAATAATGAACGACTCGAGTTCTTAGGTGACTCTGTACTCAATTTCACCATCGCCGCCGATCTATTTCAGCGCTTTCCGGCGGCACGTGAAGGTCAGTTAAGTCGCTTACGTGCGTTGATGGTTAAAGGGGAAACCCTATCTGAAATTGCACGCGAGTTAGGTTTAGGTGATTATTTGCGTCTAGGTTCTGGCGAACTTAAAAGTGGTGGTTTTCGTCGTGATTCGATTTTGGCTGATTCTGTTGAAGCCATTATTGGCGCTATTTATCTCGATGCGGGCCTTGAAACCGCTGAACGCTTTATCCTCTCCTGGTATGAAAAGCGCTTAGATGAACTCGATTTAGATGGCTCGATTAAAGACTCGAAGACACGCTTACAAGAGTTCTTGCAATCACGTCGTTTAGATCTTCCAGAATACGAACTGGTCAGTGTTGAAGGTGAAGCTCATGCACAAACCTTCAATATTGAGTGTCACACTGTGCTCTTAGATAAGCCGACTCAGGGTCAAGGTAATAGCCGCAGACAAGCAGAACAAAATGCAGCCAAAGTTGCCTTAGTTCAATTACGAGAGGAGAAGGGTCGTGTCTGAAGCAACACGCTGTGGTTTCGTGGCTATCGTTGGACGACCAAACGTTGGCAAATCAACTTTATTAAATCAAATTTTAGGTCAAAAGCTCAGTATTACCTCCAGTAAGCCGCAAACGACCCGACACCAGATTCACGGCATCAAAACTGAAGGACTGGATCAAGTTATCTACGTCGATACCCCTGGGTTACATAAAGATGATCAGGGCAAAGCCCTGAACCGTTTTATGAACAAAACCGCTTCAGATGCCTTACGTTATGTTGATTTAGTCATTTTTATTGTGGATCGAACCCGTTGGTTCGAAGAAGACGATATCGTCCTCGAAAAATTACGTTACGTCACCTGTCCGGTCATTTTAGTGGTCAATAAAATTGATCAGTTGAAACAGAAAGACGAGCTTTTGCCGCATATTGAGATGATCTCTAGTAAGCGTGAGTTTACGGCGATTATGCCGATGTCAGCGACGAAAGGACATAATGTCGAAGCGCTTGAAAAGTTGGTAGCAGAGCACCTTCCCGAAGGACCACATCACTACCCAGAAGATCAGATAACCGATAGAAGCTCACGTTTTATTGTCTCAGAAATCGTGCGTGAAAAACTGATGCGAAATCTAGGGGAAGAAGTGCCTTATGGTATCACTGTCGAGATAGAAGCTTTTGAACATGACGGAGAGTTGTTGACCATTAGCGCACTGATTTTAGTAGAGCGTGATGGACAAAAGCGTATCGTGATCGGCGATAAAGGCAGTGTGCTGAAAACCATTGGTCGCGATGCACGACTGGATATTGAAAAGATGTTCGAGTGTAAGGTAATGCTCAATCTGTGGGTCAAGGTTCGTCGCGGTTGGTCTGATGATGAGCGCGCCTTGCGTAGCTTAGGTTACAGGCACGAGTAATGTCTCAGCGTGCTGAACAGGCTGCAGCCTTCGTTCTGCATTCGCGTCCCTATCGAGAAACCAGTTTATTGGTGGATTTATTCACTCTCGAACATGGGCGAATCAGTGTTGTCGCAAGAGGAGCAAGGCGATCTGGCTCCTCTCGCCGCTTTACCTTACAGCCTTTCCAGCCGCTGCATGTCAGTTGGACAGGACGACATGATTTAAAAAACCTTTCACAGGCAGAAGTCCCTCAAGTGATGGCGCAACCACAAGGAAAAGCCTTACTTTGTGGTCTATATGCCAATGAACTGTTACAACGTTTATTACAACCGGCTGATCCACATCCACGACTTTATCTGTATTACACCTATTTATTGCGTGAACTGACTCAATCTGATGATTTAGAAGGAGCACTGCGCACATTTGAACGACAACTGCTGATTAGTTTAGGTTATGCTTTAGAGCTAAGCAGTTGTGACGCGCATCATTATTACGTTTTTAACCCTCGTCACGGGGGTATGCAACTAACCGATCAACAAGGCGGTTATTTAGGTGCTTGGTTACATTCCATTGCTGAAGATCAGTATGATGATCCCGACGTTAGACGTGCCGCGAAACGCTTAATGCGAGAAGCCTTAGCGGTATTGCTCGGTGATAAGCCCCTTAAAAGCCGCGAACTCTTTATGAACACTAGGAGAACTGCATGAACTTTGGTAAACCGCTTCTGTTGGGTGTCAATATCGACCATATCGCTACATTAAGACAGGCAAGAGGAACGCGTTACCCTGATCCTGTCTATGCAGCACAATTAGCAGAAGCTGCTGGCGCTGATGGGATTACCGTTCATCTGCGTGAAGATCGTCGCCACATTCAGGAGCGCGATATACGCGTCCTTAAAGAAGTCATTCAAACACGAATGAATCTGGAAATGGCATTAACACCAGAAATGCTGGCATTCGCACAAGAAATTGAACCAGCACATATCTGTCTAGTCCCTGAAAAGCGCGAAGAGATCACCACTGAAGGTGGATTAGACGTCATTACCTACGAATCTCAAGTAAAGCATTTCTGCGACACGTTAGGCGCTAAGGGTGCAGAGGTTTCTTTATTTATTGACCCTGAATTCGACCAAATTGATGCGACCTTGCGTTGCGGTGCTCCTGCAATAGAATTGCATACAGGAGCTTATGCAGACGCGACTACACCTGATGGCATGCAAAAAGAACTTGAGCGTATTCGTAAAGCAGCAACCTATGCCGCTGAAAAAGGTCTTATTGTGAATGCAGGACATGGACTTCACTACCATAACGTTGAAGCGATTGCAGAGATTCCAGAATTAAATGAACTGAATATAGGTCATGCGCTGATTGCTCATGCATTGTTTGTGGGCATGACCGATGCGGTCAAAGAGATGAAGTCCTTGATGTTAACTGCTCGCCAGCGCGCCATGTTGGCATCAAGAGACGTTGCTCAATGATATTCGGCCTTGGAGTGGATATTGTCCAAATATCCCGAATAGACAAGGCGCTTAACAGAACACCTGCGCTGGCTCAGAGAATTCTAACAGTGCAGGAGCAGTTGCAATTAACGCAGACGAAAGACACTGGGCGTTTCTTGGCCAAGCGATTTGCTGCTAAAGAAGCAGTGGTCAAAGCCTTGGGTACGGGTATCGCAAAAGGTGTAGGTTGGCAGCAAATACAAATAGATAAAACCCCAGAAGGCAGGCCTCTGGTGGTGTTGTCAGGATATGCTAAAACCTACGCTGATCAGCTAGGTATTCGTGCTTGGCATCTTTCTTATAGCGATGAAAAGGAATATGTTGTCGCAACTGCGATTGCAGAAAGTTGAGTCAAACTGCAAGAGCCGTTACCATCATCTGTTGTCTAACGTTTAAGACAAGAGTTTTGAGTGGTTGATTTAGTATCTATATTTTTTACACAGGGTTGTATCTATGACAGCACCACACTATCCCACTATCGCAGAATGTGTCGGCAATACACCGCTGGTTCGCCTGCAGCGCTTTAAAGTACCTAATAACAATACGCTACTGTGTAAGCTTGAAGGTAACAACCCTGCAGGTTCGGTTAAAGATCGCCCAGCATTAAGCATGATTGAATTAGCAGAGCAGCGTGGCGATATTAAGCCTGGTGATGTGTTAATTGAGGCGACGTCTGGTAATACCGGTATTGCCTTGGCGATGGCTGCAGCGATCAAGGGTTATGCTCTAAAGCTGATCATGCCAGCTAACATGAGTAATGAACGTAAGGCCGCGATGGCTGCCTACGGTGCAGAGCTGATTGAAGTCAGTAAAGCCGAAGGGATGGAAGGTGCTCGTGATCTGGCCATGCAGATGCAGCAGGATGGTGTAGGTAAAGTGCTGGATCAGTTTTCCAATCTCGATAATCCTGAAGCGCACTATCGTACCACTGGTCCGGAATTATGGCGTCAAACCGCAGGGCAAATTACGCACTTTGTTAGCTCTATGGGTACCACCGGTACCATTATGGGTGTATCTCGTTACTTAAAAGAGCAGAATCCCAACATCAGTATCGTTGGTTTACAACCGGCTGAAGGCTCCGCTATTCCGGGTATACGTCGCTGGCCTGAAGCTTATTTGCCGAAAATATTTGAAGCGGCACGAGTGGATATTGTGTTGGATGTCGCTCAAACTGAAGCTGAAGTCATGATGCGACGACTTGCTCAAGAAGAAGGTATTTTTGCCGGTGTTTCATCGGGTGGTTCTGTTGTGGGTGCAATGAAACTTGCTGAGCAGGTTGAGAATGCAACCATCGCCTGCATAATTTGTGATCGTGGTGACCGCTATTTATCTACGGGTGTGTTTGATCCTCGTTAAGTGGTCTAAGGAGTTACCTTCGCAATGGTTAAGGTACGTGATGAACATCCCATCCGTGAGGATGGATCAGTCGATCTTGAGCTTTGGCTTGATCGTCTTCAGATGCAAACGGACTCCAGTGTTGATATTGAGAGCATTCGCAAGGCCTGTGAAGTAGCCCGCGAAGCTCAAGAGAAAGCGGCTAATGCTGATGGCGATGACTGGGCCAGTGCACATAAAAACAGCTATTTGATCGGTTTGGAGATGGCACAGATTCTGGCTGAGTTGCAGCAGGATCAAGAGTCGTTAGTAGCCGCTATACTTTATCGAGCCGTGCGTGAAGGCAAGCTCTCACTCGCCAAAATTAGACGTGAATTTGGTCCTGTTATCGAATCGCTGATTCATGGCGTTTTACAAATGGCTGCCATCGGTAGCCGTAAAAACCCACGACATGACTCAACCGTTTTGGGTGATTCAGAAGGTCAGGTTGATAACCTGCGTAAAATGCTGGTGGCGATGATTGATGATGTGCGCGTTGCACTGATCAAAATTGCTGAACGTACCTGCGCTATTCGCCGTGTAAAAGATGAAAGCCGTAAAAAGCGCTACCTTGTGGCCAGAGAAGTGTTTGATATCTATGCACCTCTTGCGCATCGCTTAGGTATCGGTCACATCAAATGGGAGCTTGAAGATCTCTCCTTCCGTTATCTCAAGCCCAATGATTACAAAAACATTGCCAGACTGCTTGATGAAAAGCGTATGGATCGCCAGTTGTTTATCAATGAAGTGGTAGAACAGCTTCGTGAGCGTTTGCAAGACGCTTCCATCGCGGGTGATGTGCATGGGCGAGCCAAACATATCTACAGTATCTGGCGTAAAATGCAGCGTAAAAACATCGAATTTAATCAAGTATTTGATGTGCGCGCTGTGCGTATTCTTGTGCCTGAAATGCGTGATTGCTACACCGTATTGGGTATCGTTCACGGCTTGTGGCGCAATATTCCGAATGAATTTGATGATTATATTGCCTCACCAAAATCCAATGGTTATCGCTCATTACACACCGCAGTCTTTGGTCCTGAAGGTAAAGTATTAGAGATTCAGATTCGCACCTTCGATATGCATGAAGAAGCGGAGCTAGGCGTCTGTGCCCATCATCTTTATAAAGGTACCGATGTTCGTGCGCGCCGAGATGGTTATGAAGAAAAAATCTCTTGGTTGCGTCAGGTACTGGAATGGCATGATGATCTGGGAGAAAGCGAAGGTTTAAGGGAAATTCTGCGCGGAGATGTGACGCAGGATCGCGTTTATGTCTTTACCCCTGAAGGGCATGTTATTGATATGCCGACAGGATCAACACCCGTTGATTTCGCCTATAGGGTTCATACTGAGGTTGGTCATCGTTGTCGCGGTGCTAAGGTCAATGGACGAATCGTACCGTTGAATCATGCACTGAAAACCGGCGATCAGATCGAAATCATGACCAGCAGTGAGCAGCGCCCCAGACGCGACTGGCTGAATACCAACTTGGGCTTTGTCACTACTTCTCGTGCCAGAGCAAAAGTGGCACATTGGTTTAAGCTTCAAGCGCGTGACCAAAACGCCGAAGCCGGTCGTGAGATGCTAGAGCGGGAGCTTAAGCGTTTAGCGATTGATGTACACCAATTGAACATGAAAGTGATTGTTCAGGCGCTCAGCTTCAAAACGGCAGATGACATGTTTGCTGCCATCGGTGCAGGGGATATACGTTTATCACAGATTCTCAATGAAGCGCAGAAGCAAACAGAGCCCGAACATGAAGAGCAGATGGACTTGCAATTACAGCCCATCCACCATCGCCATGCTCAGCAGGTTCATGGTGTTGGCGAAGGCGTACGTATACAAGGCGTCGGTAACTTACTGACCGTGATTGCCAACTGCTGTAAGCCAGTACCCGGTGACCCTATTGTCGGTTTTATTACGCAAGGTCGAGGCGTTTCTATTCACCATGAAAACTGCAGCAACTTACAAACCCTGCGTGAAACGGAACCACGCCGAATCGTCACCGTCGATTGGGACGAAGAGGGTGAAAATACTTATCCCGTTGATATTATGATTGAAGCGTATGATCGATCAGGTCTGCTTCGCGACATGATGATGATCATGGCGAATGAAAAGCTCAATATTTTGTCTGCCAATACGCGCACCGACAAAAACAGTAACATCGCCCGTATGTCGCTTACCGTAGAAATTTCGCGCTTGGATATTCTCGGACGAATTATGGACAAGTTAAACCAGTTACCCAATGTCATAGATGTACATCGAGAGCGTGATGGCAAACACTGAACACTACACCCTAGATGATCTTATCTACTTGATGTCACGTTTACGTGGCCCTGATGGATGTCCTTGGGATCAACAGCAAAGCTTTGCCAGTATTGTTCCTCATACACTGGAAGAGGTGTATGAAGTGATCGATACCCTAGAGCGACAGGATTGGGATCATCTGCAAGATGAGCTGGGTGACTTGCTGTTTCAAGTGGTGTTTTACGCCCGTTTAGCTGAAGAAGATGATCTATTTAATTTCCATCAAATTATTGATCAACTGGTTAGCAAGCTGATACGTCGTCATCCGCATGTGTTTCCCAATGGGCAGTTGCGTGAGAGCGTAGCAGTGGCCTCTGAGGTTGCTCAGGTGAATCAACAATGGGAGGCGATTAAGCAGCAAGAGCGCGGTGAACGAGAACGTCATTCAGCGATGGATGAAATTCCGATGGCGCTGCCAGCGCTGAATCGAGCGGCAAAGTTGCAAAAGCGTGCCGCTAATCTGGGCTTTGATTGGCCGGAAATATCCGGTGTATTGGATAAGATTGAAGAAGAGATCGCCGAATTGAGAGAAGCCATCGCTTCTGGCGAACGGCATGCTATTCTGGATGAAGCGGGTGATCTATTATTTGCCCAAGTTAATCTTTGTCGCCATCTTAAGGTAGACCCCGAGCAAGCCCTGAGAAGTACCAATCGTAAATTTGAGCGTCGATTTCGACAGGTAGAAGTACAGGTGTTGGCCGGTCGCGGACGCTTCGACGAGTATAGTTTAGAAGAACTGGATCAATTTTGGGAACTGGCCAAAAAAGGAGAGGTGCAATGACGATCAATCTGCATGAAGCCCTACGCGATGATGTTCGTATGCTGGGTGATAGCCTTGGGCGAACCATTGCTACCGATCTCGGTGATGACTTCTTAGCGCGCGTTGAACACATCAGGCAATTGGCTAAAGAGGGTCGAGCAGCGGTAAAGCCCGATCATGACGAATTGTTATCTGCGATAGAATCGCTGGAAAAAGACGATGTGTTACCGCTGGCAAGAGCATTTACGCAATTTCTAAACCTGGCCAATATCGCTGAAGAGCATCATCGTGTTCGCCGCCAATTAGATGCCAATGAACAGGATGAACCCGATGAGTTTTCCGGCCTGCTGGAGCAGCTGCATCTTCATTCCGGTCAAAGTGCCGAGCAAATCAGCCAGGCTCTTTCAGAATTACGCATAGACCTGGTGTTAACCGCACATCCCACCGAGGTTAATCGCCGTACCCTGATCCAAAAATATGATGCCATTACAGACTGTCTAAAAAGGCTGGATCGCCAAGAGCCGGTTAGTGAACGATTAGATCAGTTGATTGCGCAAATATGGCACACCGATGAAATTCGCAAGCAGCGCCCAACACCCGTGGATGAAGCTAAATGGGGTTTTGCGGTTATCGAAAACTCCTTATGGAAAGCGATCCCAGCATTCTATAAGCGTTTGGATCAAACACTTTCAAGCACCTTGGATGTCAATTTACCTTTGCACTGTTCACCCGTTCGCTTCTCCTCTTGGATGGGCGGAGATCGTGATGGTAACCCCAATGTAACCGCCAAAGTCACGGCAGAAGTATTACAGTTGGCTCGTTGGATGGCGGCAGATCTGTTTGCTCGTGATGTCGATGAACTGCGTAAAGAATTATCTATGTTCCGCGCCAATGCAGAGTTACGTTCATTGGTCGGAGATCAAACCTCAGAACCTTATCGTGTCTTCTTGGGTGGGCTTCGCGGCCGGCTAGAGGCGACTCGAAGTGGCATCGCAGCCAAGCTAAAAGGGCAAAAGGTGGATGAAGAAGGCTGGATCTTTGATGATCAGGAACTTCTTGAACCTCTTATGCTGTGTCATCGCTCTTTATGTGAGAGTGGTATGGAGAATATTGCCTCTGGACTCCTAGAGGATGTGATTCGCCGAGCCGCGTGTTTTGGTTTGGCACTGGTTAAGATTGATATTCGACAGAATGCTGATCGGCACATTCAAGTGTTTGACGAGTTGTGTCAGTTTTACCATTTAGGGGACTACTCCAGCTGGTCAGAAGCCAACAAACAAGCCTTCTTGCTGAAAGAATTACAATCGAAACGTCCGTTGATTCCACGTGATTGGCAGCCTTCCGCTGACGTTCAAGAAGTGTTGGATACCTGCCAAGTCGTTGCGAATACCTCACCTGATTCATTAGGGTCTTATGTCATATCGATGGCGAGTAAGCCTTCCGATGTGCTGTCCGTGATTCTACTGCTGAAAGAAAGTGGCATTCGCTGGAATATGCGCGTTGCTCCCTTGTTTGAGACCCTGGCAGATTTAGATGGTGGACCCGATTGTATCGCTGCCCTGCTGAGTATCGACTGGTACAAAGATTACACTCAGGGAAAGCAAGAGGTGATGATCGGTTATTCTGATTCCTCTAAAGATGCGGGTCAGCTTGCAGCCGCTTGGGGACAATATCGTGCTCAACAGGCGCTGACGCATGTTTGCCAGCAACATGGCATTCATTTAACACTCTTTCACGGTCGTGGCGGTACGGTAGGTCGTGGCGGTGGCCCAAGCCATACGGCTATTTTGTCGCAACCTCCGGGCTCTGTGGCTGGCGCACTTCGTGTAACAGAACAGGGTGAAATGATTCGCTTTAAATTTGGTGTACCCGAGATAGCGGTACGCAATCTAGAGCTGTATACCGGTGCCGTGTTGCAAGCGACGCTGTGCCCGGGTGCACCGGCTGATCCGCAGTGGTGTGAATATATGGATCAGTTAGCAGAAACAGGGTTCAAGAGCTATCGCTCCATTGTCCGTGAAGATCCCCAGTTTGTACCTTATTTTCGTTCTACGACCCCAGAACAGGAGTTGGCCAAGTTGCCACTGGGTTCAAGACCTGCAAAGCGTCGAGTGGACGGTGGCGTCGAAAGCTTACGTGCAATTCCTTGGATTTTTGCTTGGACTCAAATACGTTTGTTATTACCTGCGTGGTTGGGTTCGGACAGTGCCTTGGGTGATGCGATCGAAAAAGGTGAGCTATCTAAGTTGCAAGAGTTGTACAAAGACTGGTCTTTCTTTCGAACCAATATCGACATGTTGGAAATGGTGTTAGCCAAAACCGATTTCAGTATTTCGGCTTACTATGAAAAGCGTTTAACCTCAGATGAACTAGGCGTTTTAGGAGCTAGCCTGCGTGATCGCTTGCAGCGGACAGTGGACTGGGTGAAACAGATTAAACAGGTCGATCGTCTATTAGAAGACAATCCGATCATTCGTCAATCCATAGAAGTGCGCAATCCTTACTTAGATCCGTTGCATTTTTTGCAGGTAGAGCTGTTGTATCGTGATAGAAATCAACCGGATCAGCGACTAGAGCAAGCCTTAATGGTCACTATGGCGGGTATTTCCGCAGGTATGCGTAATACCGGTTAGTGCTAATGTCGAATTGTGAGATCCGGTATCTAAGCGTTACTCTCGGGGATTATTTTCGTGTGCTGTAGCCTGGATGAAGGCTGACGTAACAAATTATTAGAAATTAAATAGGAGTAAACCCTCAATGCGAATTATTTTGCTAGGCGCACCTGGTGCCGGTAAAGGGACACAAGCACAGTACATTACTGAAAAGTTTGGTATTCCACAGATCTCCACAGGGGATATGTTACGTGCAGCGGTTAAAGCAGGTACGCCGTTGGGTGTTCAGGCTAAAAAAGTGATGGATGAGGGTGGCCTAGTGTCTGATGAGATCATCATCGGCTTGGTGAAAGAGCGCATCGCAGAAGCGGATTGCACTAATGGTTTCCTGTTTGATGGTTTTCCAAGAACCATTCCTCAGGCAGATGCTTTGAAAGAAGCGGGTGTGAAGATCGATGCAGTGGTTGAGATCGACGTTGATGATGAAGAGATCATTAAGCGTATGAGCGGCCGTCGTGTTCACCCGGGTTCTGGTCGTACTTACCATGTGATCTTCAATCCACCTAAAACCGAAGGCGTGGATGACGTTACGGGTGAAGAATTGGTTCAACGTGCCGATGACCAAGAAGATACGGTTCGTCTACGTTTGAACGTTTATCATGATCAAACCAAACCGCTAATCAACTACTACCAAGGCTGGGCTCAGCAAGATGCTGCTAACGCTCCAACCTATGTTTATGTTGCAGGCGTCGGTAGCGTTGAAGATATTCGCGATAAGGTATTTGCTAGCCTTCAAGGCTAATATCACCTGAGCTAATCTAGGCCCTGCATGTCAGGGCCTTATTTTTGAATATCCGAATGAAGATGTTTATGAGTAATGTAGAAAACCCTAATGCAGAATTGCTAGAGGAACCTATTCCTCCCGCACCCAGTGAGTGTTGTGGTGGCGGCTCTTGTTGTCCTTGTGTATGGGATTTTTACTATGAGCAAAAGCGTTTGTGGCAGGAACAGCAGAAGGCCTTACAAGAATCCATAGCCACTAAGCAGAAAGATCGCTGAACTAAACTTAAACATCATAACTGGCTTTTAAAACCATAACCTTTAAAGCTTAGCAGCCTGTATAGCCGTGGCGGTGGTAAAACCGTTTAAGCTCGCTTTCGGATGCGCTGACGCCAGTAAACACTCTGACATAATCATTGATCCTTGCCATCCGTACCTCAAGAGGTTCCTGGGTTCGCATAGACACATAGCCAATTTGGGTTAAATAGATCGTGCGTGCACGGATATCCGCTTCGTGTTGAGGGAAATTGAAGCGCTCAAACATGTCACCAATTGCCTGTAAGCGTCGAAGATCAGCTTGTTCAATCTCTTCTCTGACACCATCCGATTGTAATGCCCAGTTTCGCATTGCAAACTCAAACGCATCGTCAAATAAAGCTTCATCAAGCCAGCAATCGAAAAGATTGAGTACCGCCTCGGTGATGTTCTCAGCATAAGCTTGGGTTTGTTGAATCAAATTACCGGTATTTTTATCTCGCCAGCGCTGAATTAGTGCTTCTAGTAACGCTTCTCTGTCTTTAAAGAACCAGTAAAAACTGGTGCGTGACAGGTTGAGCTGCTTAGCTAAGGGCTGAATACGGACAGCCTCCACCCCACGCGTAATCAGCGTGTCATAAGCAATATCAATCCAAACATCTGGCGATCCGCGCCATCCGGTTTCAGGCATATTCATGTCGCGAAGAATACGGTTTTTAGTCGCTTAAAGCAATTTAATGTTCATCAATGTACTTATAATTGACACATGTGTACATTTTAACTAATCTGCCAATATCACTAAAAAACACCTCTACAATAATCATCAAATGGGAAGGTGCTCATATGTCTAAAGATCCATTGCTACAACCCTATCAGCTTAAGCATCTGACGCTAAAAAACCGGATTATGACCACTTCCCATGAACCGGCTTATCCTGAAGACGGCATGCCGAAAGCTAAATATCGCGCTTATCATGCTGAACGCGCAAAAGCGGGTATTGCCTTAACCATGACCGCAGGATCGGCAACGGTTTCTAAAGACAGCCCACCTGTTTTTAATAATATTCTTGCCTACAAAGATGAAGTGGTTCCGTACATGCGTGATTTGGCCGATGCATGTCACGAGCATGGCACCGCGGTGATGATTCAGTTAACCCATTTAGGTCGTCGAACGCATTGGGCAAAAGGTGATTGGTTGAGTGTGGTGTCACCGTCTCATCATCGTGAAGCCAGTCATCGCGCCTTCCCAAAGAAGATGGAAGATTGGGATATTGAACGTATCATTAAAGACTATGCTGATGCAGCAGAACGAATGCATGCTGCTGGATTGGATGGTATTGAGCTGCAAGCCTATGGACATTTGATGGATCAGTTTTGGTCACCGCTGACCAATACCTTAGATGGTCCTTATGGGGGTTCGCTGGATAATCGCTTGTTATTCACCTTTGATGTGCTGAAAGAGATACGTAAGCGCGTCGGTGATCACTTTATTGTTGGTGTCCGTTATACCGCAGACGAAGAGTTGCATGGGGGAATTTCGGTCGAGGAAGGTCTGCTGATTTCGCAGAAGTTACAAGCCAGTGGTATGGTCGATTTCCTCAACGTGATACGAGGTCATATCGATACTGATGCGGGGTTAACCGATGTGATTCCCGTGCAGGGCATGCGTAATGCGCCTCATCTGGACTTCGCAGGTGAAGTGCGCAAGTTAACCGGTATGCCTACGTTCCATGCCGCCAAGATTCCTGATATCGCCACGGCGCGTTATGCTATCGATTCGGGCAAGTTAGATATGGTGGGCTTAACACGCGCTCATATGGCTGATCCGCATATTGTACGTAAGTTGATGGCGGGTCAAGAAGACCGTATTCGCCCCTGTGTCGGCGCTAATTTCTGTTTAGATCGAATTTATCAAGGGGGTGAAGCTTACTGCATTCATAACCCTGCCACGGGGCGTGAATTGACCATGCCTCATGATATTCCTAAAGCCACAACACAGAAAAAAGTGTTGGTGATCGGTGCTGGTCCTGCCGGTCTGGAAGCGGCTCGCGTTGCAGCCGAACGAGGCCATACAGTGACCGTCATGGAAGCCGCGGATAAAGCCGGCGGTCAAGTCAGGTTAACGGCACAAAGTGAACGTCGTCGAGAGATGATCAGTATTATCGACTGGCGTTTGGCTGAGTGTGAACGAATGGGTGTGGATTTTCGTTTCAATACCTGGGCAGAAGCTTATGATGTCTTGAGTGAACGTGCTGATGTGGTCATAGTTGCCACCGGTGGTATGCCGCATACCGAGGTGTTACGTGAAGGTAATGATTATGTGGTTTCTACCTGGGATATTATTGCCGGAGACGTAAAACCTGGGCGAAATGTACTCATATATGACGACGCAGGTGACCATGCCGCCTTACAAGCTGCCGAAGTGATTGCAGCCAGTGGAGCCAAGGTCGAAGTGATGACGCCTGATCGCACTTTCGCACCGGAGGTCATGGCGATGAATCTTGTGCCCTATATGCGTAGTTTACAAAAACTAGATGTGACCTTTACCGTGACCTACCGTCTGGCATCCGTTGAAAAGCAACAGGATGGTTTGCTGGCTAAGTTAAGCAGTGATTATGGCGGTGTGCTCAATACTCGTCATGTCGATCAGGTGGTGGTAAATCATGGAACTCTGCCACTGGATGAACTCTATTTTGAGTTGAAGCCTCGCTCTACCAATTTAGGGGCGGTGAACTACGATCAGTTGATTGCAGGGCAGGTGCAAACTGAACTTCGCAACCCTGATGGGCAATTTGTCCTCTATCGTATCGGCGATGCTGTGTCAGCACGAAATACTCATGCGGCAATTTACGACGCGCTACGCTTAGTAAAAGATATTTGACCTGTCTAGACTGGTTGCAAAGTAACTGCCAAAAAAATAAGAAGCCCGGCACTGCCGGGCATGTTCTTCATTTAAAACTGACTGCTTAATTTAGCCTCAATATCAATAGTGATTTGCTAATCCATTAAGCTTTTTTCAGTTTCTGCTTCAGTTTTTTTACTTTCTTTTCTTGCTTAGCTACTTTTGCTTTGGTTGCTTTAATCGCTTTTTTTAGCTTCTTTTTTACGTTAGCCATGGGGACTCCTGTCACATAATTATTTTGTTATTAATAAATACAACATCTTAAGCATAGACCCTAAGTGGTGATAGGTCAAAAACAGAGGTGACTGTTTATTTTGATTAAATCGTTTAAGAGGTTTTGAATAAGATCATGAAGTTTTGCCTACTAAAAATTTGCTTGTAGCATTATATTGTTAAGGTGTTATTTCATTCCTTATTGAGGCATGCGTATGAACTGGATCAATAAAAGCCTTTTCAATAAATTACTGTCGATTATTGTCGGTGGTTGCCTGCTGATTATCATTGCTGGCGTTTTCTATTTTATTCAGGTCAGTCAAGGTATACAGCGATATAACCAACTCATCAGTCAAGAAGTGGTCATGGAACGTGCCATTAATCAGATGCAGAGTGAATTTAAAACGCAGGTGCAAGAGTGGAAGAATGTACTGATACGAGGTGAAAGACCCGATCAACTCGAACGATTTTGGAATAGCTTCCAACAGCAAGAGCAGCGTGTTCAAAGCATAGCGAATGATTTGTTGACGATTATGCCCGATGGTGAAGAACGTCAGACCGTTATGCAATTTGTTGAGGCCCACAAAACAATGGGTGTCGCCTATCGAAGTGGTTTTCAAGCCTTTGTTAACAGCGGTTTTGATCATCGCATTGGTGATCAAGCGGTAGCTGGTATTGATCGAGAACCCTCTCGACTACTGAATTTAGCTGCTGCGGATTTAGCTGAAAAAGCAATGCAAGAAGCCAATAAAATACCGCAAGAAGTGCAATTTGCATCCATATTATCAGCAGTGCTTCTGCTCGCTGCGATCATCCTGTTTGGTGTCGTGGCGATGCTGGTTGTGAACTTAGGGATTGTTAAACCTAGTCGTAAATTGATCAGTGCGATTCAAGACTTGAGTGAAGGTCGCCTGAATACACAGATTGCCATCTCGCGTGCGGATGAACTGGGTGTCTTAGCTGAATCAGCAAGGCAGCTTCAAGAGTTTTTATTGCAAGTTGCCAATGAGATGCGAGTCAACACTCAAGAGTTAACCGCCTCAACTGCAGAAATGTCGAGTATCTCTAGCAACATTATTGAGCATGCGGCGAGTACCAATGACAATGCTGCGTTGGTCGCCACGGCAATGGAAGAAATGGCAGCTGCGGCCAGTGAAGTATCCAATCATGCCCAAGATGCTGCTAATTTAGCCAATGAAGCGAATCAAGTCACTGTAGAAGGCTTAGCTTCAATGCAAAAGGCACATGTAGCACTGGATCGACTTGCCAGCCAAATTAGTTCATCAATGACCATTGTCGGCCAACTTGAATCGGATGCAGGTAATATAGGCGATGTGATTGGTGTGATTAGAAGCATTTCAGAGCAAACTAACTTACTGGCGTTAAATGCTGCTATTGAAGCCGCTCGTGCAGGAGATCAAGGCCGTGGTTTTGCGGTGGTTGCGGATGAAGTGAGAACACTCGCGCAGCGCACTCAAGTGTCGACGGAAGAGATACAAAAAATTATTGAAACAGTTCAGCGAGGCGCTAGTCAAACAGCTAATGTGATGCAAGCATCTCATGCCATATCCAAAGAAAGTGTAGAGATTTTTGAGGTAAGCTCCAGCCAACTTAAAAATGTCAGTGAGTTGATCACACAAATTAACAACTTTAATGCACAGGTTGCGACAGCTGCTGAAGAACAAACCAGTGTCGCCAGTGATATTGCACATAAAATCGGAAAAGTGTCTCAACAAACCCATGAAACTGCTGAGACCGCTCAAAACCTCAGTAGTATCGCTGAAGTCTTGAATCAAATGGGACAAAGAAACCAAATCCTGACATCACGCTTTTCGGGTAGTTAATTATTTAAAGGCTACCTTGTATGAGCAGGGTAGCCTTGATCTTTGATAAGGTCTGTCATTCGTAAACAATATCGCCGAGCTGTAATGTGATGGGTTGCACCCCAGCCCAAACCGGTAATTCCATATCCTCAGGATCATCTACTGGCCCTCCCGTACGAACTTTCGCCGAGATATTCTCCAGCTTGAAGGCTAACACACTGGTGGCTTTAAGCTCGGTATCATTGGCGGGTCGTGCTTCTTTAGAGCGACCCCGATGAAATTTTTCCATCAAAGCGTCCAATGATGCACGTTTTTCCACTTCATCCGTTACTTCATAGGCTTTACCGTAGAGGATCACACTGCGATAGTTGACCGAGTGATGAAAAGCCGATCGCGCAAAGACAATGCCATCGAGTAACGTGACTGCAATACTGGCTTCCGCGCCATTGAGTAATTGCTGAAACAAGCCATTCTTTGAGGAGCCATGAATATAGAGCACTTCGTCCACACGCCAATGAAGTGTTGGCTGTATTAAGGAACCTTGCTCACTTTGACAAGCGACATGGCACACCATCGCTTCGTCTAAGATTGCATGGATGACTTCTGGGTCGTAGCTAGCTCGCTTGGGGCTTCTAATTACTTTGTTACGCTGGGTAATCGGATAGTGTGTCATGATGAATGCTCTTGTTTAATGACTGACTTGCAGTGTAGGCTTTAAAAGTGGATTCTATAAGATCCAATTGTTCTCTTAATCATAGGCCCACTTTGCGTTCTTTAGTCGATCTGATCCGATCACCCCTATTATCAGGACAAACACGAAATCTCCCGCGTTACCGAGAGCTGGTACACAGATTTCAACAGGCGATTTTGTCAGGTCAATTGAATGCCGGTGAACAGCTTCCCTCCACACGCGAGCTGGCAGAGGAGTTAGGTGTTTCTCGTAACACCATCAAAAATGCCTATGAACTGCTTCATGCCGAGGGATACATAGATACCCGCAAGGGGTCGGGTAGCTATGTCGCGAATTTGCCAGAGCATCTTCTACAAAAAACTGATCGATTACCCCTAGCGAAAAACACGCTGAACGTTACGCATCTCTCTAGAAGAGCTGACAAGGTTTCAGCTAACTCAGGATTAAAACTTCAACCCGCGATGGCGGCGCTTGATCAGTTTCCCATGCAAGCATGGAAGCGTTGCGTTAATGTCGCTCAGGCATCGCGCGGTTTGTTGCAGAGCGCGCCTTTAGCTGGGGATGAGTTGTTACGTGAAGCGATTGTTAAACACCTATTGATTCGACGTGGTGTTCAGGCAGATTCTTCACAGGTGGTGATTACCTCGGGTTCGCAAGAAGCACTTTATTTAGTCAGTCGATTGCTACTCAAGGCTGGCGATGAGGTGTTGGTTGAAGCACCTGGCTATCAAGGGACCTATGACGTCGTTGCGCAAACGGGTGCTTGTATCCAATCGATCAGTTGGCAGGCCCTTCAGCAGCAGCCAGAAAACACATCCAATGCCCGATTATTGTGCTTAACGCCCTCGCGTAATTTTCCGTTAGGGCATACCTTGAGTTTGTCATCAAGACTGACGCTCTTGGCTTGGGCAGAGCAGCATCAAAGCTGGATATTAGAAGATGATTTTGACTGCGAATTTGCCACTGGACCAGTGGTAAGTGCTTTGCTGGGGCTAAGTCAAAACCAATATGCTCGTCAGCGGGTTATTTACACGGGCACTTTCAGTCGTACGGTTTTCCCAGCCTTAAGGCTAGGTTATGTGGTGCTTCCTAAGGAACTGGTAGAGCCTTTTTTAATTTTGCGTAATCGTGTTGATGGTGGCTTAAGTCGCCTACCACAACATACCTTGGCACACTTTATGTTCAGTGGTGAATATAGTCGACATTTGAAAAAAATGCGTCAGCTATATCAGCGAAGACGCGCTGCGATGGAAAAGGCTTTAGCGGCGAGTGATTTAGCTGACTGGCGAATTATCGATGCGGGGGGAGGCATGTATTTAGTGCTGGCCATGCCAGAAACCAGTGATGATGTAGGGCTCTGTCAGAGTTTAGCTCAACAGGGTTTTGGCGTGCGGCCTTTGTCGGTATACGACCCATTAACTCGCCAGCCAGGTTTAGTGCTGGGTTTTAGCGCTGAACCTGAAGTAAAACTGGCGAGTTTAGTGATGGAATTAGCCGCGCTGATAGGTGCCTATCAAACGGTTCATACCCAGTAGGTGAGGTTCTGTTTGTTCCAATAGTTCTGCCATGCTCAAGCCTTCAGGCAGATCCAGTTGTTTATCGAAAGCCAGTATCCAGAAGTAATAGTGATGGACTCCATGACCTTCAGGAGGCATAGGGCCACCATAGCCTAAGTTACCAAAGTCATTTATCCCTGGCGTGCCGACATTCGTACCTTCGTCTAGTTGATTTAGGTCTGCGGGTAAGTTGTAAAGAACCCAATGAACAAAACCATAACTGGCATTCTTCACTAAAGGAGCGTCCGGATCATGGCAAATTATCGCGAAAGACTGAGTACCTTCAGGAATATTGCTCCAGGCTAATGCAGGAGATATATCAGCGCCTTCTCCGGTATGTTGAGTGGCAATGGCTCCACCTTTGGTAAAGGCTGTGCTGGTCAATTGTAAGCTAGATAGCGCAAAACCCATCGTAAACTCCTTGATTGAATATGTTGTTTTTAGCACTTCAGTATTACCTTAGGCGTGGTGTATTTCAAGCCGATCCAAGGTTTCGGCTGCAATCTAGGGATAGTTTTCTGCTACACTAGTTTTTTTAATTCGGTAGAGTTTCGTTTCATGTCTTCAGAACGTGTCTTTGGGCTGCACGCAGTCAATTCAGTATTAAAACAGGATCCAACGCGCATTAAAGTGATTTTTGTGCAAGAAGGGCGTACTGATGAACGCTTCAATAGTCTGCTGGAGTTGGCCGCTGCTTCGGGTATTACCGTGCAGAGAAGTGCTCGTAAACGAATGGATATGATGGTTGAAGGGGTTCACCAGGGTGTCATCGCTGAGTGCAAAGCGATTCAAGCGGCTGATGAGTCTGATCTACAAAAAATACTGGCTGATTTGCCTGATAACGCATTGTTTTTAATCTTGGATGGCGTAACAGACCCTCACAATTTAGGCGCTTGTTTACGAACAGCTGAAGCCGCGGGTGTGCTAGCGGTCATCGCACCGAAAGATAAATCGGCTCCGTTGAACTCAACCGTAAGTAAAGTCGCGTGTGGTGCGGCTGAAATCGTCCCTTACATTCAGGTGACCAACTTGGCTAGAACGATGCAACAACTGCAACAAGCGGGCGTCTGGATCACTGGCACCGCGGGAGAAGCTGAGCAGACACTCTATCAAGCCAATTTAAAAGGGCATGCTGCACTTGTGATGGGTGCAGAAGGGAAAGGCATGCGCCGGTTAACTCGAGAGCATTGCGATCAACTGGTCAAGATTCCGATGTTGGGCAGTATCACCAGTTTGAATGTTTCGGTCGCTACTGGCGTATGCTTGTTCGAGATGGTTCGTCAGCGCGGTATTGAGTAGACCGAGAACCTAAATAAACAGCCAGACCCTTGTCAGGTTAAAATCCTGAAAAGGGCCTGGCTGTTTTGTTTAATCCGTCAATCTATAGAGTCAATCGATTGATGTGTAAAGCGACTTAGTGAATTTTTGCGAGCGTGTGCATCGCAATCATCATCTCTTCATCGGTTGGAATGACACGTAACGCGATCGATGAAGTGTCACTATTGATCATCATCGCGTTTTTGCTATTGGCTTCTGCATCGAGTTCGGCACCGAGCCATGCACAGCGCTCAACCACACGTGAACGCACATCAGCATCATTTTCGCCTACACCACCGGTAAAGACGATCTGTTCGATGCCGCCCATCGCAGCCGCTAAGCGACCTGCTTCTTCTGCAATACGCAAACAGAAAAGGTCGATCGCTTCTTCTGCATGAGGATGTTTGGCTTTATGCAGTTCTAGCATCTCTGAACTGATACCGCCTGAAACGCCATACCAGCCACTTTCTTTGTAAAGTATGGCTTCAATCTCATCGATATTCATCGAATATTCGCGCATCAAGTAAAGCAATACACCGGGATCGATATTACCGCAGCGGCTACCCATCGGTAGACCTTCTACGGCGGTGAAGCCCATGCTGGAGGCAACCGATTTCTCATTAGCGATACCGCACATGCTGGCGCCAGCACCTAAATGACAGACCACGGTTTTCAATTGGCTGGCATCGGATTGACGTAATTGATGCACGATAAATTCGTACGACAAACCATGAAAACCGTACTTCATCACGCCTTCATCACTAAGACGGCGGGGGATAGCATAGAGGCGTTCAAGTCTGGATTGACTGGTATGAAACATGGTATCGAAACAGCCTACCGCAGGCAGTTCAGGTAACAGGTTGCGGATCGCTTCAATCAGTTTTAAGTTGTACGGCTGATGCAGTGGAGCCAGTGGGATAAACTGCAGTAATTGGCTGCTAATTTCTTCAGTGATAGTCACTGGCGCACTGAACTCATTGCCCCCATGAACGATGCGATGACCGGTGGCAATCAGTTGATGACCAACAAAGGTGGCGTTCAACCAGGTCAATACTTCATTAAGTGCTGCCTGATGGCGTTGTTCACGACCGACTGCATTCATATCAATCGTTTTAGATTCTAATGAAGTACCAGAAGCATTCGCTGCACTAAAACGTACGCCATCGCCTAACAGATTGCCCAGTTTGATGACGCACAGGTTTTCTAAACCCTCTGCGGTAACCTGATAAAGGCCACATTTCAGACTGGAAGACCCACCATTCACGGTTAGCAAGGTTTTCATATCAGCTTTCCTTTTCTGGGTGATACACCATGTGAGAAGCCATCGCACACGATGCGAGGCGTCCTAGGGTACCTTCTGCACGGCTGGTTAATATGATAGGTACTTTTGCACCCACCGCTAGACCGGCAGATTTAGCCCCTGCTAAGTAAATCAGCTGCTTGGCGATCATATTGGCTGATTCAAGGTCTGGCGCAAGCAGAATGTCAGCTTCACCTGATACCGGAGAGTCGATATGTTTATCGATAGCTGCTTGCAAAGAAATTGCGTTATCAAAAGCCAATGGGCCATCTAAAATAGCCCCCGTGATTTGACGACGATCAGCCATCTTGCAAAGCGCAGCGGCGTCAATCGTGCTTTGCATGGTCGGTTTAACTTTTTCAACCGCCGCAAGAATAGCCACTTTGGGCTTATGGATGCCGAGCGAGTGGCAGAAATTAATCGCATTCTGCACGATGTCGCGTTTAGTCAGTAAATCAGGTGCCACGTTAATAGCCGCATCGGTAATGACTAGCGGTTTGTGGTAATTCGGAATATCAAATACCCAGACGTGACTTAAACGACGCTCAGTTCGGATGCCTTTGGTTTTGTTGATAACCGCAGCTAAAAGTTCTGACGTGCCTAGGCTACCTTTCATTAGAGCAACCGCTTCTGCACTTCGAACAAGTGCACAGGCCCGTTCAGCCGCTTCATGGCTGTGCTCTGTGTTTACGATTTCATAAGGTGATAAGTCGATGCCTTCAATTTCAGCAGCGGCACGAATTTTATGCTCTGGACCGACTAAAAGAGGCTCAATTAAACCTTGTTCGGCTGCTTCGATAGCACCCATTAAGCTGTTGTGATCTACCGGATGAACAACGGCAGTTCGAATGGGAGTGGCTTGACGAGCTTGTTCGATAAAAAATTCCAGCTGATCATGAACGGGCGGGCGTTCTTTTTTCAAGCTAGAGGTTGGGTTAAATTCACTCATGGTCTGACTCCTTAATTGTCACAGTACATCATCATAGCAGAGATTTACTAAAATGGCGCACTGCAACAAAAGAGTCAGTTAAGTTTTATACAGGGACCTTTAAGGTGTCCTGATAGGGTGGCCAGCCAAGTGGTTTTCCACCCAGTAAATGCAAGTGAATATGGTACACGGTTTGACCACCATGACTATTGCAGTTAAACACGGTTCGATAGCCGTCCGCTGCAAAACCGTATTCTTCAGCCAGTTTCGCTGCAACCCAATGAAGGTGTCCAACGGTTTCTCGATCTTCAGAAGAAACATCATTTAACGTCGCTATGTGCTTGCGAGGGATGATCAACGCATGAAAGGGCGCTTGTGGATTAATGTCCATAAACGCCATTGCCAGATCATCTTGATAGATGATGTTCGCTGGAATATCACCGGCCACGATTTTGCAGAATAAACAATCCATCAGTGACTCCTGTTATTTTTTAAAAGCTATTGCTGTTTTTGTTCACGAGCGATGGCGCGATAGCCAATGTCGTGTCGATAAAACATATCTTGCCAGCGAACTTGATGCACGGCTTCATAAGCACGTTGCTGTGCGTCACTGACACTTTGACCCAAGGCTGTCGCACAAAGAACACGTCCACCGGCAGTCACGACTTTGCCATCTTTCAGCGCAGTGCCTGCATGGAAGATCTTGGAGTCATCCGCTTCGCTTTGGGGTAGTTCTATCTCGTCACCTTTACGGTAGTCGCCTGGGTATCCTCCGGCGGCTAACACCACACCGACTGCGGGACGGATATCCCATTCAGCGGTCACTTGATCTAAACGCTTATCCAGCGCAGCCAAGCAAAGATCCGCCAGGCTCGTTTGCAAGCGCATCATAATCGGCTGAGTTTCAGGGTCACCAAAACGGCAGTTGTATTCAATCACTTTGGGTGCGCCATCGGGTGTGATCATTAAGCCAGCATAGAGGAAGCCGGTATAAGGGTTTCCTTCAGCTGCCATGCCTTCAACGGTTGGCATAATCACTTCTTTCATGACACGATCATGGACTTCGGCGGTCACCACCGGCGCGGGAGAATATGCACCCATGCCACCGGTATTAGGACCTGTATCCGCATCGCCAACACGTTTATGGTCTTGACTGGTTGCCATAGGCAAAACGTTTTTACCATCGACCATGACAATGAAAGAGGCTTCTTCACCTTCTAAAAATTCTTCAATGACGACACGGTGACCAGCGTCACCAAATGCATTACCTGCTAGCATGTCGCGTACCGCATCTTCTGCTTCTTCTAGCGTCATGGCAACGATAACGCCTTTACCAGCAGCAAGGCCATCCGCCTTGATGACAATCGGTGCGCCCTGTTCACGCAAGTAGGCTAGTGCTGGCTCTATTTCCGTAAAGTTTTGATAAGCACCCGTTGGGATGTTGTGTCGAGCTAAGAAGTCTTTAGTGAAGACTTTCGACCCTTCGAGTTGTGCAGCAGCAGCTGAAGGACCAAAGATTTTTAAACCTTTCGCTTCAAACGCATCCACGACGCCTGAAACCAGCGGGGCTTCAGGTCCAACAATTGTCAGCGCAATCGCGTTTTCTTCAGCAAACTGAATCAAGCCCTCTTTGTCCATCACATCGATCGCGACATTGCTGACTTTGTTTTCTGTTGCTGTTCCAGCATTGCCGGGAGCAACAAAGACCTGTGCCACTTTTTCATCACGCGCTACGGCCCAAGCCAGAGCATGTTCACGACCGCCAGAACCAATAATCAGTACGTTCATATTAACCCCTTAATTAGTGTCGGAAGTGACGCATGCCAGTGAAGACCATTGCCATGCCATGTTCATTGGCGGCATCGATGACTTCTTGATCACGCATGGAACCGCCGGGTTGAATTACGGCAGTAATTCCGGACTCTGCCGCTGAGTCGATACCATCACGGAAGGGGAAGAAAGCATCTGATGCCATCACAGAACCTTTGACTTCTAACCCTTCATCCGCAGCTTTGATGGCAGCGATACGGGCTGAATAAACACGGCTCATCTGTCCTGCACCGATACCGACAGTTTGACCATCGCGGGCATAGACAATCGCATTGGATTTCACAAACTTGGCGACTTCCCAGCAGAAGAGTAGGTCGCGAATTTCTTGCTCAGTAGGCTGGCGCTCGGTGACGATTTTTAATTGAGAAACATCGATCATGCCAATGTCACGATCTTGAACCAGTAGACCACCGTTCACACGTTTATAGTCAAGACCTGCACTGCGTTGAACATCCCATTGTCCACATTCCAGTAAGCGAACATTGGGTTTGCTAGCAACGATTTCAGACGCTTCTGGGCTGACTTTAGGCGCGATGATCACTTCGACAAATTGACGATCCACAATGGCTTGAGCTGTTTTGCCGTCCAGTTCACGGTTGAAGGCGATGATGCCACCGAATGCTGAAGTAGGATCGGTTTGGAAAGCACGATTGTAGGCTTCCAAGAGGTTTTCACCGATAGCCACACCACAAGGGTTCGCATGTTTGACGATTACACATGCCGGATCTTGGAAGGGTTTAACACACTCAAGTGCGGCATCGGTATCGGCGACGTTGTTGTAAGATAGAGCTTTACCTTGAACCTGACGAGCGGTCGCAACGGATGGTTCAGAAGGATTGGCTTCTACATAAAACGCAGCTTTTTGATGCGGATTTTCGCCATAACGCATCTCTTGCGCTTTAATAAACTGCGTATTAAATGTGCGAGGGAAGTTGGTCGGTTCGATCTCTTCACCTTCGCTGACGGAATCCGTCATCGTACCCAGGTAATTGGCAATCATGCCATCGTAAGCGGCCGTATGCTCAAACGCTTTAACCGCTAGGTCAAAGCGCGTAGCGTAGGTTAATCCTTTTTGTGCATCCAGTTCCGCAATGACATGTGCATAGTCAGTAGCGTTGACCACGATGGCGACATCTTTATGGTTCTTCGCGGCAGAGCGAACCATGGTCGGACCACCAATATCAATGTTTTCGATCGCCATCGCAAGGTCACAGTCTGGACGTGCAATGGTGGCCGCGAAGGGATAAAGGTTCACCACAACGATATCAATCGGAGCAATAGCATGTTCCTGCATGATCGCATCATCTTGGCCACGACGACCTAAGATGCCGCCATGAATTTTTGGATGCAAGGTTTTCACCCGGCCATCCATCATTTCTGGAAAACCAGTGTGATCCGAGACTTCGATCGCATCGATACCTGTTTCTTTCAGTAGTTTGTATGTACCACCGGTGGAGAGAATTTCAACGCCACGCTCGCTAAGGGCTTTGGCGAAATCGGTGATGCCGGTTTTGTCAGAGACACTAATCAAGGCTCTGCGAACTGGAGTAACTGGAAGTTGAGACATAAAATACTCGGATCAAATTGGATTTCAGGAATTACAGAAGACCGTATTGCTTCAATTTTTTGCGCAGCGTACCACGGTTTAGACCAAGCAGTTCAGACGCTTTAGTCTGATTGTCTTTGGTGTAGGCCATTACGCTTTCAAATAAGGGCGCTTCGATTTCAGATAACACCATCTGATACACATCTGTCACGGGCTGCCCATCTAACTGTTTGAAGTAGCTGGTCATTGACTGATGCACATTGTCTCTCAACGTCTGTGGTGGCGTTGTCGGTTGTACCAGGCGTATGTCTTTCACAAGTTTATCATCCATTGCGTTCATAGGCTTAATCCTGATGTCAGGCGGCAGTTAAACGATGTTCAGCAAGATATTCGTTTAGTCTACTGCGTTGAAGTTCTGCTGAGTCAATTTTATTAAAGTGCTTCCGAAAATCTTCACCCTGACTGAAATGTTGCAAGTACCAGCCAATATGTTTGCGTGCGATCCTAACGCCCATGATGTCACCATAAAAATGATGCAGTTCTTGCAAGTGGTGTTGCATGATCTGACTGATTTCATCAACGCTAGCGGAAGGTAAATACTGACCTGTTCTTAAGAAGTGATCGATTTCGCGAAATATCCAAGGGCGGCCTTGTGCCGCTCGACCAATCATCACGGCATCCGCACCAGTTTTATTAAGAACAAGTTGCGCTTTTTCTGGCGAATCGACATCGCCGTTTGCGAATAAAGGTATCTTTATCGCATCACGGATCTGCGCGAGGGTGTCGTATTCTGCTTCGCCCCGATAGGCATCTGCTCGTGTACGACCATGCACAGCCAGCGCTTGAATGCCAATCGATTCAGCCATACGTGCAATTTCAACCCCATTTTTGCTTTCCCGACACCAACCTGTGCGCATTTTTAGAGTCACGGGGATATCAACCGCATTGACCACACTTTCCAAAATTGTCTTAATCAGATCAGGTTCACGCATCAACGCCGATCCTGCTGCTCGATTACAGACTTTTTTAGCGGGGCAACCCATGTTGATATCGATAATTTGTGCACCTCTTTCTGCATTCATCCGTGCGGCATCGGCCATCATGACGGGGTCTGCTCCTGCAATTTGAACAGATCTAGGGGTGACTTCACCCGTATGGTCCAATCGAAAAGCAGACTTACGTGTTTTCCAGAACGCTGTATCTGAAATGACCATCTCAGAGACAGCCAAACCTGCACCCATCTGACGGCATAGCTGACGAAAAGGGCGGTCAGTGATGCCTGCCATCGGTGCCAGAATCACTTTGCTGTCGATGTTGTATGGGCCAATCCGGAACATGCGTTACCTTAGGGTTAAAGCTTAGGGTCAAAAATAGCTTCCAAGCTATCGCGTAGCGTTAGCAGGGTCATTTTTCGGAAGGGGGACAATGATACCCCTTCACGCGGAGTGCTCCAAGTCGAAATTGATGATTTTTTGATCTGTTTCAAGAATCAGAGTAATGGGTGTGCTATCCAATCTATCTCGTAACCAAGATGGCCGGCCCTCGGACGTTTGATTAACAGCCTAATATCCAGCTTTTCGTTAGGTTGTATAACTTCACTTTCTGGTCGATAGGTTGTTGCGGTGATATCCCTTGCCGCAATGACTCGTCCGTTGATATCGGTAAACTGCAATCGAAGCTTGGGTAGATGAACAGGCAAGTTGAGGGTGTTATGAATACCGGTAAGAAGTTCGAGAGTTTCAGGTTGATCAGCGACTTCACGAACCACTAAGTGGGTGGTATTGAGGGCGTCTAATCCGCTAGCAGAGGACAGTGTGCAGTTAATATGTTGGCAGGACATCAGGTATATAGGCGTTAGCAAGGGGTCTATGGATAGTTTGGCTCTTTCAAACCATAGGTGCTGACCAGCAATTAACAGTAGGGCAACTAAGCAGCCGATCATTGCCCAACCTTGTGATGCAGGCTTTTCAACATAATCATCTAATTTCGGTGGTTCAACCTTTAACGCTCGTATTTGCGTCATTAAACTGGGTTGTATAGGTTCAAGTCTTTTAACTTTCTGAGGCCTAATTTCACTATGGGGTTGTGCAATCAATTGATGTTCTGGTTGTGTGGATTTGAGTGGGGCTTTTTTAGGCTGAGTTATTTCAAATTGATCTAGACTTCTGTGAGTTGGCGTTTCTTCAATATGTTCCTGTTGAGTATTGCTGGGCTCAGTTATCTTAACAGGTGCAGGCGTCATTTTGGCTGCTTTAGGGACAGCATCAAATACGGTCAGACATTGCCCACAACGCACTTGCCCGTCAGCAACGCGCAACTGACCCGGGGTGACACTATAGCGTGCATTACAAGCAGGACACTGTGCGATAATCGGTTTGCTCATGATCGATAGCCTGTGAGTCTGTCCTGCTAGAAAAATTAAAGGCGTGTCGCGGTAATCCGTATCCAGTTGTCTTTTGACTTAATTTCTTGAATATCAAAATGGCCTTGATAAGCGTCACGAATTTCTTGCGCTTGGGTATCCAGTAGACCGGATAAAAGTAATTGCCCACCGGATTTTAGGTGCTTGGCGAAGGTTGGTTCCAGTTGAATTAAAGGACCAGCCAAGATATTTGCAATCAATAGATCTGCTTTAACCTCTGGAACTTGCTCAGGTAAGTATGCGGTGAGCAGAGACTTATCAAGATGATTGCGTTCAAGATTATCTCGTGTTGCAGTCAGTGCTTGATGGTCAATATCGACAGCGGTGACATGCGTTGCACCTAGTAATAGCGCAGCAATACCTAAAATACCTGAACCACAGCCATAATCTATAACCTCAAGCCCTGTAAACTCGACACTGTCCAGCCACTCTAAGCACAAGGCTGTGGTTGGGTGGGTGCCTGTTCCAAAGGCTAAGCCAGGATCTAGCATCAAATTAACCGCATTAGGATCTGGTACGTCACGCCAGCTTGGGCAGACCCATAAGCGCTGACCAAATTGCATTGGATGGTACATATCCATCCAGGCTCTTTCCCAATCTTTATCTTCTAGAATTTCTGCAGTAACGTTGGGTGTGACTTGATCCGCTTCAATCAAGTTAGGCAGTTGTGATCGAATAAAATCCAGGGTGGTTTCTAGGTCATGTTCAGCAGAAAAAAGCCCGGTTACCACGGTAGACTGCCATAAGGGTGTCGTACCCAGATCAGGTTCAAAAATAGGATTATCTTCTGCATCTTGAAAGGTCACAGCAGCACAGCCTGCCTCTAGTAGAAGGTCTTCGAAGGTGTCAGCATGTTCGGGTGAAACCGGTATTTTGATCTGCAACCATGACATAGCAAAAGGATCCTAAACAGGGTAAAAGTGAAACAAAAGCCCGCAGAAGCGGGCTTGATTCAGAAGACTCAGTTTACTTATAAACCTAGCTTCTTCTCTAAGTAGTGAATATTAACACCGCCATTCATAAAGTTGGCATCACGAACAATTTCCATGTGTAACGGAATGTTGGTTCGAATACCATCAATCATGGTTTCATCGAGTGCGTTTTGCATTCTTCTTAACGCTGTAGCCCGATCTTCACCATAAGTGATCAATTTCGCGATCAACGAATCATAGTGAGGTGGAACGGTATAGCCATCATAAAGATGCGAATCAACACGCACGCCATTGCCACCCGGTGCATGATAATGGGTTACTTTGCCAGGGCAAGGTAAGAAGCTTTTAGGGTCTTCAGCATTGATTCGACATTCGAACGCATGCCCTAGCAGTTTGATATCTTCCTGCTTATAAGAGAGTGGCATACCCGAAGCGATGCGAAGCTGCTCTTTAACGATATCAACACCGGTGACCATTTCGGTAACAGGATGCTCTACCTGAACACGAGTGTTCATCTCGATGAAATAGAATTTACCTTCTTCATAGAGGAACTCAAAGGTACCCGCACCACGATATCCGATATGAATACAGGCATCGACACAGGCTTTGAATACCGTTTGGCGTGCTTCTTCATCTATCATTGGAGCTGGGGCTTCTTCCACCACTTTTTGATGACGGCGCTGCATTGAGCAGTCACGATCATAAAGGTGAATTGCATTCCCTTTACCATCAGCAAGTACTTGAATTTCAACATGGCGAGGTTTTTCTAAAAACTTCTCCATGTAAAGGGTGTCATCACCAAAGGCAGCACCCGCTTCAGAGCGAGTGACGTGAATAGCATTCAACAAGCTTGCTTCGGAATGAACAACGCGCATGCCTCGTCCACCGCCACCTGCTGCAGCTTTAACGATGACGGGATAACCGATGCGTTCCGCAATGGCATAAAGTTCATCGTTATCATCAGGTAGTGGGCCATCTGAACCGGGTACCGTTGGTACGCCCGCTTTTTTCATTGCCGCGATAGCCGAGACTTTATCTCCCATCAGGCGAATAACGTCTGCAGTAGGGCCGATAAAGGTGAAACCTGAGCGCTCAACTTGTTCAGCGAAAGCGGCACTTTCAGCAAGGAAGCCATAGCCAGGATGAATACCTACACTATCGGTTACCTCTGCTGCGCTTATCAGTGCAGGAATGTTGAGGTAGCTTTTGTTTGAGGGGGCAGGGCCAATGCAGACCGCTTCGTCAGCAAGACGAACGTGCAGTAGGTCTCTATCTGGCTGTGAATGCACAGCGACAGTCCGTATGCCCAGCTCCTTGCATGCCCGCAGAATTCGCAGTGCTATTTCACCGCGGTTTGCAATCAGAACTTTTTCCAGCATCTTTAAAAGATCCTTGCGTCAGTAAATGGATCAAACAATAGTGAACAGAGGTTGATCGTATTCAACCGGTTGTCCATCTTCGACCAGGATCGCTTCAACGATACCGGATTTGTCTGCTTCGATCTGGTTCATCATCTTCATCGCTTCCACGATACAGATAACATCACCCGCTTTAACTGGCTTACCTACTTCGACAAACGAAGGTGAGCTAGGTGATGGAGATGAGTAGAAAGTGCCTACCATGGGCGATCGAACCACATGGCCTTTCATCGCCACTTCTGCTTTACCTGACTCAGACTCTGCTGCAGTTGATGCGCTTGGCGCTGATTGAGTTTGAGGTGCTGAGTGATAAACAGGAGCCTGATGATAGACAGGTGCAGCTGAAACACTTCCGCCACGGCTGATGCGAACAGACTCTTCACCTTCTTTAATTTCAATTTCGTTGATGTTTGACTCTTCAAGTAATTCGATGAGTTTTTTTACCTTACGAATATCCATTCTGCTTTGCTTCTCTAATTGAGTGACAATAATAAAAAAATTAGCTCTTCAAACTGTTGATGGCAGCCTGTAGAGCAAAATGGTAACCATCAGTGCCTAACCCGCAGATGACGCCACGAGCAATATCCGACAGATAAGAATGATGTCTGAAGGATTCACGAGCGTGAACATTGGATAGATGCACTTCAATAAAGGGGATAGCAACACCTGATAACGCATCTCTAAGTGCGATACTGGTGTGCGTATAAGCTGCTGGATTGATCAGAATGAACTGAACCTGCTCGTCGCGCGCCTTGTGAATGCGCTCAATTAAGGCATGCTCCGCGTTACTTTGATAGCAGAGTAACTCATAACCTTGGCGTAGGGCTTCTTCGGTTAGCGCCTTTTCAATATCCTGAAGTGTCTGGCTACCGTAGATATGGGGTTCACGGGTACCCAGTAAATTCAGGTTTGGACCATTGATTAAGAGTATCTTTGCCATGGTGTTCGCGACAGACTCCAGTCACTTCAGCTTTGCAGCACGCTTGCCGCTAGCTAGCAGCAATTATTTACGCTTATGCAAAACTTGGTTATTAAACTTTCTATTTAAGTAACGCTAGTTTGCCTGAAATCCTATGTTGTGTCTATTTTACCGTAGAAAATTTGTCTGTTGGCTGCGAGTTAGACGAAGTTCAGCGCATTTAACCAGTCAAAATTACGAAAGTGGTGTCTTGATACTTTCGAGTCGTTGACCGTCGGCGGTATTCGTAGCATAGTGCTGTAGTTTTTTAATTTACGCTGTGGGGATGGTGTTTTAAGCGCCAAATGACCTTAGAGGAGATGGATACGTTATGATTCGCGTGGTGTTTAACCAAAAAGGCGGCGTGGGTAAATCGAGTATTGCGGTTAACTTAGCGGCAATTAGTGCCTATAACGGCCTTAAAACGCTGGTAATTGACTTAGATCCACAGTGTAACTCGACGCACTATTTACTGGGAGATGACTCCAACCTACCTACCAGCGATATTCGGGATTTTTTTGAACAGACCCTGTCGTTTCAGCTAAAGCCACATCCACCCAGCAACTATGTTCACGAAACACCTTTTGATAATCTGTGGTTGATTCCATCCAACCCTGATTTAACCGATCTTCAATCCAAGTTAGAAACCAAGCATAAAATCTATAAACTACGTGATGCATTGCAAGAGTTGCGTGATGAGTACGATGCAATTTATATCGACACGCCACCGGCATTTAATTTCTTCACCCTGTCAGCGCTTGCCGGTGCAGAAAGGTGCTTAATTCCATTTGATTGTGACGAATTTGCTCGCCAGGCTTTATATAGCTTGCTGAACAATATTGAAGAAACCCGTGCTGATCATAATGCCAGACTAACGGTTGAAGGGATTGTTGTTAATCAATTCCAGCCTCGTGCTACGTTACCGCAACGTTTAGTGGCAGAGCTAGAATCTGAGACCGTACCCGTGATGAAGTCACGTATCTCCTCATCCGTAAAGATGAAAGAGTCGCATATTGAAGCGAAGCCATTAATTTATCTGGCACCCGCACACAAACTCACCCAGGAGTTTGTTGCGCTTTATAATGAGCTTAAGGCTTCTGATTGAACTCAGAAGCCTAGATCTTACATCCCTTTTACTGCATAGATGCCCGGCGCATTGCGCCAATAGCCCTTGTAGTCCATGCCGTAACCAAAGATATAGCGGTCTTCGATTTCTAACCCGGTAAATTCCGCTTTCAACCCTTTAACTGCTTTGCGATCATGACGTTTATCGATCAGTACCGCTGCATAGACTTCACTGGCACCTTCACGACGGCAATGCTCCATGATCTCCACTAGGGTATGACCTTCATCGAGAATGTCATCGACGATCAAGACTGGACGGCCACGAAACGCTGACATGGGTGGGACTTTCCACTCCAGTGCATGACCTGAGGTTGTATTGCGATAACGAGTAGCATGAAGGTAGGAAGCTTCTAACGGAAAATCTAAACGCGTTAAGAGTTGTCCGGTAATAACTAAGCCGCCATTCATGACACAAAACACCACAGGGTTTTGATCTTTTAATGAGGCGCTGATCTTATCAGCCATTTCTGAAATGGCACCATCAACCTGTTCAGCTGTAAAAAGAAGATCGGCCTCTTCGTAGACTTGCTTAATTTCGTTTAATTCAACCTGGGACATGTGATTGCTCTGATAAGACTCTATGAGTGAGTTGACGGTTATTTGGTTGGGTTGCGCAACATTGTGTGCGCTAAATAAACGCAAAACAATACTGTGCTAAAGGTTAAAGGGCAACTTATCTCAGACAATACGGCTAAATGCATTGAAATAAGAGTAACTTTGCCTAAGAATTGAATGCTAAATACATCTATGAAAAAAACAACTGAGCGCACAGAGAGGTTTGGCATGAGTCTGCACGAAATTAAGCATCCTTTGATTCAGCATAAATTAGGATTAATGCGATCGGTTGATAAAAGTACACGTGGTTTTAGACAATTAGCGGCTGAGGTGGGATGTTTGCTAACCTATGAGGCCACTAAGGATCTCGAGTTAGAGCCCTATGAGATTCAAGGATGGAATGGTCCTGTCACCGTTGAACGTATTAAGGGCAAAAAGATTACCGTGGTACCTATTTTGCGCGCAGGTTTAGGAATGCTAGATGGTGTCCTTGATCTAGTGCCCAGCGCAAAAATCTCTGTGGTGGGTGTTTATCGTGATGAAGAGACACTCGAGCCGGTTCCTTATTTTGAAAAACTTGCCAGTGATATTGAGTCGCGTATTTCGTTGATTGTTGATCCGATGCTTGCCACGGGTGGTTCAATGATCGCAACGATCGACATGCTCAAAAAAGCAGGATGTACCAGTATTCGTGCATTGGTATTGGTGGCCGCACCCGAAGGCATTAAAAAAGTCACTGAAGCTCACCCAGATGTCGATATTTTTACTGCCTCCGTTGACTCTCACCTAAATGAACAAGGTTACATTATTCCTGGCTTAGGCGATGCAGGAGATAAAATTTTTGGTACGCGCTAAGGCTTAATTCTTAAGCCATGATGTTTATTCATAACTTAGTCATAACCTATATCAGTCAGAGTGGAGAAGAATATGAGTGGAGAAGTGGCGCAAAGCGCCAGTAACTTTAACTGGCGAACCATACTAGCAGGTTCGCAGATGCTATTTGTCGCCTTCGGCGCTTTAGTGTTAATGCCATTGCTGACAGGACTCGATCCCAGTGTAGCTTTGTTTACAGCAGGCATAGGTACACTGTTATTTCACGTTATTACGGGTGCAACTGTTCCTATCTTTTTAGCATCCTCGTTTGTGTTTATCGCACCGATAATCTTCTCTGTGCAAACCTGGGGTGTTCCTGCAACGATGGGGGCTTTGTTTGCAGCAGGTATTGCTTACATGTGCCTTGCCTTGGCTGTTCGCCTTAAAGGCCCTGGGTTTTTACACCGAATTCTTCCTCCTGTCGTGACTGGGCCTGTCATTATGGTGATAGGGTTAGGTTTGGCGCCGATTGCTGTCAATATGGCGATGGGTAAAGCAGGGGATGGCAGCTTTGAAATTTATCCCTATCAAGATGCCATTATCGTTGCCATGATTGCCTTGATTACCACAGGTGCAGTGGCTGTCTTTGCGAGAGGTATCTTCCGCTTATTGCCGATACTTTGTGGTGTTATTGTGGGTTATATTGCCGCTTGGTTTATGGGGATGGTGGATTTGACTCGTGTTCACGATGCCCCCATCGTCGCGATGCCTGCGTTTGTCATGCCGGAATTTCATTGGCAAGCGATTCTATTTATGGTGCCTGTCGCGATAGCCCCTGCCATAGAGCATGTGGGTGATATGCTGGCGATCAGTAATGTAACGGGAAAAGACTACGTTAAAAAACCGGGTTTGCATCGTACTCTGTTCGGTGACGGTGTGGCGACGTCTGCTGCGGCTATGTTTGGTGGACCGCCTAACACTACTTATTCAGAAGTGACGGGTGCAGTGATGCTGACCAAAGCCTTCAATCCCATTATTATGATCTGGGCGGCTGGCTTTGCTATCCTGTTAGCCTTTATCGCTAAGTTTGGCATGTTGCTACAAACCATTCCAACGCCGGTGATGGGCGGTATTTTGATTCTATTGTTCGGTTCTATCGCAGCTGTTGGCATGAACACGCTGATTAAAGCGAAGGTCGATATGGCTGCTCAACGAAACTTGGTCATTGTTGCTACGGTGCTTGTGTTTGGTATCGGCGGTATGGCGATCGGTGAAGGCGCGATGAGTTTGCAGGGTGTCAGCTTGTGCGGTGTGGTGGCGATTATTCTAAATCTGGTATTGCCTCATCCTGATAGCGATAACGACTTGCATGTTGAGCAAGAAGTTGTCGAGGATTTAGTGCAGCATGCTCGTGATTAATGCTAAAAATAGCAATAAAAAACCCGCTGATACTAGCGGGTTTTTTATTACAGGAAGAGTGACTTATTTGCTTGCTTCGTAAGCTGCAACCGATTCAACAATCGCTTTACGAGCAGCATCAGCATTTGACCAGCCTTCAACCTTCACCCACTTTCCAACTTCGAGCTTTTTATAGTTTTCGAAGAAGTGTGCAATGCGGTCTTTGGTTAGCTGAGGCAGATCATCAATATCGTTGATGTCGCCGTAGGCTTTTGAAAGCTTCTCATGAGGTACCGCAACTAGCTTGGCATCTTCACCCGCTTCGTCAGTCATGTTCAAAATACCCACTGGACGGCAGCGAATTACTGAGCCAACAACCACCGGGTAAGGAGTGATAACTAGAACATCCAGCGCATCACCATCATCAGCTAAGGTGTTGTTAATGTAACCGTAGTTGGCTGGGTAAAACATAGGCGCTGCCATGAAGCGGTCTACAAATACAGCATCAGAGTCTTTATCTATCTCATATTTGACCGGCGAGCTTTCAGCCGGGATCTCAATGATGACGTAAATATCGTTAGGCAGATCTTTGCCTGAAGGTACGTTTACAAAGCTCATAGGTTAATTCCTGTGATTACAAGTTACGGTTAAGTTGAATTCCGGCGTTATCGCTATTTTAAAGCCACAGACAACTGACCGCTATTCGACTTAGGGTCAGGTTTGCAAGGCTATCAGCAATAACGGTATTAGTGTTGAGTAGGATTCTGCTGATGGTAGTCCATCAACACTTGCACTTCATCGCGAGATCCCAGAGCAATAGAAACACGCTCATGAATATGCTTAGGCTGAATCTCCATGATACGACCGTAGCAGGTTGAAGAAATCCCACCGGCTTGCTCAATGAGCATACTCATAGGATTACCTTCATACATTAAACGTAGCTTTCCTGGCTTATCTGGGTTTCTGGAGTCCCATGGATAACTAAACATACCGCCACGAGTTAAGATGCGATGCACTTCGGCAACCATGGAGGCGATCCAACGCATGTTGTAATTTTGCTCACGAGGGCCATCTGAGCCTTGAATCAGGTCACTGATATAGCGCTGCATGGCAGGTTCCCAATAACGCTGGTTTGACATGTTGATGGCAAATTCACGTGTTGTCGTTGGGATGGTGACATCTTCGTGAGTCAGTAAGAAGTCACCCGTGTGTGCCAAGGTGAACATGTTCACGCCATCGCCTGTGGTGAGTGACAGAACTGCATGAGGACCATAGAGTACATAACCCGCGGCCAGTTGCTGGGTGCCGGGTTGCAAGAAAAGATCATCGCTGTCTTCATGGTCTCCTTGCGGTACTTCCAAAATCGAGAAAATGGTACCCACTGAAACATTGATATCGATATTGGATGAACCATCCAGCGGATCAAAGGTTACCAAGAAACGACCTTCTGGATTGCCAAATACGGCGTGGTCTTCCTCTTCTGAAGCAACGCCGCGAACTAGGGGGTTATCTAAAACAACTTTTTTCAGGACTTCATTAGCAATAATATCGAGCTTCTTTTGAGTTTCGCCTTGAACATTGGTGTTATCAGAGATACCCAGCACTCCCGAAAGTTCGCCTTCACGGAGCTGTAATGCGATCTCTTTGCAAGCAAGCATTAGGGTGTCGATGAGTTCGATCAGTTCAGAGTCGATTTTTTTGTGTTTGAGAAAGTTACTCAAGAGTTGCATGACGGGCTCAATCCTCGGCGTTCGTTACTGGCTAATGTTGATGTATTCCTTACAACAGGCGCGATTGTACGCGAAAATCAATATAATTGCACAAGCTATGGGCCTTAAAAATCTAATCCTTACTCCCTTGTCAGGGATAAACAGGCAAGGATAAAACTGATATGATTTAACACGTTTTTTTTGAGGATGGATTAAGGTGCATATTCATATTTTAGGTATCTGTGGAACCTTTATGGGCTCTCTCGCGATTTTGGCAAGAGAAGCGGGTCATCGAGTCACGGGTTCTGATGCAAACGTCTATCCTCCTATGTCGACTCAGTTAGAAGCTGAAGGTATCGAGTTGATTCAAGGGTATGATCCTGTTCAGCTTGATCCAGCGCCCGATTTAGTCATTGTGGGTAATGCAATGTCACGGGGAAATCCTTGTGTCGAATACATGCTAGAGAAAGGGTTACCTTATTCATCAGGTCCGCAATGGCTCCATGATTATATATTGCCGGGTCGTTGGGTGATGGCTGTGGCGGGCACACATGGAAAAACCACCACATCTACCATGTTGGCTTGGATTCTGGAGCAAGCTGGGATGTCGCCAGGTTTTTTGATTGGCGGTGTTCCACAAGGATTTGAGCGTTCCGCTCGCTTAGGAGATACGCCTTTTTTTGTCATTGAAGCAGATGAATACGACACCGCCTTTTTCGATAAACGTTCAAAGTTTGTGCATTACCAGCCGCGTACGTTAATCATGAACAACCTAGAGTTCGATCACGCGGATATTTTCCCTGATTTGGCCTCCATTCAGCGCCAATTTCACCATGTTAACCGCTTAGTGCCTGCATCGGGTCAAGTGATATATCCCTCGGATGTTGAAGCCTTAGAAGAAGTGATTGCGATGGGATGTTGGGGGCAGCAGGTTAAAACGGGATTGAATCATCGAAGTGAATGGACAGCCGAGTTGTTAGTTAAGGATGGTTCTAAATTCGAAGTGCTTCATCATGGGGAATCCTTAGGAGTGGTGAGCTGGTCTTTAACCGGTGAGCATAATGTGATGAATGGCTTGAATGCGTTAGTCGCCGCTAGGCATGTCGGCGTTCTTCCAGAGCAAGCCATAGAAGCCTTAAGTCAATTTTCCGGTGTTAAACGTCGGATGGAGTTGTTGGGTGAAGTGAGGGGCGTCAAGGTATACGATGATTTTGCCCATCACCCGACCGCTATCGAAACGACATTGCAGGGCTTAAGAGCAGCCGTGGGTGATGCTCCGATTGTTGCGGTGATCGAACCTCGCTCCAACACCATGCGTTTAGGCACTCATCAGCAGCGTTTAGTGGATTGCACGCAAACTGCTGATCAGATTTTTTGGTATCAGCCTGCAGGTATGGATTGGTCGCTAAGTGCGATTGCTGAAAAGTCAGAACGTCCCGCGCTAGTTTTTGATAATATTGAACAGATGGTTCACTCCTTAGTCACAACATTACAACCAGGAACGCATATCGTGGTGATGTCAAATGGCGGATTTGCCGGCGTTCATCAAAAACTTCTGACGGCTTTAAGGGCTTAGCAAATGTCTACAGAATATAGCGGGCGCATCACTTTAGCGATCACCGGTGCCTCTGGTGCCCAGTATGGCCTAAGACTATTAGAATGCTTGGTCAAAGCTAACTATCAAGTGATGGTGTTGATCTCGAAAGCCGCTCAAGTCGTGATTGCGACTGAAACCGATGAAAAGATGCCAGGTACGCCTGACGCTCAACAAAGCTATTTACAACAGCGTTATGCGGCGCAGGAAGGCCAGATTCGTGTGTTTGGACGAGAGCAATGGATGTCGCCAGTCGCATCAGGTTCGGGTGCGCCCGCAGCCATGGTGGTATGTCCTTGTAGCACCGGTACCTTATCGGCTATCGCGACCGGTGCAAGTAATAACTTGATAGAACGTGCTGCTGATGTGGCGTTAAAAGAAAGACGACAGTTGATTTTAGTGCCCAGAGAAGCACCCTTGTCCACTATTCATCTTGAGAATATGTTGTCACTTTCACGCCAGGGCGTGGTTATTTTACCAGCCGCTCCAGGTTTCTATCATAAACCGGAGCGAATTGAAGATATGATCGACTTTGTCGTGGCGCGCATTCTTAATCAATTAAAAATAGATCAAACCCTGATGCCACGCTGGGGAGAGGAGTACTTACAATGATGCGTTTGTTGGCGTTAGATACCTCCTCTGATGCATGTTCTGTCGCATTAATGCTAGGAGATGAAGTGATCGAAGACTTTCGCATCGAGCCTCGTCGTCATACGCATCTGTTGTTGCCGATGGTAGAACAAATTTTAGCTGATGCGGGTGTGACGCTATCTTCTCTGGATGCGATTGCTTTTGGTCGTGGGCCGGGTTCTTTTGCTGGAATTCGCATAGCCACAGGTGCAGCACAAGGTCTTGCGATGGCAGCTGATCTTCCACTTCTTCCCGTATCGACACTCAGTGCCTTGGCAAACAGTGAGCTTAAAAAGTCACCTGATGCGCAAGTGCTAGCTATTCTGGATGCACGAATGGATGAAGTGTATTGGTCCGTGTGTGAAGCAAAACAACAGGGTGTCAGCTTACTCCAGCCAGAACAGGTGAGTTCTCCAGATGCGGTTACAATTATCTCTGATGCAAAACCCCTAATCGCGATCGGAACGGGCTTGGTGTATCTGGATCGTTTTTCTGAAGGGATACGCAACAGCATTCAAAGCTCAGATGCAAAATGTTATCCTCGCGCATCAGAAATGCTGACCCTTGCAAAGATAGATTTTCAGCAGGGTAAGGTATTTACGCCAGAAGCGGCCCAGCCGGTATATTTACGTGACCAAGTTGCTTGGAAGAAAAAGGATCAACAATGAATTTTAGTGAATGGATTCAAGTTGCCGTATTGGCGCTGATTCAAGGACTGTCAGAATTTTTACCTATTTCAAGTTCGGCTCATTTGATTTTGCCGGCTCAATTATTAAATTGGGAAGATCAAGGATTAGCGTTTGATGTTGGTGTTCATCTAGGTACCTTAATTGCGGTGCTGATCTATTTTCGCCATGATATAAAGCAGATGTTTATTGCTTGGATAGCCTCTTTACAGGGACGCCACAGCCCTGAAGGAACCCTGAGTTGGTTAGTTATTTTGGGTACCCTGCCTGCGGTGATTGCGGGTGGGTTGTTTGTGGGTTTAGTGGAAACTTGGGGCCGTTCAATCTTAGTTATTGCATCAACAACTCTGCTGTTTGGTGCTGTGATGGGTTGGGCAGATACGAAGCGCACAGAACATCGTGAATTAAAAAACATCGGTGTTAAAGACGCGGTTTGGATAGGATTAGCTCAAGCCATGTCACTGATTCCGGGTACTTCACGATCCGGTGCAACCATTACGATGGCGCTGTTGCTAGGGTTTGATCGTGCGTCTGCAGCCCGTTTTTCTTTTTTGTTGTCCATTCCTGTAACCCTAGGGGCCTGTATCATGATGGCTAGTCGCGTGACCTCAGGTGATAGTATTTTGCCATTACATATGCTGTTTGCTGGTGCAGTGATTGCTGGAATTAGTGCTTGGATGTGTATTCACTTCTTCCTGAAATGGATTGCTAAGATCGGGATGATGCCTTTCGTCATTTATCGAATGATTCTCGGTGCTATTTTGTTGTTCATCTATTTCAATTTGCCTGCCGTCAGTTAAGCCTATGGCAGAATTTTTGCCCTTAGCCTGTGCATGGCAACATGAATTGTATAAGCCTCAAGCGAGTGCTTTAGCTGACACTTTGGGTCTGCCTTGTGTAGAAGTCCATGAGTATGCTGATGTCCCTTACAAATACCTTTTGCTGTTTACCGAGAATGGACTGGCTATTCAGCCCTGTGGGACAAAAGCGTCAGGACCTATCTGGGTGGATTTTGTCGGTGGCGCGGTAGGTCATCGCCGTCAGTTCGGTGGTGGTCAAGGGCAGATGATCGCCAAAGCCTGCGGTGTTGGTAAAGGTCTGCGTCCCCGTATTGCAGATGTGACAGCGGGTTTAGGGCGAGATGCGTTTGTGCTTGCCAGTCTCGGTTGTCATGTCGAGATGGTGGAGCGTTCCATCGTTATTTTTAGTTTGCTTAAAGATGGTATGCAACGAGCGAAGCAACACGCCGACTTGCAGTCGATTATTGAACGAATGCATGTTCAGCATGCACAAGCTCTGGACTGGTTGACAGCTGCAGCGGGTCGTCCTGAAGAGCAGCGCCCAGAGGTAGTCTATCTTGATCCTATGTTTCCTCATCGGGATAAAACTGCCTTGGTGAAGAAGGAGATGTTGGTTTTTCGCGATTTAGTGGGTGCGGATGACGATGCCGACCTACTTTTAGAGGCGGCTTTAGGCGCTGCAGAATGCCGAGTGGTGGTGAAACGTCCAAGAAAAGCTCCCTATCTAATGAATCGCTCACCTTCATACCAATTAGATGGAAAAAGCAGTCGCTTTGATATCTATGCGCTTAAAAAGCTAAGCTAGTCGTGTTCTGTGTTCGCTTAACCAGCTAGCCGCAGCTAGCTAGAAATCCCCTTATCAACCAACCATTGGTTAGCTTTTTCAATAACGGGCGCTGGAAATAGCTTGTCAGCGAGCTTAAGTACGTTGTCTAGAGGTCGCGTCAATTGCAGTTTTTCTGCATTGCCAGTGAGTATATCTTCTTCAAGCATTTGTTCTGTCATGCCTTCAAAAACTCGCCTGTCTGCATACTCTGGTGCTGCATAACCATAGTGAAGATGGATATGAAGTGCTAGCTCCCTGGTCGTTTCCATCAGTTCAATTTCGCTTGCCTGCTGTAAGCGGGTAATGACTAAAATTAGCAAGTATTGACGGAGTAGAACCGGTTCAGCTAAGCGAATAAGATGCTTTGCCAAAGGCTTAAGTTTGGTTGATGGCTCTAATCCATCCATTTTGTTGGCGAGTAACTGATGTTCTTTTAGTCGATCACGTGCTTTATGAATTAACTTAAGATCGAGATCTCCTTTAGGGTCAGGTAAGTTAAGCTCAGCGCGGATATAGGGATAAACAGCACGTAGAAGTCGAGTTTGTGTGCTGGTTCCAGAGGAAGCTAGGCGCCGTGAGAACAGCAATATCAAGCCAGGTAAAATCAACTGATGCATCAACATATTTCGATAAAAGGTCAACTCAGCGGCCTGGTCTGATGTCAGTGCGATAGCGTTTTGTCCCCGGCTAATTTGTTCACGAAAAGCGGCTTGTTCGATCCAGTTTTGTGGGCTATCCAAAGGAGTTGATACACCACTATCTGAAAGCCAAGTCGTTAGCTCAGCTAAGCGCGCGTTCAGCTCTGCCTCGCGCATCTGTTGATGAGGTGCGGAGAGTAAAATACTGGCTATTAACGACATTTGTGAGGCACTAAAGGCTTGATTGATGCGCTCAATAATTTCTCGACCAATGATTGATGCTGATGGCGGTGAATTTGATAAATGCGGCTCTCTGGTTAACTTAAGTGTTTCGCCAAAACTGATGCTTACCTCACCATAGCGCTGGAATAAAATACGTAATGATTTGAGCGTGTCTAACAGGTTTTCTTTAGATTTGGCTCCACCAGAAAGCTCTTTTTGATAGCTTTGGCTTTCGACGAGACGGTCATAACTGATAGAAACCGGTATCAGTGCCAAAGGTTTTTCGGGTGCTTGCCACCAAGCATCTAATGTCATTTTAAGTAAACCAGCTTTAGCTGTCAGTAATCGACCACTTCGGCTACGACCCCCTTCAATAAAGTATTCGATACTATGGCCACGATGCAGCATTAAGGTTAGGTATTGTCTAAAAATGACCGCATACAGAGGGTCGTCTTTAAAGCTTCGGCGCATAAAAATAGCGCCACCGCGTCGTAAAATACCGCCGATAACAGGGATGTTTAAATTATCCCCTGCCGCCACATGTGGCACCATTAAACCGTGACGATAGAGTAGCCAAGACAGCAGGATGTAGTCTAAATGGCTGCGATGGCAGGGCAGATATACTAGGTTATGAGTCAGGGCAAGTTGTTGAATTTGATCTAGCCCCTGAAGGTTGATGCGGCTAAAGAGTCGGTGCAGTAAAAAGTGTATTAAGTGGTTCAAGATGCGCGCGGTCGACGGACTAAAGTCAGCAACAATTGCATCAATCGCTTCTGTCGCTTGTTTTTCAGCTTGGGTGCTCGTCAATCCTTTCTTTAAGGCGGTTTCCGTAATCGCTTTTTTGACTTCAGGCGAAGCTAGCACCTGGTCCATTAAGGTTCTTCGATGGGAAAGGTCGGGTCCTAGTATGGCTTGTCGACAGCGTTGAAAGTGCGTTCTCAGCACCCACACTGCCCGTCGAGCCACTTCAGTATCACTAATATTTGGTTTAATTAAATCGTTCAAAATCAGGGGTTCATCAATCCGAACTAGAGTAGATCGTCCGTTCAGGAGTAATTTCAGGAAGCGAGTGAATTTACCATGAGTGTGCCAGCTTTCTGTCAGAGCAGTCTGTAAGCACGCCTGTTGAGTGTTCGGAAGATGCCCTGCCATGATCATAACAGGCTGAAGTTTTATAGATCGATCGGGATCATTGCGCTGCAAAGAAACCAAGTTTTCGATTTGTTGACGAAGGCTATCGATATCTTGATTGTTGATAGCGGTAATACGATGCGAATCATAGGGTAGCTTAACTTGGCGTAATCTGTTTTCTAAAATCAGCCGATCTGCGGTAAAGGGTTTTTCCAATACATAGATCGTATCCTTGTGATCGCTAAGTTCGCCACTTCCAGAGATGCGTTCACGAATCATTAATCTGAGTATTAGCCGGTAAACTCTATTTTTTATGCTCATCTGAGATATTAATAATGTGGCGGCGGTTGATTATTGTCACTCAGCGGCTGCCCTTCGCTGAACTCTTTTATCCGTTGAGTTAAATGATGAATCATTCGTGTCATTTTATCTAGTTCCAGTTCTTGTCTTGCTATCGTGTCGCTTAATTGATCGATAGCGGCCTCTTGAAAGGCGACACGAGACTCAAGATTTTGTAAGGATTCGTTATCACACATGTTCATTCAGGTCTCTGCATTTGATGGATCGAATAAATTGAATGTTGGCTTCTTGTTTATAACGCATTGAAAAAAGGCGCTAAATAATATATACCTACTTGTTTGGTGGCTTAAGGAAGTGTGCGTAATAGAATGGATCCCAGCCCTAGCCATCATTTGACTATAAATAATCTGTTGTGAAAAGTGAAAGAGATAAGATATATGAGTGGTAATCAATTGATAAAAGTAATTGTTTTTGCAGTCATTGTGGCTGTTTTAGTGGGCGTCGCTCAGGCGGTTTCAGGTGGTAATCTTTGGGTGATTGTTGCGGTTGCCTTTGTAACCTCGATGATTACAGGTTTTGTACTGAGTGTTCCTGCTGCGAATGTCGCATCATCTCAAAGAGATTCTGGTTATGCAGATGATCAAGATGATGATGAAGACGAATTTACTAATGGACCGGATGATCGTGAAACAGGGAGTGTGAAGTGGTTTAATGTGTCTAAAGGGTTTGGTTTTATTACCCGTGAAAACGGTGATGATGTGTTTGTACATTTCCGCAATATACGTGGACGTGGTCATCGCTCCTTAAATGAAGGGCAGCGTGTTAAATTTTATGTTCGTGAAAGTGACAAGGGTCTTCAGGCTGAAGATGTGTCTATTTTACGTGTTTAAGAGTTTCAAGCCCTAAACAAAAACGGCTGCTTTTGCAGCCGTTTTTGTTAACTAAGTCATGTGATTATCTAGGTGGTGTGCAACGGGGAACTCTTCCCTGTCGACGCGCATTTTCGAATTTAACCATCGCTTCTGGCATCGACTCTTGTAAAGTGCGAATTCGCGTACCATGACCTGGGTGAGTGGATAAAAATTCGACCGGGCTTCCTCCAGCTTTCTGGCGCATGTTTTCCCAGAGTTGAATGCTTTCCCGCGGATCAAAGCCTGCTCTAGCCATTAAATCCAAACCAATCAGGTCCGCTTCAATTTCATGCTGGCGCGAGAAAGGCAGTAAGATACCTACCTGAGCCCCTAAGCCGAGTGCTGCAAGCATCCGCTCATCCGTACCACCTTCGGTTGCCAGTGCCGCGCTGGCGATAGCAAGTCCCATCTGTGTGGCAAAGGTTGTCGATGCTCGCTCATTGCCATGGCGCGCTTGTACATGCCCAATTTCGTGTCCGATAACCGCAGCCAATTGATCGGGATTAGTGGCGACATTCAACATTCCCCGATAAACACCAATTTTTTGCCCTGGTAAGGCAAAGGCGTTGGGAGTTTCATCGGCAAAGACAATCACTTCCCACTCACCTGAAGGTGTCCCAGCAACGGCAAATAAAGCATCTGAGATACATTGAACGTAAGTCTGTGTAGGTCGGTGGTTGTAGACTTTTTCCTGTTCTTTGATCTGCGCGAAGCTGGCTTGTCCCATACTGGCCATTTGTGACTCACTGAACATGGTCAGTTGCGAACGTCCGGTAGGTGACGTAGCACAGCCAGTCAGTATTGCGAGTATTAGCAACAAGCCTAATGGTAACGTTAGTACTCGTAGATCATGAATCGAGCGAAGGTGTTGCATGATAAGTTCCTGTTCTGTTTTAAGTCTTCAATGTTTCTGTTGCAGAGCCATCAGTTGAAGTTAATTCAATTATCAGTATCTTAGCTGACTGTAATCTGAATCGGAATGAGAGATGAACGTAATCAGGGGTTTCGAATAGTGAATGTTTACTCTATTCTTGTGCGCTTGAATTTATTAGCCGCTCGAATTGAGGCGGATCTGGTTAATCTATTTTGAACATCATTTGGGTACCGTAGATATGATCCTAGTGATCGATAATTACGACAGCTTCACTTGGAACTTGGTGCATTATCTTCGTGAGCTACAGCAGCAAGTCACTGTATTTCGTAATGATGAACTCTCTTTGCAGGATATTATTCGTTTGGCACCAGAGCGCTTGTTGATCTCTCCAGGGCCTTGTACGCCGAATGAAGCGGGTATTTCATTACAGGCAATCACTGAGTTTGCTGGGAAGTTACCGATACTCGGTGTTTGTTTAGGTCATCAAGCGATAGGTCAGGCACTGGGTGGTATTGTTGTTAGAGCAAGAAAAGTCATGCATGGCAAAACATCCGCTGTATATCATAGTAATATAGGGGTGTTTCAGGGATTGCCGAATCCGTTACAGGTGACTCGATATCACTCTCTGGTTTTAGACCCAGACTCTTTACCTAGTGATATTGAAATAACTGCTTGGACTCAAGATGAACAAGGGCAAATGGATGAGGTGATGGGTATTCGTCATAAACATTATCCATTAGAGGGTGTGCAATTTCATCCTGAAGCTATTTTGACTCAAGAAGGTCATGGTCTGCTGGCGAATTTTTTAACAATGAAATGATGAACCGCGAAGGCTTAATAGGAGAAGAATAATGCAAATACAAGAAGCGCTAAGCTGGGTGGTTGATCACTTGGATTTGAGCAGGGCGCAAATGGTGGATGTCATGAGACAGATCATGACCGGACAGTGTAGCGATGCACAGATGGGTGCTTTTTTAGTGGCCTTGAGAATGAAAAGTGAATCCATTGATGAAATTGCTGGGGCTGCACAAGTGATGCGCGAACTGGCAACCCCCGTAAAAACTCAGGCTACGCGTTTAGTGGATATCGTGGGTACTGGGGGTGATGGTGCCAACCTATTCAATATTTCCTCGGCTTCTTCGTTTGTTGCCGCGGCAGCTGGCGTTCATGTGGCTAAGCACGGTAATCGTGCAGTGTCGTCTAGCAGTGGCAGTGCTGATCTACTCGAAGCGGCGGGTATTAATCTTAATCTAACCGCTGATCAAGTTGCTGCATGCATTGATCAGGTGGGTGTTGGCTTTATGTTTGCGCCTGCTCATCATGGTGCTATGCGACACGCTATCGGTGTGCGTAAGTCACTGGGTATTCGTACTCTGTTTAATATCTTAGGTCCCATGACGAATCCAGCTGGCGTAAAGCATCTGGTCATCGGCGTGTTTAGTAAGCCTCTGTGTCGTCCGATGGCGGAAGTAATGCAGCAGTTAGGGGCTGAACACGTGTTGGTTGTGCATGCTGATGATGGTTTAGATGAAATTAGCTTGGCGACAGCGACCCATGTTGCGGAACTTAAAGACGGTGTTGTTAAAGAATATAACATTACGCCTGAGGTCTTAGGGATAGAAAGCCAAAGCTTGATCGGTTTAGAAGTGAAGGCTCCAGAGGATTCGCTGCAACTGATCCGCAAAGCGTTTTCAAATAGTGAAGAGTCAGTAGCGCGAAAAGCACGCTCAATTATTGCGCTGAATGCTGGAGCTGCTATTTGGTTAGCCGGACAGGCAGACAGCCATCAACAAGGTGTGCAAAAAGCGTTAGAAGTGATGCAAGACGGACGTGCCGCAAACAAAATGGCGGCGCTTGCCGAGTTCAGTCAACAGTTCACTGAGACAGCAGAATGAATGATACTCCGACCATTTTAAAGAAGATAATTCAACGAAAGCGCGAAGAAGTGGCTGAGCGCTCAGCACAAGTCAGTCTTCAGGACTTGCAAACGAAAATTGCAGCACAGCAGGGTAGTGATAAAGACCCACGTGGTTTTGTTAACGCGCTTGAGCGCTCTATTGCGTCAGGACGCTCTGCCATTATCGCGGAGGCGAAAAAAGCCAGTCCCTCAAAAGGCGTGATTCGCGAAAACTTCGATCCGGCAGCGATTGCACAAAGTTATGAAAAAGCGGGTGCAAGCTGTTTGTCAGTATTAACAGATGTCGACTTTTTTATGGGTTCGGATCGTAATCTGCTGTTGGCCAGAGAGGCCTGCAACTTACCGGTGATTCGTAAAGATTTCATCGTCGATCCCTATCAGATTTATGAAGCAAGAATGCTGGGAGCGGATTGTATTTTGTTGATTGTAGCCGCCTTGAGCGATCAGCAGTTGTCTGAGTTAGCAGACTTAACCCAATCCTTAGGTATGGATGTTCTTGTTGAAGTGCATGGTGCTGATGAGCTTCAGCGTGCGTTGCCGTTGAATACACGTTTGATTGGTATTAATAATCGTGACCTTCATAGCTTTGAAGTATCACTGAATAACACCTTTGATCTATTAAGCGCTATTCCTGATGATCGTATTGTGGTGACAGAAAGCGGTATCAATACCCCTGATGACGTCGCACAGATGCGTGCTCAGGGTGTGCAAAGCTTCTTGGTTGGCGAGTCTTTTATGCGTGCCGACGATCCAGGTGAAAAACTTAAAGCACTGTTTGCTTAATAGCAGGAGAAAAGACGATGCAAGCCAAGGTTGAATGGAAAGGTGATCTACGTTTTAACGCCACCAGTGGCAGTGGTTTTGATGTGATGATAGATGCCGATCTACAGCAAGGGCCTCGTCCGATGGAGTTAGTACTCATGGGACTAGGTGGCTGTACCAGCTACGATGTTGTGCAAATTTTAAAAAAATCACGTCAGCAAGTAACCGGCTGTCGTGCTGAAATCACCTCGGAAAGAGCAGAGTCAGTTCCTGCTGTTTTTACCAAAATACATGTCCATTTCGTCGTAACGGGCGAGGCGCTGAAGCCTAACTTGGTTGAACGAGCCGTTAAGCTCTCTGCTGAGCAATACTGCTCTGCATCCCTGATGCTTGAGCGTGGCGGTGTGAAGATTACTCATAGTTTTGAAATAGTCTAGTTACAGATTGTGATTGTTTGAAGAGTCACGTATAATTTCGACTCCGTTTTATTTGTTCAACTCCTTGCTTCCTGTCACATAGGGTGAAGAGGGGGCTGCAAAACCGTAAGGAGCAAAAATGCGTCATTATGAAATCGTATTTCTGGTTCATCCGAATCAGAGCGAACAAGTTCCAGCTATGTTGGAACGCTACAAGAATTTGATCGAAGGTGCTGAAGGCACGATTCACCGTCTAGAAGACTGGGGTCGTCGTCAAATGGCTTATCCGATCAACAATGCTCACAAAGCACACTATGTTCTAATGAACATTGAGTGTAACCAAGAAACCTTGGATGAGCTGGAAAGCCTTTTCCGTTACAACGATGCGGTTCTGCGTAGCATGATCCTGCGTTGTAAAGAAGCCGTTACTGAAGTTTCTCCTATCAAAGCAGCTGAGTCACGTGAAGAGCGTAAGCCCCGCCGTGAAGATCGCTCAGAGCGTCAGTCTCGCGACGAAGAGTCGACTGATGAGTATGAGCAGGAAACTGCTGAAGATTAATCTGAATTATAGGAGAAAGGAAAATGGCACGTTTTTTCCGCCGTCGTAAATTCTGTCGTTTCACTGCAGAAGGCACTACCCAGATCGACTATAAAGATCTGGAAACTTTAAAAGCTTACATTACTGAAACTGGCAAGATCGTACCTAGCCGTATTACTGGCACTAAAGCACGTTACCAGCGTCAACTAGCTACTGCTATCAAGCGTGCTCGTTACATTGCGTTGCTGCCATACACTGACGGTCACGAGTAAGGTAATTAACGCTAAGTAAGGATAGGAGTTAACGCCGTGCGAGCCCTTGCAGAAACGCTATTAAAGGGTCGCAATCAGGCGATTATGGTGGTTGTTATTGCCGCCATGTTACCTCTGCTCTACTGGGTTAGTGCAGCAGGGGTTGCTCTGATTACCCTACGAAAGGGTGTATCAGAAGGTGCAAAACTATTGTTTTGGGCCGTATTGCCAAGTTTTTTCTGGATTTTTTCCGGTGATCCATCGGCAATATTGGTGATTTCAGGAACGTATGTGTTGGCAGTGTTGCTTCGCCAAACCGTTTCCTGGCAAAAAGTTTTGATTGCCATTATACCGCTAGGTGTCGTGTGCAGTCTGATACTCGATGTAGGATTGGCTCCATTATTGGATCAAATCGCGACATCGGTTCAACAACTTGCCAGTGAACGTGGTGCAGCATTCCAAGACTGGTCAGAATCGCGAGTGCGAGGTCTACTGGTAGGGGTTGTCAGCGCATTTCAAGTAGCCAGTATGTTGGGTTGCTTGATGCTAGCAAGAAGTTGGCAAGCTGCTTTGTTTAATCCAGGTGGTTTCCAATCCGAGTTTCATCAGTTAAGACTGCCGGTCATATTGGCTGTCGCTCTTGCACTGGTGTTATTGGCTAGCAAAATGACTGGAATTGATATTTCAAGATGGTTTGCACTGCTACTTCTACCACTGGTTGTGGCAGGATTAGCCTTGATACACGGGCTGGTTTCTAAGCGGGGACTGAATAAAGGCTGGTTGGTAGCGACTTACGCATCGATCATTTTAGTCGGTCCCTATATGGTTACATTGTTGGTGATACTGGCATGCGTAGATGCATTAATGGATCTACGGGCTAAAGTTCCAGCAAAGAATTAAGATACTGCAATCTGCAGAAAAAAGAGGTTTACGAGATGGAAGTTATTCTGCTCGAAAATATTGGTAAATTGGGTAGTTTAGGTGACAAAGTTGCTGTTAAAGGCGGCTACGGACGTAACTACTTAGTACCTCAGGGTAAAGCGGTTGCAGCAACTGCTGCTAACGTTGCAAAGTTTGAAGAGCGTCGTGCAGAGCTAGAAGCAGCCGCTGCTGCTAAACTCGCTGAAGCACACACGCGTTCCGAAGCACTGAATGAATTTGCACTGACCATGCTTGGTAAAGCAGGTGAAGAAGGTAAATTGTTTGGTTCTATCGGTACTCGCGATATCGCAGAAGCGCTGACTTCAGCAGGTCATGCTGTTGATAAGAGTGAAGTGCGTTTACCAGAAGGCACTATCCGCCATGTTGGTGAATTCTCTGTTGATATTCAGTTACACCCTGAAGTGACTGCAAGCATCACTTTGACGGTTGCTGCTGAGTAATTCTGCTTTATTCTAAATGCCTGGTAAGTGTGAGCTAAAGCGCTAACTTATCAGGCATTTTTGTTTTTACCGCAACACAATTTTTTCCAAGCTGTACCCCTCCGCACAATATCGCTAGAATAGTCATTTCCTGATTTTACGCCTCGGTATCACGTCCAATGGATTTCGCTGAACAGACACAGGACACGATCGACTCGATCAAGTCGCCTCCGTTTTCACTTGAAGCAGAGCAATCCGTACTGGGTGGCTTGATGCTTGATAATCAAGCATGGGATGCAGTCTCTGAAATTTTGGTTGATAGCCATTTCTATCGACCCGACCATCGAATGATTTTCCGCACCTTGCAGAAGTTAGTGGATGAAAATCGTCCATTTGATGTCATTACCCTCTCTGAAGAGTTAGATCGATCAGGAGAATTAGAGCGAGCCGGTGGTCTTGAATACCTGGTTGAGCTAGCCAGAAATACACCCAGCACCAGTAACATTCGTGCCTATGCTGAAATCGTTCGTGATAGGGCGCTGCTACGGCAGATGATTCAGGTGGCGAATGAAATCGCCGACAGTGCCTTTCAGCCACAGGGCCGTGCTTCGGAAGAAATTCTAAACGAAGCGGAACAAAAGATTTTCCAGATTGCTGAAAACCGCCCTAATCAAGGCGGGCCAGAACCTATTAATCCGCTGCTAAAACGTGCCGTTGAACGTATTGACCATCTTTTTAATAACGCCGATGCATTGACGGGTGTCACAACCGGCTTTGACGATCTGGATGCCCGCACTGGTGGTTTACAACCCTCTGATTTAATTATTGTGGCAGCACGGCCCTCGATGGGGAAATGCATCGTATCCGGTTCTCTTTTAGTAGATCCAATAACAGGTGCACGCATAACGATTGATGAGATGGTAAAGCATCAGAAAGCAGATGTTCTAAGTCTGAACAATCATTTCAAATTAGAGCGACGAAAGGCAAGTGCATTCGTTGATGATGGCCTCAAGCCCGTTTATCGAGTAAGGACAGCCCTAGGTAGAACTATTGAAACCACACTGACACATCCATTTTTAACCGCTTACGGCTGGCAGCCTTTGGCGAAAGTAAATCTCAATGATGTAATTGCGGTGCCACGCAAACTTCCTGTTTTTGGTAGCAAATCTATCGCGGAATATAAAATTAAAACACTGGCCTACTTTCTAGGAGATGGAGGTACAACGCAAAGTTCACCCATTTTTACGAATACTAATGCACAAATCATGGATGATTTTATCGTCGCAGTTGAAAGCTTTGGATCGATTAAAGTCTGTCGTACCGAGCTTTCAGATCGTGCTCCAAGTTATAGAGTGGCAGGCCGTAGCGATGATCCTGTATCGACAAGACAGTTCTTTGCCGAATTGTTAAATAAGGCGATTAATCTTGCTGGATATACCGGTAAACAGTTAGCTGCACAGTTAGGTACTGCGGTATCGACCATTAGTCATTGGCGTAATGCGATTGCTGTTCCATCCCCTCGTCTTTATGGCGAGCTATGTGGTGTATTAGGTGATGAGTTCCAGGCAACATCACAACCGTTGTTTGAGTCCGCTTCGACATTATTTAATCCAGTGACTCAATACCTAAAGCAAAATCAGCTTTGGGGTAAACTCTCCTATGAGAAAGCTGTTCCTGAGATAGTGTTTCAGTTGCCACGTGATCAGGTAGCGTTATTTTTGAATCGACTCTTTGCCTGTGATGGTGGGGTGTCGGTTAGTAACTCGGGTCAAGTCAGGCTGACTTATGGCAGTGCCAGTGAAGTTCTTGCCGAACAAATTCAACATCTTTTGCTGCGCTTTGGTGTTATTGCTAAACGGCGCGAGAAACACCATCACGAGCGTGTGCAGTATGAAATTGAAGTGCTTGATCAAACCAGTGTTAAGCGCTTTTGTACTGAGATAGGTATCTTCGGCAAAGAGGCTAAGGTTTTAGAAGCCCAGTGCATCCTGAAAGATCGACGTTCACATAGCAATCTAGACGCACTCCCTGAAACTGCAATTGATTACTTGCTAAGCCTCAAGAATGAACGTAGTTGGTCAGAAATATTCGCTGCCAAAGGGCTTACTCTTCCTGACGGATATAATCCTCATTTATCGGGTAGAAGTCGCCGTCAATTGAGTCGTCGGAGAGCCGCTGAGTTTGCAGCACTCCTAGATGATCAGTATCTAGCCAAGTTGAGTACTTCAGATATTTATTGGGATAAAGTTGTTGCTATCGAATATCAAGGTTATAAGCAGGTTTATGACCTGACCGTACCAGAACTACATAACTTTGTCGCTCAAGATTTCTTTGTACATAACACCACCTTCGCGATGAATTTGGTCGAAAACGCGCTGATGGGAACGCAGCGGCCAGTATTGGTGTTTAGTTTGGAGATGCCTGCTGACCAGTTGGTCACGCGTATGTTGTCATCCTTGGGTAAGATTGATCAGACTCGGGTCCGTAACGGGCAGTTGCTGGAAGAGGATTGGCCAAAGCTGACAACGGCGGTCAATATGCTGAAAGGTAAGCCTTTGTTTATTGACGATACGGCAGGGATTAGTCCGAATGAAATGCGAACTCGTGCTCGTCGCATTGTTCGAGAGCAGGGTGATCTGGGCATGATCATGGTCGACTACCTTCAGCTGATGCAATTAAAAACGGGTAAGTCAGAAGGTAGAACCGCAGAGATATCAGAGATCTCTCGCTCGTTAAAAGCCTTAGCCAAAGAGATGCAGTGCCCTGTGGTCGCTTTGTCTCAGTTGAACCGAAGCCTTGAAAATCGTCCTAACAAACGCCCGGTAAACTCAGATCTTCGTGAATCGGGAGCGATCGAACAAGATGCAGACGTTATTATGTTCATCTACCGTGATGAGGTTTATAACGAAGACAGTCCAGAGAAAGGTGTGGCTGAGATAATTATCGGTAAGCAGCGTAACGGACCTATCGGAACGTCACGCCTTGCCTTTATCGGTAAATATACCCGCTTCGAAAATCTCAGCCATATTCATTATGATTATGCAGATGAATAATCGCTTAGGTTTCTTTTAACATACGATCTTTAAACGCAGCCGGAACAGGGACAACCTTTCTGGCTTCGTAATCAAAAAAGACGATGCCGGTCTTCGCATGAGCGATCTCTTTGGCATCTTTCTTGTTGGTGAGCAGGTAGTAAAGATCACAGCCATATTTATTAAAGTCTGCGACGGCAATATCTATCTGTAACAACTCGCGATGAAATCCTTCAGCTTTATACACAATGGCAGAGTCGGTCATGATGATGCCATAGCCCTCAATATCTAGTTCTGAATACTGATATTGATTAAGAAAGCGAATGCGCGCTTCATGAATGATTGATAGCATCGCGTCATTACTTAAATGTCCGCCATAGTTGATGTCGCTGATGCGAATCGGAATTTCGGTGGTGAACACATAGTTGTCCGGCATATCAATTTTGATGCGTGGCATGAGGTTACCTTATGTTAATACACTGACTTGAGATTGCTAATCTAATCGTTGAATCACGGTTAATATGGATTCACACAGCAATTTTAGTTCGGCTGGCTGAATTATGTAAGGTGGCATGATGTAGACCAGTTTACCAAAAGGCCTGACCCAGACGCCGGCATCCACAAACCAAGGCTGTACTTGATGAAGATTGACGGGATGATGCAACTCTATAACCCCTATAGCGCCGAGACATCGTACCTCGGCTACTTGTGGGAGTTGTGATGCAGGTTCTAGGTGGTGCTTGAGCTGTGTTTCTATCGCATGAATCTTGGCTTGCCAATCTTGTTCTAACAGCAGATCGAGACTCTCACAGGCAATCGCACAAGCCAGTGGGTTTGCCATAAACGTAGGCCCATGCATAAAACAGCCAGCACCACTGGAAGAGATCACCTCTGCGATATGAGCCTGTGTCAGTGTCGCGGCTAAGGTTAAATAACCTCCTGTTAGTGCTTTTCCAAGGCAAAGAATATCAGGAGTGATCTGGGCATGTTGGCAAGCAAACAGTGCTCCCGTTCGACCAAATCCTGTTGCAATTTCATCTGCGATGAGTAGCACATCATACTGATCACAGAGTCTTCGGGCGTGACGCAGGTAATCAGCAGAATAAAAACGCATGCCACCTGCGCCTTGGACAATGGGTTCTAAGATGAATGCTGCTACTTCATGATGATGCTTTGCAAAGGTTTCTTCTAAAGCCGTTAAGTCGCTCTGGCAAATAGTGGTTTGCCAAGGTGATTGAGGTGCTGGCAGAAATATTTGCTCGCTTAGATTACCTTTAAACAGTTGATGCATGCCGGTGACCGGATCACAGACTGACATGGCCGCAAAGGTATCACCGTGATAACCACGACGCAGGCTCATTAAGCGATGCTTTTCAGGTCGTCCGAGTGATTGTTGATACTGAATCGCCATTTTGATCGCCACTTCCACACTGACCGATCCTGAATCTGAGAAAAACACTCGATCTAATCCATCGGGCGTTATATCAACTAAGCGCTTAGCCAGTTCTATCGCAGGTTGGTGGGTTAAGCCACCAAACATTACATGTGAAAATCTATCCAGTTGTTGTTTAGCTGCTTGATTCAGTCGTGGATGTTTGTAGCCATGGATAACAGACCACCAAGATGCCATACCGTCGATAACTTTTCGCCCATCGGCTAATTCTAGATAAACACCTTCAGCATCGGTCACCATAAACACAGGACTCGGTTGATTCATCGAGGTATAAGGATGCCATATATGCTGACGATCAAACTGCAACGACTGTTCTTGAAAAGGGCTAATCAATGACATGGATATTCCGAGATCTGAAGAGTTTTGGTTAAGGGTTCGCTACGGTGTGTATTTCTAAAACATGAATCGCATGGCTACTCACACGCCAACGAATATTTACGTGATGTAATCGAACGCCATAAACACGCTCAGGATCTTTTTGATACGCTGGTCGCGGATCACATTGTAAAATTTCGATGATCTGCGTTTTTAAGGGCAATTGTTGATCGAGTAACGTCTGTTGGCAAAGTACCTCGGCTTGCTCAGAAAACACTACCGGTAAACTTAATCGCTCGGGTGCTTCGCCTAATGAAAAGTGTGCAGTGGGTATGCTGTCTGCATAGGGTAAATAAGGTTTGATATCGAGTACCGGCGTACCGTTCAGCAGGTCGCTATCGGCAAGCTCTAAACATAATGCGCCATCTTGCTGCGAAATACCGATTAGGCGTGCGACCGATAATCCAATAGGGTTAGGACGAAAGGTGGATCGAGTCGCAAACACCCCCAATCGCTGATTGCCACCCAGACGAGGCGGGCGAACCGTCGGGTGCCAGCCTTTATCTTGTGTGGCACTGAATACAAAGATAATCCAGATATGGCTGCACGTTTCTAAACCACGAACTGTATCAAGATCGTTATAGGGGGCCTTTAGAGACAATGTTGATCGGATGGACTGCGTAAGTCCCGGTTGTCTAGGAATACCAAACTTCTCTTTGAAAGGACTGTCTATGAAACCGATAGCGTTAAACTGATACACCTAGCACTCCAACTAAGATAAATGCCGACAAGCAGCGCAGATGATACCTTGCTTGTTAGTTGCTGACAAAAACAAGGTTGATTACACTTCAGCCTCATCATTACCGACATGCGGTTATTAAGGTGTAAACATAAGGAGCCTTGTGCATGAACATAGCAGTTTTTTGTGGATCGAGTAGCGGAAACTTGGCGATATACACAGAAGGTGCCGAAAAATTGGGTCGTTACTTGGCAGAAAACGATATCGGTCTGGTCTATGGAGGCGGTAAGGTCGGCTTGATGGGCGTCATTGCCGATGCTGTGTTGGCTGCTGGCGGTGAGGTATACGGTGTCATACCTGTCTCGTTATCGACAAAAGAGTTAGCTCATCCAGGTCTAACTGACTTGCAGGTGGTGGCCGATATGCATGAGCGTAAAGCTGCCATGGCAGAGATGGCGGATGCCTTTATCGCCATGCCGGGTGGTGCTGGAACACTTGAGGAAATATTTGAAGCCTGGACATGGGCGCAGTTGGGTTACCACACAAAACCCTGTGCGTTTTACAATCTAGACGGATTTTTTGATCCTTTATTTGCCATGATTGATAAGATGAGCCAGTCAGGCTTCGTTAAACCGATGCATGCTGAGATGTTAATTCGTCGACAAACACCGGAAGAGTTATTGGCAGCGATTCATGCTTATCAGCCACCTAAGCATAAATGGGCTTAAGTGAAAACTGTCTCAACTATCAAGGGTTGTCCTCCTTAATCAGGAAGATAACCCTTGGCTTGAAGTGTAAAGAGTTCTGCATAACGACCGTTTTGAGCCATTAAAGAAGCGTGGTTCCCTTGTTCTAAAATCTGACCATGACGCAATAACACAATTTTATCGGCCGTTCTGACGGAAGAAAAACGGTGCGAAATAAGAATGACCATTCGCTGCTCGGCATGTGTGCGAAAATGCTCAAACACCTGCGCTTCTGCTTCAGCATCCATCGCGGCGGTGGGTTCGTCCAGTACTAAAATATCTGCACCTGAACGCATAAAAGCGCGTCCTAGTGCAATTTTTTGCCATTGACCACCGGATAACTCCTGTCCACCTTTAAACCATCGACCTAACTGTGTGTGATAGTGATTAGGCAGCTCTTTGATAAAACCATCGGCTAAACCCAGCTCACCTGCTTTGAGCCAGCGCTCTTCATCGTAGAAAGCATTCACATCACCCGCACCTAAATTCTCACCGACTAAGAATTGATAGCGAACAAAGTCTTGAAAGATAACGCCAATGCGTTCACGAAGTCGTTTCGGGCACCACTTATTAATATCTAAACCATCCAATAAAATACGGCCCTCACTCGGTTGATAAAGGCGTGTCATCAGTTTGATTAGTGTGGTTTTTCCAGAGCCGTTATCGCCCACCAATGCGAGGCTTTCACCCGGTGAGAGATGCAGGGAAATGTCAGTTAGGGCAGGCTTTTCCGCACCGGGATACGTAAAACTGACATGGTCAAAACGAATGCCATCTTCGGGGTTAGGTCCTTCTGTTGCGGTCCCCAGCTCTATTTCGACGGGCTGCTCTAAATACTCGTAAAGGTTTGAAAGGTAAAGGTTGTCCTCATACATGCCGCTAATGGCGGTAAGATTGGTACTGATAGCACTTTGACCTTGCTTGAAAACGAGCAAATACATGGTCATCTGGCCGAGGGTAATCATGCCTTGAATCGTATCGATGACGATCCATGCATAGGCGGCATAAAAGGCGAGAGTTCCCAAAAGACCCAGTAAAAACCCCCATAGATCACGGCGAATAATCAAGCGTCTCTCGGCACCAAAAATGGTATTAAAGATTTCTTTGTATTTATCCAGTAAAAGAGGACCTAACCCAAACAGTTTGACCTCTTTGATTGAATCTTCACGGGCAAGAACCGTTTCAAGATACATTTGGCGTCGTAACTCGGGCGAACGCCAACGCGATAAGTGAAAGGCATCACCCGAAAATTTGGCTTCAGAGATAAAGACCGGTAGGGCGGCAATAAACAGCATCAATAAAGCCCAAGGGGAAAACTGGATCAGTAGAATCGCAAAGCTGAATAAAGCGATGGAGTTTTGTAGCAAGCTAAAGGTTTTATTGACCAAGGCGAGCGGTCTTGTAGAGGCTTCCCGACGAGCGCGGGTTAACTTATCGTAAAACTCAGAGTCTTCAAACTGAGCTAAGGATAAGGTCTGAGCTTTTTCAAGGATCATGACGTTAACACGCTGTCCCATCATCGCTCTTAACAGCGATTGCTGCGCGGATAAACCGCGACTGGCAGCAGCAATCAGGGCAATAACGATTCCTTCAAAGAAAAGTAAGCGCAGTGCTGGCATATAGTCGACACTACCTTGTTGTTGGTAGATATCGATACTGGCCAGCACAGTATCGACAATCAACTGACCCAGATAGGCTGCAATTGCTGGAAGAATGCCCGCCAAAATAGTTAAGCTGATCATGCCCCAGGTGAGAGGTCGAGAAGTTTGCCAGACCAGCTCAATCGCACGTCGACTGTACTGAAATACCGCTAAAAAATCTTTAATGCGATTGGAAGATTTAGGCCAATCTGTTCTTGCTGGCAAAGCGTTCCCCTTTATGTGTTCTGTGACTTATCAATTCATTAGTTTACCGGAATGTAGCCATACTAGCCTCTAATCATGATCGCGTTGCGGTGTTCTGGCGATCACCCAAGCATCCACTCGCTCAACTCCATGTTGCTTCAGTAGGCTGGCGATTTCATGTAGTGTGCTCCCTGTCGTCATCACATCATCTACGATCGCAACATGCTTTGGGAGCTTTCCTCTAAGTGAAAAAGCCCCTGAAAGATTAGCACGTCGCTGATCAGCGTTAAGATCATGCTGATGATGGGTACGTTTCACTTTGCAAAGCCTTGTGTGCATAACCTTAATAGCCGTGTTTTTTCCAAGTTCATCGGCTAACACGGCAGCTTGATTATACCCTCGTCGTAACTGATCGACAGTGTGCATCGGTACAGGCAGAAGTGCATCGGGCAGAGTGGTATCTAGGTCTTTAATCCTGGTTGCTAATAGTTTAGCTAACCAACGCAAATGATGCAGTGAATGTCGTTGCTTTATCGAGGGCAATAGCGAAATCAATGGAAAGCGATACTCCAGTGCTGCGATTGTTTGATCGAAAGCGAAATGTTGTTTTTGACAAGCGATACATGGCTGGGATGGATGGCATCGAGATAAGCCGCATATCGAGCATGCGAAAAGTGTCCAGGGTAGATCTGCATGGCAACCCTCACATAAACCATCTATGCAAGCTGGATAACATTTGCATAAAGAACAATTCTGATTAAAAAATAATCTATAGTTAACTTTTGATAAAAGCATTGGTTGACAAATCCTTCTGTCAAATTAGTATCGCTGAAGTGTTGGATGGCTATTTATCATTTAGCCATCAAAAAATAGAGTTTAGCGTAGCGTTAGGAGCGTGGCTATGACAGCTAAAGATGTACTGCGTCATGATTGGCAAGAATCTGAAATTGCCGCACTGTTTGACCTTCCTTTCAATGATTTGATGTTTCGCGCTCAACAAGTACATCGACAGTTTTTTGATCCTAACGCAGTGCAAATCAGTACTTTGTTATCCATTAAAACGGGCGCGTGTCCTGAAGACTGTCAGTACTGCCCGCAAAGTGTTCATCACGGTGCTGAGTTAGAAGTCGAAAAGCTGATGCAAGTGAAAGCCGTGATTGAAGAGGCTAAAGCCGCTCAGCAATCCGGTGCTAGCCGATTTTGTATGGGGGCGGCCTGGAAACATCTGCGTGAAAAAGATATGCCTTATGTGCTGGACATGATTCAAGGCGTCAAGTCCTTGGGCTTGGAAACCTGTATGACGCTTGGCATGTTGAAAGAGCATCAGGCTAAAGCACTTGCCGACGCGGGCTTGGATTATTACAACCATAATATTGATACCTCGGAAGCTTATTACGGTCAAATCATCACCACACGGAAGTTTCAAGATCGAATTAATACGCTAGCGCATGTTAGAGCGGCCGGTATGAAAGTGTGTTGTGGCGGTATTCTAGGATTAGGAGAATCGCGTGAAGATCGCGTCAGTCTGCTGAAAACGCTATGTTGTTTTGCAGAACATCCCGAATCAGTCCCCATCAATCTATTGGTCAGAGTTCCTGGAACGCCACTCGCTAACGCACCTGACTTAGATCCCTTTGAGTTTGTTCGAACCCTTGCTGTCGCTCGTATTCTGATGCCTGCCTCTTATCTGAGATTGTCAGCGGGTCGAACAGAGATGAATGATCAGATGCAAGCGCTATGTTTTCTAGCAGGCGCTAATTCAATTTTTTATGGGGAAAGATTGCTGACAACCGAGAACCCACGCGCTGTTGCTGACAAAAAACTGTTTCAGCGTCTCGGTTTACATGCTTTGCAGTTAGTATCAGATAAGGTTCCGTCGGATGAGCAATTGATTGAATCGATGCAGGCACAACAAGATCAGTCACTTTTTTATGATGCTGTTGCTTCGCAATGAATCTCGATCAATATCTGCAGCAACGGTTGCAGGAAAGAGAAGGTGCAGGTCTGACGCGCGAGCGATGGATCTGTGATTCTCCACAAAGCGCATCACGGTTAATAGGTGAAAGATCCTATCTTAACTTTAGCAGTAATGATTACTTAGGCTTAGCGGATGATCCACGCATCAAGGAAGCAATGGTCTTGGCGGTTAATCAGCATGGTGTGGGGAGTGGTGCATCTCATCTAACCGCAGGTCATCATCGAGCACATCATCAATTGGAGCAGGCACTGGCTGAGTTTACCGGCCGCGAACGCGTGTTGTTATTTAGCTCAGGCTATATGGCAAATGTTGGCGTGATTTGCGCTTTGATGCAAAAGGGCGATGCGATTTTTCATGATCGACTCAATCACGCCTCTTTGTTAGATGCGGGTCAGTTAAGCGGTGCAACTTCAAGACGTTTTGCACATCTTGATTATGAAGTGTTACACAAATGGTTACAGAAAAGCCAATCTAGCAAACGCTTAGTGGTCACTGACGGTGTATTTAGTATGGATGGAGATAGAGCAGATTTAGGTCAACTATCGCATCTTTGCAAAATACATAATGCCTGGTTAATGGTCGACGACGCTCATGGATTGGGTGTCTTAGGTGAAACGGGTGGTGGTTGTGCTGAGATCGACGCTTTGGATCAACAGGATCTGCCAATTTTGGTAGGCACGCTAGGAAAAGCCTTTGGTACTTCTGGTGCATTTGTCGCGGGTTCAGATAGCTTAATAGAAGCATTAATCCAGTTTTCGCGAACCTACATCTATACCACGGCAATGCCGCCGGCTGTGGCTGAAGCCACGCAGGTGAGTTTAACGCTGATTCAAAAAGAACCTTGGCGTCGTGCGCATCTTTCGGCACTCATTGATCAGTTTCGTCAGGGGTGTAAGGCAAAGGGTATCGCGTTAATGAATTCAAATACACCGATACAGCCCGTTCTTGTCGGAGATACAGAAAATGCATGTAAAATCAGTGAGTTATTAAAAGAATCAGGTTGCTGGGTAACGGCTATTCGCCCGCCGACCGTTCCTCAAGGAACAGCTCGATTGAGAGTTACGTTAACAGCAAATCATACCTCCAAACAGGTCGACACATTAGTGAGTGCGCTGGAAAAAGCCTTCGATCTTACCGCATCTTTTCATCCAGAACAGTGCGGAGTCGTGACATGATAACGTTGAGCCACAGTGGATCAGGTAGGGATTTGGTGTTGCTACCGGGTTGGGGAAGTGATGGCACGATTTTTAGTTCACTTCTGCCTGCACTTGAAGGGCACTTTAGAATCCATTTGGGGCGCTGGCATCACCATACTCATCCAGCTTTATCGAGTGATGAGTTGCTGAAAACTATTCGTGAAGATCTGATCCATCAACTTGAGCATCAGGATAGTCAACAGGCGATATGGGTCGGTTGGTCATTAGGCGGTTTAATCGCTACCGATATGGCACAACATCATCCAGAAAAAGTCATAGGCTTGATGACGATCGCATTCAATCCCTGTTTTGTGCAGCAAGCAGATTGGTTATGCGCCATGCCAGAGGATGAGTTCACCAGATTCCAAGAAGATTATGTGAATGAACCTATTGAAACCTTAAATAGATTTATGGCTTTGCAAGGTTTAGGTGCTGTTGATCGACGCAACTTACAAAAACTATTGAAAAAGAGTCAATGCTCGATACCGATTCAACAGCAAGCAGCCTTGCTTAATTTGTTAAGGAAGGATCTGCGTCCAGCAATTGCGCAACTCGCTATAAAACAAATGCATTGTTATGGAGAGCTAGATGCGCTGGTACCCGCTTCAGAATTGACCATGGCGCTAACCTATTTGAATCCTCACGTGCAAACACGTTGTTATGATGGGGCTACACATCTACCTTTTATCTCTGCTAAAGACGCTTGGCTCAAGGATCTATTGGAATGGTGTGCGGTATGAATGCTCTGGTTCCTTATGATCAACTGTTTAAACAGCAGATAGCCAACAGTTTTAGTCGTTCAGCGGCTACTTATAATCAAGTGGCTGAGTTACAGCGCAGGGTGGCAAATCAGTTACTGAGTCGACTGCCGCAACAAAAGGTGAATGATGTACTGGATCTGGGTACTGGCACGGGCTTCGCCCTACCGAGATTAAGACAATATTATCCTGATGCTAGGTTGCTAGGCTTGGATCTGGCTGAAGGAATGCTGAACTACACCGCATCACACAAGGCAAATACAGCAAGTGATTTTCATCTGATTTGTGCTGATGCAGAGTATTTGCCCTTGGCTGATCAAAGTATTGATCTCATCTACAGCAGTTTATCGGTGCAATGGTGTCGAGATTACTCAAGGCTATTTGATGAGTGTTATCGAGTGCTAAAACCGGGTGGTCAATTACATATTGCCACCTTGGGACCTAAGAGTTTATGGCAACTGCGAGAAGCCTGGCAGCAGGTTGATAATGACCCGCATGTGAATGCGTTTTTGCCCTTAGACAGAGTAATCGATTCGAGTCAGTTATTACAGCTCACGTCCACCCAAGTTGAATTGATAGAGCTTTCGTACCCTGACCTTACCTCTTTGCTCAAGGCGTTAAAGACCCTTGGCGCATCGGTGGTTGAAGGTAGGCCGGCTTCAGGGCTGGGTGGGCGAGAGCGATTGCGTTTACTCAATCAAGCTTATCAAACATTTCGTCGACCTGACGGGTTAATGCCTTTAACCTATGAGGTCTATTTTTTTAGCTGGACTAAAACATAAGGAGTGAAGATTGGCTAACGCTTTTTTTGTCACTGCAACCGATACGGATGCAGGAAAAACGCTGGTCACTTCAGCGTTGTTGCATTTGGCCGCACAGGCAAGTTTAAAAACGATTGCGCTGAAACCCTTGGCAGCAGGTTGTCAGGAAACAGAGGAAGGTTTACGCAATGCAGATGCGTTGATGTTGCAAAGTTATGCAACCTTGGAAATGGACTACGATCAGGTTAATCCTGTTGCATTAAAAGAGCCGATAGCCCCTCATATCGCTGCAGGATTTCGTCAAATCAGTGCGGATAGATTAGCGGCTTATTGTCGTGGCGCGATGTTACAACCTGCCGATCTTATTCTGGTCGAAGGTGCTGGAGGTTGGCGTGTTCCTTTAAATCCCAGAGAGTGTATCTCGCATTTGGTTAAGCAGCTGGATATTCCTGTTATTTTGGTTATAGGTATGAAGTTAGGATGCTTAAATCACGCCTTGCTGACGGCTGAAGCGATCGCAAGAGATGGTGTTCCTATTGCTGGTTGGGTGGCCACGCAAGTAGATCCCGACATGCTCAAAGTGGAGCAGAATTTAGCGACCTTAAAACAACGGTTTCGTGCACCTCTGTTAGGATTTATTCCTTGGCTAGACGATCCTTCACCTGAAAAAGTTTCTCAATATCTTGATCTATCCTTGCTGTTGGAAACGTAAATTAATTGAACAAAATCTGTTCAATTTGGTCTGATATGCTAGACTAATAATTGAAGTAGTAAGCTTCAGCGGCTTGTATAATAGACTTGTCTAAAAATGCTTTTAAAAGAAGGCATTTACAAAACAAGCCGCAGTAGTCAACGCTAAAAAGTAAACATTTAACGTACAGGTGCACTATGAATATTAACGGTATCGCTGCACAAACCTCTGGTTTGATGAACGTGAATCGAGGCCTAGACAATACTCAAAGAGCGGCTGGTGATATTCAAGGAAGTGGTCAACCAGATCGTCCCGAGTTGGCCTCTGGGAGAGGAGTTGATCAAGCTGTTAATCAAGCAGCGGTTAGCCAGAACGAAGCGACTGCAGCTACGCAGGTTGTTCGTGAGGTTAATGAAACTCTCGGCTCCCTCATCGACACGCGTGCATAATTGCGTGCATAGGCTAGTTATATATTACAGGCATGTTTTTTTAACATGCTTTTAATACGATGATCTGTAATCAGACTTGCCGGTGTAATTTGAGGGCTATTGTATGCAAGTCAATGGCTTTTCTAACACTTTTGGCAGTATAGGTGTTACCACCGTCCGCGCCAATGACACAGTTCAGCAGCCTGCACAGGTTGTTGAAACAACATCACCCGTTTCAGTTCAAGGTGATGCAGGTCGACGTGTAGCTGCAACCTCATCTACAGAAAACTCCCAAAACTCATCAAACACTTCTCGTGACCGTCAGCAGCAAGAGATTGAGCAGCAAATCATCCGAGATCTAGCTGCTCGGGATCGTGAAGTCCGACAACATGAAATGGCTCATCAAATGGCGGGTGGGCAGTACACAGGTGGTGCTACTTATACATTCGAGCGTGGGCCTGATGGTGTGATGTATGCTGTTGGTGGTCAGGTGAGTATTGATACTTCTCCCATCCCTGGTGACCCTGAAGCAACGCTACAAAAAGCGCAAACCATCGAAAGGGCGGCCTTGGCACCTGCCGATCCATCCCCACAAGACTTGAAAGTTGCTGCCTCTGCTAGAGCCATGGCGAACGAAGCCAGAGTTGAGTTACTTCGTGAGGAGCAAGAAACCCTTGATTCAGACATTGCTGAAGAGGTGATTGCAGACCCTCTACTTGGTGATCGAAGTTCAGTCGATGAATTGCAAGCTAGAGAAGAGCAAGAGCAAACTCTACGAGCAGAATTACAACAAGCGGAGCGAGAAGCGGCTGAACGCAGAGCTGACATTGATGAGGCGGAAAAGGCAAGACAAGAGCGTCGAGAGGCTATTGTTGAAGAGCAGCAGCTCAGGCGCGAGCGATCTGCTGAAGCGATGCGAGAGTTCGCCCGAGAGCTTGCTGAAATTCAAGCGCGTTTCAGAGAGCTCAATAAACGCTTGGTTGAAACGGGTGCTCTTCAAGGTAGAACTACACTGGGTAGTATTCTTGATAGACAGGCATGACCGGACAGAAAGACATGACCGTTCTCTTGTGAAATAAATCCCACCCGTTAAACAATACCGATTAACTAAAAAACTGTTCTACCTGTCGCAAAAACAGCGCAGGCTTTTCTGCGTGCAGCCAATGTCCAGCTTCAGCAATGACTTTTACATCGGCGTTAGGGAAAAGCAGTTTAACTGCTTCAGTATGCTCGGCTCTTACATAATTAGATGAGCCGCCTTTAATAAATCTTGTTGGACCAGAGAAAGCTATTCCAGATGGTGCAGCAGCGATATGATCATATTCCGATTTCAGCGCATTAAGGTTCATCCGCCAAGCAAATTGACTCTCATCATTGCGATACAGGTTTTTTAATAAGAAGGCGCGAATCCCTGGCTCATCAATAAAGGCTTGTAGTTGTTTATCGGCATCAGATCTGGACGTGAGTGAGGCTAGGTTCACATTAAACAATCCAGCAAACACCTGCTCATGGTGAGGTGGGTAAACGACGGGTGCGATATCAGCGACCATCAACTTCTTAACCCGTGCTCCATGATTTAAGGCAATCTGCATTGCCACTTTGCCACCCATCGAATGGCCTAATAGATTGACCTCTTCAAGTTCAAGATCATCAAGTAGTTCAACAACATCGTTGGCCATTATTGGATAGCTGATCTCTGGCGAATGAGGCGATCGACCATGATTTCGAAGATCGGCAGCAATGACGTCATAGTGTTCTGACAGGTTTTTAATGTGTGAACCCCAATTTTCTAGCGTCCCAAATAGGCCATGTAAAATGACTAGAGGTTCGCCTTGGCCTGAGCGTTGATAGTGTAGCTTCATCTAAATTCTCTTTTTCAATGCTGGGGATTAGTTTCTTTGAAGGTATCAGCAATAACCTGGCAGTTAAGCACCCCATCTTTTAATTTCGCTTGAAGGATATCCCCTGTTGTTGCTTGAGTAACGCTTTGTATGACCTGTCCCTGATGATCCATTAACAGTGAAAAGCCGCGATCCAGTGTCGCTAAAGGACTGATGCTGTTCAGTCGTCTTGCTGTTTGTTGAAGCACATAGCGATGGGACGTCATTTGGGATTCCATTCGCTGTTTTAACTGCACTCTAAGCTGGCTAAGACGAAGCGCTTGTTGGGTAAACTTGGGTGTTTGACGATCTAGGCGCTGCTCAGTTTGAGATACAGATTTCCATGCATGTATTAGCTGTTGTTGCTGTAAACGAATCAATGTTGATTCGATTTGTGTTAGCTGCTGAGCCTGCTGTGTTAATCTTTCGCCGGGATGCTTGAGTCTGAGTTGCTGTAAGTCCAGCCCCTGTTGAGCTTGTTGAAGATGACGTGATATTTGTCGAATCAACGATCGCTGATGCTGCATTAAACGGTCGAATAAAGCCTGTTGATCAGGGCTTAGCACTTCTGCGGCAGCTGAAGGTGTGGGTGCTCGATAGTCGGCGACAAGATCACTGATGGTGGTATCCGTCTCGTGACCGACAGCCGAAACAACAGGGATCGCTGATCTGAGTATTGCTTCCGCTACACGCACTTCATTGAAAGGCCAAAGATCTTCAAGAGATCCGCCACCACGACCAATAATTAACACATCACACTCTGCGTGACGATTTGCTAATGCTAAGGCAGCGACTAGCTGATCCGCAGCTTCAGCGCCCTGCACCGCAGAAGGGTAAAGATTCACCGGTAGGTTAGGAAAGCGACGTTGAAGCACGTGAAGAATATCATGTATGGCAGCGCCAGTTGCCGAAGTGATCACGCCGATTCTGCGTGGATGTTTAGGTAACGGGCGCTTGCGAGCAGGATCGAAAAAGCCACGTTGACTGAGTTCCTGCTTCACCTGTTCAAAGGCTTTTTGTAACTGACCTTCGCCACTTGGCATCATCTGTTCGCAGATTAACTGAAAATCGCCGCGCCCTTCAAAAAGGCTCACCTTTGCGGTGACGATGACTTGATCACCTTCTTTAGGGCGAAAACTCAATAGCTGGGAGCGATTGCGGAACATAGCGCAACGTACCTGAGCTTGTGGGTCTTTCAGAGTAAAATACCAGTGACCAGACGCAGGTCGAGCGAAATTGGTTAATTCACCTTCTACGCGAATTAACGAAAAGCTGGCTTCTAACAGTCGCTTAGCCTCTCGGTTAAGTTGACTGACCGATAGTGCGGCCGAGGATGCGGTAAAGGATGATCTATTCATGTTGCTATAGTAGTGACTAACTCACGTAGATAAAAGTCCTCAAATCCAATTCAAACAGGGGGATCAGATTGAGACGGTCACACCTTTGGTGTAAAATTACCTGCTTAATTTTCCAAGATAGACAGGCTGGCCGACCATGTTGAGAATCGTTGAAGAAGCGCTCACTTTTGATGATGTACTACTGATACCCGGATATTCTGAAGTACTACCAAAAGACGTTTCCCTAAAAACTCGCCTAACCAAAGGGATTGAGTTAAACATTCCTCTGGTGTCTGCTGCCATGGATACTGTGACGGAAGCGCGCTTAGCCATTGCCATGGCGCAAGAAGGCGGTATAGGCATTATTCACAAAAATTTAACACCTGAGCAGCAAGCAGAAGAAGTGCGCCGTGTTAAGAAGTATGAATCTGGTGTTGTCTCCGAACCGGTCACGTGCAGCCCTGATACAACGGTTCGTGAAGTCATCGAAATGGCGCGTCGCCATGGATTTTCAGGTTTTCCAGTGCTTCAAGGCGATGAATTGGTCGGCTTAGTGACCAGTCGAGATGTTCGTTTTGAGAAAGACATGGATGCTCGTGTTTCTAGTATCATGACGCCTAAAGAGCGATTGGTTACGGCTACTGAAGGCGATGATCCTGGCAGCATTCGTGAACTGTTACGCAAGCATCGTATTGAAAAGATATTATTAGTCGATGATCAATTCCATCTGACCGGCATGATGACGGTTAAGGATATGAGCAAAGCTAAGGCCTATCCTAACGCAGCCAAAGATGGCAAGGCACGCTTAATTGTTGGTGCTGCTGTTGGAACCGGTCCTGAAACGCCTCAGCGAGTTGAAGCCTTGGTTAATGCCGGTGTAGATCTGATTATCGTCGATACTGCGCATGGTCACTCGAAAGGCGTTATCGACCGTGTGGCATGGATCAAGTCTAACTTTCCACAGGTTCAAGTAATTGGCGGAAATATCGCCACCGCTGAAGCGGCCATTGCCCTGGCAGAAGCCGGTGCTGATGGTGTTAAAGTGGGTATTGGTCCAGGTTCTATCTGTACGACGCGTATCGTGGCAGGTATCGGTGTTCCGCAAATCAGTGCCGTTGCCAATGTTGCTGAAGCTTTGAAAGACTATGGTGTGCCTTTGATTGCTGATGGTGGTATCCGTTTCTCGGGTGATATCTCTAAAGCGATTGCTGCGGGTGCTTCTGCTGTGATGGTGGGATCTATGCTAGCCGGTACCGATGAAGCACCAGGTGAAGTAGAACTTTTCCAAGGTCGTGCGTTTAAGTCCTATCGTGGAATGGGTTCGCTAGGTGCCATGGCGGGTTTAACCGGTTCATCTGATCGTTACTTCCAAGATGCCAAAGCCGGTGTCGAAAAACTGGTTCCAGAAGGTATTGAGGGACGCGTTCCTTGTAAAGGTCCGATGCATAATGTGGTTCATCAATTGATGGGTGGCTTAAGAGCATCCATGGGCTACACAGGATGTGCCACTATTGATGAAATGCGTGTGAAGCCTTCTTTTGTGCGTATCACCAATGCCGGTATCACCGAAAGTCACGTACATGATGTCAGCATTACTAAAGAAGCACCTAACTATCGAGTCAGCTAAGTTGGTGTGAACCTTACAAGTGGGGCGATTGCCGCCCCATTTTTCGTTTTAAAGATGTCTGATCACAGCGGAAATTGAGACAGTGATCGGACCGTTTGCTGGAGAAAGCAACAATGAGTCAAGATATTCACGCTCAACGAATCCTGATTCTGGATTTCGGATCTCAGTATACTCAGTTGATCGCTCGTCGTGTCAGGGAAATCGGCGTGTACAGCGAAATCCATCCTTGGGATATGACCCCAGAAGCCATCCGCGAATTTGCTCCTAAGGGTATTATTCTTGCAGGGGGTCCGGAATCTGTAACTGAGCTGGACTCTCCGCGTGCACCGCAAGAAGTGTTTGAGATGGGAATACCCTTGTTGGGTATTTGCTACGGCATGCAAACCATGGCTGAGCAGCTCGGTGGTAAAGTAGAAACCTCTGAAAAGCGTGAATTTGGCTATGCACGAGTTAAACTGGCCGATAGCCCAAGCCGTTTACTGGAAGGCATAGAAGATCATATTGCCAATAATGGTGCTCTGTCGTTAGATGTGTGGATGAGCCATGGCGACAAGGTGACGGTTATTCCTGAAGGCTTCCATATTATCGCTTCCACTGAGTCAGCACCGATTGCTGCCATGTGCGACCCTAAGCGAAATTTTTATGCCGTTCAGTTCCATCCGGAAGTCACGCATACCAAGCAAGGCATGCGTATTTTAGATCGCTTTATTAAAGAGATTTCAGGTGCTGAAGCACTCTGGACTGCGCAAAATATTATTGATGACCTGATTGCCAAAGTACGTGAGCAAGTTGGCGATAACAAAGTTTTATTAGGTCTTTCTGGCGGTGTTGATTCCTCTGTCGTAGCAGCTCTGCTTCACAAAGCGATGGGGGATCGTCTGACCTGCGTATTTGTCGATAACGGTTTGCTGCGTAAACATGAAGGCCATCAAGTGATGGAAATGTTCGCTAAGAACATGGGTGTGCGTGTTATTCGTGTGGATGCTGAAGATCGTTTCTTGACGCGTTTGGCTGGTGAAGCTGAGCCTGAAGCAAAACGTAAAATTATTGGTAACACCTTTATCGATGTTTTTGATGAAGAAGCGCAAAAGTTAACGGAATGTCGCTTCCTAGCTCAGGGAACCATCTACCCTGACGTTATCGAATCCGCTGCTTCTAAAACAGGTAAAGCTCACGTTATTAAGTCTCACCATAACGTGGGTGGACTGCCAGACGATATGAACTTTGAGCTGGTTGAGCCGCTACGTGAACTCTTTAAAGATGAAGTGCGCAAAATTGGTCTGGAACTAGGTTTGCCTTACGACATGGTCTACCGCCATCCTTTCCCAGGGCCAGGTTTAGGTGTTCGCATTCTGGGTGAAGTGAAGAAAGAATACGCTGATATTCTACGTGAAGCCGATGCAATCTTTATCGAAGAGTTGCACAAAGCGGATTGGTATCACAAAACCAGTCAGGCTTTCGCGGTCTTCCTGCCTGTCAAATCCGTTGGTGTTGTCGGTGATGGTCGCCGTTATGAATATGTGATCGCGCTCCGCGCTGTCGAAACCATCGACTTTATGACCGCTCGCTGGGCGCATCTGCCTTATGAGTTGCTGGAAACCGTTTCAGGACGAATCATTAACGAAGTCGCGAAAGTATCGCGAGTGACCTACGATGTGTCGAGTAAGCCACCAGCTACCATTGAGTGGGAATGATTTTCTGATAACAGCAACTGAAAACGATAGCGTTTGGATGCTTCAGGCGCTTAACTTGGCTGCTCGTGCAGCTGAGTTAGGCGAGGTGCCAGTGGGCGCACTTGTGGTATTGAATGGAGAGGTCATAGGACAGGGGTACAATCAACCCATTGCTTCTCATGACCCCTCCGCGCATGCGGAGATTATGGCGCTAAGGGATGCAGCGCAGCGCGTGGGTAATTATCGTTTACCAGAAGCTGAGCTCTATGTCACCTTGGAGCCCTGTATGATGTGCGCTGGCGCTATCGTTCATGCACGCATTGCTAGAGTCATTTATGGTGCTACTGAACCTAAAGCAGGTGCAGTTGATAGTCAATTAAATAGCTTTTCACTGGTGCATATTAACCATCGCCCTCTAGTGACAAGTGGGGTATTGGCGGAAGCCTGCTCGCAACAGCTTAGTGATTTTTTTAAAGCGAGAAGGGCAGCAAAGCGTTCAAACCCTTAGCAAGCTTCGAAGGTTGGTGGGTTCTTGTGTTAGAGGCTAGGTGCAAAATTCCTAAGTACTTTTTCACTGATATCGCGGAAGGCTTCAGCGCTTTCTGCTTGAAGAATTTGCTCAGCATTCTCCTCCTCTGAACTCAAACCTCCTAGTAGTTGTAGCTCCCACTCGAACACATCAATATATCGACGAATATTATCAACATAGCGAACAGGTTCGTGGCCTCGCGCATAGCCATGGCGGAGTTGAGTGTAATAACGCTCTTGCGCTAGCTTTGGTAGATGAGATCTCACATCTGCCCAGCGATCAGGGTTACCACCCAGTTGCTGGGTGAGTCGTCGAGCATCTTCTAAATGACCTAAGCCGACGTTATAAGCTGCTAACGCAAACCAAGTATGATCAGGTTCAGGTATTCTGTCCGGAATTCTTTGCTTCATGTTCAGAAGGTATTGAGCGCCACCCAGAATACTTTGTGCGGCATCCGTTCTGTCTTCAACGCCAACTTCACTGGCAGCCGCATTGGTCAACATCATCACGCCACGAACTCCTGTGGGTGACACAGCCTTTGGATCCCAGTGAGACTCTTGATACCCCACTGCAGCCAGTAATGAAAGTTCAAAGCCAGTATTCTCTGATGCAAGCACGAAATAGGGAGCTAAGGACATGAATCTATCGTTCAAATGAGACCTAAAGGAAACGGTATCAAAATAGTTAAGTGGATTCTCTTGTGTGAAATATCGCTCTTCTAGATCAGCAATGAACACTTGTGTTGAAGGATCGGTAAAAAAGGCGTTTAGTGCCTGAGTTAATGAGTTATCGCGCTGTGGGTAAAGAATCCAGCTAACCGGAACGGGCTCTCCTAGCTCAAAAGCGAAACGTAAGCCCGGAAAGAAAGTACGTTGTGTTCCAAAAAAGAACTTATCTACCACGGCATAATCCAGTTCACCTTCATGGACCGCGCGGAGTATATCAATAGGATCACGGTTTTCATCGGCCACAATCTCTAAGCCATTAATGTCTTGGCTCAGTTTAAGCAGTGTTTCTTGATGGCTGCTTCCTTGCACAACTCCTACCTTGCTGTTAGCAATATTCTTAATAGACTTCGGAGCGCGTCTGCCCTGCCGTTGACGGTAGATCAGTGCCGAACTGGTTTTTCGGTAAATAGGTCCGGTGTAAAAGTTATCTTGACGCTCGTCTGTCGCTAGAAGATTTGCCGCAGCTAGGTGAACACTGCGGTTATTCAGACTCTTAAATAAACTTTGATGATCTTGGCTGACCGTTAAGTCGAGCTCAACGCCAAGGTAGTCAGCAAAGGCCTGCGCAAGTTCATACTCGAATCCTGCCGGTTCTCCGCGTAAAAGATACCAAGACATAGGGTTGTTCAGCGTGGCAACACGAAGCTTACCCTGTCTCTCAATGAGAGACAGTTGGCTGTTGTAACTTAGACTGATCATCACTAATACGAAGATCAATCCCAGAAACAACACAGATAATAGAAGCTCCCTAAGGAAGTTTACTTTTTGTGTCGTTATCATCGCTTTGCTTTTCTGGTATCGAGCACCCCTATTCGGGTAAACTATACACTTAATTTCCCGCTGTTAATGCTTGAAAAGTCAGGCACCAAAAGAGGCTCGAAATCGACATGCTCGTTCTGCGTGGAGCACCTGCTCTCTCGACGTTTCGTCACGATAAGCTGTTATCAATTATTCAGGCTCAAGTATTACAGGTTAAAGGCCTGTATGCAGAGTTTGTTCACTTTGCCGATATTAAATCACCGCTCGACTCAGATTCTACCCATGTGCTTGATCGTATTTTAAGCTATGGACCTCAAGGTTGTGTTGAAAGTCCAGCCGGGCAGCTTTTTTTGGTCATCCCGCGTCCAGGAACCATATCGCCTTGGTCTAGTAAGGCGACAGATATCGCACACAACTGTGGGTTAGTGCAAATAAATCGAATAGAGCGTGGTTTAGCCTACTATATTCAATCTGACTCTGCACTGAATCAAGCACAGAAAGATACCATTGCAGCATTACTTCACGACCGCATGACGCAGACAGTTGAAGATGACTTATCTGCTGCGCAGGCACTCTTTAGGCTGGAAACTCCTCGCACGCTGAATCATGTCGATGTGTTGCAGTTAGGTCGTAAGGCTTTAGAGGATGCAAACGTCGCACTAGGTTTGGCCTTAGCAGAAGATGAAATAGATTATCTGTTATCTAGCTTCCTCGACTTGAAGCGTAATCCAACCGATGTTGAGTTGATGATGTTTGCTCAAGCAAACTCAGAGCATTGCCGCCATAAAATCTTTAATGCAAGTTGGGATATTGATGGTGAAAAGCAGGACAAATCGCTGTTTGCGATGATTCGTAACACCAACGAATTAGCAGGTGATAATGTTCTTTCAGCCTACAAGGATAATGCTGCAGTTATCGCAGGTTCTGTCGCAGGTCGCTTTTTTCCAGATCCTGACACTGCCGAGTATGGCTACCATCAAGAACCTATCCATATCTTGATGAAAGTAGAAACTCATAACCATCCTACAGCAATAGCACCCCATCCCGGTGCGGCAACAGGTTCGGGTGGTGAAATCCGTGATGAAGGCGCCACCGGTAAAGGCGCAAAACCTAAAGCAGGTTTAACTGGTTTTACTGTTTCTGATCTAAATATTCCTGGTTTTGAACAACCTTGGGAATCCAGCTATGGTAAACCTGAGCGAATTGTTACTGCTTTAGATATCATGTTAGAAGGCCCGATTGGCGGTGCAGCGTTTAATAATGAGTTTGGTCGTCCTAACCTGACCGGATATTTCCGTACCTTTGAGCAAAAGGTTGCAGGTGCCGCTGGTGAAGAGGTCAGAGGCTATCATAAACCCATTATGATAGCGGGTGGCATGGGGAACATCCGTGCTGATCATGTCGAAAAAGGTGAAATCCCTGTCGGTGCTAAACTGATCTGTTTGGGTGGTCCTGCGATGCTGATCGGTTTAGGTGGCGGTGCGGCTTCCTCTATGACTAGCGGTAGCTCTGCTGCAGACCTTGATTTTGCTTCCGTACAGCGAGATAACCCTGAATTAGAGCGTCGTTGCCAAGAAGTGATTGACCGCTGCTGGCAGTTAGGTGATCACAACCCTATTGCGTTTATCCATGATGTGGGTGCCGGCGGTCTGTCTAATGCTTTCCCTGAATTGGTGAAAGATGGTGGTCGAGGTGGTCGTTTTGAGTTACGCAATATCAACAACGATGAGCCAGGCCTGTCACCACTGGAAATCTGGTGTAATGAAGCACAAGAGCGTTATGTTTTAGCCGTCAATCCTGAAGATATGGCGCGCTTTGAGGTCATATGTCAGCGTGAGCGCTGTCCTTATGCAGTGGTAGGTGAAGCGACTGATGAGCAGCACTTGACCTTAAATGATCAGCATTTTGAAACCAAGCCCGTTGATTTGCCGATGAGTGTGTTGTTCGGCAAGCCGCCAAAAATGCATCGGTCTGTTCAGCGGCAATCTTATGAAGTTCCAGAATTTGATGCATCAGATATCGATCTCGAAGAGGCGGTTGAGCGTGTTTTAAAGTTCCCAGCTGTTGCGTCAAAGTCGTTCCTGATCACAATCGGTGATCGAACAATTACCGGTTTGGTTGCTCGGGATCAAATGGTAGGTCCATGGCAAGTGCCTGTTGCCGATTGCGCAGTGACGGCCGCATCCTTTGATACTTATGCGGGTGAGGCGATGGCCATGGGTGAGCGCACGCCGCTGGCCTTGATAGACTCTCCCGCTTCGGGTCGTATGGCTGTCGGTGAAACCCTGACCAATATTGCGGCAGCTCGTATTGCGGATATTCGTGATGTAAAACTATCAGCTAACTGGATGTGTGCAGCTGGGCATCCGGGTGAAGATGAAAAGCTTTACGATACGGTGAAAGCGGTAGGCATGGAGCTATGTCCAGCACTAGGAATCACTATTCCGGTTGGTAAAGATTCTATGTCGATGCGTACCGTCTGGAAAGACGGTGATGAGTCGAAAAGTGTGACCTCTCCAATGTCATTGATAGTTTCTGGTTTTGCTCCAGTAACTGATATACGTAAAACCTTGACGCCGGAATTACAAACAGATCAGGGTGAAACAGATCTTTTGTTGATCGATTTGGGTGAAGGTCAAAACCGTTTAGGTTTATCGGCATTAGCGCAGGTATACAATAAAGTCGGTCAGCAAGTGCCTGATCTAGATGATCCTGCATTGATGAATGCCTTCTTCGCTGCGATTCAGGAGTTGAATGAGCAAGGCCTGTTGCTAGCCTATCATGACCGCTCTGATGGTGGTTTGTTAGCAACATTGACAGAGATGGCTTTCGCAGGTCGCTGTGGTGTGGATATTAACCTAGATATGTTGGCGGCTAGTCCTGATGAAATACCAGCGGCATTATTCGCTGAAGAACTGGGTGCAGTCGTGCAAATTCATCGCGATTCAATTGCAACAGTACTTAACGAACTCAATGCTGCCGGTTTAGGTGAGTGCGTTAGTGTCATCGGTAGTATCAATAAGGACGACACCATTAACTTCTACTTCGATGAAGAAGAGGTGTTTAGTGAAAGCCGTTCCTTGTTGCAAAGCTACTGGGCTGAAACCTCTTATCAGATTCAATCGCTGCGTGATAATCCTGAATGTGCTCAACAAGAGTTTGAGCAGATACAGGATAAAGAAGATCCAGGTCTGCATGTGGCGCTTAGCTACGATGTTAATGAAGACATTGCGGCACCGTTTATTGCTTCAGGCAAGCGTCCATCCATTGCCATTCTGCGTGAGCAGGGGGTGAACGGGCAGATCGAGATGGGTGCGGCTTTTGACAGGGCAGGTTTTGCCGCAGTAGATGTTCACATGAGTGACATTTTATCAGGTCGAGTGGAGCTAGAAAATTTCCAAGGGTTAGTAGCCTGTGGTGGGTTTTCTTATGGTGATGTTTTGGGTGCGGGTGAGGGTTGGGCGAAATCTGTGCTCTTCAATCACCGAGCGAGAGATCAGTTTGCTGCATTCTTTGAACGCCAGTCTACCTTTGCATTGGGTGTTTGTAATGGCTGTCAAATGATGTCGAACCTGCATGAATTGATTCCGGGTGCAGAACATTGGCCACACTTCGTTCGTAATCAGTCAGAGCAGTTTGAAGCACGCGTTGCTATGGTTGAGGTTCAGTCAAGTGCGTCAATTTTCTTGAACGGTATGGCAGGCTCTAGAATGCCAATTGCCATTGCGCATGGCGAAGGTCGGGCTGAGTTTAAAAATGCTCAACATCTTCAAACACTCCAGCAGTCAGGTGATATTGCATTGCGTTATGTTGATACCCGTGGGCGAGTCACTGAACAGTATCCAGCTAACCCGAATGGTTCACCTGCTGGTATTGCGGGTGTAACAACGGCGGATGGTCGCGTTACGATTATGATGCCTCACCCAGAACGTATGTTTAGATCGGTTCAGCATTCTTGGAAGCCTGCCGATTGGAGTGAAGATGGCAGTTGGATGCGTATGTTTAGAAATGCACGTGCATGGCTAAAATAAATGGTGTTTTAGATTTTTTACTTAGTTAGTAAAGAGTCTTAATCAGTTCTGTGCCAAGGAAGGCACGCTTCGACTCATCGTAATCTAATGTCAGCATTGAGTAGTGTTAAAAGATAAAAACCAAAAAAAACCAACCCGAAGGTTGGTTTTTTTATATCTGTCAGTAATTACTGAGCGCGACGAGTTCCAGTGATTTCAACGTCTACACGACGATCTGGACGCAAGCAAGCGATCAGTTCAGCACCACGACCAGAGCAGTTAGCTACTGGTGAACGGCTACCCATAGAGCTGGTAGACATTAGGCTTGGGTTAACGCCAGCATTTGCAAGTGCAGCAGCGACAGCATCAGCACGACGCTGAGACAAGCGATCGTTGTATGCAGCATTACCGATACGGTCAGCGTGACCCACTAGGTTGATGCTTTCAACGCTAGCTAAAGAACCAATGTGGTTAACGATAGTAGAGATATCACCAACACGAGTGCTGTCGAAATCAAAGTAAAGAGCGAATTTACGCTCAATTTCAGCTACTTCAGGAGCTGGAGCTGGAGCAGGTGCTGGAGCTGGTTCAGCTTGAGCAACATAGCCTGCGCATCCTGGAATTGCTTTATCAGCACTCCAAGAGGAAGTCTGCCAGCATTCACCGAAGCTTGTACGCCATACGGTGTCACTAGAGTTTACAGCATAGCCGGGTACCGAGGCCTGAACGGCAGAGAAGCCGAGAGTCATGGCCAGGCCGGCAGCGATAGCAATTTTCTTCATCATCATTTCCTTGTGCCAGGTTGGATGTAGGTCTTTTAGTTAAATTTCTCAGCTTAATTTAAGCATACTAAAGCTTAACCTAAGATAAACGTAGTGCCTAGTGATAACCCAAGTTATAACCAAACATTACCCTTATGGTCAAGTTTTACACAGGTAGTATAGCAGAAATACAGTGGCTTAGGGCAATACCTTGCGGAAGGGTTTAACTGTAATTTTGTCATAAACGCCTGCTTTTACGAATGGATCAGTCTCTGCCCACCGCTTGGCATCCTCTAAGCTGGAAAACTCCGCCACAATTAAGCTTCCGCTAAACCCTGCTTCACCTGGATCTTCAGCGTCTATACTGGGATGGGGCCCCGCTAACAACAGGCGACCTTCATTATTTAATTGCTTAATTCTTTCAAGGTGTTCTGGTCTAACTTCGAGTCTTTTCTCAAGGCTATTGGGTTTATCTTCTGCTATTACAGCGTAAAACATTTTTGCAATCTCCTAAATCAAGCGTAAGTGTGAAAGCTTAATTGATCATTAAGAGTATTTATAGTGAGTTAGGTTTATAATAAACGATATCATCAATATTTACGTAATAAGATTGTTATCATTTTTTGGAGATGTTGCTTGCGTTACGACCTGCATTTACATAGTACGGCATCAGACGGCTCTCTTTCACCTGAGGAGTTGATGGTATTGTGCGCAGAAAAAGATTTGCAGTGTGTGGCGCTCACTGATCACGATACCCTTGCTGGTCTTCCCTTGGCTCGTAAAAAAGCTGAAGAGTTGGGTCTTAATTTAATTTCAGGGGTAGAGTTAAGTTGTGTATGGCGACGTCAAACGTTGCATCTATTAGCCATCGGTCTTGATGAGCATAGTGCTGACATAAACGCTTTTATGGCTGAGTTAGAAACTATTCGTCAGCAGAGAGCGGAAAAAATTGCTGATCGTTTAGTGAAAAAAGGAATAAGTGCTTCTATTTTGGAAAATGCACAAGCGATTGCGGGAAGTGTCAGCTTATGTCGTCCTCATTTTGCCAAAGCACTGGTTAAGATGGGATATGTGCGAAGTGTTCAGCATGCGTTTGATGTTTACTTAGGTCAGGGTAAGGTTGGTGATGTAAAAGCATTATGGCCAGATCTTGAAAAAGTGATTGCACTTGTAAAACAAGCGAGCGGATATACAATTCTTGCTCATCCGACGAAATACAATATGACTTTTACACGTTTGCGCCTATTATTTGAAGAGCTGAAAAGCTTAGGTGTTGATGCAATAGAAGTCAGCTACCCAGGCTTGAATCCAGATAAAGGGCGAGAGTTGTTGCGTTGGGTAAAGCATTATGAGTTTAAGGTGTCAGCGGGCAGTGATTTCCACTCGACGACCTCACCTTGGACCTTGCCAGGTTGCTTTCCCGAAATAGAGTTAAATGAAAACCATATATTAAATTCGTTGCTATCTAATATGAATATAGAAGCTCGAATGAGTTGATCGGTCGTGGAGGTCGAAGTGAGCCAGTTTTTTCAGATACATCCCGAAAATCCTCAAAAAAGATTAATTACGCAAGCAGTTGAAATTTTGAGATCCGGCGGTGTTATTGTTTACCCAACAGATTGTGCTTATGCCTTGGGGTGTACTTTAGAAAATAAAAAAGCTGTAGATCAAATAAAGTTGATACGTCGTCTGGATGATAAACATAATTTTACCCTAGTTTGCGGTGATCTATCGGTTATCTCAACTTATGCCAAGGTCGATAATAGTGTTTATCGTTTACTAAAAGCGCATACACCTGGAGCCTATACTTTTATTTTAAATGCAACCAGTGAAGTGCCAAGGCGTTTGCTTAACCCTAAAAGGAGAACGATAGGTATTCGAGTTCCAGCTAATCCTATTGTCGCTGCATTATTAGCAGAATTAGGAGAGCCAATAATGAGCACCTCACTTATATTGCCCGGTGAAGAGTTGCCTTTAACCGATCCTTATGACATCCGAGATACATTGCAGCATCAAGTTGATTTAGTCATAGATGGTGGGTTTTGTGGTATGGAAGCAACCACCGTTGTTAATTTAACCAATGATGTACCTGAAGTAACACGAGAAGGTGCAGGTGATATTTCAACGTTTAGTTGATGCTGGTTTTGATTATAAATATTGCAAAACTTTTATAACTGAAGATAATAGTCCGGTCATTAATATAAAGTGAGAATTTTAAAATGTCTGAATTTGCAAAAACGCTTCTGCGTAAAAACTCTTTAAGAAAGCAATGTCAGGAACTTTCTGTTGCAGATATTGAAAAAGTCTTGACTGATTTGAGCGATATTCTGGAAGAACGTAGAGAAGAGGAAGCTCGTTTAGCTGCTGAAGAAAGTAAGCGCGTTGAAAAAATCGAGCAGATTCGTCAGGCAATGAAAGAAGCGGGTCTTGATATTTCTGACCTGTCTGATTTGGCTGAAGTCGCACCTAAGAAAACGGTAAAAGCTAAATATTATATTGTTGATGATCAGGGTCAGCGCCATGAGTGGTCTGGTCGTGGAAGAACTCCTGTTGTATTTGCTGAATATATGCAAGCAAAGGGTATCAGTAAAGATCAATTACCAAGCGCAGAGTAATCCTCGCTGGTAAGAGTCTGTTGTTAAATTATGTTTTGGGATTGCGTCAATGTCAGATGAAAAGATTCAAAAAGTATTGGCGCGCTCCGGAGTTGGCTCACGTCGTGAGATGGAGCGTTGGATCGAATCGGGAAGAGTGTCTGTCAATGGCCACAAAGCAAAGCTTGGAGATCGAGTCTCTGAAAGCGATGCGGTCAGTGTAGATGGAAAGCCTGTTAAGTTGATTATCGCATCAGAGTCGCCGAGGCGCGTTCTTATTTATAACAAGCCATTGGATGAGGTCTGTACGCGACATGATCCAGAAGGGCGTCCAACCGTATTTGATAGTCTGCCCCCGTTAAAAGAAGGGCGCTGGATAGTGGTTGGACGGCTGGATATTAATACCACGGGATTACTGATTTTCACCACAGATGGTGAGTTGGCAAACCGGCTGATGCATCCTTCAGCACAAATTGATCGCGAATATGCAGTGCGTGTTTTAGGTGATATAACGGATGAGATGCTTGAGCGTCTCAGGCAGGGAGTCCTGCTTGAGGATGGCATGGCGCGCTTCACTGATGTTCAGTTTTTTAATGGCGAAGGTGCTAATAAGTGGTATCACTGCGTCCTGATGGAAGGTCGTAACCGTGAAGTTCGACGTTTATGGGAATCTCAGGGTATACAGGTTAATCGACTTAAACGTGTTCGCTTTGGTCCGGTTTTTCTGCCGAGTGATGTCAAGGTTGGCACTTGGCGCGAGCTGGGTCGTAAAGAAGCAAATGTCTTAGCGGCAGAAGTTGATTTACCAGCTGATACCACATCTCTCAGAAAAACGCCTGCTCAATTGGAAGTGGAAGAGCGCCGCTTCCGTCGTCAACGCGTGCGCCAACATGCGGCCGATGGAAAAACTGAAGGTCGTAGTGCGAAAAAGCCACGCGGTCGATCCGTTGGGAAGCGAACTGCCAGATAATCTGATTCAGCAACATTAAAAAGGCTGCACTTCAATGAATTGCAGCCTTTTTTGTATTTACTTAAACTGAAGTAATAAAAAGTTTTTAAGCCTGAGCGTCCATCGACTGGCCTTGAATCTCTTTACTATCCGGTCCCATCAAATAAAGATATAGAGGCATGATTTCAGCAGGAGTACGCAGAGTCTCTGGATTTTCACCAGGGTAAGCAAAGGCTCTCATGTTCGTCCGTGTAGCGCCCGGATTGATCGCATTCACACGAATATTGGCGGTATTTTCAAGTTCGTCTGCCAATACTTGCATTAACCCTTCGGTTGCAAATTTAGATACAGCGTAAGCGCCCCAGTAGGCTTTACCTTTGCGTCCAACGCTCGAACTGGTGAATATAATCGATGCATCTTCGGATTCGGCTAATAAAGGCATCAGTGTTTGCGTTAACATAAAGGGTGCATTGACATTGACCTGCATCACCTGATGCCAAATAATCGGATCGAAGTTTTCTATCGGTGTTCTAACCCCAAGAACGCTAGCGTTATGTAGAATTCCATCCAGTCGACCAAATTCCTGATGCAGTGTGTTGCAAAGCTCGATGTAGTCGTGCTCTGTGGCAACATCAAGATTCATCGGCACGATGGCTGCTTGAGGATGACCAGCGGCTTCGATTTCATCATACACTCGGTCAAGCTTTTCTTGAGTGCGTCCTAACAGAATAACGGTGGCACCATGGGCTGCATAGTGCAACGCTGCTGCACGGCCGATGCCATCGCCTGCGCCGGTTACAAGTATGATACGGTCTTTCAGTAAATCTGCTGGCGCTTGATAAGAAAACATAATGGTATCGCTCCTGTTAACCCAAATCACGCGCAGTGTAGGGTTGAGTAAAGGATTTTAAAAGGCTAAGTAGTTCATCTGGCCTGTCAATAATATAGTTACTGCCCCAGTTGCTTGGGTCTTCATCAGGTTGAAGGTAACCAAATTTGACTGCTAGGGTAAACATGCCAGCGGCATTTCCTGCTTCTATGTCGCGCTGATGATCGCCGACATATAAACAATGTTGTGGTGCTTTTGCTAGTTTTTGAGAGGCTAGTAACAGTCCTTCCGGATCAGGTTTACTGTTTTTGACATCGTCAGGGCAAATAATTACCGCACAACGATCAAATAAATTCAGTTGATGCATCAGGGGGTAGGTGAATCGAGCAGGTTTGTTGGTGACAACTCCCCAAGGGATATCGCTATTTTCAAGCCATGGAAGAAGTTGGTCAAACGAGTCAAAAAGGCCACTGTCTTGTGCTGGGTTAGCTTCATAACGGGTTAGCATTTCTGCGAGCAGTCTTTCAAAATCTGGGTGATTCTCTTCAATCTTAAACGCGGTTTTTATCACCGCACGTCCACCGTTAGAAACGCTTAGGCGTAAGGTGGCATAGTCGATAGTTGGATAACCTTCTTCGATCAGTAGTTCATTACAAATACGCAAAAAGTCGGGTGCTGTATCCACCAGCGCTCCATCAAGATCGAATAAAACCGCATCAATCTGCTTCATGAACGCACCGGTTTTTGAGTAGCAATCATGTAGTTCACATCAACATCATGGGGATCTAGGCGATATTGTCGAGTTAATGGATTGTAGGTTAATCCAGTCATCTCTTTTAATGTCAGTCCGCTATCTCTGACCCATCCGGCAAGCTCTGCGGGTTTGACGAATTTATTAAAGTCATGTGTTCCTTGAGGAACCAGCTTTAATAGTCGTTCCGCGCCTACAATAGCGAATAAGTAGCTTTTAGGATTGCGGTTTAGGGTTGATAGAAAAACATAACCACCGGGTTTGACTAATGCAGCGCAGGCTCGTATTACCGAGCTTGGGTCTGGGACATGCTCGATCATTTCCATGCACGTAACGATATCGAAGCTTTCCGGGTGCAGCTCAGCAAGCTCTTCAGCGGTTATGCGTTGATAATTGACCTTTACACCGCTTTCTAGGCCGTGAAGTTTGGCAACTTTAAGAGGCGCTTCACCCATATCGATACCGGTCACTTGAGCACCACGAATTGCCATCGATTCAGATAGGATTCCGCCACCACAGCCTATGTCCACCACTTTTTTTTCTGCAAGATGTGCAATTCGGTCGATGAAACCTACTCGCAAGGGGTTAATATCGTGCAGCGGCTTAAATTCGCTGTTGCGATCCCACCAGCGGCTGGCTAATTCTTCAAATTTTGCAATCTCTGCCGGATCAAGATTTAGCGTGTTCGGCTTGCTCATGGTCAATAAAATCCCAAATAATTCAATTCTAGTGAATTCTAACACTCATAGCAGAGGTGAGTCAGCGTGTGTTTATGGTACAATTGTCGGCTAATTAACTGCCGTGTTGTCGGCGTGTAAGCATACCGAATCAAGGAACGCTGAGCGAATGGGTGATCTAGCTAAAGAAGTCCTGCCAGTCAATATTGAGGATGAGCTTAAACAGTCCTACCTCGATTACGCAATGAGTGTCATTGTAGGGCGCGCATTACCGGATGTACGTGATGGTCTCAAGCCAGTACATCGTCGTGTACTCTTTGCGATGCATGAGTTAAGCAACGACTGGAATAAACCATATAAAAAATCTGCCCGTGTGGTAGGTGACGTTATCGGTAAATATCACCCTCATGGTGATAGTGCTGTTTACGATACGATTGTTAGGATGGCGCAAGACTTTTCAATGCGCGCGCCATTAGTCGATGGTCAAGGTAACTTTGGTTCCGTCGATGGCGATAGTGCAGCGGCGATGCGTTATACCGAAATCCGCATGGCTAAAATAGCGCATGAGCTATTGGCTGATCTAGACAAAGAAACCGTCGATTTCGTTGACAACTATGATGGTACGGAAAGAATTCCTGCTGTGTTACCAACACGAGTGCCAAACCTATTGGTCAATGGTTCTTCAGGTATCGCGGTAGGGATGGCAACCAATATTCCTCCCCACAATTTGGGTGAAGTGGTAAAAGGTTGTCTAGCGCTGATCGAAAACCCAGATTTAACCATCGATGAGCTTATGGAGTTTATTCCTGGTCCTGATTTCCCTACTGGCGCTATCATCAATGGTCGTGCGGGTATTTTGCAGGCTTACCGCACAGGGCGCGGACGTATTTACGTTCGAGCACGTCACCATATAGAAGAGAATCCACGTAATGGTCGCCCTATGCTGGTGATCACTGAGATTCCTTATCAGTTAAATAAAGCGCGCACTATCGAAAAAATCGCTGAACTGGTCAAAGAGAAAAAGATAGAAGGCATCAGCGAGCTTCGTGACGAGTCAGATAAGGATGGTATGCGTATTGCCATCGAGCTGCGTCGTGGTGAAGTCGCGGAAGTGATTATCAATAATCTCTTTAATCAAACTCAACTACAAAGCGTTTTTGGTATCAATATGGTTGCCTTAGTCAATGGCCAGCCGCGTATTATTGATCTTAAAACGATGCTTGAATGCTTTATATTGCACCGTCGTGAAGTAGTCACGCGCCGTACCGTTTATGAATTGCGTAAAGCACGTGAACGTGGGCATGTATTGGAAGGTTTGGCCATTGCGCTTGCTAACATAGATCCCGTTATCCAGTTGATTAAAGAGTCTCCGACTCCAGCTGATGCGAGAGAGAGGCTGATTGCCACTCCGTGGAATCCAGGTCACGTGGTCGATATGTTGGAGCGTGCGGGTGAAGATGCCTGCCGCCCAGAAGATCTTGAACCTCAATACGGTTTGCGTGAAGGTCAGTACTATCTTTCACCGGTTCAAGCGCAAGCTATTTTGGATCTGCGTTTACACCGTTTAACCGGTTTAGAGCACGAAAAGCTGATTGCTGAATACCGTAGTCTGGTTGAAAAAATCGCTGAACTTCTGTTTATTCTTTCTTCACGCGAACGTTTGATGGAAGTGATTCGCGAAGAGCTGGAAGCGATTGTTGCTGAATATGCCAACCCACGTCGTACCGAAATTATCGCTTCGCAGCAAGATTTGACCGTTGCAGACTTAATTACTGAAGAGGATATGGTGTTGACCATATCGCACAGTGGTTATGCGAAAACTCAGCCTCTGGATGCATATCAAGCCCAGCGTCGTGGCGGCAAAGGTAAATCAGCGACCGCCATGAAAGATGAAGATTTCATTGAGCATCTTTTGATTGCGAATACGCATGACACCGTACTTTGCTTCTCAAGTCGCGGTAAGGTCTATTGGCTCAAAGTGTATGAAATTCCGCCTGCCAGCAGAGCTTCGCGTGGGCGTCCGTTAGTGAATATTCTTCCCTTGGAAGAAGGTGAGCGTATCAACACGATATTGCCGGTCAAAGAGTTTGATGAAGATCGTTATGTCTTTATGGCGACGGCTAAAGGCACGGTTAAGAAAACGCCATTGCAAAGCTTTGCTCGTCCACGTAGCACAGGTTTGATCGCCTTGGATATTTTAGAAGGAGATTGTTTAATCGGTGCTGCCATTACCAGTGGTAATGATGATGTCATGCTTGTCACTAGCGCAGGAAAAGCGGTGCGCTTTAACGAACAAGATGTGCGTCCAATGGGCCGAACGGCTCGTGGTGTTCGTGGTGTTCGTATGCCTGAAGAAGCCAGTGTTATCTCGCTAATCATTCCTCAACCTGGAAGCAAAGTGTTAACTGCTTCTGAAAAGGGCTATGGAAAGCAAACGGCTGTCGAAGATTTCCCACTTCGTGGTCGTGGTGGTCAAGGTGTTATTGCGATGCAGTGTACTGAGCGAAATGGTGCATTAGCAGGCGCAGTACAGATCTTTAGCGGTGATGGTGTGATGTTAATCAGTAATCGTGGAACCTTGGTACGTACCCGGACGGATGAGATCTCAGTCCTAGGTCGTAACACTCAAGGTGTCATGCTCATTCGTTTGAGTGACGATGAAAAACTGGTTGGTCTGGCCCGTATAGAAGAGCCTGAAGATGAAGAGGTTGAAGTAAATTCTGAGCTAGACTCGACCCCATCTGACAGCAGTGATTTTGACGCTTAATAATCGGCGCACACATCTTTACCAATGAAGATGTGTGCTTTTTACATTGAGTAAGAAGATGACACGTAAATTCAACTTTAGCGCGGGACCGGCTGCTTTGCCGGATGAAGTATTACTGGAAGCTCAACAAAATTTATCTGATTGGCAGGGCAAAGGACTGTCAATTATGGAGATGAGCCATCGTAGTGATGAGTTTGTTGCAGTAGCTGAGCAAGCAGAACAGGATTTGCGTGACTTAATGTCGATTCCTGAGAACTATCGAGTGCTGTTTCTTCAGGGTGGTGCGACCAGTCAATTTGCGATGTTGCCGATGAATTTACTTCGCGGTAAATCATCTGCTGATTACGTCAACACAGGGATCTGGTCTAAAAAAGCGATTGCCGAAGCAAAGCGATACTGCTCAGTCAATATTGCCGCATCGACCGAGTCGGATCACTTCATGCGAGCCCCTGATCAGAGTGAAATCAAGGTTAACCCTGAATCAGCATATTTGCATTACACCAGTAATGAAACCATTGGTGGTGTGGAATTCGACTATATTCCTGAAGTACAACTTCCTTTAGTGGTAGACATGTCTTCTGACATTTTGTCGCGGCCCTTGGATGTTAGTCGTTTTGGTTTGATCTATGCTGGAGCACAGAAAAACATAGGCCCTGCAGGTTTGACCGTCGTGATTGTTCGTGAGGATTTGCTGGGCCAAACGGTCGCTGGAACACCAACCATGTATGATTATCAGGTACAAGCCGAGGGCGGGTCGATGCATAACACCCCACCAACTTTTGCTTGGTATTTGTCTGGTTTAGTATTTCAGTGGTTGAAGCGCCAAGGTGGTGTTGAAGCAATGGCAGAGCTTAATCAGCGCAAAGCATCTAAGCTTTACTCAGCCATAGATCAAAGTGAATTCTTTGCCAATCCGATTGCAAAAAACAGTCGTTCGATCATGAATATTCCGTTCACCCTCGCTGATGCAAGTTTAGAGAAAACCTTCCTGCTAGAATCGGAAGCCGCAGGATTGTTAAATCTTCAAGGTCATCGCTCGGTAGGAGGGATGCGCGCCAGTATCTATAATGCAGTTCCAGAAGCAGCGGTTGATGCACTGATCGCTTTCATGGCTGATTTTGAGAAACGCTATGGTTAATCCGGTGACGTCTAATACGGATCAAGCTGAAGCCGCTCTGCTAGAGTTGCGTAATCAAATAGACTCTATTGATCAGCAGATACAGCAACTGATCAATCAGCGGGCTACCTGTGCTCAACAAGTGGCAGAGGTTAAGCAACAGTTTAGCAACCAACATCCTGCCGTTTTTTATCGACCTGAGCGAGAGGCTCAGGTTTTACGTCGTGTTATGGAGCGTAATCAAGGTCCACTACCGGACCAGGATATGGCACGGTTATTTCGAGAAATTATGTCAGTGTGTTTAGCCCTAGAGCAGCCAATGATGGTCGCTTATCCTGGGCCTGAAGGCGGTTATACTGAACAAGCGGTGCGTAAGCATTTTGGCTTCTCCGTAAAAGGCATTGCCATGAGTGATCCCGAGCAGTCTTTTAAAGCGGTTGAAGAGGGGCGTTGTCATTATGCAGTCACCCCAATTGAATCCACTCAAGAAGGTTTGGTCAGTCATACTTTGGATCTTTTTCGTCGTTATGATTTACGAATTTGTGGCGAAGTGGAACTGGAATTAGATCCTTCAGATGACAAAACACTGGTTGCTGATACGCGTTATTTAGTTTTAGGTAGGCAGTACGTCGGTCCCAGTGGACAGGATAAAACCTCCATTCTACTAACGCTTCCTGATCAACCTGGTGTATTGCATGATGTGCTAGGTATCTTTAGAAATCGAGGTATCAGCTTGACCCGACTTGAAAGTCGTACTTGGCAGCAATACTCCTTGTTCTATATCGATTTTCAAGGTCATCAAGAAGATGAGTTGATTAAAGAAGCATTGGCTGAGTTACCGCATGAAAATAACTCATTAAAAGTGCTTGGATCTTATCCCAGAGCCGTGCTCTGATCGTTACAGGAATTGATGCATGAGCTGTGATTATGTGCAGTTAGCTAACCCGGGTGTGCAGTCTTTGCAGCCTTATCAAGCGGGTAAGCCCATGGATGAGCTTGAGCGAGAGTTAGGTATTCGTGAGATAGTCAAACTTGCGAGTAATGAAAATCCATTAGGGCCGTCACCTAAGGTTATCAGCGCTATTCAACAATCACTGTCAGAATTGACTCGCTATCCCGACAGTAATGGCTTCCAGCTAAAACATGCGTTATCACAACGTTTTAGTCTTTCTTCAGATCAGATTACCCTAGGTAATGGCTCCAACGATCTATTGGAGATAGTAGCAAGAACCTTTCTACGAGATGGTACTGAAGCTATTTACTCCCAATATGCCTTTATTGTTTATCCTTTGGTGACGAAAGCGGCTGGCGCAAAGGGTATTGCCGTTCCGGCTAAAGCTTACGGGCATGATTTAACCGCCATGGCAGATGCCGTTAACGAAAAAACACGCGTCATTTTTTTAGCCAACCCGAATAATCCCACAGGTACCTGTTTTTCAACGTCTGCGTTTGAAACTTTTATGTCTCGTGTACCGCAATCTGTCATTGTGGTGTTAGATGAAGCCTATACCGAGTTTGCTGAAAATATTGATACGCCAAACGGATTGGATTTTCTTGATCGGTATTCCAATCTTGTCGTGACGCGTACTTTTTCCAAAGCCTATGGTTTGGCTGCCTTGAGGGTTGGGTTTGCCGTAGCCAATCCTGATATTACCAACTTAATGAATCGTGTAAGACAGCCTTTTAATGTGAGTAGTTTGGCACAAACAGCGGCAGTAACAGCATTAGCTGATAGCGATTATTTGCAGCAAACCGTTCAGGTCAATAGCCAAGGATACCAGCAATTAATAGATGGTTTTACAGCGCTGAAGTTAGCGTTTATTCCCTCTGCTGCCAACTTCATTACCTTAGACATGAAAAAAGAGGCTCAACCTGTTTATCAAGCACTACTTCATCAAGGTGTGATTGTTAGGCCTTTAGCAGTTTATGGTTTGCCAAATCATTTGCGAATTAGCATCGGTACTCAGGCCGAGAATCAACAATTTCTAACAGCATTAGAAAAGGTGTCCTTGTGATACAGAAACTAGATCGAGTATTAGTTGTAGGTCTAGGCCTGATAGGTGGCTCTTTCGCCAGTGGGATAAAAAGTCGATCTTTAGCAAATACGGTTGTTGGTTATGATATCAACGAACAGGAGTGTCGGTTAGGCGTAGAGTTAAATGTGATTGATGAGTACAGCACTGATCTATTATCAGCGGCTTCTGAAGCTGATCTAATTATGCTGGCGGTTCCAGTGAAGGCAACCGAAGCCTTATTAGTGCAGATGTTTACAGTGATGAAGCCGACCGCGATTATTAGCGATGTGGGCAGTACAAAAATGAACATCATAGAAGCTGCTGGTCGTGTTTTTGGCACTCTTCCTCACAATTTTATTCCGGGTCATCCTATCGCGGGTGCTGAAAAAAGTGGTGTTACAGCCGCAAATCAGGATCTGTTTGAACGCCATAAAGTTATCCTAACACCGCTTGAAACAACCTCGGTGGATGCAGTCAAAGTCATAGCATCTCTTTGGCAGGCGCTGGGAGCTGAAGTTTTGGAAATGACTCCAGAGCGACATGATGAAGTGCTAGCAGCTACCAGTCATTTGCCCCATATTTTGGCATTCTCATTGGTCGATACCTTAGCGCATGAAGAGCAAAATAAAGATATATTTCGATACGCTGCGGGCGGTTTTCGCGACTTTACGCGGATTGCAGCCAGTGATCCAGTGATGTGGCACGATATCTGTCATGCCAATAGAGATGCTATTTTAGATCAAATAGATCAATTTACGGATGGTCTAAGCCGGTTACGAACAGCCATAGATCAAGGCGATGGTCAAACGCTGTTGGGGATTTTTACCAGAGCACGCGTTGCACGAGAATATTTTAGTACGCTGTTAACGGGCACCGCCTACGAGTTAAAGCCCGTCGTGCAAAAGGAAGCTAACTTATTACAAAAAAAGGAGGCAGGTTAATGCCCACCACAGAGCTAGTACCTATTATCACAGTAGACGGCCCCAGTGGATCTGGAAAAGGAACTATATGTCAACGTCTAGCACAGCAAATGGATTGGCATTTATTGGATAGCGGTGCGCTTTATCGTTTGACAGCTTTAGCGGCTCATCATCATGGTATATCGATGGAAGATGAAGAATCCATCAAAGTAGTCGCTGCGCATTTGGACGTTCAGTTCCTTGCAAGCCATACGACAGAGATAAAAATAGTATTAGAAGGTGAAGAAGTTACCGATGCAATACGTGCCGAAAAAATCGGATCAGATGCTTCGGTAGTGGCGTCAATGCCCACTGTTCGTCAAGCGCTATTGCAGAGACAGCGCGACTTTGCGGCAACACCGGGGCTCATCGCAGATGGTCGAGATATGGGCACTGTGGTGTTCCCAGAAGCTCGATTAAAGATTTATTTAGATGCTAGCGCAGAAGAACGTGCAAGTCGACGTTATAAGCAGTTGATTAGCAAAGGAGTGAGTGCTAGCCTTGAAGATATCCTTTCGGATATAAAAGCGCGAGATGAGCGAGATATGAATCGCACTATCTCGCCATTGAAACCGGCGCCTGATGCGGTGATTCTGGACACCACCCGAATGACAATTGAGGAGGTGCTAGAGGTGGTGCTGGATGAAGCAAAACATAAAGGGCTGCGATAGGCAGCTTTACACTGAGGGTGCGGGTAATGAGTGAGAGTTTCGCTGAGCTATTTGAAGAAAGTTTACAAGAACTTGAAATGGCCCCAGGATCAATTGTTACGGGTACAGTCGTAGCAATAGAAAATGATTTCGTCATCGTTCATGCAGGTCTTAAGTCGGAAGGTGTTATTCCACTCGAGCAGTTTAAGGACGACAAAGGCGTTTTAACCGTTGCCGTTGGTGATGAAGTTAAGGTTGCCCTAGAAGCAATGGAAGACGGTTTCGGTACCACTTTACTTTCACGTGAAAAAGCCAAACGTGCGGAGTCTTGGGGTGTACTGGAGAAGGCATACGAGTCCAGCGAAACTGTGACTGGATATATTACCGGTAAAGTCCGTGGTGGTTTAACCGTCGATGTTAATGGTATCAGTGCCTTCTTACCGGGTTCCTTAGTCGATGTAAGACCTATTCGTGATACAGCCTATTTAGAAGGTCAAGAGTTAGAGTTTAAGTTGGTTAAGCTGGATGCTCGTACCAATAACATAGTTGTTTCCCGACGAGCCGTTCTGGAAGAAGCCTACACCGAAGAGCGCGAGAAGCTGCTTGAAAATATGGCAGAAGGTCTCGTTATTAAGGGTGTAGTAAAAAATCTTACCGATTATGGCGCCTTTATTGAACTAGGCGGCATTGACGGTTTATTGCATATTACCGATATGGCGTGGAAGCGTGTTAAACACCCAAGCGAATTGCTAACGATTGGTCAAGAAATCGATGTTAAAGTCCTTAAGTTTGATAAAGAGAGAAGTCGTGTTTCTCTTGGGCTTAAGCAGTTGCAATCTGATCCGTGGAATCAACTGACCAGTCAAAGTAAAGTCGGTGACAAAGTCCGTGCTCGTGTGACCAATTTAACCGACTACGGCTGCTTTGCTGAAATAGGTGAAGGTGTTGAAGGTTTAGTACACGTCTCTGAAATGGACTGGACCAACCGCAATATTCATCCCTCTAAAGTTGTTCAAGTGGGCGATGAAGTAGATGTGGTTATTCTGGATATCGATCAGCAACGTCGTCGCATCTCCCTTGGCATGAAACAGTGCAGAGAAAATCCCTGGGAAGCCTTTGCTAAAAACAGCAATAAAGGTGATAAAGTTTCCGGTGTCATCAAATCCATTACTGATTTTGGTATTTTCATCGGTCTTGACGGTGGTATCGACGGCTTAGTTCATCTATCTGATTTGTCCTGGGAAGAACCAGGCGAGCAAGCCGTTAAATCTTATTCTAAAGGTCAAGAAGTAGAAGCAGTTGTGTTATCTGTTGATCCAGAACGTGAAAGAATCGCTTTGGGTATCAAGCAAGTAGATACAGATCCTTTTGCAAGTTTTGCTGACAATCATCCAAAAGGTGCTAAAGTTAACGGACAAGTTCTTAGCAGTGATGATAAACAGGTCATCGTAGCACTAGCTGAAGGTGTTGAAGGTATTCTAAAAGTTTCGGAAGTTTCGCGTGATCGGGTTGAGAATCTAACTTCACTTTATCCAGAAGGTACTGAAGTTGAAGCTGTGATTGTTAGCTTGGATCGTCGAAACCGTACGGTGAATCTGTCTGTAAAACAGCTAACAGAACAAGTTGAAAAAGAAGCCATCAAAGCAGTTAAAGAGCAAGCACCTGCAGAGCCAGCTGGCCCTACGACGATAGGTGATTTGATCAAGGCTCAGATGGAAAAAGATGGTCGATAAGGGTATCTTATGATATCCCTTTCGATTGAGCGTTAAGCATTTAACGATTTTAGTGGAGGAAACCATGACGAAATCAGAGCTTATTGAACGCCTGATTGAGCAGCACCCGCAATTATCTGTAAAGGATGTAGAGGTTGCGGTCAAAACCATGCTTGATCATATGACAGAGTCACTGGCTAATGGAGATCGTATCGAAATTCGTGGCTTTGGTAGTTTTTCATTGCACTACCGAGCGCCAAGAATTGGACGTAATCCCAAAACAGGTGAATCTGTTTCTCTTGATGCTAAATATGTACCGCATTTCAAACCCGGCAAAGAGATGCGCGATCAGGTGAACGATAGTTTAAATGCTGGCTAAACGCCGGCAAATTGGAGGTTGAAACGTGCGTTTTCTAAAGCGTTTAATTGTGGTTTTGTTAGCGTTGAGTGTGCTCTTAGTAGGCATCTTGTTTACATTGCATAACATGACCCCCGTGACAATCGATTTGATTTTCATCACTTTACCTGAGGCTAGCCTGTCGTTATGGCTACTGGGTGCTTTTGCATTAGGTGGTTTCGTCGGTGTCATACTCAGTTCGGTAATGCTCATGTCATTAAAAACGCGCCTCTACTATTTAAACAAAAAGGTCACCTCGACTCGTCAGGAGTTAAATAAGCTACGGACAACAGGCCTAAAAGAATCTGTTTAATATGTCAGATTACGCCCTGTTCGTGTTGCCAATAGTTGTAGCAGTCGTTGCTGTTGCTGCGGGTTGGCTTCTAGGGCGATTCCAATTGCGTCGATCATCCTTATCGACGCATCGTCCGCCAAACCGAGATTATTATCGGGGATTGGGTTCTTTAATTGATAATAAAGCGGATGATGCTGTCGAAAGCTTTATTAAAGCGCTTGAAGTTAACTCGGATACCATTCCAGCTTACCTAGCCTTAGCTGACTTATTCAGGCGAAAAGGTGAATACGATCGCGCTATCGAGATGCATCAAACATTATTAGCGCGAACAGACCTTTTGCATGAGGATTTTATCCGCATTCAACTATCCCTAGCGAAAGACTACAAAGCAGTGGGTTTGCTTGAGCGCGCTGAAGGATTGTTGCAGTCGGTTATTGCCGAAAACCCTCGAGATGAACAGCGGCATCTTGCTCGTCGTCAATTAGCCAAGCTTTATGAAGCGCAGCAAGAATGGCAGCTAGCGTTAAAAACTGCTTTGAAATTACCAGATTCAAAACGCGCTGATATTGGTCATGAAATGGCTAATTATGCTTGCGAATTGGCTTTAGTGGCATTGGATAGCAATGATTCTGAAGTCGAAAGCTGGCTCAAACAAGCCTTAAGATTGGATCCAACCTGCGTTAGAGCCAATCTGATGTGGGCGCAGCACCGGATGAAAAAACATGCATGGAGAGGTGCGGTCAAGCACCTCAAAGAGGTATCTGATCAAGATGCCAAAATGATTCCAGAAACCCTAACTATGCTGTCAAAGTGCTTTTCGGAAATGGGTAATTCTGATGCCTATGCAAGCTATTTAGATCGGTGTTTAGCGATGAATCCATCCACAACCGCATGGATTGAGCGAGCACAATTGATTGAAAAAGAGTTAGGTATAGCTGCTGCTTCAGAATATATGGTCAACGCTCTCAGAAAACATCCTTCACTGAAAGGTTTTCACTACTTAATCGATCTTAAGTTACAAGAAAGTAACCCTGAAGAGCGTGATCGTTTAATGATTTTAAAAGAGTTAACTGGTCAGTTAGTTAAAAGCAAACCCAAATATCAGTGCCAACACTGCGGCTATGAAAGCAAGCAGCTCTATTGGCAGTGCCCTTCATGCAAAACTTGGGACAGTACTCGTCTGATTCAAGGTTTAGAAGGTGAATAGTTTAGGAAAATCCATGTCACACTCAAAAAGCCCTATCATTGTCGCACTAGACTACCCAGATCAAACTTCTGCCCTCAGTATGGCGTCGTTATTGGATCCCAAGGATTGTCGAGTAAAAGTTGGTAAAGAACTGTTTACACGAGCAGGTCCAGCTGTTGTTGAGGCGTTACAGCAGCAGGGCTTTGATGTGTTTCTCGATTTGAAATTTCATGACATACCCAATACTACCGCTATGGCGGTTAAAGCCGCTGCGGAACTGGGTGTATGGATGGTTAATGTCCATGCTTCTGGTGGTCGAAGAATGATGGAAGCAGCTGTTAATATACTGTCCCAAGCGAATAGTCAAACTCTACTCATCGCAGTAACGGTACTAACGAGTATGGAGAAGTCGGATCTTGAAGAATTGGGTATCGACATAGATCCAGCCTTACAGGTTGAGCGTTTAGCACACTTAACCGCACAATCAGGTTTACATGGGGTTGTCTGCTCGGCACAGGAGGCTGCTCTATTAAGAACCAGCTTACCTAAAGAGTTTTGCCTCGTGACCCCAGGAATTCGTCCTGCGGATTCAGAATCAGGCGATCAAAAGAGAATCATGACACCGGTCTCTGCATTAGAGCAGGGTAGTAGTTATTTAGTGATTGGTCGTCCTATTACTCAAGCAAAAGATCCTGCCGAAAGCTGTTCAGCAATTTTGTCTGATATACGAACGGCTGGTTTTTGCTAAAATTTGATTTCGATCAATAGAAAGTCAGATAGGCTCAAATCTATCTGGCTTTTTTTGTAAAAGGATTTAAGATTTCCAAACTGACTAGGAAGTCAGTTACTTATCAACAAGGAGGTCTCCTATGAAACGCTCAATTTTGGGTGCATTCGCACTTATCTTTGCATTAGCACTCAGTTCATCTGTACAAGCCACTTCACCTATTGATATCAATAGTGCGACAGCGAGTGAAATAGCCGCTGCATTATCAGGTGTTGGGCCTGCGAAAGCCCAAGCAATCGTTGATTATCGAACTGAAAAAGGTGGTTTTGTTAGCATTGAAGAGCTGACCCAAGTGCAAGGTATCGGTCCGGCGACATTGGAGCGAAACCGTGACGTATTACTGTTAGAAACCACTCCTCAGCAGTAACAATCGCAATACCGCCTTCTGACAATCAACTCTATGGGGTTGGTTGTCAGAGCGTGAAAGCCAGAACCACAGGAATAAACAACAAACTACCCACATTGCCAATCAATACGATTGCGGCGACTAGATGCGGTTCCTGATTGTAACGTTCAGACACCATGTAATTAAGTACCGCTGGTGGAAGAGCAGCAAAAAGAAGTAAGTAGGCAAAGTGTTGTGCTTCTAACTGGAAAAAAGGCTGTAAAGACAGGGCTATCGCTAAGCCCGTTACCGGTGCCAGTATCGCTCCCCATACCCCGATTTTCCAATGCGTAAAGTCAATACTGGTCATGCGAACGCCAAGGGCAAACAACATCAGAGGAATGGCAATCTGGCCAAGCATATCCACAAAGGTCCTTAAGGGTGCTGGAAGGATCCAATCGGTATAACTCCAAGCAACACCGGCAATCGTCGCGATAATCATCGGCATTCTAAGTAGTTGCAACAGTTTGGTTTTGTTATCCAGAATGTATAAGCCTAGGGTAAAGTGAAGCAGGTTCTCCACTAGGAATAGAACGACTGCTGCAGGTAAAGCCGCTTCACCAAAGGCCAAGACAATTAGCGGTATACCCAGATTGCCACTGTTGGAAAACATCATAGGGGGTAAGAAGGTTTTCGGTTTGACGCCAATAAGACGGCATAAAGGCCAAATGAGTATTCCTGACAAAATAATCACCAGAACTGCGGCCATGGCAAGAGGATAATAGTTAGGAAGATCGAAGTTTTCAGCAGACATGACCGAAAAGATCAGTGCCGGTGTGAAGATATCAATATTCACCTTGTTGGCAACAGACATATCTGTCGGGCGTTTGCGAGCATAAATAAAGCCAACTAAGACGATCGCAAGCAACGGGAAGATGGTCTGAAATATGCGCTCAACCACCATCCATGAAGTGACTTCCATAACGACAAAACCTGTTACTTAGATAAACGAGTGACTATACGATTAAGTCACTGCTATGTCAGTGAGTTTGTGGTTAAATTATTGTGATGAGGTCAATAACATAAACTAATACATAAAACACGACCTTTAATACAGATCAATGGCAGGACAGATGGTTTACAAAAACGTTAAGCAGCCAAAAATATCTGATGTGATTATGAGTCAGATAGAAGAGATGATTCTTGAAGGGACTTTCATACCCGGGCAGCGGCTCCCACCTGAAAGAGAGCTAGCAGTTAAATTTGGTGTATCTCGCCCGTCGCTTCGTGAGGCGGTACAAAAGTTAATAGCACGAGGTTTATTAACCAGTCGTCAAGGCGGTGGAACCTTTGTTAACGAAACGCTGGGCTCGGGTCTATCTGATCCCTTGATGAAGCTGTTTGAGACTCATCCAGAGGCACAATACGACCTGCTGGAATTCAGGCATGCGCTGGAGGGGGTATCCGCATACTACGCCGCCTTGCGTGGAACCTCTGCAGATAAACAAAAAATCCGTCATTGCTATGAAGAGTTGCAGCGTTGCCATGATCAGCGCATGTTTGAGCAAGAGGTTAAGGCAGATGTGGAGTTTCATTTGTCCATTGCGGCTGCGGCACATAATACGGTTTTACTGCATATGATGCGTGCCTTGTTTAGTTTGTTAAGCCATCATATTGGTGACAATCTTTCGAAAATTTACCCAAAACCTGACTATCGTCGCACGATACATGATCAGCATGGTGTGTTGCTTGAAGCCATTGAAGCTGGTAATGCCAGTTTGGCAAGAAAGGCTGTGCAAGATCATCTTTCTTATGTCGAGGATGCACTACAAGAACAGGGTAGATAAAATACCCGAGTCGAACGCTCTTTACGGCGAGTTGAACTAAATACAAAAGATAAAACAACAAGTTAAAATTATATTTCTTGTACTTTTATTACAAAAATAAATTGCTGCACTGCAAAATAACCCTTTAAGCATGGTTTTATGGACAGTTTTGACTAAAAAAGGTAGTATTACTACAAAATAATCTGTGCGGTGCAGCATGCAAAATCAGCTGTATACGTCTAGTCTTTCAAAACTACAGTCATCTGCTGTTTGGAGATAATAAAAGTGCACGATATAAAAGAAGATGTGGATCCGATTGAAACTCAAGAGTGGCTAGATGCACTTGAGTCAGTAGCAAAGAACGAGGGCGATGATCGCGCTCGTTTTATTTTACAGAAATTAGGTAGCAAAGCATCAGACATAGGTCTTGGCGCAGCAGGTTCCTTAACTACGCATTACCGTAATACCATTTCACCAAAAGATGAAGCGAGAATGCCGGGCGATCTGTTTATGGAACGCCGTATTCGATCATTTATCCGTTGGAATGCCATGGCGATGGTGATGCGTGCCAATGATAACAGTGATGCATTAGGTGGACACATTTCCAGTTTCTCCTCTTCTGCAACGCTATATGATATTGGTTTTAATTACTTTTTTCATGGTCCTGAAGGGGATCGTGAGTCAGATATGGTGTTTTTCCAAGGCCATATCTCACCGGGTATTTATGCTCGCGCTTATTTAGAAGGTCGTCTGACTGAAGAGCAGATGGATAACTTCCGTCGTGAAGTTGATGGTAACGGTCTGTCTTCATACCCCCACCCTTGGTTGATGCCAGACTTTTGGCAATTCCCAACCGTTTCCATGGGTCTTGGTCCAATTCAAGCGATTTATCAAGCACACGTTATGCGTTATTTGTCTGCGCGTGACTTAGTTAAGCGTGGCAATCGTAAAGTATGGGCTTTCTTGGGCGATGGTGAATGTGATGAGCCTGAATCTTTAGGTGCTATCTCACTGGCAGGACGTGAACAGCTGGAAAACTTGGTGTTCGTGGTCAACTGTAACTTGCAGCGCTTAGATGGTCCGGTTCGTGGTAACGGTAAAATCGTACAAGAGTTGGAATCTATTTTCCGTGGCGCAGGCTGGAACGTTATCAAGTGTCTTTGGGGTCGTCATTGGGACCCATTGTTCGAGAAGGATGACAAAGGCCTACTGCTGAAGCGTATGGATGAAGTGGTCGATGGTGAGTTGCAAAACTACAAGGCCAACGGCGGCGCTTATACGCGTGAACATTTCTTTGGTAAGTATCCTGAATTGTTAGAGATGGTCAAAGACATGACCGATCAGGATATTATGAACCTAAACCGTGGCGGTCATGACCCTTACAAAGTATATGCGGCTTATCATGCGGCGATGAACCATAAAGGTCAGCCTACTGTAATTCTGGCTCAAACGGTTAAGGGTTACGGTACAGGTCAATCGGGCGAAGCTAAAAACGATACGCACTCGATGAAAAAAGTCGCGATTGACGACTTAAAAGCCTTCCGTGATCGCTTTAATATTCCTCTGGATGATGAGCAGTTAGAAACGGTTCCTTACTACCGTCCGTCGCCTGACTCTCCAGAAATGAAGTACATGTTTGAGCGTCGTAAGCAATTAGGTGGTTTCTATCCTGCAAGACGTAACACCTTTGACAAGCTTGATACGCCAGAACTTGAAGCCTTTGCTAGTCAGCTGAAAGGCACCGGTGAGCGTGAAATTTCAACGCAAATGGCGCTGAACCGTGTACTGAGTACATTGGTTAAAGATAAGAACGTTGGTAATCGTATTGTTCCGATTGTTCCTGATGAAGCACGTACGTTCGGTATGGAAGGGATGTTCCGTCAGTTAGGTATCTATACCTCTCAGGGACAGCGCTACACTCCGCATGACCGTGACCAAATCATGTTCTACAAAGAATCTAAAACGGGTCAAATTCTGGAAGAAGGTATTAACGAATCGGGTGCATTCAGTGCTTGGTTAGCCTGTGCGACTTCTTACAGCAACAATAACTGCCCCGTAATTCCGTTTTACATCTTCTACTCGATGTTTGGTTTCCAGCGTGTCATGGACTTAACTTGGGCTGCAGGTGACTCACAAGCCCGTGGTTTCTTGATCGGTGCAACCTCAGGTCGTACTACCTTGAATGGTGAAGGTTTACAGCATCAGGATGGACACAGTCACTTGATGGCGCAGATGATCCCTAACTGTGTCAGCTACGACCCAACCTACGGTTATGAGTTGACGGTTATTGTTCAAGATGGTCTGAAGCGTATGTTCCACGACCAAGAGAACAAGTTCTACTACATCACTACCTTGAATGAAAACTATCAGCATCCTGATATGCCGGCTGGCGCTGAAGAAGGCATCATCAAAGGCATGTACTTGCTCGAAGAAGGCAAAAAAGCTGATCTTCGTGTGCAATTGATGGGCTGTGGTTCAATCCTTCGTGAAGTGCGTGAAGCAGCGACGATTCTGCGTGAAGACTATGGTATCGAATCGGATGTTTGGAGCACCACATCAATTAACGAACTGCGTCGTGATGCACAAGCGGTTTATCGATGGAATATGCTGCATCCAGAAGATCAGCCACGTGAGTCTTACGTAGAGCAGTGTCTGAAAGGTCGCGAAGGTCCCGTGATTGCGTCAACTGACTACATGCGAATGTATGCAGATCAGTTGCGTGAATACATTCCACGTCGCTACAAAGTACTGGGAACCGACGGCTTTGGTCGTTCTGATACCCGTGCCAAACTGCGTGAATTCTTTGAGGTGAATCGTCACTATGTGGTGGTTGCTGCACTGAAAGCACTGCAGGAAGAAGGCAAACTTGAAGCGTCTGTTGTCGCTAAAGCTATGCAGAAGTTCAACATCAACCCTGAAAAACCGGCTCCTTGGACCGTGTAATACAGGTACTTCTGATAGCTATAGCGAGAGGATAAGATTGTGAGCAAAATTACAGTAACAGTTCCGGATATCGGCGGTTATGACGGCGTAGACATTATCGAGGTCTGCGTTAAAGAAGGTGATGTGATCGCAGAAGGCGATTCACTGATCGTATTAGAAACAGACAAAGCATCGATGGAAGTACCATCCACGGCAGCGGGTAAAATCACCAAAATCCTACTGAAGGAAGGTGATACTTGCAGTGAGGGTGATGCCGTTGTGGAGTTGGAAGTAGAAGCTGGTGCAGCCGAAGAAGCGGCTCCAGCTCCAGCACCCGAAGCGGAATCTGCGCCTGCCGCATCTGCACCGGCTGCTGCGCCTGCAGCTGCGCAGTCTAGTTCAGTTGAGAAAGTACTGATTCCAGACTTGAGCGGTGCATCGGATGTTGATGTCATTGAAGTGCTAGTTAAGGTTGGTGACACCATTGCAGAAGGCGATAGTCTCATCACACTGGAAACTGACAAAGCATCAATGGAAGTACCGGCCCCCATGGGCGGTGTCATCAAAGCGATGCACATCAAAGAAGGTGATCAGGTCAATGAAAATGATCTGTTGCTTGAGCTGGAAGTGGTAGGTGCATCTTCGGCTCCAGCCCCTGCAGTCGAAGCACCTAAAACAGAAAGCGCTCCAGCACCTCAACCAGCTGCCGCTGCACCTGCCGCCGCAGGCGGTGTTGAAAAGGTACTGATTCCTGATCTGAGTGGCGCTTCTGATGTCGATGTTATCGAAGTCTTAGTAAAAGCCGGCGATAGCATCAACGAAGGTGATAGTTTAATCACACTGGAAACCGATAAGGCATCAATGGAAGTACCGGCACCTAAGTCGGGTGTGATTAAAGTGATGCACATCAAAGAAGGCGACAAGGTTAATGAAAATGACCTGTTGCTTGAATTAGAAGTAGCAGGTTCTGCTCCAGCGGCAGCGGCTCCAGTCGCGGCTGCACCGGCAGCATCTACTTCAGCACCAGCGGTCTCGGCACCTGCTGCACCTGCTCCAGCTAAATCGGCTCCTGTGGCTGATCTGAATGCGCTTGAAAAGAGTAATCGTCAAGTCCATGCAGGCCCTGCGGTTCGAGCACTGGCACGTGAGTTTGGTGTTGATCTTGCAAACGTCGCCGGCACTGGCCCACGTAATCGTATTCTGAAAGAAGACGTGCAGCTTTATGTGAAGACTAGCTTGAAACAGCTTGCTGAACAGCCAAAAGGTGCCGTGGTTACGGGTGGTTCTGGTATTCCAGCCATTCCTGCAGTCGACTTCACTCAGTTCGGTGAAGTGGAAATGGTCAAGCTAAGCAAGATTGATCGCTTAACCCGCGACAATATGGCGCGCTGCTGGTTGAATATTCCACACGTGACGCAATTTGATGATGCCGATATCACTGAACTGGAAGCTTTCCGTAAAGAGATGAAAGAAGAGGCGCTGAAGTCAGGTGTTAAACTGACTCCACTGCCATTCATGATTAAAGCCTGTGCGATTGCCCTCAGCCGTCATCAGAAATTCAATGCCTCCCTTCATGCGGATGGTGAGCATGTTGTTTACAAAAAATATGTCAACATCGGTCTTGCAGTCGATACGCCTAATGGTCTGATGGTTCCTGTGATCAAGGATGCCGATAAGAAGAGTGTCTATCAGCTATCTCGTGAAGCGGCTGAGTTGGCAGGTAAAGCCAAAGATCGCAAACTCAAACCCAATGAAATGCAGGGTGCATGCTTTACCATTTCAAGCTTGGGTGGCATTGGCGGACAAGGCTTCACCCCCATCGTGAATGCACCGGAAGTCGCCATTCTCGGTGTCTCAAGAGCCGATATCAAACCACGTTGGAACGGTAAAGAGTTTGAACCGCGTTTGATGATGCCTTTATGTCTTTCTTATGATCACCGTGCGATTAACGGTGGTGATGCAGGTCGATTCCTAACGGATTTAACTGGCTTGTTGAGTGATATAAGACGTTTGTTATTGTGATGAGATAACCCTGCTCTTTTAATGATAAAAAAACCGCGGTAACGCGGTTTTTTATTGGCTGTAAAGTAAGTGGCTGCTTAAAGGGATAAGTACTTAAGGCTTCCTTCTTGGGTGTAAAAAAAAGCCAACCCGGAGGTTGGCTTTGATCGATGAAAAATAATCGAGGGATTACTTCTTAGACTGCTGCTCTTTCAGTCTTTCTTCCCAGAACGTTGCATTTTTGATGCCTAATTTAACTGGATCGAAAGTAATCGGACCACCGGTTTTTTGCTGTTCTTCATAATCTCTAAGTGCTTTCATCGTGGGCTTAGAAACAAAGAAGATAACCAAAATACCAAGAATGTTGATCCATGCCATTAGACCGACACCAACATCACCAAGATCCCAGATATAACCAGCAGTATTGACGGTGCCATAAGCAACCATGAACATGATAACCAGTTTGACTAATGTCAGTGGGATGCCAAGGTTAAGTGCACGACGCAAGTACGCAACATTGGTCTCAGCGATATAGTAGTAAGCCAGAATGGTGGTAAAGGCGAAGAAGAATAACGCGATACCGACGAAGATTGGACCCACTCCACCAAACACACTTTGCAGAGCCATCTGAGTGAAGGCCGGTGAACCAATCACGGTTTCTGCAGGTACGTTCTGAATGATGAACTGACCAGCTTCCAGTGTGCCTTGAACGTTGTATTGCTGAGTGATCAGAATCATCAATGCGGTTGCAGTACAGATGAACAGCGTATCAACATAAACAGAGAAGGCTTGAACTAGACCCTGTTGAGCAGGATGCTGAACCTCAGCAGCGGCAGCGGCATGAGGACCTGTACCTTGACCTGCTTCGTTAGAGTAAATACCACGTTTGACACCCCAACCAATTGCTGCACCGAAACCTGCTTGAGCGGTGAAAGCATCTGTTAGGATAAGACCGAAAATTCCAGGAACTTTATCTAAGTTTAGGAAGATAACGATCAATGCCATGATGATGTAACCCAGCGCCATGAAAGGTACGACGATCTGAGTGAAGTGAGCGATGCGTTTAATACCACCAAAGATAATGAACGCCAGTACAATTAAAATGACTGCTAATGCGATCAGTTTAGTGCTACCCACTTCGCCAAAGCTACTGGAGACCATTTGGCCTTCACCAAATACTTGAGCAACCGCGTTACCTACAGCGTTAGCTTGAATACCAGGTAAGAAGATACCGCACGCAACGATAGCTGAAATAGCGAAGACAACACCTAGCCATTTCCAGCCTAGGCAGCGTTCAAAATAGTAGGCTGGACCACCACGGTATTGACCATTGTCGTTAACCTTGTAGATCTGACCTAGCGTTGACTCAGCGTAAGCGGTACTTGCACCAAGAAAGGCTACCACCCACATCCAGAAAATAGCCCCAGGACCACCAAAGCCGATAGCTGCAGCAACACCCGCAATGTTACCTACACCCACACGACCAGATAGCGAAACGGCGAGTGCTTGGAAAGAGGAGATACCTTTATCAGATTCGTTGTTATTGAACAGCAGGCGCCACATCTCTTTGAAATGACGAACCTGTGCAAAGCGAGTCAGAATTGAGTAAAACAGACCTGCACCAAGGCAGAGAAAGATTAGAGCATCGCTCCAAATAAAGCCGTTAATCGTATTAACTAATGCTTCCATTGATGTGTTTCCCATTCGTTATTGTTGTTGGTTTAGTGTGGAAATTGAGGTTATCAACCTTGTGGCAGCGTATAACCACAGAGCCCACAGCTAAGCCGAGCTATTTTGAAGGAATAAAAATTGTATTTCTATTAATAAGGCAGCCTAATTATCTTTTTTATTTTCATAAAATAGTTATTTTAGCTAAATATTTGCATATGGCGTGAATATGAACTATTTATCTCACAAGTAATTGAAAGTAAATGATTTATAGTGATGGGCGATCGAATTGTTTCGAATAGTCTTTTTAGCAGAAGGTGAGCAGTCGTTGTAAATACTGCCTTTATATCAAGGTGTAGCAGGTTTGAGGAAAGGGCGATGCAATCATCGCCCAAAAGGTTTAACCGAGAGTGCTTTTCCAGATTAAGCGGAAAGCGCGGCAGCACCTGCTTTAGCCACTTGGGCGTCTTGATCGGGCTTGACGCCTGATACTCCCACAGCAGCTACCACCTGACCATCGTGCATTACCGGAACGCCACCTTCCATTGTTGCGGTAATGACCGGCACTGACAAAAAGGCGTTACGACCATTGTTGATCATATCTTCATAAATCTTGGTTTCACGACGACCTAATGCGGAACTGCGTGCTTTTTCAATCGCAATATAAGCGCTGACCGCTGCACAATCTTCCATACGCTGCATGGCAAGAAGATGGCCCCCATCATCGACTACGGCGACTGCAACCGACCAGCCATGTTGTTTTGCTTCCGCTAGGGCAGCTTCGACCAGTTGGTTTGCTTCAGTTAAGGTGAGAGCCGATTTAGTAAACATTCATTATCTCCAATTGTTGTTGTATTAAGATGTGATCGCATCTTCTAGGATTTCAATCCAATGCCGAACAGGGGTACGTCCGGCACCATTAAGGTGTGTTTGGCAACCGATATTCGCTGTCGCAATGACGTCAGGTTGACCGCTTTCTAGGGCATCTAGTTTATTATCACGAAGCTGAGTAGAAAGTTCTGGTTGAGTCACCGAATAGGTGCCTGCTGAACCACAGCAGAGGTGAGAGTCAGGAACTGTCGTTAATGAAAATCCAATTTTTTTAAGAATAGATTCTACTGCGCCGTTTAATTTTAATGCATGTTGTAACGTGCATGGGCAGTGAAATGCAAGTTTTTTATCTGCATTAACAGCTAAGCTACTTAAATCTTCCTGTTTCAATATCTCTACCAGATCTTTACTTAGGCTGCTGATTTTCTGGGCTTTTTTCGCATAGGTAGGATCATCTTTTAATAGGTGACCATATTCAATGACAAAGGCACCACAACCACTGGCCGTTTGAATGATTGCTTCTGTACCTGACTCTATCATTGGCCACCAAGCATCAATATTGCGTCTGGCTCTTTGCAGTCCTGCTTCATGAGCGTTTAGATGATAGTCCACGGCACCACAACAACCTGCTTCGGCAGCACTTATTACTTGAATACCCAGTTTGTTCAATACGCGAGCCGTGGCTGCATTGGTATTTGGTGATAATGTGGGTTGAACGCAGCCCTCTAAGATCAGCATTTTCCGAGTGTGTGTTTCAGTCGGTCTTGCTTTGGCTTTGACTGAATTGGCAGGTACTTTTTGTTTTAAGCTTTTGGGTAATAATGGACGAAACAGTTGTCCTGTTTTTAACAAAGGATCAAAAATTTGAGGTCTTGTTAACACGGTGCGAAGTGCGCTGCGCATCATTTTCTCGCCCATCGGACGACCCACTTTTTCTTCAATAGCGGCTCTGCCGATATCTAATAGAGTGTGATATTCAACGCCGGATGGACAGGTGGTTTCACAATTACGACAAGTCAGGCAGCGGTCAAGGTGAGCTTGAGTTTCTCGTGTGACTTCACCGCCTTCAAAAAAACTTTTCATCAAATAGATGCGACCTCTAGGGCCATCTAATTCATCGCCTAGAATTTGATAGGTAGGACAGGTCGCTGTGCAGAAACCGCAATGCACGCAGCTTCGCAAAATCTCTTCCGCTTCTTTGGCGCGCGGGAGTTTTTTAGCGTCTTCAGACAGGTTTGTTTGCATCTTATTATTCTCTCTGCTTAATAGTCGCTATACATGCGTCCTGGGTTGAAGATACCTTTCGGGTCCAGTTGCGCTTTAAGTTGTTGGTGGTAACGCATCAACAGTGGTTGTAAGGGTTGGAAAGGTTGATCCGTTATGCCTGTGGTAAAACAGGTCGCATGTCCGCCCAATTCAGATGCTTGACTGCGAATTTCAGCTTCAGCGTCAGAGGTTTTGAACCAGCGCTGTGCGCCACCCCAGTCAATCAGGCAATCACCTTGCAATGAAGGTTGTTTCGCATCTGCCGGAAGCGATAGGCGCCATAAGGGTTGGGAGTTGTTAAAGAATGCCAGTTTCTGCTCTTTTAACTCATGCCAAAATTGAGGGTCTAGTTCAACACCTTGTAGGCTGTCAGCAAAGTTATTTACTGAGGCTTCACCACCTTCAAGTCTTAAATAAAGTTGATCTTGGTAGAAGCAGGCGCCCGTAATAGGAAGGGGCTGTTGTGCCCACTCAGTCAATTTTTTCAGCGCTGTTTTTTGATCATAGTTAAGGCTTAGATGTCTTTCATGGCGGGGCTTAGGTAACACTTTCATGGATACTTCAGTGATCAAACCTAGGCAGCCAAAACTTCCTGCCATCAACCTTGAAAGATCATAGCCTGCAACGTTTTTCATGACTTCGCCACCAAAGCGCAGCAGCTTACCGTGACCCGTAATCACTTTCGTTCCCAGAACGAAATCACGTACTGATCCGACCCAAGGTCTTCTAGGACCTGCTATGCCTGCGGCTACCATGCCACCGACAGTGGCATGTTCAGTAAAGTGGGGTGGTTCGAAGGGTAAAGATTGACCTTTTTCCGCTAAAATATTTTCCAACTCAGCTAAAGAGGTGCCTGATTTTACCGAAACCACCAGTTCAGTCGGGTCGTAGTTAACCACGCCTGTGTGAATTTTTGTATTCAGAACATTACCTTGCGCAGTTCTGCCTAAAAAGGCTATACTGTTGCCGCCTTGGATATTCAGTGCAGTGCCTTCATTTAACGCTTCGCACACCTGCTCCAGTAAAGCGGTTTCTGATGCGGCACTTAGGCGATCCCCTGGTCTATTAGGCGAAGATTGATTGTGTTGAGTCGCTGACATTAAAAACGCTCCAGTTCAGGGAAGGGGAGTTCGCCACGATGGATATGCATGGCTCCAAATTCTGCACACCGATTGAGGGTCGGAATGTTTTTGCCAGGATTCAGTAAGCGTTTTGGATCGAAAGCGGCTTTAACTGCATGAAACAGTTCCAATTCATCATCATTAAACTGAGCACACATCTGGTTGATTTTCTCACGACCAACACCGTGCTCACCGGTAATCGTTCCACCCACTTTGACGCAAAGTTCTAGGATTTCTCCCCCTAAAGCTTCTGCGGTTTCCAAGCCACCGGGTTGGTCCGCATCAAATAAAATCAGTGGGTGCATATTGCCATCACCCGCGTGGAAAACGTTGGCAACGCGCAGGTCATATTTCTCAGATAGTGCCGCAATGCCTTTAAGAACGCCAGGTAGTTCACGGCGAGGAATGGTGCCATCCATACAGTAATAGTCAGGAGAGATACGGCCTACGGCAGGAAACGCATTTTTACGGCCAGCCCAAAAACGCTGGCGTTCAGCCTCATCTTTAGCAATTTGTACGGCAATCGCTCCCGATTGAGCAAGAACCTCTTGTACGCGCGCGGTTTCCTCATCCACGTCAGATTCAACACCGTCCAGCTCGCAGAGTAAAATGGCTTCTGCTTCTACTGGGTAACCGGCGTGAATAAAATCTTCGGCAGCGCGAATGGCTAGGTTGTCCATCATCTCTAAACCGCCAGGAATAATGCCTGCGGCGATTATGCTTCCCACTGCTAAACCTGCTTTTTCGACATCATCAAAGCTGGCCATCAAGACACGTGCCACTTGTGGTTTCGGTAAGAGTTTGACCTTAACTTCCACCACAATGCCGAGCATTCCTTCAGAGCCAGTAAAAAGAGCCATTAGGTCAAAGCCGGGCGCATCGAGGGCATCACTACCCAACGTCATGCGTTCGCCTTCAATCGTGACGATTTCGACACTGATCAGGTTATGAACGGTTAAACCATATTTGAGACAGTGAACGCCGCCCGCATTTTCGGCAACATTACCACCAATCGAGCAAGCGATTTGTGAAGAGGGATCAGGTGCGTAATAAAGACCATGTGCGACCGATGCTTCTGAAATCGCTAGATTCCTTACTCCTGGCTGGACGCGTGCATATCGACCTTCTGGGTTCACCTCAAGAATACGGTTAAACTTGGCCATCACTAACAATACGCCTTGCTGAAGCGGCAGGGCGCCACCTGATAAGCCAGTCCCTGCGCCACGAGCAACCACAGGAACATTCAGTTCATGACAGGTTTCCATAATGCGCTGAACTTGTTCGATAGTTTCTGGTAGTACAACCAATAATGGCATCACGCGATAAGCGGCTAACCCATCACACTCATAAGGCTTTAGTTCTTCGTCTGTGCGCAGTATGTGTAGATCTGGAACACGAATGCTGAGTTTATGCAGCAAAGCGGTTCGATCAGGCATGGGTATGGCACCGTCGAGGTGTTCGTCATAAAGAATATTCATTATTGCTATCCTGTGTTGAAGGCTGACCGCATTTTTATAATTTTAAGTTAATGAATCTTGGGCGCAGAACCCAGATAGGTCAACCTTTAAACAAACTGGTCATACCAGATATTTTGGCTGTTCACATCAAAAGGCTTTTAAGTCAGCGATTATTGGTTATATTGTCTAAAAGATCATTCGGATCAGGTTGCTTATCTATACTGGTCATACCAGTCAGGAAACAGGCAGTAAGGTGACAAATAAGATGACTGAAGATATCCGCCAAATTGCTGATGTGGTTGCAGAACGAATCGAAACGTTGATTTTAGATGGTGTGCTTAAACCCGATCAGCGTCTGCCGTCAGAACGTCAGTTATCTGAAAAACTGGGCTTTTCTCGTTCGGCCTTGCGTGAGGGACTTAAGTTATTGCGTGCACGCGGCATCATTTTGACTGAGCATGGGCGCGGATCGTTTGTCGCGAAGTTAATGCCTGAACCCGCAACCCCATTGATGCACTTATTCAGCGAACATCCGCGCACGATCTATGACTTATTGGAAGTCAGAGCCTTGCTAGAAGGAGAGTCTGCTCGTTTGGCGGCCATGCGTGGAACCGATGCAGACTTTATTTTAATTCGTCGTCGTTATGAAGCCATGGTTGAGTTGACTCAGTCGGGTAAAGAGATAGAACTTCGAGAACATGCCAAGCTAGATCATGCTTTTCATCTCGCTGTCTGTGAGGCATCGCATAATCCGGTATTGGTTCATACCTTGCAGTCGCTAACCGATCTATTAATTAGCTCTGTGTTCGCCTCTTTAAATAATCTGTATCACCGACCGGTTCAGCGTCGCTTAATCGACCGGCAACATGCGCGTTTATATCATGCGGTGGTTGATCGCTTGCCCGAGCAGGCCAAGCGAGCTGCGGTAGAACATATACACAGCATTCGCGATAACTTGATGGAGATAGAGGCTGAAGAGCAGCGTATTCATCGTGCCTCGTTACGCTTACATGGTTGGTAATGAGTTAACCAATCGATTTTCTTAAGTTAAAAATTTCGTCCTGACGGAGGTCGTTATGGTTCAGGGTATGTTGTTATTGCTGCTATGCCAGTTAGCTGGTGAGTGGTTAATGGTATGGCTAGGAATTCCGATTCCTGGGCCGGTGGCGGGTATGTTGATTCTGCTGGTCGGCCTGATGATCTATGGCAAAGTGCCGGACTTTTTGCGTTTACCCGCTGAGGGATTGATTCGCCATCTTTCTTTATTGTTTATTCCAGCCGGTGTCGGTTTGATGGTCTTTGCTCAGTTGTTGGCTCAGCATTGGTTGTTAGTACTTTTATCTTTGGTTATCAGTACGTTGTTAACCTTGATTTTAACTGCATGGATGATGCAAAAGCTTGAACAGCGGCAACAGAACAGGAGTAAAGCCAATGGAAATCGGTAACTTTTGGGTTTACTTTGCGGCACGTCCACTGTTTTGGATCGTGGTCACCATGATCGCTTTTTTGGTTGCAACCTGGATTAATCGTAAAGCGGGAGGGACGGCTTTACTTCATCCCGTGTTTGTCTCAATGCTAATGATCATTGGTTTGCTAATATTGACCAAAACTGACTACAACACCTATTTTGAGGGTGCTCAATTTATACATTTCTTGTTAGGTCCCGCGACGGTGGCGTTGGCTGTGCCCTTGTATGATCACTTGGCACGGATTCGCCGATTATTGCTGCCTATACTAGTCACTTGTATTACCGGCAGTGTATTTGCTGCTGCCACAGCGTTGGCGGTTGGTATAGCAATGGATGGAGATTCTCGCTTACTACTGTCATTAGCACCTAAATCCGTGACGTCTCCTATCGCTATCGGTATTTCCGAGCAGATAGGAGGCTATCCATCACTTTCAGCTGGTTTAGCACTATTAACGGGTATTATTGGCTGCTTAGCCGCTCCTCTGGTATTTAAGTTGCTCAAATTAAAATCGGAGACTGCGATGGGCTTTTCGTTAGGCTTATCAGCACATGGTTTCGGCACGGCTTATGCGATGCAGACGAGTGCTTTGGCGGGGGCTTTTGCAGGATTAGCGATGGGTTTAACAGGAGTGTTTAGCTCACTGCTATTGCCTTTGTTGGTTAGGTTGTTCGGTATCTAGTTTTTAGATTTATCTAACATAACGTATGCTTATAATGCAGTTTTGAAATACTCATTGGATTTCACCCTTTGTATTTGCGACATTGCGTGACAAGATATTTATTGATCTCAGTCAAGTAATCGCATAACCAAGGGTGGAGTTCAAACCATGACAATAACAACAATCGAACATTATATTGCGGGACAGCGTGTGTCGGGTGAGTCGACACGTTCGCAGCCTGTTTATAATCCTGCGACCGGTACACAGACCGGTGAAGTCAAACTGGCAACACGCAATGACGTCAATACAGCGGTAGCAGCCGCGAAAGCTGCTTTTCCTGCTTGGTCCAACATCCCTCCGATTCGTCGTGCCAGGCTCATGAATCGTTTTCTCCAATTGGTTAACGAAAACAAAGAAGCCTTAGCAAAAGCGATTACAGCAGAACACGGCAAAGTCTTTACCGATGCTTGTGGTGAAGTGGAGCGTGGTATCGATATTATCGAATTTGCCTGTGGTATTCCGCAATTGCTGAAAGGCGACTATACCGAACAAGTCTCAACGGGTATTGATAACTGGACCATGCGTCAGCCTTTGGGTGTCGTTGCTGGTATCACGCCCTTTAACTTCCCCGTGATGGTGCCGATGTGGATGTTCCCCGTGGCGATTGCGGCGGGTAACACCTTTGTCTTAAAGCCTTCTCCTACCGATCCAACGCCCGCATTGATGTATGCCGATTTAATGAAAGAAGCCGGTTTCCCTGATGGCGTGTTCAATGTTGTTCAGGGTGATAAAGAAGCGGTGGATGCATTGATTGAGCATGAAGATGTGCATGCACTGTCCTTTGTCGGGTCAACGCCGATTGCCAATTACATATATGAGCGTGGCGCACATTTTGGTAAGCGTGTTCAGGCACTCGGTGGCGCTAAAAACCATATGCTGATCATGCCCGATGCTGACCTAGATAAGACGGTTGACGCATTGATGGGAGCTGCTTTTGGTTCTGCCGGTGAGCGTTGTATGGCAATTTCTGTGGCACTGTTTGTGGGTGATTCTGCCGATGCCATCATTCCGAAGTTGACTGAAAAAACCAAACAGCTCGTGGTCAAAAATGGTCTCGAACTGGATGCTGAGATGGGACCTATTGTGACCGCACAGGCTCTCGAGCGCATCACGGGTTATATTGAAAAAGGTGTTGAAGAGGGTGCTGATCTGTTAGTGGATGGTCGTGGTTATACAGTACCTGGTCATGAAAATGGCTATTGGCTGGGTGGTACGCTGTTCGATAACGTTACGCCGGATATGACCATTTATAAAGAAGAAATTTTTGGCCCTGTGTTGGTGTGTGTCCGTGTTAATGACTTCGCAGAAGGGGTGGATCTAATTAACCGTCACGAATTTGGTAACGGTGTCTCACTCTTTACCCGTGATGGAAACGTCGCACGTGAATTTGGTCGTTTGGTACAGGTGGGTATGGTTGGCGTCAATGTGCCGATTCCCGTTCCGATGGCGTGGCATGGTTTTGGCGGTTGGAAGAAAAGTCTGTTCGGTGATATGCATGCTTATGGTGAAGAAGGTGTTCGTTTCTACACCAAGCAAAAATCGATTATGCAGCGCTGGCCAGAAAGTATTGCCAAGGGTGCTGAATTCACTATGCCGGTTTCTAAGTAATTTAGGAGGTCGCTATGCCACGTGATCCCTTTGATTATATTGTGATTGGAGCTGGCTCGGCGGGTTGTTTACTCGCCAATCGACTCAGCCAAAATCCAGACAATAAAGTGTTATTAATTGAAGCCGGTAAAAAAGATAACTACCACTGGATTCATATTCCAGTGGGGTATCTCTACTGCATCGGCAACCCTCGTACCGACTGGCTTTTTCAGACAGAACCGGATGCTGGACTGAATGGAAGAACCCTGCGTTACCCGCGAGGTAAAACCTTGGGTGGATGCTCGTCTATCAACGGCATGTTGTATTTGCGAGGTCAGGCGCGGGACTATGATCGCTGGGCCGAACTGACCGGTGATGATGCCTGGAGTTGGAAAAACAGCCTGCCTGATTTTAAAAAGCATGAGCATCATTATCGTTTAGATGAGGGGCAAGACCCACAGCTCGCTAACGTTGAGCGCTTTTCAGACTATCACGGCCATGGTGGTGAATGGCGTATTGAAAAGCAGCGCTTGCGTTGGGATGTGCTGGATAGCTTCGCGGATGCCGCTGTTCAAGCTGGCGTACCCAAAACAGAAGACTTTAACCAAGGCGATAATGAAGGTGTTGGTTATTTTGAAGTCAATCAACGTCAAGGCTGGCGCTGGAATACATCCAAAGCCTTTTTAAGACCCGCAAAGCAACGCAGTAACCTGACCGTGTGGACTGAATCACAGGTTGAACGCTTGATCTTTGATTCGTCCTTAGAAGGGCAGCCTCGTTGTTCTGGTGCGATTATTCGTCGTGGGGGTGATGCGGTCACCGTTAGGGCAAACAAAGAGGTGATTTTGTCTGCGGGTGCGATTGGCTCTCCACAGCTTCTTCAATTGTCAGGTATTGGGCCAGCCCCGCTACTAAAAGAGCATGGCATTGATGTCACAGTCGACCTTCCCGGAGTGGGTGAAAATCTTCAAGACCATCTGCAGATTCGAGCAGTTTACAAGGTTAAAGGCGTTAAAACCTTAAACACCATGGCGAACAGCTTAATCGGCAAGGCAATGATCGGTTTGGAGTATGTTCTGAAGCGTTCTGGGCCGATGAGTATGGCACCCAGTCAGTTGTGCGCATTTACGAAGTCTGATCCGAGTCAGCCCTTCGCTAATCTTGAGTATCACGTGCAGCCACTAAGCTTAGATGCATTTGGAGAGGATCTACATCCTTTTCCAGCCATTACAGCCAGTGTCTGTAACCTGAATCCAACCAGTCGCGGTCATATACGGATACGTTCATCTAAATTTGATGATCCGCCCATGATTGCGCCGAATTATCTCAGCACAGAAGAGGACCGTAAAATCGCGGCACAAAGCTTAAGACAGGTGCGAGAGATTGTTTCTCAACCCGCCATGCAAGCTTATCAGCCAGAAGAATGGCGTCCAGGTGTTCAATACCAAACCGATGAAGAGTTGGCAAAGCTGGCAGGTGATATCGCCACCACCATTTTTCACCCTGTGGGTACAGCAAAAATGGGACGTGATGATGATCCGATGGCAGTCGTCGATTCACATCTGCGCGTCAGAGGCGTGAAAGGTTTGCGAGTGGTGGATGCGAGTGTGATGCCATTGATTACCAGTGGTAACACCAATTCACCGACTTTGATGATTGCTGAAAAAGCGGCACAATGGATCTTAAATGCCGAATGACGCAAAAGGATTCAATGATTGGATTATTCACTTATCAAAGCCTTCGTCGCAATAGCACAAGAAGGTAACCTGACAAGGGCGGCTGATCGATTGTGTATCACTCAGCCAGCCCTGAGTCTGCAATTAAAGAAGCTGCAAGACTCAGTGGGGTTGGTGCTTTTCAAGAGAACCCCCAGAGGGATGCAGTTGACGGATGAAGGGCGGCGATTATTGTCTTCTGCCGAACAGGCTTTGGAAGCTTTTGCGGCATTTCAATCAGCCGCTGAAGGCCTTAAGGGTATTGTTCATGGCGAGTTAAAAGTAGGTACTATTGTTGATCCTGAGTTTTTACGCTTGGGATCATTTTTGAAAATGATGGCGAATCATCATCCTGGATTGACCTATGAGTTGCGTCACGGCATTTCGGGAAGTGTTTTAAGAGAAGTAGAGCAAGGAACGTTGGATGTTGCATTTACTTTGGGTTTTCCTGGTTTAGTTGAGTTTCAACAACGTTTCCACGTTCTTCCTCTTGCGGACTTTAATTATCGTGTCATAGCGCCACCAAGCTGGCGTGCTTTAGTCAAAGGAAAAGATTGGCAGGCCTTGTCTTTGTTACCCTGGATAGCGACACCACCAGAGTCCGTTCATCATCGATTATTGGCTCGAGTGTTTGCCGATCTAGGACTTGAACCGAATGTGGTAGCCAAAGTGGATGTCGAATCATCCATGATGGATTTAGTTCAGTCAGGGGTCGCATTAGCCTTGGCAAGGGATTCACTTGCATTAAGAGCGTCGCATGAGCAAGGTATCGTGATTGCGGATAAAGTCAGTATTGATGCTTCATTGGGATTTATCTGTCGTAAAGATCGATTTTCTGAACCACCCATCCAAGCGGCGATGGAGATCGTAAGGGCGGTCTGGGAATGAATCGGTGGTATGTTACGCCAATGGATCATTGCAAGCAGGATGCGAGCGCAGTAAAGTTTCGCGCTTGTCACGACAGAGACTGAGGTAAAAGCGTTTATGACACCCTTAGAGCGTTACCAGAAAGATCTACAGCGGGAAGACTTTTCCTACGATGCAACACAGGAGATGGCGGTTAAGCACCTTCAGCGCTTGTATGATGAACTGATTGCATCAGTGAATGCGCCCGTACCGAGTATGATCCGTCGGCTGTCTGGAATGATCAAAAAAGATCAAAAAGAGCCGTTAAAAGGACTGTACTTTTGGGGTGGAGTGGGTCGTGGAAAAACCTATTTGATGGATACCTTCTACGATAGTTTGCCTTTCGAGCAGAAGATGCGGACGCACTTTCATCGCTTTATGCAGCGTGTACATCGTGAATTGAAAGAGCTGGAAGGAACTAAAAACCCTTTGGTAGAAATCGGTAAAAAATATGCGTCAGAAACGCGTATTATCTGCTTTGATGAATTCTTTGTATCCGATATCACCGATGCCATGATTCTGGGTGGATTATTGGAACAGCTTTTTGCTAATGGTGTCAGTTTGGTGGCAACGTCCAATATTGTTCCTGATGGGCTTTACAAAGATGGGTTACAACGGGCTCGTTTCTTGCCCGCGATCGCTTTGTTGAATAAACATACCGAAGTGATCAATGTTGATGGCGGTATCGATTACCGTCTCAGAGTGTTGGAGCAAGCAGAACTTTATCATTTTCCATTAGATGAAACCGCCGATACGAGTCTAAATACTAGCTTTGAAAGATTGGCTCCTGATATCAATGAAGCTAAAGATAATCAGCTAATTGAAGTGAATGGTCGTCGTATTCCTTGTCGTCGAGTCTGTGAAGACGTGGTGTGGTTTAACTTCAAGGATCTTTGTGAGGGTCCCCGCTCGCAAAATGATTACATAGAGCTGGCTAAGATTTATCACGAGGTATTGGTTAGTAATGTTCCGCAGATGGGGGTTAAAAACGATGATGCTGCTCGTCGTTTCATCAATCTGGTTGATGAATTTTATGACAGTGGTGTCAAGCTGATTCTATCTGCTGAAGTGGGTATTCATGATATCTACACAGAAGGGCGTTTATCTTTCGAGATCGAACGTACAAAAAGTCGTTTGCTAGAGATGCAATCGCATGAATACCTGGCACGAGAGCACCGTGCGGGTTAATGCAGTCGGCTTGCATACAATAAAAACTGCTGGAGGTCACATGTTCAAAGCAATCGTAATAGACAAGAACGAAGAGAAAGGCTATCACTCAGCGCTCATTGAAGTCGATGAAGCGCAGTTGCCTGAGGGTGATGTCCTTGTTGAAGTGATCTATAGCACCTTAAATTACAAAGATGGTCTTGCTATCACAGGAAAGGGCCCTGTAGTGAGAAAATTCCCCATGGTTCCTGGTGTGGATCTGGTCGGGCGAGTCATTAAAAGTGAGTCTGATCGATTTGCAACGGATGACCTCGTATTACTAAACGGGTGGGGCGTTGGTGAGGTACATTGGGGTGGCTTGGCTGAAAAAGCGCGATTAAACAGTGATTGGCTGATTGCGATGCCGGAAGGTCTAACCCCTGCTCAAGTCATGGCAGCAGGCACGGCAGGCTATACCGCTATGTTGTGTGTGCAAGCGATTGAAGATAAAGGCGTTAAGCCGGGTGATGGCGAAGTGCTAGTCACTGGGGCTAATGGTGGTGTCGGAGGTTATTCGGTTAAACTTCTTAGTCGTTTAGGTTATCACGTTGTTGCATCGACAGGTCGACCTGAAGAAGCAGATTACCTAAAGGCGCTAGGTGCGTCAGACATTATCGATAGACAGCAGTTGAGTGAACCGGGTAAGCCTTTACAAAAAGAGCGCTGGGCTGCAGTCATAGATTCGGTTGGCAGTCACACCCTTGCTAATGCTTGTGCACAAACACGTTATGGTGGTGTTGTAGCCGCCTGTGGTTTGGCGCAGGGTATGGATTTCCCTGCAACGGTTGCTCCATTTATTCTTCGTGGTGTGACGTTAGCGGGTATTGACAGTGTTATGCGTCCCCTTGTTGATCGTGAGCGAGCTTGGAAGCGATTAGCTGAATTGCTAGAGGCTGCTGATTTTGATGTGCTCTCTCATGAAATTAGATTAGATGATGTGGTTCAGACGGCTGCAGAATTAATTGATGGTAAAGTTAGAGGTCGTGTACTGGTTAAGATTCAAGACTGAGTTTGAAGTCATTCTGGATACTGTACACGCCATCACATTAAAGCGAGCTGATTATGGTCGAGAGTTGTATAAAATTTCGACAAAAAAGGCTCGTTTTTTTTGTTTAAGCTAAGTATAATGCTGCGCTCCCTGATATGGGGGAAGAAGGCTTGTTAGAAAAAGCTTTGAAAAAAGCAATCTCTAGCAACGAATAACTATAAGGTAAGTCGGAATCACTATTGCGTGGATCGAGACTTAACGAGTTAAGGTGAAAAAACCCATGAAAACTACTGTTAGCGCCAAGCCAGCCGAAGTTAAACGCGACTGGTACGTTGTAGACGCAGAGGGTAAAACCCTAGGTCGTCTGGCAACTGAAATTGCACGCCGTCTTCGCGGTAAGCATAAGCCTGAATTTACGCCACACGTCGATACGGGTGATTACATTGTTGTTGTGAATGCTGAAAAAGTTCACGTAACAGGTAACAAGCGTAACGACAAAATGTACTACCGTCATTCTGGTTTCCCAGGTGGTTTGAAAGAAGCCAACTTCAACAAGATGGTACAGACCTTCCCTGAGCGTACAATTGAGTTAGCTGTTAAAGGCATGCTGCCAAAAGGCCCACTAGGTCGCTCAATGTACTCTAAGCTGAAAGTCTACGCGGGCAAAGAACATCCGCATCAGGCTCAGCAACCTCAAGAACTGAATATCTAAGGGGAAGGCAATATGTCTACAACTCAATACTACGGCACAGGCCGTCGCAAAACCTCTACTGCACGCGTTTTCTTGCGTCCTGGTACAGGCAAAGTGACCATCAATCAGCGCACCATGGAAAACTACTTTGGTCGTGAAACTGCTCGTATGATCGTTATGCAGCCTCTTCAACTGACAGGTAACTCTGAAAAGTTTGATGTTTACGTTACTGTTGCTGGTGGCGGCGGTTTCGGTCAGGCTGGTGCGATTCGTCACGGTATCACTCGTGCGTTGATGGAATACGATGAGACATTGCGTCCTGCATTACGTGAAGCTGGTTTCGTAACCCGTGACTCACGTATGGTAGAGCGTAAGAAAGTGGGTCTTCGCAAAGCGCGTAAGCGTCCACAGTTCTCCAAGCGTTAATTTGCAACAGCCATTGCGGCTGTGGCAAAAGAAACCCAGATGGCTTCGGTTATCTGGGTTTTTTTATGCGCCTTAGCATAAGGTAGGAAGGTTTTACCTTGTATAAATTGGGTAAATTCTTTAATATTTCCGCCATTTGATGAATTCAATTTTTGGGTTTAATAGCTGGCAACTGAATTGGGCAATTTCTGTCTGGTGAAGTTGAATGAGTGGAGATGAAATTAATGAGTAATGACGGCGTGAACAAAGGTCGGCGTCGGCTCCTCCTCGGTGCAACATCTGCATTAGGTGCAGTGGGTGCTGTAGGGGTTGCTGTCCCGTTCGTTGCGTCTTGGCATCCCAGTGCCAAGGCCAGAGCGGCAGGTGCACCTGCGCGTGCTGACGTAAGTAAACTAGAGCCAGGTCAACAAATGATCGTTGAGTGGCGTGGTCGTCCGGTCTGGATCGTGCGTCGTTCTGAAGAGGCATTGGCAAGTCTAGCAGGTCAAAATGACCGTCTGGCTGATCCAGAATCTAATCGTGCTGAACAGCCTGACTATATTCCAAAAACCCCAGAGCGTGCATTGCGTCCAGAGTATGCCGTACTGATAGGTATCTGTACGCATTTGGGTTGCTCTCCTACGTATCGTCCGGAAATAGCACCTTCAGATTTAGGTGAAAACTGGTTAGGTGGCTTCTTCTGCCCATGTCATGGCTCACGATTCGATCTTTCTGGTCGTGTATATCGTGCTCAACCAGCACCAACGAATCTGGTTATACCACCTCATGCGTATCTGGATGATGACACCCTGATAATTGGTCTAGATCCGGAGGAAGTATAATGGCTGGTAAACGAAATAAAGGTAATCCGGGTTTGATGGGATGGATCGATGATCGCTTCCCTGCAACTGCCATGTGGGATGACCATCTTGCTAAATACTATGCACCAAAAAACTTTAACTTTTGGTATTTTTTCGGTTCTTTAGCACTGCTTGTGCTAGTGAACCAAATTGTCACCGGTATCTGGTTGACCATGAGTTACAACCCTTCAGCTGAAGGTGCTTTTGCGTCGTTGGAATACATCATGCGTGATGTTGAATACGGTTGGTTACTGCGCTACATGCACTCAACGGGTGCTTCTGCATTCTTCGTTGTTGTGTATTTACACATGTTCCGCGGAATGATGTATGGCTCATACAGAAAACCACGTGAGCTTGTGTGGATCTTTGGTATGACCATCTACCTAGTACTGATGGCTGAAGCTTTCATGGGTTACTTGCTGCCTTGGGGTCAAATGTCTTACTGGGGTGCTCAGGTAATTATCTCATTGTTTGGTGCCATACCAGTCATTGGTCCTGACTTGCAACAGTGGATTCGTGGTGACTATCTGATTTCAGGTATTACCTTGAACCGCTTCTTTGCACTTCACGTGGTTGCATTACCTATCGTGTTGTTAGCGCTTGTTGTGTTGCACATTATTGCATTGCACGAAGTAGGTTCAAACAACCCAGATGGTATCGATATTACAGATAATCTAGATGAAAATGGCGTGCCTAAAGATGGTATTCCTTTCCATCCTTACTACTCTGTTAAAGATTTAGTCGGTGTCGGTGTCTTCCTGTTTGTTTTCTCCATCGTTCTGTTCTGGTTCCCTGAAGGGGGTGGTTTCTTCATCGAAGCGCCAAACTTTGAGCCAGCAAACGCACTGAAAACACCAGACCATATTGCACCTGTTTGGTACTTTACCGCCTTTTATGCCATGTTACGTGCTGTTACTTTCAGCTTGTTTGGCTTAGATGCTAAGTTCTGGGGTGTTGTGGTAATGGGCGCTGGTATTGCAATACTATTCGTATTGCCTTGGTTGGATCGCAGCCCTGTTAGATCTATGCGTTACAAAGGTTGGATCAGCAAAATATTCCTAGTGGTCTTTGCAATTAGTTTTATCATCCTCAGTATACTAGGTGCTTTGCCTGCGACTGATGGGCGTACTTTGGTTGCTCAGATCTGTACAGTGCTGTACTTCGCTTACTTCATTCTGATGCCTTTCTACACCAGAATGGAAAGCACTAAACCAGTTCCGCAAAGGGTGACAGGCTGATGAAAAAACTTCTTATTGCAGTATTACTAATATGTTTGCCTGGGCTGGCTTCAGCTGCAGCGTCAAACTACAACATGGAGCCATTTAAGGCAGATCTTCGTGATCAAGAGTCTTTGCAGCGCGGTATGGCGTTATTCGTCAACCGCTGTATGGGTTGTCACTCAATGGAATATCAACGTTTTGCTCGTACTGCGCAGGACCTGGGTATTCCTGAAGATCTAATGGAAGAATACTTAATCCTTGGTGATCATGGGATCAATGATCTGATGACCATCTCTATGGATAAAGGTGATGCTGAGGGTTGGTTTGGTGCTCCACCACCAGATTTAACGCTAGAAACTCGACTACGTGGTAGTACGTGGGTCTATAACTACATGCGCACTTTCTTCCGTGATGATTCAGCTCGTTTTGGTGTCAACAACGCAGTGTTTGCTGATGTAGGTATGCCCAACGTACTTGAAGACCTGCAGGGTGTGGTTATTAACACCTGTTCTCGTGAAGAGTTAGAAGCGCGTGGTGGTCATACAGGTACACTGGATCCGTTAACTGGGATTCGTAGTGGACAATGCCTAAAAGTACAACCAGGTACTGGCAGCATGACAACGGCAGAGTTTGATCAGGCAATCTATGATCTGACAAATTTTATGACCTATGTCGGTGAGCCATCAAGACTTCAGGCAGAGCGTATTGGTACCTTCGTACTGATCTTCTTGGCTATCTTTACCTTCTTTGCTTACCTGTTGAAGCGTGAGTACTGGAGAGATATACATTAATCCTGTGTGATATCAGGAATAGTTTGCTACGCGACCTTATCGGGTCGCGTAGTTTTTTGTTTTTAGATCCCCTGTAATAAAATGAGGTAACTCAATGGGAGTTGTAGCAAAACGTTCTTCCATGACCTTCTTCTCTGATGGTGATGATCACTACAGTCATCGAGTACGCATCGTACTTGCAGAAAAAGGTGTTGCAGTCGATATCGTCGATTGCAAGGTTGATGATCTTCCAGAAGATGTCGCTGGGCTCAATCCATATAATACCTTGCCAACCTTGTTAGATCGTGATCTTGTGCTTTATGAGCCAGGTGTCATGATGGAATACTTAGATGAGCGCTTTCCGCATCCACCTCTGTTGCCGGTATATCCGGTTGCTCGTGCGGATAGTCGTTTGTTTATGTATCGTATTCAGCGTGATTGGTGTGGTTATGCAGACGCTTTATTGGCGGGAACTGCTGATCCAGATCATCTTGATTTCTGCAGAAAAGAGTTGCGCGATAGCTTAGTATCTATTGCACCAATCTTTGCGGAAAAACCATTTTTTATGAGTGATGAGTTCACACTGGTGGATTGCTGTATTGCACCTTTGTTGTGGCGTTTACCTGTCATGGGTATCGAATTACCAGCAACTCAGTGTTCAGCATTGCTGTCATACATGAAGCGTTTGTTCGAGCGTGAATCTTTTCAGTTAAGTTTGTCTGAAGCTGAAAAAGAGATGCGTGATTAATCAAACGTCGTGTGTCTGGAGAAGCTATGAATTTAACACCTAGTCGTTCATATCTGATTAAAGCACTTCATGAGTGGATGACAGATAACGATTTGACACCTCATTTAGCAGTAGATGCTCGGGTGCAAGGTGTTATGGTGCCTGATCAATTTACTCGCGATGAGCAGTTGGTTCTTAATATTAGTTATTCGGCTGTTCAAGGCTTGGTTATTGATAATGACGGCGTCTCATTTAATGCGCGATTTGGCGGTGTGCCAATGAATGTGTTCATTCCTTTGGCTGCGACCCTAGCAATATACGCTAGAGAAAATGGTCAGGGAATGGGATTTGGCATGGAGCCAGGTGCAGATGAGTTAATGAAGCAGGCGCAGGGTACTTCTTCAGAAGATATGGAAGCCAGTAATTCAAGTCCTGATGCCAAGCCAAGTGCTAAAAAAGCAAGTGGACCGGTTTCATTGAATCAGCGCGATGATTCCCAGCCTCAGAAAGGTTCTAAGCCTAAAAAGGGTAAGCCTACGTTGAAGATCATCAAATAAAGCATGCAATTGGGCGGCCTAGGCCGCCCAATTTTTTTAGATTGTTTTAGATGTATTCAAATACTTTCACAATGCGGTTAACGCCGACAATATTACGTACAACTTCTACTGCAACTTCACCTTCCTGACGTGTCACAAGGCCCATCAAATAAACAGCGCCATTTTCAGTGACGACTTTGATGCGCATGCCATTAGTGCGATTGTCTGCTAAGAGTTGTGCTTTAACGCGGCCAGATAAATAGGTGTCGTTAGCACGAATCATGAAAGATGTGGGGCCTGCTATTTCTAATTCATTATGAATTTTGCGCACTTCTCGAAGTTGGCTGACTACTTCGGTTGCTTCCGCTTTAGTTCGTTGATCAGGCACTTGGCCGGTGAGTAACACTTGACCATTAAAGCTGTTCACGCTGATATTAGATTGAGAGAGAGCAGCGGTACCTTTGTTGATATTAACCTTAGCTTTAAACTCGATCGAATTGTCTTCAATGAAGTTACCAATGGTTCTACGTCCTTCATTTTCTTCGATAGGCGTTTCGCGTGTTGAACTGACAACAGTTGAACAGCCACTAATAATAAACACGGTAAGAAGTAATAAAGGTAATAGCTTTTTCATCCGTTAAGCTCCAAAAAGTTGAAAATCAATTAAATCTGCTAAAGTATGTAATACCAATAAATGTGCATGATGTACTAATACTTCATCATTGGATGCGATGCAAATTTCTGTTTCGTCTGGGCGCATTAAAGCTGTCATATTGCCACCATCAGAACCGGTCAATGCAATAACGGTCATTTCACGATCATGTGCTGCTTGGATAGCTTGCACTAGGCTTGCTGAGCGGCCATTAGCAGAAACCGCAAGCAAGATATCTCCTGGCATGCCAAATGCTCGGATTTGCTTTGAGTAGATATCTGCAAAGCCGCTGTCTTCAGCAATGCCGGTAATTGCGATAGCATCAGCGTTGAGTGTCACTACTGGTAGGCCGGGTCTTTCGTGTCGGAAACGATTAATTAACAAGCTACCAAAGTGCTGTGCAAGACTGCCTGACGCACCATTACCAGCACACAGAACTTTTTGTTCAGAAATCAAGCATTGCAAGATCTGCATGCTGGCAGTAGCAATCATTGGGGTAAATTGCTCAATAGTTTGAGCATTAACTTCCATCGATTGATGAAACTGTTGAATAATTCTGTCTTCAAGTTCCATGATGTCTGTCTCTGTGCAGCTCTTAATTTTGAAAGGCGTTACGATACCATAAAGGAGTGTTATTTCCTTCAAATGCAATGATATCGAATCGACAAGGGTGTTTTGACCAACAAGGATTTGCTGCTAGAAAAAATCTAGCGGCACGAAGTAACTTACGTTGTTTGCGCCAGTCTACTGATTCTGCAGCACCGCCAAAGTGTTTATTTTTACGATGTCTAACTTCTATAAAAATTAAACTTTCACCGTCGGTCATGATTAAGTCTATCTCACCCACTCTACAGTTCATATTGCGTTCTATAAGCTGTAGACCTTGTGAAATCAACCAAGTTTCTGCACTACGCTCGGCTTCCTTGCCAAGAGTTTTTCTATCCATGATTTACTCCGTAATGAGTTGGGGAACTCCGTTATTAAAGCGAGCCCAGGCAAGCTCTCTTGAAATACGACGATTGGGGCCTAGTGACAGAACGCCACTTTCTCCAATTAAGACTTGCTGTTGTAATAATAGCGGCAAATTTTGCGAAATGATAAAGGCATCTGCGCCTAGAGCGTAAAGCTTACCTATTTCCGTATATGCATCTTCACGACGTTCAGTAATTGATTGTCGAGTCGTGCTTGGCTCTGCAAGCCTCCAAGGGACATCAACGAAATCTATTCCATTTAAATCATTATCGCGTGAAGCGCTTGGATTACCCTCATAGAGTTGCGAGGTAGCGATCACAGGAATGTTACCAGCAAAGTGGTAGAGCAGCATGGGGCGAATTAAGCGTGCATCTCTTGGTTCAGTTGCCAAAATAATAACATCAGTTTCATGGCTAATGTTTGCTCTCATGCCACTTCTGGAGCTTCGAGGCATGGTGCGAGCAATTTCTGGATCTTGAAGCAGTAGTTGGCGAATTTGTTCTGAATTACTTTCTGTGGATCTAAAGGTAAGTGACGCACTGATGTATCCGCCTTGCTCTTGAAAAGCTTGTCGGATCATTTGCTCAAAACGCTCGCCGGAGCGATTGTCACTGCGAATAATCATCGTGTTGCGATACCCCAGTTGCGAGGCTCGACGAACTAACGTATTCACCTCATGGTCACTCGATAAATCAAGTTGCAATGGAGGGTTAAGACCTTGCTCAGCAGGATTTAGAGCTAACACAGGTAGGGGGTGATCTGGATATTCAGCGAGTTGATTGACAAAGTTACGATCCAGAGGTCCGACGATAAAGTCAGCGCCTTGAGTGCGTGCTGTATGAAAAAGTTGTTCAGGAGAGCGTATTTCGGTGCTATCAATCATGACCACTTCGGTTTCACCCGTCTGCGATGATTGCATTGCGGTAATAAAACCCTCGATAATCGTTCTTGAAAAATCAGCTAAATCTCCTTGTAAAGGAAGAAACAAGGCAACTCGTTGGGCTCTGTCGGTTAAAGGAATAGGGCTTAGGTCAGTCGCTAATGGTGTATCCGCTGATCGGGGTGGTAAGGAAGCCGCAGGGTGCTGATCCCAAAGTAACTGCCAGTCAAAAAGTTTTTCTTGTTGCTCATCGAAGTTTGAAATGCCGGCAAGTATCGCTGCGCGCTCAAACCAACCTTGTTCGAAGAAGTTGTTGTTTCGGTTTTGTACTTCTTGTTGCAGTATGCCGCTATCTGCAGTGCTGAGTACCGACCAAATTTGATCGTGAAGTGATTGCTGCAGTGACTTATCATCAGTCATTTGCGTAGCTGCAATTAATTCACGTGCAGAGCTAATAGGATTACCAAATAGATTGAAAGCTTCTGCTCTAGCAATGTTTAAGCGAATAATTTGATCGCGATTTAAATCCGTTGGCAGTAGGTGAAAGTCTAAACTTCGGAGTGCTCTTTCTGGGTTATTTTGAGTCAGAGCCAATGTGGCTTGCTCTAGAGCGATTGATAAGCCAAGTTCAGCGGGAAGTCTGCGTTTATCGATCGATTCAAGTATACTGCTCGCCTCTAGATCATTGCCCTGTGCTGAAAGACGATCAGCGGCTTGAAGTCTGAGTTGAGCGGCTTCAACCGGAGGTGCTGATTGAGCATCACGAAGCAGTTGTCGCGTTTCATCATCCTGTACAGACGGTGAAGGCGTCGAAATACTGGGCATTCCGGGTTGGCTGCCGCAGGCGGCTATTAGAATAGACATTAATACTAGCGCAATTAGCAGGCGTATTTGCTTTGTCATACACTCATCAATCCTTAAGAAGAGAATAACCTTCATGGCAGAAGCGGTTTTATATGTTATTGCCACACCGATAGGCAATTTAGGCGATCTGTCAGCGCGAGCAATCAAACTGCTTAGTGAAGTTGATTTGATCGCTGCTGAGGATACCCGTCATACAGGGCGGCTTCTATCCCATTTTAGCATTAAATCATCGTTAGTTTCAGTGCATGATCATAATGAAATAGCCCGTGCTGAGCTTATTATCGATTATCTAAGCCAAGGGAAGCGTGTAGCCTTAGTTTCTGATGCTGGCACACCACTGATATCAGATCCTGGCTATGGTTTGGTAAAGCGGGTTAGAGAAGCTGGATTTAATGTTTCTCCTGTGCCTGGGTGTTGCGCCTTTGTTGCAGCTTTGAGTGCAGCAGGCTTGCCCTCTGATCGTTTTATGTTTATCGGGTTTCTTCCAGCAAAAACTCAGGCAAGAGTAAAGCAATTGTCAGAGCTTGTTGATCAAACTTGCACCTTGATCTTCTATGAATCTACGCACCGAATTCTTGTCAGTCTTGATGACATGATCTCCGTCTATGGTGATCATCGTGAAGCAGTGATTGCACGTGAGATTACTAAAACATTTGAAACCTTTAAACATGGCACCTTGGCTGATTTGAAGGCTTGGATGTTAACCGATGCAAATCAGCAAAAAGGGGAGTTTGTGGTGCTGGTCCGAGGTGCAGAACCCGTTGATGATAAGGTGGATCAGATTGATGCACGTAGTGCTCATGTTTTGGGTCTGTTGGCTGCCGAGTTACCACCGAAAAAAGCGGCTGCGATAGCGGCTGAAATTACCGGTATTCACAAGAAACAGCTTTATGAGTATCTATTGCAACGTGATTGAGGGGTAAAGCTTGCACTTCATTGTTTTCCTGTTATCCTGCGTCGCGGGAGTCTGCCGGACAATCGCTGTTCTGCTTGCAGAAGGGAGGAAAGTCCGGGCTCTACAGGGCAGAGTGCCAGATAACGTCTGGGCGGTGTGAGCCGACGGAAAGTGCAACAGAAAGTATACCGCCTAAGGGCTCTTCGGAGTCACGGTAAGGTTGAAATGGTGCGGTAAGAGCGCACCGCGTGGGTGGTAACACTCCACGGCGATGGAAAACCCCACTCAGAGCAAGACCAAATAGGGATCCTTAAGGTGTGGCCCGCACTGGATCCGGGTAGGTTGCTTGAGGTCAGTGGTGACGCTGACCCTAGATGAATGATTGTCCTCGACAAAACCCGGCTTACAGGCAGACTCCCACTATCCTGCCTACACCTCTGTTTTAATTTTTTCCAATAAATTAAATACTGTATATATATACATATTACCTTATTGTTTCTGCTTAATTTATTGATTCTTTGAAGCTTATCTACAGGGCGCTATTTCCTGGCTGTGGCTGTTCCCTAAATAGCCCTAATTTGATCCCTTTTCCTACCTTGCATTGACTAGGGTTACTCACTATAGTGTGCAATAGTGGGTTAAAGTGGTTAAAAGTGGGTAATTCTGGGGAATTCAGTGGGCATTATGTTCCGCGGTGTCAATCCGATCAATCTAGATGCAAAGGGGCGCATGGCGATCCCGGCTCGTTATCGCGAGATGATTGCGTCTCATTGCGGTAATCAGATGGTTGCCACGATTGATACAGACTCCCGTTGCCTACTTCTTTACCCCTTACCTGAGTGGGAAGAGATTCAAGCGAAAATTGAGGCGCTTCCAAGCTTTAATAAGGTTGCTCGACGTATTCAGCGACTATTGATCGGTCATGCGACTGATCTTGAATTAGATGGAAATGGACGTCTGTTGTTGCCGGCAAGTCTTCGTGAGTACGCCGGTTTAGATAAAAAAATTGTGCTACTAGGGCAGGGACGCAAGTTTGAAATCTGGGATGAGGCTCAATGGAGTGCAACCCGAGATGAATACCTTGACGAGGTTGGTGAAGATACCCTGCCGCCAGAAATGCTGGAGCTTTCGCTGTAAAGCGAGAAGCAAATAAAAAGGTTTACAGGATCTGAGATGAGTCAAGAATTCAACCACATCACCGTGATGCTAAACGAAGCTGTTGAAGCATTAGTCACGGATCCAGATGGTTTTTACATCGACGGCACCTTTGGTCGTGGTGGTCATTCGTCTCTAATTCTCTCTAAGTTAAGCGAAAAAGGTCGATTACTTGGTATCGATAAAGATCCGATGGCGATTGCTGAGGCTCAGCGACGTTTTGGTGATGATCCACGATTTAGCATCGAGCACGGTGCATTCAGTGAGATAGAAAGCTTTGTTGCAAAAAGAGAATTGGTTGGACAGGTTACAGGGGTTTTGTTAGATCTCGGCGTCAGTTCACCTCAGCTTGATGATCCATCTCGTGGATTTAGTTTTCAGTACGATGGCCCACTAGACATGCGCATGAACACCACCAGTGGTGAGAGTGCTGCAGAGTGGATTAACCGTGCCAGTGAGAGCGAAATTGCGGATGTACTGTTCCACTATGGTGAAGAGCGCTTTTCGCGTCGAATGGCTAAGGCCGTTGTTGCTGAACGTCAAAAATCACCAATTATGACTACTGCCCGACTGGCTAGCATCATTACGGATGCAAATCCTCGTTGGGAAAAAGGCAAAAATCCAGCAACACGAGCCTTTCAGGGCATTCGCATACATATCAATCGAGAGTTAGATGAGATTGAGACCTGTTTAGACCAAACGTTGGAATTGTTGGCACCGCAAGGTCGCATGGTGGTGATTAGTTTTCATTCGCTAGAAGATCGAATCGTTAAGCGCTTTATCCGCCGTCATGTTAAAGGCGATGAGCATCTACCCAGTGGCGTGCCCTTTACGCAATCTATGTTGAACCAACGCCTAAAGGGCTTAGGTAAAGCGATTAAGGCCAGTGCAGCTGAGGTGGACGCTAATCCTCGTTCTAGAAGTGCCGTGATGCGAGTAGCGGAGAAGTGCTAATGAACTTGAAGAGTTTTTTCTCTAAAAGTGAATTAGATAAGAGTGGTTTACCTCATGGCGCTGCTCAGCAAGATCTGTTCATATCACGAACAGCGCTTTATCGACCTTTAATGATTTTGTTGGTGCTGACGATAGCGATTTTGGTATCGGCGCTCTCGGTGGTCAAGACAGCCTACGATTATCGCAGATTGTTTAACGACCATCAGATTTTGGTTCATCAGTGGGATGAGTTGCAGATCGAATGGGGGCAGTTATTGCTCGAACAGAGTACTTGGGGTGGTCACGGGCGAATTGAGAATGAAGCAGAAACCCGTTTGCAGATGCGAGTCCCGAAAGTTGAAGAAACAGAGATAATTCGAAGATGAGTGATAAACCAGAAGCAGCTCAAATACAGGCAGCAAGCAGTTGGAGAATGTGGATAGTTTTCGCATTGCTCTGCGTTGCTGTGGGCTTTATTCTGACTAAGTTGTTCTCTTTATATTCAACCGATCAAGCTTTCCTCCAGAACCAGGGTGACGCACGTACTATTCGTACGATGTTAATTCCAGCGCATCGGGGTGTCATTACTGATCGCAATGGAGAGCCCTTAGCAGTGAGTGCTCCCGTAGCCAGCATTTGGGTAGATCCAAAGTTCATCGATATGCAACACCCTCACCTGAATCGATTAAGCCAGCTTTTAGAAATGCCACACGGTAGCTTGATTGAGCGTTTATCCAATAATGCTGAAAGACGATTTGTCTATTTACGTCGACAGGTAACCCCCGAAGCGGCTGAAGGAATACGTTTACTGGGAATTCCGGGTGTTAACGTTGATCGTGAATACCGTCGTTTCTATCCTGCAGGGGAAGTTGCCGCTCACTTAGTGGGCTTCACTAATGTTGATGGTGAAGGTCAAGAGGGAATGGAACTTGCCTTTAATGACTGGTTGACTGGCGAACATGGCAGCAAATTAGTCATGCGTGACCGTGTGGGTCGAACCATCCGTCACATTCGCTCTATCCAAGATGCAGAGCAAGGTAATGAGCTTCAACTCAGTATCGATCTGCGTTTACAGTATATGGCTTATCGCGAGCTAAAAGCGGTGGTTGAAGCACATCAAGCAGATGCAGGCTCTATTGTTATCTTAGATACCGAGACCGGCGAAGTCTTGGCGATGGTTAACCAGCCTTCCTACAATCCTAATGATCGTACTCGTTTAGAACCCGCTGCGCTCAGAAATCGTGCCATGACCGATCTATTTGAGCCAGGCTCTACCGTAAAGCCTATGACGGTGGCGGCAGCTTTAATGTCAGGCAAGTTTACACCGGATACCGTTATTAAGACCTCTCCCGGTGTGATGCGTGTTCGTTCTGCAACCATTCGAGACTTCCGCAATTACGGTGACTTATCCTTAACGGGAATCATCACCAAATCAAGCAACGTCGGTACAGTTCGTCTCGTGATGGACATGGAGCATGATCGCTTACCTAATTTATTGCGCAACTTTGGTTTTGGCCAAATGAGCCATACCGGTTTTCCGGGTGAAAGATCAGGTCACCTTCCAGACCTTCGTGAACGTCAAGTCATTGAGCGAGCAACCATGTCTTATGGATATGGTATTTCAGTTACCCCGTTACAATTGGCTCAATCCTATGTTCCCTTTGCCTCAGATGGCATTTTTTACCCTGTTAGTTTGGTTAAAAATGAGCAAGGAAGCCAAGGTGTTCGCGTGATGCCGCCTGGTATCGGTAATGAAGTTTTAAAAATGATGGAAACCGTCATAGGGCCAGAAGGTACGGCGAGAAGAGCCGCTGTTGAGGGATATCGAGTCGCTGGAAAAACAGGTACAGCGCACCGAATCGGTAGCGGTGGCTACAATCGTGAAGAGTACACCGCGTTTTTTGCGGGTGTTGCTCCTGTTTCAGATCCTCGTTTAGCAATAGTGGTGATCGTTGATAACCCGAAAGGAAGAGAGATCTATGGTGGTGAAGTGGCAGCGCCTGTATTTGCACGTGTGGCTGCAGGATCGATGCGTCTATTAAACCTAGACCCTGATCGCTGGCCTGAACCTAAAACACAGGTGGCCGGCCGATGAGTATTCAACGCCAAGATCTGCCCAGTCTTCAAAGCTTATTAGTTAATCAGTCCTCTGTTTCTGATCAAATCCTAGTACGAAATATTGTATTGGATCATCGAGAAGTGACAGCTGGTGATCTGTTTATTGCTCGTTCTGGTGTGCATCACAAGGGTGTTGACTACATTATTCCTGCTATTAAAGCGGGCGCTTCCGCTGTGCTCATGAGTAAAGCGGATTATCATCCAGACCTTGAAGAGTTTGCGGACATTATCTTTGCGGTTGATAACCTGTCTGAAGTCGCTGGCGATGTGATTAGTCGATACTATCATTCACCTTCAGAATCGATGGCTGTTATCGGTGTCACTGGTACTAATGGCAAAACATCATGTTGTCACTTTATCGCTCAAGCCTTGAATTTTCTGGGTGAGAAAACAGCCTATATCGGTACTATTGGGACCGGTTTTCCAGATGAGTTGGAGCCATCTACTCATACAACACCCGAAGTATTAAAAGTGCATCAGCTTTTGGCGAAATATAAAAAAGCAGGTGCTAAAGCGGTAATCATGGAAGTCTCTAGTCATGCGCTAGATCAGAGAAGAACGGCCGGTGTCCTGTTCAGCCAAGTAGGATTCACCAATCTAACTCGGGATCATCTTGATTACCATGAAACCATGTCTGCTTATGCGGCATCAAAGAAGCGCTTGTTTGAAAACACCAGTGCTGTCCAATTGCTGAATATTGATGATGAATTTGGTAAAGATTTACTGATTAAAGCTAAACAGGGACAGAGCTCTGTACTCACTTATTCGCAATTAAACGAATCCGCTGATATTTATGTTAAAACTGCTGAATTTCATCTAAATGGTATAGCTTTTGCGCTGTCCACGCCTTGGGGTGAGGTTAGTGCCACATCAAGTTTGATAGGACGCTTTAATCTCAGTAATTTGCTTTTGGTCACAGCATCCCTAGGAGCGGCTGGATATCCTGCTGTGGAAATCAGTCGTGCTTTAACGCAGATACAGGCTGTTTCTGGGCGCATGGAAAAGGTGTCTTATGCTTCTGAGCCTTTAGTACTGGTTGATTATGCGCATACACCCGATGCGCTTTTACAAACGCTGTCTGCCTTGAATGAGCACCGCCAATCAGGAAGTAAGATCATTTGCGTGTTTGGTTGCGGTGGTGACCGTGATCAAGGTAAACGTCCATTGATGGCACAAATCGCCTCTGGATTAGCTGACCAGTTGGTCATTACCAGCGATAACCCACGCACCGAAGATCCTCAATTTATCATCGATCAAATTCTAGCTGGGGTGAAATCTTCTAGTCACACCCGTGTGGAAGTTGATCGTTCTATAGCGATAGCGACCGCCATCGCAGAAGCCACCTCGACTGATATCGTCCTGATTGCTGGAAAAGGGCACGAAGACTACCAGGAAATTATGGGTCAGCGTTATGCCTTTAGTGACCAGAAAGTGGCAAGAAAATATTTAGATCAATGGAGCCAGAAATGATTGGTAACTGGACACTCAGCCACGTAGTTAAGGCAATCGAAGCCACTTTTGATGAGTCTATTGATCTAACGATCCCTGTCACGGGGATATGTACTGATACTCGTAAAATACAGAAGGGAGATCTGTTTGTTTGTTTGAGTGGTGAAAATTTTGATGCTCATAATTTTCTTAGCCAAGCAAGGGAGAAAGGTGCTGTCGCTGCTGTAACAGAGAAGAATGTTGATGATGAATTACCACAGCTAAAAGTTCAGGATGCAATTGTGGCGCTGGGTCGCCTGGCGACGTTAAATCGCAATCACTATAACGGAAGAGTTGTTGCCATCACTGGTAGCAGTGGTAAAACCACCGTTAAAGAACTGTTAGCTAATATGCTTAAGCAGCAGGGTTCAACCCTGTTTACCCAAGGTAATTTGAATAATCACATAGGCGCACCACTTACCTTACTGCAATTGAAAGAAGAGCATCAATATGCCGTCATTGAGCTAGGTGCGAGTGCAGAAGGTGAAATCGACTATACCGTGCATTTAACTCAGCCTCATGTAGCGCTGCTTAATAATGCCTGTGAAGCCCATATTGAAGGTTTTGGAAGTTTACAGGGGGTAGTGCGAGCTAAATCTGAAATCTATAACACCCTGACAGATGAAGGTGTGGGCATTGTAAATTTTGATGATCCACATGCTGCTTTTTGGCGCGAAAAGCTTGAGAATATGCGCCGCCAATATTTGACCTTCTCTACACAGAGCAACCAAGCAGATATCTGGACAACTGATGCTGTTGTGAATAGTGCCGGAGCTTGGGGCTTTACACTTCATTTTAAAGATGAAAGCGTTTCCGTTCAGTTAGGTTTGATAGGTCAGCACAATATTGCTAATGCTGCTGCTGCCACAGCGGCTTGGGTTGCTTTGGGATTACCTTTGTCGGCTGTGAAAGCTGGGCTTGAGTCTTGTGACGCAGTGAAAGGTCGAATGAAACCTATCCAGCATAAGTCAGGCTGGTTGATTGATGATAGTTACAATGCCAATCCGCAAGCAGTAGAAGCTGCAATAGACTTCTTGGCTGAAAGACCCAAGCAGCGCATTTTGGTGTTAGGCGATATGGCAGAACTAGGACCTGAAGCTGAGGCTTTGCATGCAAACGTTGGGCGTTATGCGGCAAATGCTGGGATTGATTTATTGTTTGCTGTAGGCCCTCTGATGCATAACGCGATCGAGGCTGCTCTGTCGGCAGGGTTAAATGCCAAGCATTTTGAGCTACAAGAAGCGCTTATCACTGAACTTAAAACACATATGAGCGAACCCTATACTCTGCTTGTTAAGGGGTCGCGCAGTGCACAAATGGATAGAGTCGTTGATGCTCTACAACAAGAGGAAGCTCTCTAATGCTGCTGCTGTTAACAGAATTTCTGACACAGTACTTTTCAGCCTTTTCGGTGTTCCGTTACATCACCCTGCGTGGAATTTTGGGTGTATTAACTGCCTTGTCGATTTCGTTAATCCTAGGCCCTTATCTGATCAATCAACTGCGTCATCGTCAGATAGGTCAAGCGGTCAGAAATGACGGACCTCAGTCTCATTTGAGTAAGTCAGGAACCCCCACCATGGGAGGTGGTTTGATTCTATTAGCGATAGCGGTCAGTACCTTGCTCTGGGCAGATCTGTCGAATCGTTATGTGTGGATTACCTTGTTTGTGCTGATTGTTTTTGGTGCAGTGGGCTGGGTTGATGATTGGCGCAAAGTGATCGAAAAGAATCCGCGTGGTTTACCCGCTCGTTGGAAGTACTTTTGGCAGTCAGTTGGTGGTGCAGGCGCTGCAATTATTCTTTATCTGACCGCGCAAAGTCCGGTAGAAACGCAACTCATTGTGCCTTTCTTCAAAGATATCATTATTGATATGGGTCTGTTCTTTATCGTGTTTACCTACTTTGTCATTGTGGGTAGTTCCAACGCGGTGAACCTAACGGATGGTCTTGATGGGCTGGCCATCATGCCAACCGTGATGGTGGCAGGTGCCTTGGCCGTGTTTGCTTATCTAAGCGGTCACTTTCAATTTGCGAATTATCTTCATATACCTCATGTACCGGGTGCAGGTGAACTCATCATTATCTGTGGTGCCATTGTTGGGGCAGGGCTAGGTTTCCTTTGGTTTAACACCTATCCCGCTCAGGTGTTTATGGGTGATGTGGGTGCGCTCTCTCTCGGGGCTGTGCTAGGCGTGATGGCCGTTATCGTCCGACAAGAACTCGTGCTAGTGATCATGGGTGGGATTTTTGTCATGGAGACTGTCTCGGTTATTCTGCAAGTTGCTTCCTATAAATTAACCGGAAGGCGGATTTTTAGGATGGCACCGATACATCATCATTTTGAATTAAAAGGCTGGCCAGAGCCGCGAGTTATTGTCCGTTTTTGGATTATTACTGTGATTCTAGTCTTGATTGGTTTGGCAACCCTTAAGTTGCGCTAATGGGTAACGGTTAATAGGTTAAAGGAGCTACGAGTGACACTTATCGCATCAGATACTCGACGCATTGTGATCGGTCTGGGACAGACTGGTTACGCCTGTGCGCGTTATTTGTCGGCCAAAGGAGCCGATTTTGCGGTAGTAGACACGCGTGAAAAACCGCCTTTAGCGGCGCAGTTTTATCGTGAATTTCCACAAGTAGAGTTACGTTGTGGTGAATTAGACGCAGACTTCCTATCACAAGCCACAGAGCTTGTCTTAAGCCCAGGGGTGGCTAAATCATCACCTGCTATTCAATTTGCGCTACAACATGGTGTCCGTGTCATTGGTGATATTGACCTATTTTGTCGTGAAATAGATGCACCTATTGTGGCGATAACCGGTTCTAACGCGAAAAGTACCGTGACGACCTTGGTTGGTGAAATGGCAAAGGCTGCCGGGGTTAAGGTTGCGGTTGGCGGCAATATTGGTACGCCGGTATTGGATTTACTGGCAAATGATCCAGCTGATCTTTACGTGCTTGAATTGTCGAGTTTCCAGTTAGAGACGACTCATGAACTCAGAGCTCAAGCTGCAACTGTACTTAATATCAGTCCAGATCATATGGACCGTTACCCTGATCTACAGAGCTACTATCTGGCGAAACACCGAATTTATCGTGGTTGCCGGAATGCCATCATTAATCGAGATGATGCATTAACGGCTCCATTGGTTTCTCAAGGAATGAAGACCATTAGTTTTGGCTTATCTGCACCTGATTTGGGTCAGTTTGGCATGGCAGAGCATGAAGGTAGTACATGGCTGTTTAAAGGATTATTTCCTTTGATGCCGGTTGCAGAGCTAAAAGTATCGGGTGCCCATAATGTGGCTAACGTACTCGCTGCCCTAGCCTTAGGAGAGTCTGCCGGTCTGCCAATGCAGGCAATGTTGCAGGCCGTTCGAGCATTTAGTGGTCTAAAACACCGTTGCCAATGGGTGGCTGATAAACAGGGTGTTAGCTTCATCAATGACTCTAAAGGTACCAACGTGGGTGCTACCTTGGCTGCCATACAAGGCTTGGGCTTGATGTTAGAAGCGCAGCAAAAGTTGCTGGTTATTCTAGGCGGTGTAGGCAAAGAGCAACAGTTTACAGAGCTTAAGGCTCCCTTAGCTGAACATGCTCGAGCCGTGATTTTAATCGGTAAAGATGCTGATCAAATCGCATCAGATTTGGAGGGGCTGACAGTAATCAGAGCGTCTTCACTCGACAATGCCATTGAGCTGTCGTTAGAACACGCTGTTGCAGGCGATACTGTGTTGTTATCTCCCGCCTGTGCCAGCTTCGATATGTTTAGTGGGTATGAGGATCGTGGTGATCAATTTATCAAGATAGTGGAGGCACTATCATGATGAATGTCATTACTAAAGGCCCTTGGCCAAGTGTTCTGGATATGCCGAAGGGTAAACTTTCGTTTGATCCGTACTTGTTGCTGACGGTTCTAGCGCTCATGCTGATTGGTTTTGTGATGATCTCTTCAGCCTCAATGGATGTTGCTGCACGTGATTTTGGATCGCCGTATCACTTTATTATGCGTCAAGGTCTATTCATGATTTTGGCACTGATAACACTAGCCGTCGTTTCAGTTATTCCGATTCACTTGTGGGAAAAATTCAGTGTACCGCTTCTCGTTATTGGTGGTTTCACCCTGCTATTGGTATTGATCCCCGGTATAGGTCGCGAAGTCAATGGAGCACGTCGATGGATAAGTCTAGGATTCTTTAATCTACAAGTTTCAGAATTGGCCAAAATCTTCATGGTGGTTTATATCTCTGGTTACTTGGTTCGACGTCTGTCTGAAGTTCGAACCACTTGGTCTGGCGTCATGAAACCAGCACTTCCTATGGCTATCTATGTTGGCTTGTTAATCAGTCAGCCAGACTTTGGTGTGACAGTCGTTCTAATGTGTACTGTCATGGGTATGGTGTTCTTGAGTGGCATGAGATTTTTTCAGTTTATTGTTGTACTAAGTGCTGGTGTTGCTATGGCGGTATTTTTAGCAATGACACAACCCTATCGCGTACAACGATTAAAAACATTTTTGGACCCTTGGGCTGACCCCTTTGGTGCGGGTTATCAGTTATCTCAAGCACAGATCGCTTTTGGTCGTGGTGAATGGTTTGGTACAGGTCTCGGCAACAGTATTCAAAAGCTTTTTTATCTACCTGAAGCACATACTGACTTTATCTATTCGATTCTAGCTGAAGAGCTTGGTCTGGTCGGCGCGTTGATTGTTGTGTTGCTGTATTGCTTTTTGGTGTATCGAATATTTGTCACCGGTCGCCGTGCTGAAACACAGCAACGTTTCTTTATGAGCTATGTCTGTTATGGCTTCGCATTTATTTTCGCAGGGCAAGCGCTAATCAATGTCGGAGTCAATGTAGGAGCCTTGCCTACCAAAGGTTTAACACTGCCACTATTAAGTTACGGAGGCAGTAGTTTGTTAGCTTCTGCAGTGATGATCGCGATCATTTTACGCATCGATTTTGAACTGAAGCAAGCCGCCATTGAAGAAATGGTTAATAGCCAAAAAGGGAAGCTCAGAAGTAAAACGGCTAGGAGGGTCAGTGCATGAATCAAGCAACTTCTAAAACACTCTTAGTCATGGCGGGCGGAACCGGTGGTCATGTATTTCCTGCGCTAGCAACTGCCGATCTATTGCGTGAACAAGGCGTTCATGTGGAATGGCTAGGAACAGAAAAAGGTATTGAAGCGCGAGTCGTTCCTGCTGCAAATATCAAACTCAATACCATTCCTGTCACAGGGCTAAGAGGCAAAGGCCCACTTAAATTACTAACGGCGCCATTTAACTTGTTAAAAGCCTTATTGGCTGCACGTAAAGTGATTAAGCAGTTGCAGCCTGATGCCGTGTTAGGCATGGGTGGTTTTGCATCAGGTCCTGGTGGCTTAGCTGCGTGGTTGATGGGTATCCCCGTCGTCATTCATGAACAAAATGCTATTCCGGGTATGACTAATAAAGTGTTAGCTCGCACAGCAACACGAGTATTACAGGCTTTCCCTGGAGCTTTTAGTGACTGTGAAGCTAAAGACACCATTGGAAATCCAGTACGCGGACCTATCTTAGAATTGGCTGAGCCTGCGGTTCGTATGCAGGGTCGCACTGGACCCATCAGACTCTTAGTGGTGGGCGGAAGTTTAGGTGCTCAGGCCATTAATGAACGTGTTCCAGCAGCTTTAGCAGAGTTACCAGAAGATCAGCGCCCAGAAGTATGGCATCAAACAGGTCCGATGCATTTAAAAGCCACCCAGACTTTATATTCGTCTTTGGGGGTTAACGCTCAAGTTGTGCCATTTATTGAAAAAATGGACGAAGCCTTTGCTTGGGCTGACTTAGTAATTTGTCGTTCGGGTGCCTTAACGGTAAGCGAAATTGCGATCGCGGGTGTGGCGGCTGTTTTGGTTCCTTTCCCCTTTGCAGTGGATGATCACCAAACGGCGAATGGACAGTTTTTAGCGGATGCTGGCGCGGCTGAGTTGGTGCAACAGGACCAGTTAACGACTGAAAAGTTACTTGAATTATTAACACGATTAAATGAGCGCGAACGCCTACTTAGTATGGCAAAACTCGCTCGCAAACAAGGTAAACCAGATGCGGGTCAACAGCTTGCAGATGTGTGTTTAGAGGTTATGGCATGATAAAAAACGGCAATGTAGGCATTTACGAAGTACCCGAGATGCGCCGTATTCGTCAAATACACTTTATTGGTATTGGTGGCGTGGGTATGTGTGGTATTGCCGAAGTGCTGCTTAACCAAGGTTATCGCATCAGCGGATCTGATATGAAAGATTCGGTGGTCACCGATCGTCTTGCCTCCTTGGGTGCAAAAATTAACATTGGTCACCAAGAAGAAAACATTGCAGAAGCCGATGTTGTGGTTATTTCAACCGCTGTTTCTGAAGAAAACCCCGAATTCAAAGCAGCCAGACAGCATCGTATACCGGTAGTGCGTCGTGCTGAAATGCTGGCTGAGTTGATGCGCTATCGACATGGCATAGCCGTGGCAGGAACACATGGTAAAACTACGACCACCAGTCTACTTGCATCGATGATGGCTGAAGGTGGCTTAGATCCTACTTTTGTCATCGGTGGTCGATTAAACAGTGCCGGTACCAATGCTCAATTGGGTGGAAGTCGTTATTTGGTGGCGGAAGCGGACGAAAGTGATGCCTCGTTTTTACACCTTCAACCGATGGTGGCCATTGTGACCAATATCGATGCCGATCATATGGATACCTATGGCGGTGACTTTAATGTGCTCAAGCAAACCTTCGTTAACTTCTTACACAACCTGCCTTTTTATGGATTAGCTGTGTTGTGTACTGACGACCCTGTGGTGTCAGAAATACTGCCAAGTGTCAGTCGTCCCATTTTAACTTATGGTTTCAATGAAGAGGCCGATTTTCGTGCCACGAATTTGCGCATGAATGGGTTGCAAACACACTTTACCGTCGAGCGTCCAGCAGGTCATAACGCATTACAAGTCACCTTAAATATGCCAGGCCGTCACAATGTTCTTAATGCTCTAGCATGTATTGCCGTTGCCACCGATGAAGGAATCAGCGATGACGCAATTTGTCAGGCATTAGAAGGTTTTGAAGGTGTTGGAAGACGCTTCCAGATTTTAGGTGAAGTCCCTGTGAATGAAGGAAGTGTCACTTTAGTGGATGACTATGGTCATCATCCACGAGAAGTTGAAGCGGTTATACAAGCGATTAGAGACGGATGGCCAGATCGTCGTTTAGTGATGATTTATCAACCGCATCGCTATACCCGAACACGCGATCTATATGAGGATTTTGCCCGCGTATTATCGGAAACCGATCTGCTCTTAATGTTAGAAGTCTATGCGGCCGGTGAACAGCCGATTCCAGGAGCGGATACGCGTAGTCTGTGTCGATCCATTCGACAACGAGGTGTTGAACCTATTTTTGTAGAATCGACAGATGATCTACCTGACCTGCTGACAACCTTGTTGCGCCCAGGTGATCTGTTGTTGACTCAAGGTGCTGGAGATATCACTACTTTAGCGCATCGTTTAAGTCAGTTGGACCTCAGTGGGTCTCAAGAGAGTAAGGCATGAGTGACTTTACAATTTCAGCTGAAGAAGCAGCCGCCTTTGGCAAAGTGGCCGTTCTGATGGGAGGCGATTCTGCAGAACGCAGTATCTCTCTTCGAAGTGGAGCCGAAGTACTTAAAGGGCTTAAAGCGGCTGGCGTAAATGCTTTTGAAATTGACCTATGTGCTGAAGGTGCTGATCCCGTAGAGCAATTGCTGACGGCTGAGTTTGATCGAGCTTTCTTAATTCTGCATGGCCGTGGTGGCGAAGATGGCACATTGCAAGGTCTGTTAGAAATGTTGAAAAAGCCCTACACCGGAAGTGGTGTCGCAGCGTCTGCATTGGGGATGGATAAATTACGCTGCAAACAGTTGTGGATAGGAGCGGGTTTTCCGACCCCCGCTTTTGCAGAGCTCAATGATGCTACGGACTTAAATCAAGTTGCTAAAGATTTAGGTTTCCCTTTGATGGTTAAGCCGGTTCATGAAGGTTCCAGTATCGGTATGAGTCGAGTGCTGGATTTGGGCCAGTTGAAAGCGGCATATGAGGAAGCGGCTAAGTATGACCATCAGGTCATTGCGGAGCAGTGGATTCAGGGAGCCGAATACACCATGGCCATCCTGAATGATCAGCCTTTACCTGTGATTCGTTTAGAAACCACGCACGACTTTTATGATTTTAACGCCAAGTATGAAGCTAACGACACGCGTTACCTGTTTGATCATCAGCTGAGCGATCAGCGCTATGAAGTGCTGCAGAGTTTGGCTTTACGCGCCTTTCAAGCGGTTGGTTGTCGTGGCTGGGGGCGTGTTGACTTGATGATGGACAGTCAAGGTGAATTTCAACTACTGGAAGTGAATACCCTTCCTGGAATGACAGACCATAGTTTGGTTCCTATGGCTGCTCGTCAAGCGGGTAAGAGCTTTTCACAACTCGTTGTAGAAATACTTCGCACTGCGCGTTGTGATCGGGAGCGTTAAGATGAACTTGTCACTGCCTTGGTTAAAGCAAGAGGTTGAACCGGTCAAGCCGATCCGGGGTGCTGTAGCCGTGCGCAGACAAGAAGCAGTGATTCCCGAAACTACGAGTAGCGTGAAACGAGTGACGATTCTTCTTTGTTCACTTGCACTATTCGTAATGGTCATGTTGCTGCTGGCGGATAAAGCTCTGGCATGGCTGGATCAACCGGTCAGTGAAGTCAGTATCAAAGGTCAAACACGACATTTGAATGGGCAAGAGTTAGCGACACAGCTGGCTCAAGAGATCAGAGCACCTTTGTTGTCGCTTGATGTGCGCACACTTAGAGATGAAGCACTTGCTAATCCTTGGGTACATATGGCTGAAGTTCGTCGTCAATGGCCAGCTGCCATCCAAGTGAATATTGCCGAGCAAGTCCCTGTGGCACGCTGGGGTGAGCGAGGCCTGCTTAATCATCAAGGGGATATCTTCTGGCCTGATTTAAGTGCTGGATATGAGTTTTTACCTCGTTTGAATGGGCCAGCACACGAAACTCGCGCCATTATTGCTCAGTACCATGACTTAAGTGTGCTCTTCTCCAGTTATGGCATTCGCATCAAAGGTCTTTCGTTAGAGAGTCGTGGTGCTTGGAACCTAGAGCTAGACAATGGCATTCAGCTTGTTGCCGGAAGAGAGCAGTTGATGCCAAGGCTGCGACGCTTTCTCAGTATTTATGATGCTCAGTTAGCAGATGTGGCAGATCAAATAGAACAGATTGATATTCGATATACCAATGGTGTGGCCGTTCGATGGCGCACTGAAGAGAGGCAGGATGATGCAGGATAAACGCGCAGCGTCAGATCATAATATGATCGTTGCACTCGACATAGGGACATCCAAAGTGGTGTGCCTAGTCGGTGAGGTGTGTGCAGATGGCGGGATCGAGATTGTCGGTGTCGGCTCACAGCCATCACATGGAATGAAACGAGGCGTCGTCGTCAATATTGAATCGACCGTAGCTGCTATTCAGCGAGCTGTTGAAGAAGCAGAGCTTATGGCCGGTTGTAAGATTCATTCAGTGAGTGTTGGCATAGCGGGTAATCATATCAGCAGCCTTAACTCGCATGGGATTGTGGCTGTAAGAGATAGAGAAGTATCAGAATACGACTTGGAACGTGTGATTGATGCGGCACGGGCTGTTGCAATACCCGCAGATCAACGCATTCTTCATATCCTTCCTCAAGAGTATCTGATTGATACACAAGAAGGAATTAAAGAACCTCTAGGAATGTCCGGTGTCCGATTGGAGGCTAAAGTCCATTTGGTGACCGGCGCTTCGAATGCGATTCAAAACATCGATAAATGCATTCGCCGCTGTGGGCTGGAAGTGGATGCCATCGTACTGGAACAATTAGCATCCAGTTATGCTGTGTTGGCTGAAGATGAGAAAGATTTAGGTGTGTGTATTGTTGATATTGGTGGTGGCACTACTGATATTGCCGTCTTTACTGATGGTTCAATTCGTCATACCGCAGTGATTCCTATTGCCGGTGATCAGGTGACCAACGACATTGCCATGGCGTTGCGTACCCCCACACAGCATGCCGAAAAGATAAAAATAAAATATGCCTGTGCACTGGCACAGTTAGCACGAGCCGATGAAACCATCAAAGTGCCCAGCGTTGGTGATCGACCTGCACGGGATTTATCACGTCAGTCACTGGCTGAAGTGGTCGAACCGCGTTATGAAGAGTTGTTTACCCTAGTTCAAGCCGAACTTCGGCGTTCAGGTTTTGAAGACCTGATTGCTGCAGGCATCGTGTTAACTGGGGGAACGTCCAAAATGGAAGGTGCTGTGGAGTTGGCGGAAGAAATTTTTCATATGCCAGTCCGACTTGCTTTGCCTCAGGGGGTTAGAGGCATGGAGTCATTACTAAAAAATCCTATTTATGCAACAGGAATCGGGCTTCTGCATTATGCAAAAGCAGAACAGAAGCCAACCGCTAAAGAAAGTGTGCCGGAGATGCGTGAGAAGCGTCTAGAGCGGCCGCAAGTAGGTGACTTGATGAGTCGAGTAAAAGACTGGTTTAAGCGCCATTTTTAACAGAATTATTGATATGTGTAGTGCCGGAAGGTAAACGCAGGCCTGCCAAGGGAGAAAAAGATGTTTGAATTAATCGACAATGTACCTCAAGAAGCCGTTATTAAAGTGATTGGTGTTGGTGGCGGCGGTGGTAATGCCGTTCAACACATGGTTTCGGATGACCTAGATGGTGTTGAATTTATCTGTGCCAATACAGACGCACAAGCACTGGAGCGCTTATCAACTCGAACGGCTCTGCACATCGGTGGCGGCATGACGAAAGGCTTGGGCGCGGGTGCAAATCCAGAGGTGGGTCGTAAAGCTGCTTTGGAAGATCGTGACCGTATCGCAGAAAGCCTAAAGGGTGCTGACATGGTCTTCATCACCGCTGGCATGGGTGGTGGAACCGGAACAGGTGCTGCACCTGTCGTGGCTCAAATTGCCAAAGAGATGGGCATTCTGACAGTAGCGGTTGTTACGCGCCCTTTCAAATTTGAAGGCCGTAAGCGCATGTTGATTGCTGAAGAAGGTATTCGTGAACTGCGTGAACATGTTGACTCCTTAATCATCATTCCAAATGAAAAGTTAATTGCCGTACTAGGTAAAAATTGCAGCTTAATCACTGCATTTAATACCGCTAATGATGTCTTGAAAGGTGCTGTTAAAGGTATATCTGACCTGATTACGTGCACCGGTATGATTAACGTCGATTTTGCTGACGTTAAAACCGTGATGTCTGAGATGGGCATGGCGATGATGGGTACAGGTGTTGCCAAAGGTGATAAGCGTGCTCAGGAAGCAGCACATGCGGCGATTAGAAGTCCCTTGTTAGAAGACATAGATCTGAGTGGAGCGCGCGGTATTCTCGTGAATATTACCGCAGGCCTAGACCTTAGCTTGGGTGAGTACAGCGAGATCGGTGAAATCGTTGAAGCCTGTGCGGCAGCAGACGCTACGGTGGTTGTGGGTACGGTTATTGATCCTGATTTAGATGGTGAGCTTCGTGTCACTGTGGTAGCGACAGGTTTGGATCGTCCAAGAGAGAAAGAGTTTCAGTTGGTTTCTTCTGAAGCGCCAAAGGTAGAAGTGCGTCCAGAAGAGATTGAACTTCCTTCTGTATTGCGTCGCCAAAAGCAAGAAGCCCTGTTAGATAAACCTGAGTATCAAGAAGGTAAACGTAAAGATTACGGTGATCTGGACATTCCTACGTTCTTAAGACGCCAGGCAGATTAATGCTTGATTTCCTTCACGCTTGTACTCATTAACGTTCAAGCAATGAAGGGGATAAAATGATTAAATTGCCTGATTTAGGTAAGATCTGTTATCATTTAGCGATAAATTAATCTCATTTAGTGAGTAGAGATGATCAAACAACGTACTTTAAAAACCAGTATTCGTGCGACCGGCATCGGACTTCACAGTGGTAAGAAAGTTTACCTCACGCTACGTCCTGCTCCTGTCAATACGGGTATTTTGTTTCGTCGCGTTGATTTAGATCCAGTTTCCGAGATTCCCGGTAATGCCTTAAATGTGGTCGACACCGTGCTATCAACCAATCTCTCTGTGGGTGGTGCAAGAGTCGCAACAGTCGAGCATTTAATGTCTGCATTAGCGGGAATGGGAATAGATAATCTCTTTGTCGATCTCACGGCTGAAGAAGTACCCATCATGGATGGTAGTGCAGCTCCTTTCGTGTTTCTGATTCAATCTGCCGGCATTGAAGAACAAAATGCACCTAAGCAGTTTGTTAAGATACTCAAAGAAGTTAAAGTCGAGTTAGACGGTAAATATGCTAGTTTTAAGCCCTATGATGGCTTTAAAGTTGGATTTAGAATCGAATTTGATCACCCGGCTTTTTCAGATAGACATTTAGAATCGAGCTTTGATTTTTCGACCACTTCGTTTGTACGTGAAGTCAGTAGAGCAAGAACCTTCGGTTTTATGCGCGATATCGAATTTCTGCGTTCACAAAACTTAGCCCTCGGTGGTAGTTTTGATAATGCGATTGTTGTCGATGACTTTAAAGTGCTAAACGAAGAAGGTTTACGTTACGAAAATGAATTCGTTAAACATAAAATGCTGGATGCGGTTGGTGACTTGTATTTAGTCGGTAAAAGCTTAATTGGCGAGTACTTTGGTTACAAATCAGGTCATCATCTGAATAACTTGTTGTTAAGAAAACTGCTAGAAACACGAGATGCATACGAAATAGTGACCTTTGAAGAGGTCGAGCAGTCGTCACCGATTGCTTTCTTGCGTCCGGCAGTTGCAGTCTGATTTAGATAGAGTGGCTTAACGCCATCATTTCAGACATAAAACCGAAAAAAGCCGGCAAATTGTCCGGCTTTTTTTCATTCAGGGCTTGAACAATCGCACCTGAAACTCAATTATCTATGGAATCCATAGTAGAATAGTGCCTCGTGACTGCGAAGAGCGCAGCGCGAATAACAACCAATAGACGGTAAAAGTTGAATTATGCTCACATCACTGTTGAAAAAGGTCTTCGGAAGTAAAAACGATCGCGAACTCAAACGTATGAGTCGTATCGTAAAAGAGATAAATGCACTGGAAGCGCAAATGGAACAGCGCAGTGATGATGAGTTAAAAGCACTCACCGCTAGCTATCGAGAGCGCTATGAGGCAGGTGAGGCGCTTGCAAAACTGCTTCCAGAAGCCTTTGCAAACGTCAGAGAAGTGTCTCGTCGTGTCATGGGTCTGCGCCATTTTGATGTGCAGATGATTGGGGGTATTACCCTACATGATGGCAAAGTTGCTGAGATGAAAACCGGTGAAGGTAAAACGCTAGTAGCAACCTTAGCGGCTTATCTAAACGCGATTAGCGGCAAGGGTGTTCATGTGGTAACTGTGAACGACTACCTTGCTAGTCGAGATGCCGAATGGATGAGACCACTCTATGAAGCACTGGGTTTATCGGTGGGCGTGGTTATCTCTGGTCAGGATAACACGACCAAGCGTGAAGCCTATGCCTGTGATATTACCTACGGTACTAACAACGAATTCGGCTTTGATTATTTGCGCGACAATATGGCATTTAGTGCCGAAGATAAAGTACAGCGTGGCTTTAACTTCGCCATTGTCGATGAGGTTGACTCTATCCTGATCGATGAAGCCCGTACTCCGCTGATTATTTCTGGTCCTGCTGAAGATAGTTCAGCTATGTATGCTCGCATCAACACTCTTATTCCGAAATTAAAGCAGTTCTTCGGTGAAATCGACGTTAAAGATGACACTCAAGTTATCGATGAACACTTTGCCGTAGACGAGAAAAACCGTACGGTTGAATTAACAGAAGCGGGCCATCAGTTGGTTGAAGATCTGTTAATTGAAGAAGGGTTACTTAAAGAAGACGACAGTCTATATGCATCCGGAAACTTAAACCTGCTTCACCATGTATTGGCAGGCTTGCGTGCTCATTACCTGTTCCAAAAAGATAAAGACTACATCGTACAAAATCAGCAAGTGGTTATCGTTGATGAGCACACTGGTCGTATTATGCCGGGTCGTCGCTGGTCAGAAGGTTTGCATCAAGCGGTTGAAGCCAAAGAAGGCGTTAAAATCCAGATGGAAAGCCAAACTCTGGCATCAACTACTTTCCAGAACTATTTCCGTTTGTACGAAAAACTGTCTGGTATGACCGGAACGGCAGATACCGAAGCCTTCGAGTTGCGTCAAATCTATGGTTTAGACGTTGTGGTTATTCCAACCAACCGTCAAGTACAGCGTACTGATTATAACGATTTGGTCTATCTGACCATTGAGGAGAAGTTTAACGCTATCGTTAAAGAGATTCGCTACTGCCAAGAGAAGGGTAAGCCTGTTCTAGTCGGTACCGCTTCGGTAGGCTCTTCTGAAGTGCTATCGAAAATGCTGACCAAAGAGAAAATTCAGCACAACGTATTGAACGCCAAGAACCATGGTCGTGAAGCCAGTATCATTGCGGATGCAGGGCGTCCAGGTGCGATCACTATCGCAACTAACATGGCCGGTCGTGGTACTGACATTATGTTAGGCGGTAAGTTAGAAGCGGAATTGGCTGCATTAGAGAATCCAACACCCGAACAAATTGAAGCCGCGAAAGCCGATTGGCAAAAACGTCATGATCAGGTGGTTGCCGCAGGTGGTTTGCATATCATCGGTACGGAGCGCCATGAATCACGTCGTATCGATAACCAGTTAAGAGGTCGTGCGGGTCGTCAAGGTGACCCAGGTTCATCACGCTTCTTCCTATCAATGGAAGATGATTTGATGCGTATCTTCGCATCAGATCGAATTCGCCAATTCATGCAAGCCTTAGGCATGGAAAAAGGTGAAGCCATTGAACACAAGATGGTCAGCAATGCGATCGAGAAAGCACAGCGTAAAGTGGAAGGTCGTAACTTCGATATCCGTAAAAACCTGCTTGAGTATGATGATGTTGCCAACGATCAACGTCGCGTAATTTACGAGCAGCGTAATGAGTTGATGTCGAGCAATGACATTTCTGAAACCATTAATGCGGTTCGTGAAGAAGTTGTCGAGAACACCGTTAGCGAATACATAGCGCCGGAAAGCTTGGCAGAAACCTGGGATATTCCTGGTTTAGAGAAAGCGATGCAGTCGGAGTTCGCGATTGAATTGCCCATTCAGCAATGGTTGGATGAAGACACTCAGCTGCATGAAGAGCCGTTACGTCGCCGAATTCAAGAAGAAGTTAACAGCCGTTACCAAGAAAAAGAAGCTGTGGTGGGTGCCGAAACCATGCGCCTGTTTGAGAAACAGGTAATGTTACAGGTGCTGGATACGCTTTGGAAAGAGCATTTGCAAACCATGGATTTACTGCGCCAAGGTATCCATTTACGTGGTTATGCACAGAAAAACCCTAAGCAGGAATACAAGCGCGAATCTTTCCAGTTGTTCCAAAACTTATTGGAAAATATCAAAAAGGATGTGGTGCGTATTATCAGTCACGTGAAAGTGCGCGAACCTGAAGATGTTGAAGCGATCGAACGTCAGCGTCGTGAAGCCGCCGAGCGTCAAAAAATGAACTTTGAGCACTCCCAAGCCAGCGCGATGCAGCAAAATGACCAGCCGGATGCTTCGGGACAGCAAGATAAGCAAGAACCCTTTGTTCGCGATGTGCCCAAGGTAGGTCGAAATGAACCTTGCCCATGCGGATCAGGTAAAAAATACAAACAATGTCACGGCAAGATCTAATCAAGCCTAAGAGGAAAGATTCATGGCAGTAGGTGCTGAAAAACAACTGGAACTGCATCCGGTTAAAGGGTTTCGTTTAGGAATCGCATCCGCAGGCATTAAAAAGCCCGGTCGTCGTGATATTGTCGTGATGGAAGTACCGGTTGATTCAACCATCGCTGCCGTGTTTACCCGCAATCAGTTTTGCGCTGCGCCGGTTGTCTTGTCTAAAAAACACCTTGGAAGCGGTGCATTAACCCGCTACTTTTTGGTCAACACTGGCAATGCGAATGCCGGTACAGGTAAACAAGGTTTACAAGCTGCACTAGACACTTGTGCAGCCTTAGCAGAGCGCGTCAAAGTTGACGCGGAATCGGTTCTGCCTTTTTCAACCGGTGTTATTGGCGAGCCTTTACCAGTAGAAAAAATTGTTTCTGCTTTGGATGATGCTATCGCTGATCTTGATGAAAATCATTGGTTGGAAGCCGCTCACGGGATTATGACCACTGATACACGTCCAAAAGGACACAGTGTCGTGATCGAGCATCAAGGTAAGAAGGTAACCATTACGGGTATCTCTAAAGGTTCAGGCATGATTATGCCGAACATGGCGACGATGCTTGGGTATGTGGCAACTGACGCCATTGTAGACCAGAACTTGTTACAGCGTTTACTTAGCCAAATTAATGATCAGTCTTTCAATCGTATTACCGTTGATGGCGACACCTCGACCAATGATGCCTGCATGTTGGTGGCTACCGGTCAGAGTGAAGTTGAAATTACCGATTTAGAACCAGCAATGATGGACAAGTTTGTTGCCGGTTTACGAGAAGTCATGCTGGAATTAGCTCATGCCATTGTCAAAGATGGTGAGGGTGCGACAAAGTTTGTTGAAGTGCGTGTAGAACGTGCTGCCAATACTGATGAAGCGTTAAAAGTCGCATATACCATTGCACATTCTCCCTTGGTGAAAACTGCACTCTTTGCCAGCGATCCTAATTGGGGACGTATTCTTGCCTGTGTCGGTCGTGCCGGTGTGCCTGATTTAGACGTTGATGAAGTCAATATTTGGCTTGATGAGGTTGCTATTGTCTCTCAGGGTGGTCGTGCGCAATCCTATACCGAAGAGCAGGGGCAAGCGGTGATGAATAAAGAAGATATTCTGATTCGCGTATCCTTAAATCGTGGTCAGGTAAAAGATAGTGTCTGGACGACGGATCTGTCCCACGACTATGTCAAAATCAATGCCGAATACCGCTCTTAATAGCGCGTTACTGCATGTTGCCGCAGCGGTTATCTATAACCCTGCTGGCAACATCCTGATTGCTCGCCGCCCTGAACATAAGCATAAGGGTGGGTTATGGGAGTTTCCAGGTGGAAAAGTAGAAGCGAATGAAACAGCCTCAGATGCCTTAGCGCGGGAGCTATACGAGGAGCTAGGTATCATTAACATTACATCTAAGCCGCTGATTCAGATTACTCACCATTACCCAGAGCGATCTGTGCTACTGGATGTCTACAGCGTAACTGCCTTTAGTGGTGAAGCCTTAGGCTGTGAAGGGCAACCCATCCAATGGGTCAAGCCAGAAGCCTTGCTAGATTTTCCCTTTCCTGAAGCCAATCTACCTATTATCGAAGCTGTGCTGAAGTTACATAACCTCAGCATTTGCTAAAACTAGGCTTTTGGACTTTCGACCTTTTCAGTAGTTTGAGGAGGTGCTAGCTGCTGAGAAGCAGGGTCCAGCAGCTCTTGTCCACGAGTTCTTGAAATCATCTTTAGCTTCTGATGCAGTGCTGTTTTTGCCATCATATGCGCACTAACAGGTGCAGTAATGAATAAGAAAATAGTGATCAATAACTCATGAACGCTGATATGACCCGGCTCTCGAAGGGTAAAGAGAATCATTGATGCGATCAGTAATCCTCCCATACCTAGCGTCGTTGCCTTAGTGGGTGCGTGAAGGCGCATCATAAAATCAGGCAAGCGCATCAGTCCGATAGAACCAACCAAGATAAACCCTCCGCCAATCAGCAGAAAGATCGATACAATGAGTTCTAGTACAAAATTCATAATGAGTGCCTATTCAATGATGTCGCCACGAAGAAGATACTTGCACAGGGCGGCTGTGCTAACAAAGCCAAGCATGGCAATCAATAAAGCAGCTTCGAAATAAAGGGTTGAACTTAGCCAGATACCTAACAGAATAATCAACGCGATACTGTTGATATACATGGTATCAAGTGCCAACAAACGATCCGCTAAATCAGGGCCGGCAAACAGACGCCATAAGTTTAGTATCAGTGCAATGACCACCATGATGCTGACAAGGATGACGGTAAAACTCAGCATGAGAAAATCTCCATCAAGGGTTTTTCATAGCGTTCTTTGATTGTTGCAATCAACTCCGCCTCATCTGTCATGGTTAGCGCATGAATATACAAAAACTTACGACATTGGGATACTTCAGAACTAACCGTGCCTGGTGTTAACGAAACGGTACTCGCCAGTAAGGTAATGGGTAGATCACCTTCAATATCTAAAGGCATAGCGATCAGCGCTGGATGAAGCTGATCAAGAGGTCCTAATACCTGACGAGCCACTTCTAGGTTAGCTGTCACGATATCTCCAAGCACCATTAACGCATATCGCGCCGTCTTGATAGGTTTGTGCAAAGCGGGTTGGGGTTGGCTTAGGCCAGAAGTTAACATGGGAATGCCGAGTGCCAAAAATGCACCCAATACCAAGTGTCCTGGCGCTACCGTGTTATTCAAAAGTAACCAGGTCACAAACAGCAGCATACTGTGATAGGGCATCGGAAGCCATCGAAAACGGGGCTTAGCAAGCATCTTAGTAGCCTCCTGGGTTATGTGTCAGTGTTGGCAAAAGTGCATCAACTGATAAAGCTGGATCAAACAAAACCGCAGCGGCTGCAGTGGTGATTGCAGTAATAGGTCCTGCAAAAATGACCATCAAAGGTGAACAGCTGAGTAATAAAATAATAGCGATTAATTTAGCGCGAGGTACTGTTTCGCCTTCATCATGAATACTGGAGACGCGCCAAAATAGGGTTGTACCTGCCCGAGAAAGCGCAATGATGGCTGCTAAACCAGCTAATAAAATTGCACTCCAAGACCATCCCATCGCTGCGCCAGTATCTGCTGATTGAAGTAACAGGGCTTTACCGATGAAACCAGAAAGCGGTGGCATACCAACCATAGCAACGGCGGCTACAAAAAACAAACCTGCCAATAAGTCACGCTGTTTCATCTGTCTAGCTTGTACGAAGCGATCTTCGGCTTTACCGCGTTGACGGCTAACCAAGTCAGCAATTAAAAACATGGCAGCAGAAACAAAGGTGGTATGTAGAAGATAATAGAAAGCAGCACCCGCAGCTTGCTCAGTAGCAATCGCTGCTCCGACCAGCAACGTACCCACCGAAATCAATATCATATTGGCCGTTAGTAAGCGTAAATTCGAACTGGCCAAAGCACCCACTGCACCCGCAAAAAGCGTCAGGATAGCAATTGGCCATAACCAATATTGAGCAATATTCGCAAGTTCGCCAGCATTTTCACCGAAAATAACCGTATGAACGCGGAAAATGCTGTAAATGCCCACTTTGGTCATGATAGCAAACATGGCTGCTATCGGAGCGCTTGCAGAGGCATAAGTGCGTGGTAGCCAGAAGTGCAGTGGCAACATGGCTGATTTTAAGCCAAACACGACCAATAGCAGCAATCCGGCGACCTTAACCAATAATTGATCATCTTCACTGAGCAGGTGAAGTTTATTGGCCATATCCGCAATATTCAGTGTGCCTAACATGCCATAAAGAATACCTAAGGCAATCAAGAAAATACTGGAGCCGACTAGGTTCAAAATAACATAGTGCAAACTGGCTTGAGTTTTATGCTTACCGCCACCGTGCACTAAAAGGGCATAGGAGGCGATGAGTAGAATCTCGAAACAGACGAAAAGATTGAATAGATCGCCTGTCAAAAAGGCACCATTGACCCCTGAAATCAGTAACAAAATCAGCGTGTGGTAGTACATGCCTGTTTCGTCATCACCTGAGCAGGCAAACAAAATGGCTGCAAACCCTAATATTGAAGTCAGCAACACCAGTAATGCAGCCAAGGGATCAGCAACCAGTGCGATACCAAAAGGTGGTTGCCAATTGCCGAGCATGTAAAGCTGTGTACCTTGGCTATAACTGGTGTGCAGTAACGTAATCGACACCAAGATCAATAACAGTGACGTAAAAATAGCAAAGATTCGCTGCCGGCTCAGGGAGTTTTGGATGGGCGGCAACAACAGCAATAGACCACCAAAGATTGGCAGTAAAAAGGGTAAAATAACCAAGTGTGACATCAGTTGCGCTCCTTGTCAGACAAGGAAGAGTGATCCGGTATGCGGCCATCGACATGATCATTACCCAAGTCACCGCGACCTCTCATAGCAAGAATCACCACAAAAGCGGTCATGGCAAAACCTATAACAATGGCGGTCAGTACTAAGGCTTGTGGAAGTGGATCGCCGTAAGCATCAGTTGAACCAATGATTGCCGCTGAGTTAATCGACAAGCGTCCACTGGAAAATAGAAACAGGTTAACGGCATAGCCCAGTAGGGTTAAACCCACCACCACAGGAAACGTGCGGCTTCGCAGAATCATAAACACACCGCAGGTGGTCAGTACACCAACACAAAGTGCAAAGAGCATTTCCATTAGCGTTTCTCCTCAACGGTAGGTCGGTGTGTGGTGGTTAACTTACCCAAGTTTGCCAGAATCAACAGTGTTGCAGCGACTACGGTGATATACACGCCTAAGTCGAAAGCAATGGCACTGGCCAGCTCAAATTCACCTATCCACGGTAAATGGAAGTAATCAAACCAGCTGGTTAAGAAAGGCTTATCGAACATCCAGCTTCCAACACCCGTTATCGCAGAAATCAGTACACCGATGGCAATCGCCCATTGATAGTTGATGCGCAAGCGTGGTTTGATCCAATCAACACCATGTGCAATGTATTGCAGGATAATGGCCACGGCAGTGATCAACCCGGCAATAAAGCCACCGCCCGGCATATTGTGACCCCTTAAAAAGATATATGCCGAGACCAATAGTGCCAATGGTAGCAGTGATTGAGATACCGTTCTGAGAATCATTGGGTGTGAATCTTTCGTCCAGTTACGGCCTTTGAGATCACCCGAAGGCATGGAAACTTTCATGCGATTAATCAGCTTAAAGATACCCAAGGCGGCAATGCCTAAAACCAAGATTTCACCGAAGGTATCAAAACCACGGAAATCTACCAGAATCACGTTAACGGCATTCGTGCCGCCACCGCCAGGCTTACTGTTTGCAATGAAGAAATCAGAAATACTGACACCAGAACGCGTCATGATGGCATAGTTAAGCGTTGCGAATATGCCACCAATCAATGCGGCAATACCCAAATCACGTGCAACCCTTGCAGGACTGGATTCTTTGGGTGTTTGTTGTGGTAGGAAAAACAGTGCCAACATTAGCAAGATAACAGTTACCACTTCGACTGAAAGCTGCGTCAACGCTAAGTCAGGTGCAGAAAAATAGGCAAAGGCCACTGATACAACCAATCCCACCACCGACAAGGTTAACAACGAAATATAGCGCTGACGATGCCAAATGACGGTTGCGATAGCCGCAAACATCAGAATCACCGCGAGGACAAGCGCAACACCGTTCAGTGGAAGTTGCTCACGATCACCGGTAGTGGTGACCAATTGAAGCAGTGGTTTGGCAGCAAACAGAGCAACCATCACAAACAGTAGAAATAAATAGCGTTGCAATGAACCGTTCTCAAAAAACTGCTGAATGCGAACGGAGCCTCTAACGATGCATTGAATCACACTCTCAAAAACCAGTTTGGCATCGGTTTCAGGGAACTGACTCTGAAATTTAAACAGTTTACGACGGTTATGATAGATCACCACACCCAAGAACATCGCCACAATACTCATCACCAAGGCAAGGTTAAAGCCGTGCCAGATAGACAAGGAGTAGTAGGGCACTTCACCACCCAACACTGCCAGAGAGGCACTGTGCAGTAAGCCACCCACGATAAAGGCAGGGAAAAGACCCACTAAAAGACACAGACCCACCAAAATTTCGATAGGCACTTTCATGTAACGCGGTGGTTCATGAGGTGTTTTAGGTAGGTCAACGGGTTCTCCGTTAAAGAACACGTCATGAATAAACCTGAGTGAATAAGCAACAGAGAAAACGGCTGCAAGTGTTGCTAGAACAGGAATCATCCATGAGAGTGATCCTAGGGTGTGTTGTAGCAAGGTTTCAGCAAAGAACATCTCTTTGGATAAGAATCCGTTCAATAACGGTACACCCGCCATCGAAGCAGCCGCGACCATCGCTAAGGTCGCGGTATGGGGCATAAATTTCCATAAGCCGTTCAGTCGCCGCATGTCGCGAGTGCCGGTTTCATGATCGATGATACCGGCTGCCATAAATAGAGATGCTTTAAAGGTGGCGTGGTTAATGATATGGAAAATAGCTGCAATAGCCGCTAACTCAGTTCCCATGCCCAGCAGCAGGGTGATCAGGCCCAGATGGCTGATGGTTGAATAAGCTAGCAAGCCTTTAAGGTCATGTTTAAAGAGAGCGGTATAGGCTCCTAACAGCAGGGTCGCAAGCCCTGTTAGTGTGACAATGATTACCCAGAGTTCCGTTCCAGCCAGAGCAGGATAGAAACGCGCCATTAAGAAAATACCGGCCTTAACCATTGTTGCTGAATGCAAGTAAGCACTGACAGGGGTTGGTGCTGCCATGGCATGTGGTAGCCAGAAATGGAACGGAAACTGTGCAGACTTAGTAAACGCACCCAGAAGAACAAGCACCAACGCAACAGGGTAAAGGCTGTGACCGCGAATCAGGTCGCCACTTTGTAAAACGATGCTTAAGTCATAACTACCGACGATTTTGCCGATTAAAATCAAACCGGCCAATAAAGCCAAGCCACCAGCACCCGTAACCGCAAGGGCCATTCGAGCACCTTTTCGACCATCGGTGTTATTGTGCCAGAAGCTGATGAGCAGGAATGAACTGATACTGGTCATCTCCCAGAACATCCACAACTGGATAAGATTGTTCGAAAGAACAATCCCCAGCATGGCTGTCATAAAGAGCATCAAATAGGCATAAAACTTACCCATCGAGTCTTTGGAGGATAAGTAGTAACGAGCATACAAAATAATCAGTAGACCGATGCCTAAGATCAGTAGGGCAAACAAAAACGCCAGGCCATCTAAGCGGAACGACAGCTGCATACCCAGAGCAGGAACCCACTCTACCGTCGCGATTAAGGTTTCGCCTCTAAATACAGCTGGCGCTTTAAAAAGCATCAATAAGAGGGCGAGTGCGGGAGCAAAAGCTGTCGCAAATGCACAGTTGGTGCGTCCAAATTTGGCGGAAAACAATGGAGCAAGCACCCCTAATGCGGGCAACAGTGGAATCCAAAAGAGACTCATGTAGTACTGACTCCTAAAAAGCGGTCTAAGAAACGAAAATCGATCTATTCTAATATAATTACTAAAGGTAATAAAAGATTTGTGGTTTTCCTTGCTGTGAAAAATCTCATGCTTTGTTCGAATTAACTAACATTGATGGTTTTTTACATGAGCTTATCTATGATATAAGACTTTAGTCGCCACGTCTTTGTTTGTTGTCTGTTTTATTGCTTGAGGATAGTACATGAGTCTACAAAAAAAGCTGCTTTTAATTATCATGGCGTTAGCCTTGTTAGCTGCGGTCACAGCCAGTGTTCTGATCAGTACGGCAGCTTTAAAAGCAGGTGAGTCGCTTCTCAGCGAGCAAGCGCACCTCCGTGTCGAGATGATCAGTAATGCTCAAAATCAGCGTTTAAGAAGTTACCTTTCGGTAATAGAGCAGCAAGTCGTTAATCACGCTCAGAGTGTTCAAGCTCGAAGAGCGGTGGCGGGTTTAGGTTCGGCGTTTAGAGGATATCGATTAAATGCAGTGGTGCGCAGTCTAGAAGAAACAGATGAAATAGAAGCGCTACTAAACGAATACCTAAGAGCCGGTTTTGGTGAAGCATATACGCGCCTGAATCCAAGCCAGTCTTTTGATGCTACCCGTTACGTAAGTTCTCTCGATAAGCCCTCTTTGGTGCTGCAATATTACTACCTAGTTGACTCTAGTGGTAATTGGAGTGAGAAAGCTCTGGTAGAAGAAGCGGAAGATAGATCACGCTATAGTATTGCTCACCGAGAGTTTAATCCTGCTATGCGAGAGTTTGCACAAGCTTATGGCTTTGCAGACTTGTATTACCTAGATCCGCAAGGAAATGTGGTGTACTCGCTTCAAAAGTTACCTGATTTCGGCATTTCGGTTGAACACCCCTTGCTAGTCAATTCAGGTATTCATCAAGTATTTCAGCAAGCAATCAAATTATCGATGGATGCCCCTGCCGCTTTTGCTGACTTTGCTACCTATCCAGCAGCGATGAACCTGCCGAGTGCTTTTATGGCTATGCCAATCTTTGAAGCAGGTGAAACAGAGCCTTCTGGAGTGTTCGCAATACGCCTAGATACTGATCAAGTTCAAAACACCTTATCAAATCAACAAGATCGTCAAGCGTTAGGATTAGGTGATACCGGAGATACGTATTTACTGAATCGAGCTGGTGTGCTGTTGTCGAGTAAGCGTGAATTTGACCAAAATAGTAGTGAATTCATCAGTCGATTAGCAAGTTTGACCTCAGATCAAGTCAGTTTGGTACAACAGCGAAATACATTATCGGGCATTGTTAGTCTCAGTAGTTCTGCCATTCAACAGGCTCAGTCAGGCATCAGCGGTGTCGATCTTTACAGAAATACCATAGATCAGTTAGTGATAGGTGCTTTTCAATCCTTTGATGTGGGGGGTGAACGCTGGGTTTTAATGACCGAAATTGCTGCTGATGAAGCCCTAGCCGCAGTGCCAGAGTTGCGCAAAGAAGTGGTCAGTTATGCGATAGGTATTACCCTTGTCGTGCTGGTTCTGGCTTTTATAGCGGCATTACTGATTGCGCGTTCGTTAGGTAAACCGGTTGCTGAATTAAAAGGCAGTATTCAACGAATCCAGCAAAATCGTGATTTAACCCAACAATGCCCTTTACAGGGTAATGATGAATTTGGGCAAATATCCACTGCTCTCAATAGGTTGCTTCAGGATATTGCACTATCAGTGACACAAGTGGGTAAAGCGGCTGTCGTTGTGCATTCATCTTCCTCTGATTTGTTAAAGGGATCGGAAGCTTCTCAGCAACTGTTGAATCAGCAAACACAGCGTAACCAGTCAGCAGAGTCTCTTTTATCTAGCTTGGTAAGCAGTGCCAGTGAAGTGAGTGATCAGGCAAGTACGACGCACCGCCTGACTCAAACCGCAAATCAAGAGATCGATGACAGTAGTCAGATTATTCACCGAGTCATTGGTGAAGTGCAAAGCATGGCGGATGGTGTCAGTGGTGCTGCTTCTACCATCACTCAATTAGCTCAAGAATTTGATCAAATACGGCATGTGCTTGAGGTAATCTCGCAACTGGCTGCGCAAACCAACTTGTTGGCATTAAATGCTGCGATAGAAGCCGCAAGAGCTGGCGAGCATGGTCGTGGATTTGCAGTGGTGGCTGATGAAGTGCGTGGTTTAGCTCAGCGTTCGCATGATGCCACTGAGCAGATTCAGACTATTATTGATTCATTACTAGCCAGAACGCAGATGGTGGAAAGTTCGATGAATACTGAGCAACAGCGATCTGTTGCGTTAGCCAGTACCGCCGCAACCGCTGAAGCAGCGTTGGCAACCATCGGTAAGTCCTTGCAAGCCATCGTTCGAGCGAATCAAGATATTTTAACCATTTCAACCGAACAAAAAGGAATGACGGATCAGCTTGCCAGTGTTCTTCACGAAGGTTTTGAAAGTGCACGGACAACACAGCAACAAGCGAATGAAAATGCTCGCTCCAGCGAAAGATTAGGCCAAGTTGCACAAGAATTAAAAGAAACCGCGACACAATGGAGGGTGGGTAATTGAATATCGCGATATTAGATGATTACCAAGACCAGGTAAGGCACCTGGAATGCTTTAGGTTATTGAAAGAACATGATGTCCGAGTGTTGAATGAAACCTATGTTAATCCGCAAGAGTTAGCCAAGCACCTTGATGGTGTTGAAGTCTTGGTGCTCATTCGGGAAAGAACGCAGATCACTGAAGATCTTTTAAAGTGTCTTCCAAACTTAACCTTGATTAGCCAAACTGGGAAAATCAGTAATCACATCGATCCTGCGTTGTGTCAGCGATATGGGGTTGCCATTGCGGAAGGTGTTGGTTCACCCATTGCCCCTGCAGAATTGTGTTGGGCATTAATGATGAATGCCTACCGCCATATCACTCCCTACGTGATGCAACTGAAAGCCGGTTTTTGGCAGCAATCAGGTACCTTAGGTCTAGGTCGAACCCTAAACGGACAAACCTTAGGTATTTGGGGTTATGGCAAGATAGGACAGCGTATTGCTCAGTTTGGTAAGGCGTTTGGCATGCAAGTGCTAATCTGGGGAAGAGATGCCTCCCGCGAAAAAGCCGTAGCTGATGGTTTTCAAGCAGCTCAGTCAAAGGCAGAATTTTTTGCCTCAGCCGATATCATCAGTCTTCATCTTCGCTTAAATGATGCGACGCGTTACTGCGTGACTGCCAATGATCTGAGCCTAATGAAATCCGATGCTCTTATCGTCAATACCAGCCGTGCTGAATTGATGGAACCCGGAGCCTTATTCAAAGCGCTGACAGATGTTCCCACCCGAACAGCTGCATTAGATGTGTATGAGACAGAGCCTGCGTCATTGGAAACGGAACCATTAATCGGTTTGCCAAACGTGTTGGCATCACCACACTTGGGCTATGTTGAACAACATAGCTATGAGCTTTATTTCCGTGTCGCCTTTGAGAATGTTGTCGCTTTCGCCAAAGGCGAGCCACAGAATCTTATTGACAATATCAGCTAGAAACAGCGGTCATTAACAGCCGTCAGTCACCCTGCTTAATAGCAAGAATTAGGTGTTGAATCCGGATTGATATCGCCAGCGACTTCATCCGGATCAACACCCTGAGCTAACAGGGCTTCACGAACAAAGTTCACCTGCTCACGGATTCTGTCAGCATCATCACCGTATTCATACTTAGTGATATCCACAGGATGAGGCATAAAGGTGAACGCGATTTTCAAAGCCGTCAGAGTATCTTCATCAGCCATTGTGTACTTCCTCGTTAGTCATTCAGCATAGCATTAACACTTATCCTAGCATGACAAATTAATAGCGTCCTGTTTTCAGTAATTGAACATAACTTGCCCGTTCGTAAAGAGTTGGATCATTGCTATGAAGATGAGAAAGCACACCTCTGGCTTGCTCTAATGACTCATAAGGACTTTCCTCTAACCAGTCACTGATTCCTTTCAATATCGAATTAAGAGCGTTTGGGCCTTGCTGAAGCAGTACGCTACAAAGATGGGTTACATCAGCCCCAGCCAGCAGCATTTTGACGGCATCATCTGCGGTATGGATACCCCCTGTTGCCGCCAGCGTCAGGCGTGTTTTACCAAATAAAATACCTAACCAGCGCATACTCAGAAGTGCATCTTCAGATCGAGAGAGATGAATACTGGATTGAACTCGAAGCGTGTCAGGATCTATATCAGGTTGATAGAAGCGGTTAAACAGAGACACCCCGTTCACGCCAGTATCTTCAAGCTGTTTCACAAAATGCCCTAGTGCGCTAAAAAACGGTGATAGCTTAACCATGATAGGGCAGGTGACGGATTCACGTAATGCCGAAATTAACTCAATGTAGCCTTTTTCCATATCGCTGGCACTATGCAATGGATCTGCTGCAACATTGTAAATATTCAATTCCAAGGCATCCGCACCTGCTTCCGTGAGTTGTTTGGCGATGTTGATCCAACCATCTTGTGACGTGCCATTAAGACTGGCAATCACCGGAATCGCCAAACGCTGTTTAAGGTTATGTATTTGCTCTAGATATTGTTCTAACGCATGAGAAGGTTCAGCGTGAAGCGGCAGAAAGTGTGTCGCTTCGCTGTGACCTATTTCTCTCGATTCCAGTAGCTGTATCTGTCTAGCCTGATGGCTATCCAGTTCCTCTTCAAATAGCGAGTACATCACTAGGGCACTGGCACCAGCATCTTCAAGTTGGCAGCAAAGGCTGATGTCACGACTCAAGGGTGATGCCGAGGGAACCAGTGGGTTGGCTAAGGTCATGCCCAGGTAGTGTGTTTGTAGGTCCATGACTTACTCCTTTTCATCACTGTTGGGCTTCAGAGCAGCCAGTTGTTCATAGTGATGGTAGTGTCGCTGAGATTCTTGCTGTGAAGCAGTTAGGTATTTTTCAGCATCCGCTTCATGACTTCGCCAGAGCATACTAAAGCGCGTTTCACTGCTAGTGAATTCTCGATAAGCAACGGAAGGTGGTTTGCTGTCGAGTTGCAGCGGACTCTCTCCCGTGGCTATGCGTCGTGGGTCATAACGCAGTAGTGGCCAATGACCACTGCGAATGGCTAAATCTTGCATGTGATGGTTGTGCTTCAAATCATTTCCCCAAGCAATACAAGGCGAGTAAGCAATGATCAATGAAGGTCCATCAAAAGACTCAGCTTCTAAAAAGGCTTTGAGTGTATGTAAATCTTTAGCGCCATAAGCGACCTGAGCCACATAAACATTTTCATAACTCATGGCGATCATGGCGAGGTCTTTTTTAGCGGTTGCTTTACCACCCGCAGAAAATTTTGCCACAGCACCTCGTGGCGTTGCCTTAGAGGTTTGTCCACCGGTGTTGGAGTAGACCTCGGTGTCTAACACTAAGATATTCACATTTTCTCCGGACGCCAACACATGATCCAAGCCACCAAAGCCAATATCATAGGCCCACCCGTCGCCACCAATAATCCAGACGCTCTTTTTCACCAGTTGATCTGCCAGGGTTTCAAGCTCTCTAGCTAAGCTAGAGCTAGACTGGCTCAGCTGATCCCTCAGTTGCAAAACGCGCTGGCGTTGCTCGTAGATGCCGGTTTCGTCACCTTGATCTGCATGAAGTAGCGTATCTACTAAGGTGTCGTCTAAATCCGGTCTAAGTTGTTCTAGTAGCTGCTGTGCATATCGAGCTTGATGATCCACTGCTAAGCGCATTCCCAAGCCAAATTCGGCATTGTCCTCAAATAATGAGTTGTTCCAGGTAGGTCCTCGCCCTTCGCTGTTTTTACACCAAGGGGTGGTAGGCAGGTTGCCGCCATAAATAGACGAGCAGCCGGTAGCATTGGCGATTAACATGCGATCACCAAAGAGTTGACTGGCCAGTCTCAAGTAAGGTGTTTCACCACAGCCTGCACAAGCTCCTGAAAACTCAAATAATGGCTGAGTCAGCATCGCTTCTTTAATAACACCAGTGCGTAGCTTAGTTCGGTCGTATTCTGGTAAGGATAAGAAGTAGTTCCAGTTTTGTTGTTCTTGCTTCAGTATAGGTTCAACCAAAGGCTCCATGTTCAGTGCGCGACGACCCGGTTGAGTTTTATCCTTGATAGGACAGATGTCTACACACAGCCCACAACCGGTGCAGTCTTCAGGAGCAACCTGGTAACTGATGTGATAACCCTCTGGAAACTCTTTACCTTTCACCGGGGTATGCAGAAAACTTTCTGGGACTGTCTGTTCAACGGTCTCGGGATCAAAAATTTTGCTGCGAATGGCGCTGTGAGGACAAACCAGTGGACATTTACCACAATGAATACATAACTCGGTATCCCAAACCGGAATCTCCAGCGCGATATTACGTTTCTCCCATTGAGCAGTCGCGGTTGGCCAAGTGCCATCATCCGGTAACTGACTCACGGGAATGAGATCGCCTTCACCGGCAATTAATCGAGCGGTAATCTGACGGACAAACTCAGGCGCATGGTCAGGAATTTTTTGCACCCTGTTGGCGATTTGATTAACACGGTTAGGAATGGCAATGTTATGCAGATGTTCGGGAGCCAAATCGATGGCTTGGTAGTTGATCTCGGTGATTCGTCCACCTTTGCTACCATAGGTTTCCTCGACGGCTGCTTTCATCGCTTGCAGCGCGGTATCACGAGGCAAGAGTTCAGTGATAGCAAAAAAACAGCTTTGCATAATGGTATTAATACGCCGTCCCATCTCGAGCTTCTCAGCCAGTGCATAAGCGTCGATGACATAGAAAGTAAGCTGCTTATCGATCAGACTGTGTTGAATGGTTAAGGGTAAACTGTCCCATACACGATCCGGCGGTGTTGAGGTATTCAGCAAAAAGATGCCCTTAGGCGCGGCGGCGTTCAACAAATCCTTACGTTCCAGAAAAACCGTTTGATGACAGGCAACAAACTTGGCCTCGTTATCTTGGATGAGATAGGCAGATCGGATAGGTTCATTACTAAAACGCAGGTGGGAGATGGTCATGGCTCCTGACTTTTTAGAGTCGTAAACAAAATAGCCCTGTACCGTTAAATCTGTCTGCTCACCAATAATTTTAATCGCATTTTTATTGGCACTCACCGTACCGTCTGCGCCTAAACCATAAAACAATGCGCTGGTTGCAGCTTGGCTGGCGCGTGTTCGAAAATCCTTATCCCATGCCAGCGAGGTATGGCTTAGATCATCATCGATACCGATGGTAAAACCTTGCTTCAATACCGGCGTTTTTAGCATCTCGAAGATGGCTTTAACCATGCCCGGCGTAAACTCTTTTGAGGATAAACCGTAACGACCACCACAGATTTTCGGTAGCTGAGAGAAAGGGCTCTTGCCTTGACTGACTGCTTGCGCCAGACAGGTCACGATATCTTTAAAAAGTGGTTCGCCCTCACTGCCGGGCTCTTTACAACGATCTAAAACCGCAATCGATTGGATAGAGGCTGGAATCATTTTGATTAGGCACTCAGTATCCAAGGGACGGAAGAGGCGAACCGCTAACACGGCGGTTTTCTCTCCGATAGCGTTAAGATGATCCACTGTTTCTTGAAGGGTTTGCACCGCTGACCCCATCACGATGATCAATTCTGTTGCATCAGCCGCGCCATAATATTCATAGGGTTGGTAATGTCGTCCAGTCAGATCCGCAAACGCCTGCATCACTTCGGTTAAGTGGGTGCTGAAGGCCTGATAGTAAGGATTGACGGATTCGCGAGCCTGAAAATACACATCGGGGTTTTGTGAAGTGCCACGAATCACCGGATGGTCAGGACTCATTGCACGCGCTCGATGCTGGTGAATGCCGCTTTGATCCAACAGCAAACGCATCTGCTCGTCACTTAGGGTATCTATTTTGGCGATCTCATGTGATGTGCGAAAGCCATCAAAGAAGTGCAATACCGGAAGTCGACTTTTCAGTGAAACAGCCTGAGAGATCAGTGCCATGTCCTGCACTTCTTGAACGGAGTTGGATGCGAGAATCGCAAAACCTGTCGCGCGGGCTGCCATGACATCACTGTGATCACAAAAAATAGATAACGCCTGAGCGGCCAGAGAGCGTGCGGCAATATGAAATACGGTTGGCGTCAGCTCACCCGCAATTTTGTACATATTGGGTAGCATCAACAATAGACCTTGTGATGCAGTAAAAGTGGTGCATAAGGAACCGGCTTGTAAGGCACCATGAATGGTTCCTGCCGCGCCTGCTTCACTCTGCATTTCTACAATTTTAGGAACGCTACCCCAAAGATTGGTGTGTCCTTCTGCGGATAGCGTATCTGCGACCTCACCCATGACGGAGGCGGGTGTAATAGGGTAGATGGCGATGACTTCATTGGTGGCATGAGCAATCCGTGCTGCCGCCTCATTTCCATCCAGCGTCAACTGCTTCGGATTCATCCTAAACTCCTGTGGAAAAAAGCCTTTTGTAGCTTTAAAGCTAGTTGTAAAAAGCTTATTTTTCCAGTGGGTTTAAGAGATAGATATCATCCACAAACAGACAATGAGTCGAACTTGCTGTATGGTCTTAAATCACCTTTATTTAATCGACACCATAAATCTAACGATTTTTGGTCCTTAATCTGCCAACTTAATTGTTGATAGAGAGGGTTCTTGCTGCTTATTCATAAGGTAGCAAGTTGTCTTCCCCTAGGAGAAAATTATCACTATTCGAGTAGCTATTATTGGTGCTGGCCCTAGCGGTTTAGCACAACTTCGTGCCTTTCAAGCAATTCAAGAGCAAGGCGCTGACATTCCAGAGCTAGTTTGTTATGAAAAACAAGCCGATTGGGGCGGGCTATGGAATTACACTTGGCGAACGGGTTTGGATAAAAATGGCGAGCCAGTTCATGGAAGTATGTATCGATATCTATGGTCTAACGGTCCCAAAGAATGCTTAGAGTTTGCTGACTACACCTTTGATGAGCATTTTGATCAACCGATAGCTTCTTATCCACCTCGGGCAGTGCTTTGGGATTATATAAAGGGTCGTGTGGAGAAGGCAGACGTTCGTCAATATATCCGTTTCAATACACCGGTAAGACAGATCAGTTTTTCTGAACAGAGCCGCCAATTCACGGTGACAGCACATGACCATGTCAGCGAGGTTACCAGCAGTGAAGAATATGATCATGTGATTGTGGCATCAGGTCATTTTTCTACCCCTAGTGTTCCATTTTTTGAAGGCTTCGAGGGCTTTAATGGTCGAATTCTTCATGCCCACGATTTTCGCGATGCGCTAGAGTTTAAAGATAAGGATATTCTGCTGATTGGTAGTAGTTATTCTGCTGAAGATATTGGTTCACAATGCTATAAATACGGCGCTAAAAGCATCACCAGTAGTTACCGTAGTCGTCCGATGGGCTTTGATTTTCCTGATAATTGGGACGAGAAACCGCTGCTGATTAAGGTGGATAATGACACTGCCTACTTTGCCGATGGCAGCTCGAAACGAATCGATGCCATTATTCTTTGTACTGGCTATCTTCATCATTTTCCCTTTATGGATGAAGAGCTTCGTTTAAAAACCCATAACCGTCTTTGGCCTTTGGGTCTTTACGAGGGTGTTGTGTTTGTAGAACAGCCAAATTTATTTTATCTAGGTATGCAAGACCAGTGGTACACCTTCAATATGTTTGATGCACAGGCTTGGTATGTTCGAGATGTCATCTTAGGAAGAATCGTCGTTCCAGAGAAAGCGCTCATGGAAAGCTCTATTCAGGAATGGAGTCAGCGCGAAGAATCGCTAAAGAGTGACGAGCAAATGATCCGTTTTCAGGGCGAATATATTCAGTCACTTATACAACAAACCGACTATCCGACGTTTGATATTGAGCGTGTGAATCAGATCTTTCTTAAGTGGGAACAACACAAGCATGACGATATTCTAACCTTCAGAGATCATTCTTATCGTTCTGTTATGACAGGGACACAAGCACCGTCGCACCATACGCCTTGGCTGGAAGCGATGGATGACTCTCTGGAAGCTTACCTAAATCCACCTAATCGTGAGCTTGCTCAGTAAAATCGAGCACTCAAGCTAATGTTATCAACTATCACTAGTCGGCTGGGACAGTGCGCTGCGAAGCCCAATGACGAAGTTCAGCGATTTTTTCTGCCATGACTACGGATAGTGGACGAGTTTGTTGTAGTTCATTCAACAGCATCTCTGTCGTGACCGGTTTGTCCATGGCATAGGATTCATAAAGTGCTGACACGACTGCTTGTTCCAATTCTGCGCCTGAAAAGCCTTCAGATGCTGGAACCAGTAAGGTGAGGTCAAAGTTTGTAGGGTCCAGTTTTCGTCGTGTTAGGTGTACTTCCAATATCGTTAAGCGGGCTGCTGGCTTAGGAAGATCAACGAAAAAGATTTCATCAAATCGTCCTTTGCGAACCAGTTCCGGCGGTAGGGCGGTAATATCATTGGCCGTAGCAACCATAAATACTGGCTCTTTGCGCTCTGCCATCCACGTTAGTAGTGTGCCAAGCACTCGTTTAGAGGTGCCAGACCCTTCACCCGAATCGGCACCTAAGCCTTTTTCTATCTCATCGATCCACAGCACGCAGGGAGCCATGACTGCGGCGGTATTGAGGGCATCGCGCAGATTACGCTCAGTTTCACCATGATATTTATTGTACAGAGTGCCAAAATCTAAGCGCAGCAGAGGGACGCCAAAACTGCCTGCGACTGACTTGGCCGCCAAGCTTTTACCACAGCCTTGAACCCCTAACAGCATGATTCCTTTTGGCGGCTCTAGTCCCGGTGGTGGCGTACTGCCAAACGAGGCTGATCGTCTATCTAACCAAGCCTTAAGATGTTGCATGCCGCCTAAATCTGAAAAACGCGCCGTGTCATATTCAAAACTTAATGCACCATCTCCTTCAAGCAGTCGATACTTGGCTTGCATGACACTTGGGATATCTTCTTGGGTGATCGCACCATCATGATAAATGGCATTTCGAACCAAGCGGCGCGCATCTAGAATTGGCAAGCCTGCTATGTTTTTTACTAGCATATCCACAGCCGTTGCATCCGCTCTAACACGTTTACCCGGATTAGAGGCGCTCCATTCTTTAGCTACTTCATTTATCATGCGTTTTAAAGCCGCTGGGCTGGGTAAAGCAAGCTCGAAGCGAGCACTATACCGCTCTAGCTCCCCCGGCAGTGCAAGCTCATGGCTGAGTAAAATAATCGTTGCGCCCCATTGTTCACATTCCAGCGCGATATCTTTCAACATACGCACATTCATGGGGTCGTTTAAGTAGGGATGAAAATCAAGCAAAACATAGATGCCAGCCGTTTTCGCACTTCTAATGTGCCCTAACACTGCAGCAGGGTCACTATTGTGTTTCTGTGCTGCCATCTCTCGATCTATGCGCCGCAGGCCTTCAGTTACAGACCAACGAAATAACGGTGTCACCATACGACTGGAAATGCGCTGTAATAACTCCAGCACTCTCGATTCTTCATGAGTTTCAACCACCACTATCGGGGTTCGCGAGCGCAGTACTAACTCAAGATCTTTACAGTCGTCCATAAAATATCCTTTTTTGGTAACACCTTATAAGTGAATAGACCCATAATGATACTATAACTTTCTAGCACTATTATCAGCGTGAAAAAAAGCAAAAAAAGTGTACATAGGTAGGCAACCAGCCATCGGAGTAGTGAAATGAACAACAAATGGCTCGTTTTCGGTGCCAGCGGTTATGTGGGCCGAAATATGGTGCCATACCTCCTAGAGCGGGGTCATGCTGTTAGAGCTGCCGCCAGAAATATCTCGGTACTTGAAGCGCAAAGCTGGCATGGTGCTGAATTGATCTGTGCCGATGCGCTCAAACCGGAAACGCTAGATCAGGCATTGTCGGGTATCGATATTGCCTTTTATTTTGTGCATTCGATGGCTGGAGGACAGGGTTTTCCCGAGCGAGATAGAAAAGCCGCACACTATTTCTCACAAGCCGCCGCGAAAGCGGGTATCAAGCGGATTATCTATTTGGGAGGCTTAGCGCCTGATCAGGCGGAAACAGAACATCTCGCTTCTCGAGTGGAAACAGGGCAGATTCTTCGTTCCGGATCAGTACCGGTTGTCGAACTGAGGGCGGGTATCATTATTGGTGCGGGTTCTGCTGCCTTTGAAGTGATGCGCGATCTTGTTGCTCATCTGCCCATCATGGTCACACCGCGCTGGATACATGTTTCTTCGCCTCCCATTGCACTTCCTGATCTTCTGGCAGATTTAACAGAGCTGGCGTTATTGGATGATGCCGAAGGGCTGGTCTTCGAAACGGGAGGTCCAGAGCGCTTAACTTACGAAACCATGATGCGACGTTTAGCTTCAGCGCTTGGGAAAAGAGACCCAATCATTATTCCTGTGCCGCTATTAACGCCTAAACTGTCTAGCTATTGGTTAGATCTGGTGACGGGTGTGCCTGCACCCATCGCCCGTGCGCTGATTGGTGGTTTAAAGCATGATCTTTATGCAAAGGATCAACCGCTTCGTCAGCGACTGCCTCGCCAATGTATCCGTTTCGACGACGCTGTCCAGCTGGCGCTTAGCAGTGAAACCAACAATCTCTCCAATCATGCATGGCGAGAAGGTGCCTTCGATTTAAGGGGTTTTCGGCATGACATCAGTTTTTATGGTAAACGACTCAGTCTAGACCAACCCCTTAAATGCTCGGTGGAAAGGCTCTGGCAGCGCATGCAAGGTTTAATCAGGTTTGGTGAAACTGTGCGTTATTGGACGGTTTATCGCCTTGAGAAAGAAAAGCGCGTCATTCTGCTGTTGAACTGGCCACTACCAGGTAAAGGTGGCTTTGAGATGAGTCTAGAGAGCCAAGCAGATGCCAAGTCAGCCAAACTTCATGTGACACATCATTGGCACCCTGCTGGGGTTTGGGGTTTGTTGTTTTGGTTTAGCCTTTGGCCAGTCAGGTATATTGCACTTAAGCTGATATGCTACGGTTTAACGCGTTCAAGCGATTCAGTCTAAATTGGAGCCATTCATGTCAGTCGTTGCGGCAAGCACTTATTATCGAGACTACCCCTATTCGGCAGGAGGTGATGCGCTAACGCATGCGAGTGAAGAGGCAGTATGGCAGGTTGTTTCTGCAATAGGTGGTGAAAATCGCTACTATGCCATGAATGGTCTTTGGGCAATTCGTGAGTGGATGGATGCTTTGGTCGGTGGTCAGGGTTTGACTCGCAAACGGCCCATAGGACGACCGCTTCAAGCAGGTGATCAAATCGACAGTTGGAAAGTCCTAATAGCAGAAGAACCAAATCTGCTGGCGCTAGCTTTTGGTATGAAAGCACCCGGGAAAGGTGTCCTAGAGTTTAGAGTCACCCCAATCGCCCATCAAACTCGAATCACGGCAACCGCTTATTGGACGCCCCAAGGAGTTGCTGGAAAACTCTATTGGGCCGCCATGATACCCGCGCACTTAGTGCTCTTTAAACGACTGACAGCCGAAATCGCACGCCGAGCGGAGAAAAATGTATGACAAAAATAGCGATTTTCGTCGATGTGCAGAATATCTACTACACCACACGTCAAATCCACCAACGACAGTTTAACTACCGTGCGTTTTGGCAATGGGCTTCTCAGTTAGGTGATATTGTCTGTGCCAAGGCCTACGCCATTGATCGAGGCGACCCTCAACAACAAAAGTTTCAGGAAGCGCTTCGCCACATCGGCTTTGAGGTGAAATTAAAACCCTATATCCAGCGAATCGATGGTTCATCTAAAGGGGATTGGGATGTCGGTATCACCATTGATGCCATGCTGATGGCCGATCAGGTGGATCAAGTGATTCTGCTATCCGGTGATGGCGATTTTGATCTGCTTCTACAAACCCTAAAAGAGCGCTATCAAGTACTCAGCCATTTAGTCAGTGTGCCTGAACTGACGGCACAATCCTTAATTGATAGTGCCGATCGATGGCTGAAGATTGATGGTAAATTGTTGCAGTAATCTGCCTTAGAACATCGCTCGATGCAGATTATCGAAATGTTCAAAGGTGTAATCCGCTAAATGCGCATAGTCCGGTAAGGTGTCAAAGTTCACCAAACAGGTTGGCATCTTAGCATTACGACCGGCTTGCAGGTCATATTTGTAATCACCGACCATCAATACAGAGGCCACTGGCAACTGAAACTGAGCAGCCAAGTTGAGCAGGGCAGTGGGATCTGGTTTCGGCTTAGACGTCTCACGCGTTACGATGTGTTGAATAGGAATGGCGTTACGCGCCACTTTTACCCTGGTTGGATGATGCGAATTTCGTGTCACGATTGCCATGGGGATCAGCTTTTCAGAACACTTCTGTACAAATGACTGCGCACTCGGTATCCACTCACTCGTATGGGCATCCTGCATTTCATGGTGATGAATAACCTCCATGGCTTTTTGCTGCTCATGCATAGGCAGACTATTCACAAAGGCCAAGACATCTGCGTGATCAGGACAGCCGATCTCCTGCTTAATCGCTATAAAGTCCAGCGAAGACGTCACTAAAGTGCCATCGAGATCAAAAATAATGCCTTTGATGTGTTTCATTGATGGGTGTCTGCCGTTATCGATCGACCCTTAATTCCTTTAAATGTCGGTCACTAGAGGTGATTTATCGGATCTTGACGACCATGTAAGATACGAATGATTTCAATGTCTTTTGCTTTTATTCTATAAAAGATCGAGTGGCGGTTAACTGGAACGCTTCTAATATCAACCATCAAATCAAAACGTTCAATACCGATACGGGGGTGTTCAATCAAAGACCACAATTTTTCTTTAATGCCTTCCAAATAAGAGTTGGCTTGATTGGTTCCCCATTGTTGCAGTCCAAACTCATAAATTTGTTTCAAGTCACTTTTTGCCGCAGGAGAGATTACCAGTTCAAAAGCCATTGGAGTTGTTAGGCCTTGATATCATCAAATAAAGTATCTAACTCTTTTCTCGATTCAATAACGAAACCTTGGTTTTTGTCTAACTGAATAATACCCTCCTTTAATTGCTCTCGTAAACGAGATAGCTTGATCTCTTTAATCCAGTCGTCGTGAGTTTCCATGAAGCGAAGTGCTTCTCGAATAACTTCGCTCGCATTGTTGTAAAGACCACTCTCCACCTTAGCTTTGACGCGAGATTCAAGTTCCGGTGTTAATGAGATGTGCATGGTAACCCCCTGACTAAATTGAATTGGACTACTAAAAATACTAGGCAAATCTACAAAGATTGTCAAAGTTTGTAAGCTGTAGCGCCGTTCTATTTTTGTCGCCATATTTACGCGACTATGATGGCATTGTACGAAACTGATGGTAAGTATTAGCTACGTGTAAATTGACTATACAACGATCTGTAACAGGCTGGGATTATTTTGGAGAGGAGAGTTGGTGGGCCCACCAGGACTTGAACCTGGGACCAACGGATTATGAGTCCGCTGCTCTGACCAACTGAGCTATAGGCCCTAAAAACGAGCGCCAATGATACCGATTCGTAAGCATTGGCGCAATATTGTTAAGCGATTGTTTTTACTCGTCAAGGAATCCGCGCAGGTGATCGGAGCGGCTTGGGTGGCGCAGCTTACGCAATGCCTTGGCTTCGATCTGACGAATACGTTCACGGGTGACGTCGAACTGCTTGCCGACTTCCTCTAGGGTATGGTCGGTGTTCATGTCGATGCCAAAACGCATACGCAGTACCTTGGCTTCACGAGCGGTTAGACCCGATAGAACGCTGCGAGTCGCTTCACGGAGGCCTTCACCGGTTGCCGTATCGACAGGCGAGGTCATGACCACGTCTTCGATAAAGTCGCCTAGGCTGGAATCTTCATCGTCACCGATGGGGGTTTCCATAGAGATAGGCTCTTTAGCGATTTTGAGTACCTTGCGAATTTTGTCTTCAGGCATCTCCATCTTCTCGGCCAATTCTTCCGGAGTGGGTTCACGCCCCATCTCTTGCAGCATTTGACGCGAGATACGGTTCAGTTTGTTGATCGTTTCGATCATGTGAACCGGAATACGGATGGTGCGCGCTTGGTCGGCAATCGAGCGAGTAATGGCTTGACGAATCCACCAAGTTGCATAGGTTGAGAATTTGTAACCACGACGGTATTCAAATTTGTCGACCGCTTTCATCAAGCCGATGTTACCTTCTTGGATAAGATCCAAGAACTGCAAGCCACGGTTGGTGTATTTTTTCGCAATCGAGATAACCAGACGTAGGTTGGCTTCAACCATCTCTTTCTTGGCACGGCGAGCACGCGCTTCACCGATAGAAAGACGGCGGTTCACATCTTTAATTTCGATCAGCGTGATGCCAACTTCGTTCTGAATTTGAATTAAGCGACGTTGTGCACGTTTCAGGTCACCGATGTTTTGACCGATTTTTTCTGCCCAGCTTTGTTTACCAGTGGCTAAACTATCGAACCAATCTGGATTGGTTTCATTGCCTGGGAAGCTTTGGATGAAATCTTTGCGTGGCATGCCAGCACGTTGTGTACAAATACGCATAATGGTGCGTTCTTGTGCACGAATTTTTTCGATGAAATCACGAATACGGCCGACCAGCATGTCATAGAATCGTGGTGATAGCTTAATCGGTGAGAAGGCAATGCTAAGCTCTTCAAGGGCTGCTTGCGCTTCTGGACTGGTTTTGCCATGTGCATCAAGTGCCGCGATGTAGGCTTCTAAGCATTGGCGAATAAGACCAAAGCGTTGAGCCGCTTCTTCGGGATCAGGACCGCGATCTTTTTCGTCATCGCTGCTGTCATCGTCATCGCCGTCTTCATCGTCGTCGTCATCACTGTCAGCATCGTCATCATCTTCGTCGAGTTCATCGATGTCGATTTCGTCTTCAGGAATGGGTGCATCTGGGTCGATGTATCCACTGAAAATATCACTCAGACGACCTTCTTCTTGAAGGGTGGCGTCATAAGCGGCCAAGATGGCTTCAACACTGCCAGGGAAGTAGGACAGTGCCATCATGACTTCACGAATGCCTTCTTCAATGCGTTTGGCGATTTCAATTTCGCCTTCACGTGTGAGAAGCTCGACGGTGCCCATTTCACGCATGTACATACGCACTGGGTCTGTTGTACGACCGGCATCGGATTCAACGGCGGCGAGTGCTGCGACTGCTTCGTCGTCGGCGTCTTCTACTGAGTCGCCTTCTGTCATCAACAGTGTTTCAGCATCGGGTGCCACTTCGGACACGCTAATGCCCATGTCGTTGATCATGCGGATGATATCTTCGACCTGATCTGGGTCTGCGATATCCTCGGGCAAGTGGTCGTTCACCTCTGCATAAGTGAGGTAACCTTGTTCCTTGCCGCGCGCGATGAGTTCTTTCAGACGAGACTGCTGTTGGGAAGTATCTGACATAGAGCCCCTGCGATGAATGCTGATATAAGTGATGGGTAGAAAAAGAAGCGCAACATTATAGCTGTTTCAGGCCTTGCTGAATAGTTACAACGAGTAAATTCATTAAACATGGTATAAAAGTAGAGCATAAACGTCAGTTTGCCAAATCCTTAGCAGCTTTTTTATCGTCCTGACATGAGTAGTTTTTGCAATTGCTTCTTTTCATCTTCAGTTAATGGGGATTGACGCTGTTTTTTCAAGAGCCTATCGAGTTGATTTTCTGTTTGTCGGTGCGATAGGCGCTGTACAGCATCACGCAACTCTGTTGAAGGATTGGCGTTGGCGGGTATCGGTTCAAGGTATGAAATTTCATTTAAAATCATTAAGTAACCAGATAGTTTTGGATTGTGTTTCCAGTCAACAAAGAGTGTGCCAATCGAGTTATCTGGGTGTGCACGAAAATAGCTAAGTAATTCGATTAATAAATCAATATTGGACTCTTGCAGGTGTCCTAGCGACTCTGGATCATCAAGTTCGCGTGCCAGTGCAGGACGATGAAGCAGAATCGAGATAATTCGGTTCACTAAACTAACGGTTTTGTTTTTCTGTCCTCTGGAGGAGTGGCTTCTCGCAGATGGACTGATCTCTGCATCATAATGATGTGGTGGTTGCTCACTGTGACTCAATTCAGGGTAGTCATCATAATCGGATGATGAACTGTACTCTTGTGGATCTCTTTTATCCGAATCTTTTATAGCAGTTACTGTTGTCGGGTGGCTTATTTGGTGAAGGTTAACCAAGCTGTTGAGTTGATCAATACTTAGCCCGGTCATTTCACTGACTCTTTCCAGCATCATGTGTTGCAGTAGGCAGGTTTTCATGCTGCGAATGGCAGGTAGCGCTGCAGAAGCAAGGCGGGCTCTTTCGTCCATGCTGTCTAAGGATGCATTGCCTGCTAGGCTATCAAAAAAGTACGATGATAGCGGTGTAGCGTTGATGATGCGCTGTTCAAAGGCTGCTTGGCCCTCTTTTTGAATTAAGCTATCAGGGTCTTCGCCTTCGGGTAAAAATAGAAATCGAATCGATTTGCCATCTTCCATCAAGGGCAGGCTGATATTTAAGGCGCGCTCTGCTGCTTTTCTTCCAGCTTGGTCGCCATCGAAACAAAAGATGACTTCAGGAACCAGCTTGAATAAGCGAACGATATGCTGTTCAGAAGTGGCGGTGCCCAGTGTTGCGACGGCCCAGTTAATGCCATGCTGTGCTAGGCCTACCACGTCCATGTAGCCTTCAACGATTAATAGTCGATCCAGTTGGCGATTGCTTTGGCGGGCTTCATATAGGCCGTAGAGTTCACGACCTTTGTGGAAGGTCTCTGTTTCGGGTGAATTAAGATACTTGGGTTTTTCGTCTCCCAAAACGCGACCGCCAAAGCCAATAACACGACCTCGCATATCCCTGATGGGAAACATGATGCGATCACGAAAGCGGTCGTAGTGCCTGTCTTTTTCTTCGTTATAGACCACTACGCCAGCTTTTTCCAACTGCTCGGTCGCCTTGGGAAGCTGGCTAAAATGTTGGATCAAATTGTCCCAGCCGGGTGGTGCATAACCGATCAAGAAGCGAGTGATAATCTCAGCCGATAAACCTCGCTGTTGCAGATAACGCTTGGCTTTTTCTTTGGTAGATACTTGATTTAATTGGTGTTGAAAGTATTGGCTAGCTTGGTCTAGCAAAGTGATTTGCTGTTTGACTTGATGTTCTCGTTCGAGTTGTTTTGAGCTTTGCTCTTCACGGGGAATATCTACACCTGCAAGTCGTGCAAGTTCTTCGATCGCTTCAGGGAAGGAGACATTTTCATATTCCATTAAAAACCCCAGTGCGTTTCCACCCGCACCACAACCAAAGCAATAGTAAAACTGCTTGTCAGGGCTTACGGTGAAAGAGGGAGAGTTTTCTTTATGGAAAGGGCAGAGGCCAGAGTAGTTTTTACCGCTTCTGCGAAGTTTGACGCGGCTTTCGACAACATCAGTGATGTTGATGCGAGCTAAAAGGTCGTCAATGAAATATTGCGGAATGCGCCCTGCCATTGCATCTCCAGCGAATAAATGAATTGCTAATCTAGTTTCCTTTCTAACTAAATCCCTTAGCGTGTCACGTAAAGCTCAGTGTAAAAAAATTAAAGTCTGGCTTTGACGCGGGCAGATACATGTCCCATTTCGGCGCGTCCTTGAACGCGAGGCTTTACCAATGCCATGACTTGCCCCATCTGTTGCATACCGGTTGCTCCGGTTGCTTGAATGGCTTCGTCTATGATTTGATCAATATCAGTATCACTGAGAGGCTGCGGCAAGTAAGTTTTAATCACCTCCAATTCTTGCTGCTCCTTATCGGCCAGTTCTGGGCGCTCAGCCGCCAGATACTGGGTAATCGAATCGCGTCGTTGTTTAGCCATTTTATCTAATGCGGCCAATACGCGGTCATCATCCAGTTCGATACGTTCATCTACTTCGATGCGATTCAGATCAGATAGAATCAGTCTGATAGTTCCTAGTCGCACTTTGTCTTTAGCGCGCATAGACTCTTTCATATGTTCTGTGATCTGTTGCTTCAGGTTAGACATCTGTTGCTCGGTTATATGAACTCTGGAGAATCCGATTACGGGTTATTGCTGTGTTAGCAATAGTCTATCTATTTCTAAACGTGTTATTAGTACATGCGTACGCGGCGTGAAGTTTCGCGAGATACTTTTTTAGCATGACGCTTAACAGCTGCAGCGGCTTTACGCTTACGAACAGTAGTTGGCTTTTCGTAATGTTCACGACGACGAACTTCAGCTAAAACGCCTGCTTTTTCGCAAGAACGCTTGAAACGACGAAGTGCAACGTCAAATGGCTCGTTATCTTTTACTTTTACTGCTGGCATGAAAGCTCCTCAGTGTTTTAGGTTAATTTACAAAAATGCTTGATCGACTTGATTCGGGAATCATGGTTTTTGATCAAGGTGCGAAATTTTACTGATTGACAAGAGCGAAGTAAAGCGATCAATGGGTGAAATTAGGTATGGATTTGGCGATAATAGCGAATAAGTCTTGGCTTTAAAAATTTAGGTGGGGTGTTAGATGCGTGTGCTGGGTATTGAAACATCGTGTGACGAGACAGGCGTAGCCGTATATGACAGTGAGAAAGGCTTGTTAGCAGATGCCCTTTACAGTCAGGTTGCCATGCATACTGAATACGGTGGTGTCGTTCCGGAATTGGCATCTCGTGATCATGTCAGAAAACTGATTCCTTTGATCCGTGAAGTGTTAGCGGATGCTGATATCGATCTTTCTGAATTAGATGCGGTTGCCTACACGGCTGGCCCTGGCTTAATTGGTGCGTTAATGGTCGGTGCATCAACGGGGCGTGCGCTGGCATTGGGGTTGGGTATACCTGCGATGGCTGTGCATCATATGGAAGGTCACTTGTTGGCACCCATGTTAGAAGAAAATCCCCCTGCCTTTCCGTTCGTGGCTTTATTAGTGTCGGGTGGTCATACGCAGTTGGTTCGCGTTGATGCTATTGGGCAGTATGAGTTGCTGGGTGAGTCGTTGGACGATGCGGCAGGGGAGGCGTTTGATAAAGCCGCTAAAATGTTGGGGCTGGAATACCCAGGTGGTCCCTTGATCGCTAAACTGGCTGAGCAAGGGGATAGAACACGTTTTCGTTTTCCTCGTCCCATGACGGATCGTCCAGGGTTGGATTTTAGTTTCTCTGGCTTAAAAACCTTTACCTTAAACACCGCAAACAATTGCCGTGATGAGAAGGGTGTGATCGATCCGCAAACCATGGCTGATATTGCCGCAGCCTTTGAGGATGCGGTCGTGGATACCTTGGCAATTAAATGCCGTCGCGCGTTAAAAGAAACAGGCTTAAAGCAGTTAATTATTGCTGGTGGTGTCAGTGCTAACCGTTGCTTACGAGAGCGATTGGAAACCATGGTCAGCGCTGAAAAAGCTCAGTTATACTATGCTCGTCCTCGCTTTTGCACCGATAACGGTGCCATGATCGCTTATGCTGGGTGTCAACGCTTATTAGCTGGGCAGCAAAGTGACTTAACTATTTTGGCTAAGCCGCGTTGGCCCATGGCAAGCTTGCCACCCCTTTAATGGTCGATGTCACGGTTTGCTATCTGGAAGATTAGAAGCGACTTTCTTCACCACGATACAGGCGAACAAAATTAAGTCGATGACGGGCAAGCAGTAGTAAAGAGATCAAGCAGAGAGGACTCAGTAGATCGGGTGTCATGAGCCATGCCATTAAGGGTGTGATTAACGCCATGGCAATGGAGGCTAGCGAAGAGATGCGAGTCGTCAGGGCGATGCTAAGCCAGAGGGTTAGTTGAATGAGCATTAACGGCCAGCTCAACACTGCCATACAGCCAAAAAAGGTGGCAATACCCTTGCCGCCTCGATAGGCTCCAAACATCGGGAAGAGGTGCCCAAGCACTGCTGCAAGAGCACAAAGACCGGCGATACCTGCGCTTTGGTCAGCAAATATGGCAATGCTGACTGCGATAGCGCCCTTTCCGGAATCGCCGATAAGGGTTAATAGAGCTGCCGTTCGGTTGCCGATTCTAAGTACGTTAGTGGCGCCTGGGTTACCGGAACCTTGTTGACGTGGATCAGCGATCCCCATAAAGTTGCACACCAAAAGTGCACTTGGCACTGAGCCTAGCAGATAGGCAAGGCTAATTAGCGCAGGTTCCAGTAAACTGTCGGTTAGCATAACTGGCTCACAGTGTTAGAGGTAATGAGTGGATATAGTGTACATTCGCGGACTGCAGGTTGAAACGGTTATTGGGATCTATGATTGGGAACGTACCATTCGCCAAGCACTCTGTATAGATTTGGAGATGGGTACCGATATTCGTCCAGCTGCCAGTCGTGATGATATTGACCAAACGCTCAACTATAAGGCGATTACCGATCGTTTGATCGAGTTTATTTCGCAAAGTGAGTTTTTGTTGATAGAGACTTTAGCAGAGGAAATAGCAGCCTTAGTTATGGATGAGTTTTCCGTTCCTTGGTTGCGCTTGAAGCTTGCCAAGCCCACTGCCATCCCTCAAGCGACAGAGGTGGGTGTTCTTATCGAAAGAGGAGAGGCCTTTTAATGGCTGAAGTGCTTCTCAGTTTGGGTAGTAATCAAGATCGCGAACGCTATATTTTGGCTGCATTGGATGCTTTAGCGGATCATTTTGGTGAATTACAACTCTCATCGGTCTATGAAAGCGAATCGGTTGGCTTTAATGGCAGTCCATTTTTCAACATGGTCGTGGGCGTTCACACCGATAAAACGGTTGCAGAGCTAACCCGGTTGCTGAAGCAGATTGAAGACGATAATGGGCGTCGTCGCAATTGCCCCAAGTTTAGTTCGCGAACACTGGATATCGATATTCTGACTTACGATGACCAAGTCGGTGAGGTTGATGGTGTTGTACTGCCAAGAGATGAAGTGGATAAAAACGCCTTTGTCCTCTGGCCGCTAGCTGAGTTAAAGCCTGATGCAATTCATCCTGTTCGAGGAAAAAGTTTTGCTGATCTTTGGCAGGAATATGATCAAGATCAGAAGCTATGGCCTGTCGATTTTTTTTGGCGAGATCAACAAATATCGGTACACAGTAAAGCTGGCTGATAGATTGGTTTCTGACCTCACACTTGCGTATTTAAAACTCTTCAGCCAGTGATAAATAAGCCTGTTCCATTGCATCCCCAAGTGCCTTGCCCTGTATTCCTTGTTTTGCCCAATGCGCAGCAGAGACTTGTCCCATGCGCTGTAATAATGCCGATAATTTTTTATCTAGATCTTCTGGTGCTTCTGGATGGAGTGCAAGGGTGGGTGATAATAGGCAATCAAGTCGTTCTGGTTGGCGAAGAAGCTTTAACGATTTAATCAACTTCCAGCGCGTGGATGGGGACTGCATGTCAAAGCTGGCTAATACGTTGTGCCATTGAACGAGGTCGGTGGCAGCCTGTTGAAAGCGTTTAGGGGCTTTAAGGCGTTTACAAAAAGCTTCAAGTTCAGGCTGATGGTTGGGTTGTTGAAAGGCGAGTTGACAGATCAGAGCAAAGCGCTGTTCTGAACTCGGCGATAATGCATTTAATCGTTTGATAATAGTGTTGGCATCATCCCAGTCGATCGCTTGCAATTCTGCTAGTAGTTTTTCTAAGGCATGTGATTTATCCAGGCACTGTAAAAACACCACTGGAAATTCACCTTGCAAGCTACGTTCAAATTCAGACCAGACACGTTCTGCACTTAAGTGTTCCAGCTCACCGCTGGCGCTGATCTGTTGCATCAGTGACAGCGTTTCTGGAGCAATGCTAAATCCTAAGGGGTAAAAGCGCGCCGCAAATCTGGCGACTCTTAACACTCGTAAAGGGTCTTCAGCAAAGGCTGCTGAAATATGACGCAAAACTCCTGCCTTTAAGTCTTTTTGACCTTGGTAAGGATCCACTAGCGTGCCATCGGAGCGAATCGCCATAGCATTGATGGTTAAGTCTCGCCGATACAGGTCTTCTTCAAGCGTCACAGATGGATCGGTATGAAAGGTGAAGCCTTGATAGCCGTGACCTGATTTACGCTCTGTTCGCGCTAGCGCATATTCTTCACCAGTATCTGGATTGATAAAAACAGGAAAGTCTTTGCCAACTGGGCGGTAACCTTGTTGACGCATCTGTTCTGGTGTAGCGCCCACCACGACCCAGTCGTGATCTTTTACGTCTAACCCAAGCAGTTGATCCCTAACTGCACCGCCGACAAGGCATATCTCCATTAGGATTCACAGTGCTCGGGGAATTGAATACGCCATTGCTCAAAACCACCATCTAAGCTGTAGACATCGGTAAAGCCTTGGCCAATCAAAAATCCTGCAGCCGACTGGCTGCTGATGCCGTGATAACAGCAGACGATTAATGGGTTTTGGCGGTCGGCTTGCTGCAAAAACACCGGTAAGTTGTCGTTGTTCAGGTTGTGTGCGGTTTTGATGTGACTGTGCGCAAAGCTATTGGCATCACGTATATCGACCACCGTTGCACCTTCATCAATCAAGGTGACTGCATCATTGACAGATAAATGTTTGAATTCATTCATGAATGATTTTCTCAATTAGGTTCGGGTAAGTAGGCAGGACATGGACATTGTGTGATCGCTTGGTCTTCTAAGCGCATGGCGCGCAGGTTGTAGCCCCAAACGCAACCCGTATCCAGTGCAATAAATTCCGCTTTTCCGGTTTCGCCCATCAGGGCTGCCCAATGTCCAAAAATTTGTCGACGTGGCAGAGGATAAGATCGTTTGACTTCATACCAAGGCATAAATCCTTTGGGAGCTTTGTCCGCTTCACCATTGCCGTGAAATTCTAACTGTCCGTTCGCAGTGATAAAGCGCATGCGTGTAAAATAGTTCGTAATGACGCGTAAGCGTGGCCAGCCTTCTAGATGGTTGTGCCAAATATCAGGTTTATTTCCATACATGTGGTTAAAAAATTCGCGAGCGTCATCGCTTCGTATGACTGATTCAACTTCGGCCGCACGTTTGCGAGCTTTTCCAAGAGACCAAATGTGTGGAATTCCGGCATGTGTCATCACATAGCCCAGCGAATCATCGTCCACGAGTAATGGCCGATACCTAAGCCAGTTCATCAACTCGTCTCTATCAGGCGCATTAAGAACCTGTTGCAATGTGGAATTGCGCTTGTCCTTTGTTGTGCCATAGTGGAGGGCTAATAAATGAAGATCATGGTTACCTAATACGCATTGAGCGCGATCGCCAAGGCTATTTACGAAGCGTAAGACGTCGATAGATTGACGGCCACGATTAACTAGATCGCCGGCGAACCACAACTGATCAGAATCGCTGAATTGGATCAGATCAAGCAGATGCATCAGCTCATCATAACAGCCCTGTATGTCACCAATCGCGTAAGTCGCCATAAGCCCCCTGTTTTTTGGTATAAATCATACCGTATAAATGTGTTTGAGTTCTAATCTAAATCTTTAGTTTATGTGTAGAATGTTATTTAACCTCTGTATAAATAATTAAGGTGATTAATATGGCAATCGCAACCTTTGCGGCAGGCTGTTTTTGGGGTGTTGAATTGACCTTTTCTGAGTTGGCTGGCGTGACGTCAACTGCTGTGGGTTATATGGGTGGGCATACTGATTCTCCTGATTATAAAGCTGTGTGTTCTGGGTCTACCGGTCATGCTGAAGCGGTGTGGGTAGAGTTTGATCCTGACGTAATCAGTTATGAACAACTGCTGGCTGTATTTTGGAAATGTCATAATCCCACTACGTTAAATCGTCAAGGGCCTGATGTGGGGACGCAGTATCGTTCAGCAATCTTTTGCCAAGATGACGTTCAGGCAACACTTGCACAGCAAAGTAAAGCCGAATTAGAAGCCTGTGGTGCTTTCTCATCGCCGATTGTTACCGTGATCGAGCCTGCTTTAACCTTTTGGCCTGCTGAGGAGTATCATCAGCAATATTTGAAAAAACGTGGCCAAGGGCACTGTAGTATTTAATGAATCTTATTCTTGTTGAAACACATGAGCTAAAAGGTCATGGCCCTCAGGACTCTTATAGCTCGGTAAGGCTCACGGATCGTCGAGCTGATCATATTCGTGATGTTCATAAAGCTCAGGTAGATGATCTATTAAAAGTAGGTTTACTCAATGGCTTCATTGGCCAAGGGCGCGTTATTTCGGTTGACTCAGATGCAGTAGAGTTGTTGTTGGATTTTTCCAATGCCTTTTCGGCGCCAGAGCCTCTTCCTGTGGTGCTGGTCTTGGCTTTGCCGAGACCAAAAATGCTTCGTCGAATCTTACAAGCATCGGCGAGTATGGGGGTGAAAGAGATCTGGATTATTCACTCCTATCGTGTGGATAAAAGCTACTGGTCTTCACCACTTCTAGATGAAGATCAGATGCTATTTCAGTTAAAGCTTGGATTGGAACAGGCAGGTGATACACATATGCCGACTATACACCTACGTAAGCGCTTTAAGCCTTTTGTTGAGGATGAATTGCCAGGTCTTGCTCAAGGGCGTCAGGCTTGGGTCGCTCATCCCTACGGAGCTGATACAGCGCCATCAGCGACGGATCAGCCGACCTTGGTTGCGGTAGGGCCTGAAGGTGGCTTTATTCCCTATGAAGTGGAGAAGTTAAAAGAAGCAGGACTTCAGCCGCTCACATTGGGAAGGCGTATTTTGCGTGTTGAAACGGCGATACCTGTGTTGTTGGCTCGACTTTTTCCGGTTAGTTAATTTGAAGTGTCTCTAGCTTTTGATAAAGAGAAGCGCGAGAAATCCCTAGTTTTTTAGCTGCTAATGTTCGATTACCCTGAGTGTCACTGAGTGCTTGCTGAATCGCTTGGCGTTCAGCATGCTGCATTTGCTTTTTAAGCGTGAGGTGGCTTTTAGAGGGGTGTTCTGAGTTTTGTGATGCAGAAGATGTGGATGAACTCATGGAAGAAAAATTTGCGCGGGAGTTGAGTTCCTCATTGCGAATTAAGTTGCTGGTAAAAACATCGCGAAACCCTTTGCTGCTAATTTGAGTCGCTTTCTCGTTCATAATGCAGGCTCGTTCGATAACGTTGTAAAGCTCTCGAACGTTCCCCGGCCAGTTATGTGACTGCAATAGTTGAAGTGCATCTTCTGTCAATTCTTTAGTGGCGACACCTAAGCGTTCACAGCACTCATCAATGATACGTTCACTGAGTAGTTCAATATCTTCCATTCGATCACGTAAAGAAGGGAGGTGGATCGGCATGGCGCTGAGTCGATAATACAAGTCGGCACGAAACTCGCCGATAGAAACCATGGTCAGAAGATCACGACTGGTGGCGGCGACGATTCGTACATTGGTTTTTTGCACGACGTTAGAGCCTACCTTTTCAAACTCTTTTTCTTGAAGTACCCGCAGTAATTTCGATTGCACGGTCAGCGGCATATCACCGATTTCATCCAAAAATAGCGTGCCGTCTTGCGCGATTTCAATTTTACCCGGGCGTCCCTCTTTTTTGGCTCCAGTAAATGCACCGGGTGCAACACCAAAAAACTCTGCTTCAATTAAGGTATCGGGAATTGCAGCGACGTTGATAGAAACGAAAGGTTTGTCGGCGCGATCAGACAAGTTATGCAGAGCATGAGCAAAGAGCTCTTTTCCGGTTCCCGTTTCGCCGGTTAGTAGTACCGAAATATCGAATCGAGCAGCTTGGCGTATTTGATGTTTAACGTTTCTAAGCGCTTCGCTTTGACCGGCAATTTGTGACAATTGATAGCGAGAGCTACGCTCATTTTGGTAATGTTTAGAATTGCGAATTTCGCTTTGTAATCGATTGTATTTCGCTAGAAGAGGTTTTGCTGTGCTTGGGCTGTCCGTAGCAACAAAGGCGAAAGCGCCTTCTATCTCTTTGTTTTCATTTAATAAGGGTACGGCACTGACGAGTACCCATTGATTGCGAATGTAGAGTACATCCAGTAACACGGGTTTGCCGCTAGCGATGACCTGTGGCAGGTAGCTGTTTGGAATAATCTCAGTGATATGTTTGCCAACAGGGCTTTCGCTCAATCCTAAAAACTGACAATAGCTGTCGCTCATCCATGTCAAAATGCCGTGCTTATCAGCAGCAATCGTGTGTTCATAAAAGTCATCGAATGAATGCTGTAAGAATTTCAGAATTCGAGTTTTCAGAATGCGTGTGTCAACGGCTCTGGTTTTGCTGTCTGTCATCATTACTTATCTTTATAGTTGTCTAGATTTACATACAGATGTTGTCTTGAATACTAGACATTCTGTCTATTCTTGTAAACAGATTGAGACGACTAAAAACAAGGTTTCGTGCCTTTAACCCTAAGCAATGGGCGATTTCCAAAGTTGGCACGCATTCTGCTTTACAGGTATCAATAAAGTTACAGACGTCATTACGTTTTAACACACGATAATAATAAGGAACATCTATGCAAACCCCTCTGTGGACACCATCGACAGATCGTATTCATTCCTCGCATGTTTGGTCTTTCATGCAATCGGTAAACCAACACTATGGCACAGATTTACAAAATTATGCTGATCTCTGGCAGTGGAGTGTTGATCACTTAGAAGACTTTTGGAGTCACTTTTGGGATTTTGCTGAGATTAAATCATCCAATAAGGGTGATAGGGTCTTAGCAAACGGCGATCGCATGCCTGGCGCAACTTGGTTTCCTGATGCTCAATTAAACTTTGCTGAAAATCTGCTTAAATTTCGTGACGATAAAGTCGCGCTAGTTTTTCGTGGTGAAACTGAGTTTCGACAAAGCTTAACCTATGCTGAGCTTTACCGGAAAGTGGCTAGCTTAGCCAGTGCTTTGCGTAACCAGGGTGTAGTCAAAGGCGATATTGTAGCCGGTTTTGTTCCTAACTTACCTGAAACCATTATTGCCATGCTAGCGACCACGTCGATAGGCGCGGTATGGACCTCTTGTTCGCCGGACTTTGGTATTAATGGGGTATTGGATCGTTTTGGTCAGGTGAAACCCAAAGTATTGTTCACTGCTGATGGATACATTTATAACGGTAAGAAGAATAACTCCATTGAGCGTGTTGCCGGTATTGCTTCTCAGTTAGACAGTGTTGAGCGTATCGTTGTGATTCCCTACCTAGAGCAAAATCCTGATATCAGTTCATTACCTCAAGCGGTTTTATTGACTGATTATGTAGATCATTCAGCACAAGAAATAGAGTTTGAGCAGGTTTCTTTTGATCATCCTCTATATGTCATGTATTCATCCGGTACAACAGGTGTTCCTAAGTGTATTTTGCACAGTGTTGGCGGTACCTTGATCCAACAGCTCAAAGAGTTAGTGTTGCATACCGATATTGGTCGTGATGACAGTTTCTTTTACTACACTACTTGCGGTTGGATGATGTGGAACTGGATGGTGACCGGTCTAGCAACTGGCTGTAAAGTGGTGTTGTTTGATGGCTCTCCTTTTGCTCCTCGACCCTCGGTGCTTTGGAAAGTAGCAGAAGAAGAGCAAATCAGTGTCTTCGGGACCAGTGCAAAATATTTGGCTGCCCTAGAAAAAGCAGGGGTCAAACCCGGTCGTGATTTTGACCTGCGTCCCTTAAAAGCGATCTTGTCGACAGGTTCGCCTCTGTCTCATGAAAGTTTCCTTTATGTCTATCGTGAGATAAAGCATGACCTACAGCTTTCTTCTATCTCCGGTGGTACCGATATTGTTTCCTGCTTCGCGTTAGGATCGCCTATTTTGCCCGTTTGGGAAGGTGAGCTTCAGTGTCGTGGATTGGGTATGGCTGTTGATATTTTCAATGACGATGGCCAATCGCTGCTCCAACAAAAAGGTGAGTTAGTGTGTACCAAGCCTTTTCCGAGTATGCCTATCGGTTTTTGGAATGATCCCGACAATAGCCGTTTCCATGATGCTTATTTTGCCCAATTTGACAATCTTTGGGCGCATGGCGATTACGGCGAAATTACTGAACACGACGGCATTATTATTCATGGTCGTTCTGATGCGGTTCTTAATCCCGGTGGTATTCGTATTGGTACCGCTGAAATCTATCGTCAGGTAGAAAAGGTTGACACTGTTTTAGAAAGTTTGTGTATCGGTCAACCGTGGAAAGACGATGTTCGTGTGGTGTTGTTTGTACGCTTAAAACCTGACGTGACCCTTGATGACGCTTTGCAGGATGAAATACGTCAAACCATTCGTGCGAATACTACACCACGACATGTTCCAGCAGTGATCATCCAAGTTGAGGATATCCCTCGTACCATTAGCGGTAAAATTGTAGAACTCGCTGTTAGAAAAGTGGTGTTAGGTGAGGAGGTCAAAAACAAAGATGCTTTGGCGAACCCAGAAGCGTTGGAGTTGTTTAGGGACCTACCGCAGCTTAGATAAGCAGATCAGATAAGCACATTATTAAAAGCGTTAATAACATACTAATTTGCTAGAACAACAAAAATAACAGGACAGCAGCGATGAATCGGATAAAACGCGCACTGATTACAGGCTCTACCAGTGGTATTGGCTTAGCGATCGCGCATCAGCTAGCCGTATCAGGCATAGACCTTGTTTTACATGGACTGGAATCTACAACTGAGGGCGATTCACTCGCTGAAGCCTTTCGTAAACAGCATGGTGTTGAAGCCATCTATGTTCAGGCAGATGTCAGTCAGGCTGAAAATATTGAAAAAATGATGTCCCAGATTACAGAGCAAGTGGGTCCCATTACCATTTTAGTGAATAACGCTGGTATTCAGCACACTGCGTCTGTTGATACCTTTCCACCTGAAAAGTGGGATAAAATCATCGCAATCAATCTGTCTGCAGCTTTCCATACCTCTCGCTTGACGATACCGGCGATGGTAGAGCAAGGATGGGGGCGCATTATCAATATATCTTCTGTTCATGGTTTAGTCGGCTCTGTCAATAAATCCGCCTACGTTGCTGCTAAGCATGGTTTGGTGGGCATGACTAAAGTAACCGCATTGGAATTAGCGGCCAAAGGTGTGACAGCAAATTGTATCTGTCCTGGCTGGACAGACACGCCATTACTTGTTGAACAATTTAAAGCCTATGCTCAACAAAATAATACTGGCTATGAGGAAGCAAAGCAGGGCTTAATCAAAGCCAAAGCGCCTTATCCAGATTTCGTTTCGCCTGCTGATATAGGTCAGTTGGCTGTCTTTTTATGTTCCGATGCGGCTAAAGCCATTACCGGAACCTCAATGCCGATAGACGGAGGTTGGACCGCACACTAAAACCCCAATAACTAAACCCTAATAACTACAAACGCTGAAAAACCTACTATATAAAACTAACAAAAAGGTAAAAAAAGCATGAAAAAGTCTATTCTTGCAACCGCTGTTACTCTCTCTCTAGTAACTTCTACTGCCGTTATGGCAGATTTTGATCGAGTACGTTGGCAGGTGCCGATGGGATTCCCATCTACCTTGACAGCCTTAGGCGATACCATGCCTGAAGTGGCGCGTATGATCAGTGAAATGAGTGGTGGACGGGTTACGCTGCAAACGTTTGAACCAGGTGCGTTAATTCCTGCATTAGGTGCATTTGAAAACGTCAGTGCGGGTAACGTACCAGCAGCTTATTCATGGATGGGTTATGAGTGGGGACAGTTGCCAGTATCCGCTCTATTTGGTGCGACACCTTTTGGTTTGGAATCTCAAGAGTTTCTGGCTTGGATGTACCATCACGGTGGTGATGAGTTACTAAAAGAAGCCTTTGCTCCGCACAATGTTTATCCCATCCTTTGCGGTACGATCAGCCCTGAAGCGGCAGGCTGGTTCCGTCAAGAAATGACGTCACTGGATCAATTCCAAGGTCTTAAATTCCGTGCGGCTGGTGTCGGTGGTGAGATTATGGCGGAATTTGGTATGTCCGTAACCTTATTACCAGGTGGTGAGCTTTATCAGGCGCTGGAAACGGGTGTGTTGGACGGAACAGAATTCTCATTACCAACCGTTGATGAGCAATTAGGCTTCTTCCAAGTCGCTAAACACTACTATCTACCAGGTTGGCATCAGCCATCAACGAACCAATTCCTTTACGTCAATATGGATGAGTGGAATCGCTTAAACGATCAAACGAAAGCACTGATTGAAAACGCCTGTATGGCTGGTAATGCGATGGCATTAGCTAAAGCTGAAGCATTGCAGGGTGCTGTGCTAAAACGCTTCGAAGAAAATGGAGTTCAACTTCATCAATACCCTGAAGATATTTTGAAAGCGTTTGAAGAAGCTACGGATCGTGTCATGGCGCGTCGTTCTGAAACTGATCCTATGTTTGGCAAAGTGTATGCGTCAATGAAAGCCTTCCAAGAAGAGCATCGTCCATGGAAAAACTTAGGTTACTTACCACGTAACTGGGGCGTAGAAGACTGATAAACAAGATCCTCTGACTTAAAAGGCGATATTCACATGGCTGAATATAAAATTGATCTTGATAAAGTCGAGGAGGCGGTCGCTCACAAAGCGGCCGTCGTTTATCCTCGCACTCTTGTATCCGATATATTGGAAGGTATCGTTGAATTCTTTGGGCGTTATTCCTCGCTTATCTGGATTTTTCTGATGCTGTTGATCGTCGGGAACGTTCTATTACGCTACATTATTGGCACTAATTACATTGCTCTTGAAGAACTCCAGTGGCATTTATTTGCGGTGGGTTTCATGTTGGCTCTGTCTTACTGCGTTTTACATGATGGCCATGTTCGGGTGGATGTCTGGGCCGAACATTTTCATCCTAAAACGCGTGCTGTGATTGAAATCATCGGCATCTTAGTCCTGTTCTTGCCGTTTTGTTATTTGATCCTAACTTATGCTTACCCTTTCGTTGAAAGGTCTTACAGAATCAATGAAATCTCTGCTGCACCGGGTGGTTTGCCAATGCGTTGGCTCATTAAATCCGTCATATTATTAGCCTTTGGTCTTTTATTTATGGCGGGTTTAGCGAGATTAATTCGTGCATTTGCGTTTTTAACAGGGTTTCCAGCGGCTAGAAAATTAGATTCAACTGATAACAATAATAGATCTGCCTGATCGATAACTTATTATCGGTTGGCTTGCGCAAGAGGGTGTCTCTGTGTTCGAAACCAATGAATTAATCGTTATAGCAATGCTTAGCAGTTTTATACTGTTAATCTTTTCCGGTTATCCGGTTGCTTGGATTTTAGCGGGTATATCCGTGCTATTTAGTGTGGGCTCCATTTTGGCCTATCAATGGTTTGATGTGGATACCTACTTTTTAACAGATTGGCGTATTTTTGGCGTCATGGTGCAGCGAATCTATGCCCAGATGACGAACTGGGTACTGGTGGCCTTGCCCATGTTCATATTTATGGGGCTAATGCTGGAACGCTCCGGCGTCGCCGAGAAGTTGATGCAAAACTTCGTTGACCTCTTTGGACGTTTCAGAGGTGGCTTAGGTGTTGCTGTTATCACGATTGGTATTCTGCTTGCCGCTTCTACCGGTATTGTTGGTGCATCAGTAGTCTTATTAGCCATGCTGTCGATCCCAACCATGCTAGAGCAAAAGTATTCACCTGCGTTTGCCAGTGGTATTGTCGCATCAGCCGGTACGTTGGGGATCATCATACCGCCAAGTATTATGCTAATCATCATGGCAGATCAGCTTTCTTTAGCGGTGGGTGATCTGTTCATGGGTGCGTTAATACCGGGTGTGATGTTGGGCTTGCTCTACATTGCATACGTAGTAATCGCATCAATTATGTTTCCGTCGCTATCCCAGCCACGTAAAGATCTTCCACCGATTACGTTTAAAATGATTCTGTCTACATTAGCTGCGGTCGTTCCTTCGTTGGGCCTAATACTGGCAGTGTTGGGGTCGATATTCTTAGGTATTGCAACGCCAACAGAAGCTGCAGGTGTGGGAGCCTTGGGTGCAACGGTTCTAGCGGCAATGAATGGTCGATTGAATATGGCTGTTCTTAAAGATGTGAGTATCAAAACCAGTTTAACCACTGCGTTTGTATTCGGTATTTTCCTAGGTGCAACGGCTTTTGCAGTAGTGATGCGTTCATTAGGTGGTGATGAGTTCATTGGTGGTTTGTTGAAGGCAATTCCACTCTCTCCAGAGGGTATTGTTATTGTCATACTATTAATTACCTTTGTGGCTGGTTTCTTCCTGGATTGGTTAGAAATTAGTTTGATTTTGTTACCGCTAGTAGGTCCTGTCGTTGCTGCGCTGGGGTTTGATTTGACGTGGTTCGTAGTGTTGTTTGCTTTAGCACTACAAACGTCATTCTTAACACCGCCCGTTGGCTTCTCTCTCTTTTATTTAAAAGGGGTCGTGCCACCATCCATTAAAACAACAGATATCTATAAAGGTGTTATTCCTTTTATCATGATTCAATTGCTGGCTGTCGCGATGGTCTTCTACTGGAAAGACCTAGTGCTTTGGTTGCCAGGAGTACGTTACGGATAATTGTTGAACTATTCAGGCATCAATTAGGTAGAAATTGTTTTATAATTTCCGAAATATAAAACAACTAATTTACCTGATTGGTGCCTCTCCATGTTGATGAATCTCAATGCAGTTAAGAATCAGATGCGTTTTCTGGTTCTCATTTTTATGGTAGTTGTTGCTGGATTAATCACTTTTACTTTATACGGATTTAATTACAAAGCTTTCCAATTCGCAGACAACTACGAACGCCGTATGGTTCCTTTATATGAGGTTGAACGTATTGGCGGTTTAATGGAGCAGATTCGAACAGAATTACTCTTATCTATTCAGCATAATCCATCCGGTCAGTTTTCTGACATGCATGATCATCCGACTTCCCTTCATCTTGAACGTATTCAAGTCAATATTAATGAAATTGAAAGCTTATGGACTCATTTCATGTCGGTTCGTCATGGTGAAGAAGCAGATAGATTGTCAAGGCAGTTTGAAACCGCTTATCAGCGTTACCTGAATGACGCGGTACGTCCCACACTTAATTTCTTTAACCAAGGACAATATGTTCAAGCCAATCTTCACATTTTACGTTTTGTAAATCCTATGTATGTGCAAGCTGATTTGGCTCGAGAGGCGCTCAGTGATCGTAAACTCAGAGGTGCACAAGAAGCTCGGGCTGCGATGGATGAATTATCATCTAGACTGGTAATACAGTTAACATTATTAAGTGTGGTGGGTATCGGGTTAGTACTGATTATTGCTTGGCGTGTCATTAATCGATTTAAGAGCGGCACTGCGGGGTTGGATTCTATTGCAGATCAGTTAGCGCAAGGTGATTTTCGTGAAACAGCTGTTGCACATCAAACAGCCAAAGATGAGTTTGGTGATATTATTCGCCGTTTTATTGCGACTCGCTCGCAATTAAACAAAATGACTCGTCAAATAGGTGAATCCGGTAACTCGCTGGCGCAATTGGCAGAGCAAGGGTCGGTGGTAGCAGAGCAAGCGAGTCGTGGTATTCAAAAACAGCGTGCAGAAACCGATATGGTTGCGACCGCTATGTATGAGATGAATGCTACGGTTCATGATGTTGCTAAAAATACTGCTAGTGCAGCGAGTAGCGCTAACTTGGCTGATCAAAAAGCGCGTGAAGGCAAAAGGGTCGTTTCCAGTAGTTCTCAGGGTATGGAGCAACTGTCAACAGAGGTTGAATCAGCCGCTCAAGTGATACAAGATCTTGCAGAAGATGCCCGTAAAATTGGTTCAGTAGTGGATGTTATTCGGGGCATTGCAGAGCAAACCAACTTGCTAGCTTTGAATGCTGCTATTGAAGCGGCGCGTGCGGGTGAACAAGGGCGTGGCTTCGCGGTGGTGGCAGATGAAGTCCGTTCATTAGCTAGTCGTACACAAGCCTCTACCAGCGAAATTCAAGCCATGGTATCTCATCTGCAAGAGTCCGCAGTTAATGCGACAGAGGTCATGAATCGTGGCCAAGATAAAGCCAAAGAAGGTGTTCAGCATGCGGTGAAAGCCAGTGAGGCGCTTGAAGAAATCATGGCAGCGATTACCGCAATTAATGATATGAACACGCAAATCGCCAGTGCGGCTGAAGAACAAAGCTCAGTCGCCGACGAGATGAACGAGAACCTCAATCGCATTAATATGGCGGCTGATGAAACCTCACAAGCTTCTGAATTGACAGCTGAATCGAGCCGACGTATTGCAGAGCATGCGGATCAGTTGAAATTGATTGTGGGACGATTGAAGTTTTAGAAATAAAGACAGAGTGCAGCTGTTTTAGCTGCACTCTATTGAGTTGTCCTTCTAAGCATCAGTGTTCGGATCTTTATTAGGCACCTTAGTCGATGTTTCAATCATCGCTTCCATTCGATTTAGCTGCTCTGACATCATCACCATTTGCTCACGCATCCAATGAATCTCGGCCACTTCACCTTCACCTGATTCTAGCTGTTCTGCGGCGCTCTCTTTCTGCATGACATCTAACACAATACCGATCATCATGTTCAAAAAGATAAAAGCATTTAAGAAGATAAAGGTCAGGAAGAATATCCAACTGTAAGGGTATTGCTCCATGGTTGGATAGAGTACTGCTGTCGCCCAGCTTTCAAATGTGGCCACTTGGAAAAGTGTCAGCATCGCTAAAGAGATATTGCCCCAGAGCTTTTCATCGACGCTTTCAAACAAGAAACTACCAACGGCTGCATAGATATAGAAGATGATAAACATCAGCAGAGCAACGTAGCCCATTCGTGGTATGGATTTTATTAAGGCGGCTAGCAGCATACGAAGTTCTGGAATCATCGAGACTAAACGCAGTACGCGGAAAATACGCAGAAGACGTGCAATCAAAACCATTTCAGAATCGTCTATCGGGATAAGGCTTGCCGTTACGATCAGAAAGTCGAATATATTCCAACCTTTCTTGAAAAAGTCGAGCGTACGCTTTTCAGCAGCGAGGCGTATACAGATTTCAAACAGGAAGAACAGCGTAATGCCCAGATCTAACCAGCGCATGACGATATCAAAGCGAGACGTTTCTTCGTAGGTCTTGGCACCGATCAGCAAGGCAGAAGCGATGATGACAAAGATGACAAATGTTTCAAAAATCTTGTTGGCACGCAATCGCTCAAGTCGATCTTGTAGGCGACCCCAATAGATTTTCATGATTTACTTCACTCCGCATTAACAACATCAAATTTTAGGACGGTTATTATCACTGATTCCTATCATCAGCAAAAGCGGAGTGAAGTCAGTTTTTTGTTTCATGGATTAGGCTTTTATTTACATGTGTAAGTATTAAATCAAAGCTAATCCATCATAATTAAACTAAGCTATGAACAACCTCAGTTTCTAGGCGAGTGTTGTCATGCAGAGGGCAGCGATGGCAGACTTCATCAAGAAAAGCTTTCTTTTCCTCATCCGTCATGTCTGCATCAATTTCTGCCAGAATACGAATTTGTTGGAAGCCCGTACGATCTTCGCTTGGTTTGCCCAGTAAACCAGCCGGATTGTAATCACCTTCAACTGAAATTTTCATTCCGCGTAGGTCAATTTTTTTCTGCATCGCGGCGATACGACCGATAGTGCCGATGCATCCAGCGACTGAAAACAGAAAGTATTCGAGGGGCGTTGGACCTAGACCCGTCCCGCGTGCAGCAACAGGCTGGTCGATGATGACTTTGTGTTCACCCAGTTGTGCGCTTACAGCAAAGCCTTCGTTCAATTCGGCTTGAACACTCATCGTTTTGGTTTGGCTCATTTAAATCTCCTAGTAGATGCTGACAGATCAATTCAATCATGATTAAAAATAGCTAAGATTGACAGGATATGTCATTGAAGGCTCATTAAAACACTTCATAATTAAGGGATAATACTTATGCAGTATATTACAGGATTTTCTAATGAAAGTGACAGGGCTATTCATACGAGCAAGATTTTTTCTATTTTTATCAGTGATCATGTTAATTGGATGTCAGCCCAAGGATGAGGTAACGGAAGCGGCCCTTCCTCCCATGGTTCGCATACTTGAAGTTGACGCTCAGCCGATTGTTGCTGAACGCTATTTCCCAGCAAGATTGGAAGCATCTCAGGCTGCTAACCTGTCTTTTCAAGTTGCGGGTAAGTTGGTGCACTTTCCTGTCATTAAAGGTGATCAAATCGCTAAGGGTGAGCTTATTGCCCGTTTAGATCAAACAGACTATCAATTAAATGTGGCAGCGGCTCGAGTTGCTTTTGATCAAACAGTACGTGATTTGAATCGTTTGCAACAGCTCCGTAATCAAAATCACGTCTCACAGGCACAGTTAGATGAAGCAAAAACAGCCCGTGATAGAGCGGAAGTTGAATTGGACCGTGCCAGACAGCACCTCATTTATACAGAAATATTCGCACCCTTTGATGCGGTGATTGCGGATCGAACAGTCGAAAACTTTTCTCAAGTGGCTGCCGGAACCCCTATTGTTCGCATTCATGATCTTAGCCGAATTGAAGTCGAAATCGCTGTGCCTGAAATATTACTTCCGCAGGTACAAGATCCTTACGCGTTTACGGTGACAGCTACCTTGCCATCTGTTCCTGAACGAGTTTTTGAGTTGATCTTTAAAGAATTTGCAACCGAGCCTGATCCCAGATCACGCACCTATCGCGTTACGTTTGATATGGAGAATCCAGAAGATCTTCGCTTGTTACCAGGAATGAGCGCCACGGTCAGAATTGCTTTATTGGATGACGAGTTTGCATTACCTGTATTACCCCTTCATGCAGTTGTGGGAGAGGGAGTTGAAGCGCAAGTATTTGTCTATCACCCAGAAACACAGATAGTTGAGAGGCGTCTTGTGACGACTGGCAGATTAACAGGGCAGGGTGTCGAAATTTTATCAGGACTAGAAGCCGGTGAGCAGATAGTGGCGGCGGGTGTTGGTTTTTTAAGTGATGGCATGCAGGTGCGTCCAGATTTGAGTCTGCGGGAGTCTCGTTAATGGATATTGCTCGTGCATCCATTGATAAGCCAGTCAATACCTGGCTGCTGGTTCTGGTGTGTCTACTGGGAGGTGCTTGGGCTTTATTGACCTTGCCGCAGCTGGAAGACCCCGAATTCACCATCAAAGAAGCGGTTATTATCACTCCCTACCTAGGCGCCTCAGCAAAAGAGGTTGAGTTAGAGGTGACTGAACAGTTAGAAATTGCTTTGCAAGAAATGTCGCAGTTGAAGCGAGTTACCTCCCGATCGATGCCCGGATTATCGGAAATTACTGTGGAAATTAAGGACAAGTACCGTTCTGATACCTTACCGCAAGTATGGGATGAGTTACGACGGAAAGTTCAAGATACCCAGCCTTTATTACCTCCAGGTGCTGGACCATCCAGAGTCAATGATAGTTTCGGTGATGTTTTTGGCTTGTTTTATGCGGTTGTGGCGCCAGGATTCGAGGTTGCTGAATTGCGAGACTTCGCCAGAGAGTTACGCCGAGTGGCGCTTAGAGTGCCTGGTGTTGCAAAAGTGGTGATCCATGGTGAGCGAGATGAACGGATTCTGATCGAAATCCCGCAAGCCGTGCTGATCCAATTAGGTATTAGCCCAGAGCAGTTGGCGGGAAGGTTACAGCTACAAAATGCTGTGATCGATGCGGGCCGAAAATCCTTAGAAGATCTTTCCATTCGTGTTTCGCCCACTGGGCATTTAAATAGCCTTGATCATATTCGCAACCTTTATATAACAACCCCTTCAGGTGATACCTTGCGCTTGGGTGATGTAGCTGTTATTTCCCGTGAATATCATGAGCAACCTCGGCAACTGATTCGCTACGCGGGTATAGAAGCTGTCACTCTGGGCATTGCAGCGACAGGTGACAGCAATATTGTTGATGTCGGCCATGCAGTGGAACAAGCGTTACAGGCGCACATGTCAGAGCTACCGCTGGGCGTGCAGTTAAAGCCTATCTACCAACAACATGAAATTGTTGAACGAGCATTAAATGCCTTCTTAGTGAATTTAGTGATCTCTGTTTCCATTGTTATCATAGTTTTGTGTCTGTTTATGGGATGGCGTGCTGGTGTTGTGGTCGGTGCGGCGCTGTTACTGACGGTGACAGGCTCACTGTTTTTAATGAAGGTAACGGGACTGCAAATGCAGCGAGTATCCTTAGGGGCGCTGATTATCGCGATGGGCATGCTGGTCGATAATGCGATAGTAATTGCCGAGGGCATGTTAGTCCGAATGCAGAAAGGCAAAACAGCTAGAGAAGCCGCGACAGGTATCGCCTCGCAAACACAGGTGCCTTTGTTAGCCGCGACAGTGATCGGTATTTTGGCTTTTTCAGGGATTGGCTTGTCACAAGATGTCACCGGCGAGTATACCTTTTCACTTTTTGTGGTGATTGGTTTGTCGTTGTTATTGAGTTGGATTTTGGCGATTACGGTCGTGCCACTGTTGGCCAGCCTATTGTTTATCTCTATTAATACAACGTCAGACAGTCACAGTGTTAATCAGGAACAGCAGGAGTCGATGCTGTCGCGTCATTACCGAAGTGCTTTGCAGTCAGTATTGAGGCATCGTCGCATTACCTTGGTTAGTTTATTGCTGTTCACTGGGATCAGTTTGGTGGCCTTTAAACAGGTTCCTCAGATGTTTTTCCCTAATGCACAAACGGAAGTGTTTTACGTTAATTATTGGCGTGAGCAAGGAACAGATATTCGCGCTACTGATCGTGACTTAAAAGCCTTGAGTGAGTTTATAGCGCAATTAGACGGTGTCCAGCAGGTGACCAGTGTTGCCGGCATGGGCGCTGCGCGAATGATGCTGGTCTATCAGCCAGAACGTACAAATTCTGCTTTTGGGCAGTTAATCGTGACTGCTCAGTCAGCAGATCTTATTGATGAGTTAGCTGCTCAAATTACGTCTGAATTAGAAGATTATCCTCAAGCTCAGGCGTGGGTAGAAAGAGTTCGCTTGGGTCCAGGAAAGGGGGCTCCTATTCAAGCACGTTTCCAAGGGGATGATCCAGAAATCCTTCGTCAGTTGGCAGAGACAACCAAGCAGCTGTTTCGAGATAGTGATCGTTTAACCCATCTGCGTATCGATTGGCGTCAACCGGAGCGTGTCATTATTCCTCAACTAGCGGAAGATCGAGCGAGTGTATTAGGCGTGAGCCGACAAGATTTGGCGAAATCCTTATCGATGGTCACTACAGGTCAAACGATCGGGTTATATCGAGAAGAGGATCGACTCATTCCATTGCTATTAAGAGCGCCTATTAATGAAAGAGGTCGCGCGACACAATTAAAAGATCGCATGATTTGGAGCCAAGCAACCGGCGAATTCGTGCCGGCCAGTGAAGTGGTGGACCAGTTTGAGCTAAGTCATGAAGAAGCGCTCATTTTAAGACGTAATATGTTGCGCACCTTAACCGTCAGTGCTGATCCTTTGGCTGGGGTGAACATAGCTACTGCCTTTGCTGATATTCGACCCATCGTTGACGCCATCCCTTTGCCACCGGGGTATCGTTTAGAGTGGGGTGGAGAATATGAAAGTGCGGGTGATGCCCAACGCGCCTTAGCGACTCAATTACCCTTGAGTCTGCTTGCGATGGTGATTATTTCTGTATTGTTGTTTGCGCGCATTAAGCAGCCGCTGATTATTTGGTTGTGCGTCCCTATGGCGATTTGTGGAGTCACATGGGGGTTATTGGCAACACAAATGTCATTTGGCTTTATGGCTTTGTTGGGTATGCTAAGTTTATCGGGCATGCTGATTAAGAACGCAATAGTTCTAGTGGATGAGATCGATCAACGCATTCTTCAAGGTGAAACCCCTTTGAATGCTTTAGTAGAGGGCAGCGTTTCTAGGTTACGCCCTGTGGTATTAGCCGCAGCTACGACCATTTTAGGGATGCTGCCGTTAGCCTTTGATGTGTTCTTTGCGGATATGGCGGTTACAATCATGAGCGGGCTGGCATTTGCCACCTTGCTAACCTTGTTGGCGGTTCCAGCCTTGTATAGTGTATTTTTTCGGATCAAGGTAAGAACTGAGCAGCAAGGTTAACGCTTCAGCACTTTTGTACCGAGCAGTAGCATACAGGGTGTTAATAACAGCGTTAAAAAAGTAGCGAACGCAAGTCCTCCGGCGATAGCACTGGATAATTGAGTCCACCATTGAGTAGAGGGCGCGCCAATACCTAAACTGGGCTCCATTAAGTTGATATTGATGCCTAAAACCATCGGTAATAGACCCAGTATTGTGGTAATAGCGGTTAGTAAAACAGGTCTAAGGCGAAGTACACCGGTTTCAAGCGCTGCTTCATAAGGCGAAAGTCCCTCAAGGCGCATCTGATTATAGGTGTCAATCAGGATGATGTTGTTGTTCACCACAATACCCGCTAGCGCAATGATGCCCATACCCACCATGACAATACCAAACGATTGACCGTTAATGAGCAAGCCTAGCAGCACACCAGCGGTTGAAAAAACGACCGCTGACAAAACCAATGCAGTTTGGAAGAAGCTGTTGAATTGTATCAATAGCACAAACAGCATTAAGAAAATGGCAATAATAAAAGCGGTGGTTAAAAAAGCAGCGGCCTCGCGTTGCTCCGCATCTTCCCCGCCTGTCCGTATCACAACCCCCTCGGGGAGTTGGTCAAAAGAGAGGCTGAGTTCACTGAGTCGTTCATCAAGTCGATATCCCTCAGCAATATCCGCTTGAAGAGTAATGGTGCGCTCACCATCAACGCGATAAAGGTTGCCCACACGATCAGTCGGTTGGAGGGTGACAAAGTGACTGAGTGGCACTTGCCCCCGAGAGGTGTTAATGGTCATGCGGCTTAATTGATCAATCGAGCGCCAGTTGTGTGGAACACGCACGCGAATATCGACTTCATCTGTGGCATCTTCAGGGCGGTAGGTGGCTAGCATCAAGCCATTGGTAATCAGTTGAACCGCATTTCCCACACTCAAAACATCGGCGCCAAAACGTGCAGCCGCTTCTCTATCGACCTCTAATCGCCACTCTATACCAGGTAAGGTGCGATCATCTTCAATATCGGTAAATCCACCGATACTTTGCATCTGTTGACGGAGCAGTTCTACCGCTTGATCAGCTAATTCAGGGCGATCTGCACTGACAAGAAGTTCAACTGGCTTGCCTTGTCCGGGTCCCATGTCTTGTGCTCTAAACTCAAGTTCAATGCCGTGAATATCCGCTGTTAATTCGCGCATCGTTTGAATAATTGCATGACTATCACGACGTTCATGCCAATCAACCAATCTGAATTGTAAAATACCGATCACATCGCTTCCCATTTGCATGGAAGGCATGGCAAAGCTTCTGGCATAGATCGACTCTGTTTCGGGGTAGTGATTCAGTCGAGCTTCAATGCGCTGCAGTAACTTATCTTTTTCATATACAGAAAGATCTCCTCTCGCTCTTACCTGTAACTGCAACGTTTCTGGTTCAATATCTGGAAAAAATTCTACGCCATGATTAAAACGACCATAGGCTGTGTATATCAACATGATCAGTAGCATCATCCCCAGCAGAGTTAGCCAAGGAGCGTTTAAGAGTTTGGCAAGTAGAGAGCGATATACCTGGGTAAAGAACCCAGCAGAAAACTCTTTTTGAGTATGTTGACTGGATAACACACTTCCCATGGTGGGTAAAAAGACTAAGGCCATGGCTAAAGAAGCCAATAAGCACAAAATTACGGTGGCGGGTAAGTATTTCATAAACTCACCGACAACGCCTGGCCAGAATAGCAGAGGAATAAAAACGGATAGCGTGGTTGCCGTGGAGGCAATAATCGGCCAGCTCATGCGACTGGCTGCCTTTAGCCAAGCGTCAGAGGGTGATAGACCTTCTCGTAAATAGCGATCTGCTAACTCGCTCACGACGATCGCACCATCCACCAGCATGCCAGCGACAAGAATTAAGGAAAAAAGTACAATAATATTTAGGGTGTATCCTACGGCCCAGACTAGCAAGATGCCCGTTAGAAAAGCGCCGGGAATCGTTAGACCTACCATCAATGCTGATTTCAGCCCCATGGTCGCAATGATTAAAATCAGTACCAGCACGACAGCGGTCAACACATTGTTTAGCAGCTCATCCAGCATCATGTTGACATCATCAGATTGATCCATGATGTAATCGATTTGAAGGGTTTCAGGCATTAAGCTGCGGGCGCTGTCGATCACTTGTCTGACTTGAGCATTGGTGTCGATAATATTGGCGCCGGCTCGTTTGCTAATTTCTAAGACGATACCAGGCTGTCCATTAATACGAGCGAATCCGGTAGGTTCTTTAAAGGTACGTTGCAGAATCGCAATATCCCCAAATGTAATCACCGTGTCGCCATAGACTTTCACGGGAATACTTAGGACATCTTCGAGTGTTTCAATCACTCCAGGGACTTTCATCGGCATTCGACCCGCGCCAGTATCAAGACTACCCGCAGCTACTAAGCGGTTATTGTTGGAGACAAGACTAAATAGCTGAGCATAGTCAATTTGATAACTGTCAAGGACTTGTGGATCAACGATGATTTCTAACAGGTCTTCTCTATCTCCACCGATATCGACTTCAAGAACTTCAGGAATGCCCTCAATGTTCTCTTTCAAGCGTCGTGCTAGATAGACTAATTCTGACTCTGATATAGGTCCTGAAATGGCGACGGATAGAACAGGAAAGAGGGCGACATTGATCTCGTTGACTCTAGGTTCATCGGCTTCTGCTGGCAGTTTAGAACGAGCTGAATCTACTTTTTCACGAACATTCTGTAAGGCGCTTTGCGGATCGAAGCCTGCGTCAAACTCTAACATGACTGAAGCATGACCCTCGCTGCTGATAGAGGTCATTTTCTTTACCCCTTCAAGAGCTCTCAGTTCTTGTTCCATGGGTCGAACTAATAGCCTTTCTCCGTCTTCAGGGCTGATGCCTTCTAAACTCATGGAGATATACATCATCGGAATGACAACATCAGGGTTGGCTTCTTTGGGAATGGCTTGGTAGGCGGCAAGGCCACCCACCAACAGAAATACAAAGAGCGTTAACGTCGCTCGACTGCGAAGCATAGCTGCTCGGATTAAAGTTTCCATACTAATTCGACTGCTCTTGATGAGCCTTTGTTTGATTGTCTTCTACGCGAATCGCTTCAACTTTTTGACCTAATTCAACAAAGCCAGCTCCTTGGGTAACCAATTCAACCCTATCCGCTAAACCTGAAACCCAAACTCCGTGAGTGTCCAAACTTAAAATATCGACTTCATGGAATAGGATTTTACTCTCGGAGTCGATGATGTTAATACCGGTTCGGCCCTCATTGTTTAAACTTAAATGAGCTGGAGAAAAACGATGCGCTAATTGATCGGGTAACTGAATGTTCAGCGTGGCACTGGCGCCTGCAAGCCGCAGTTTTTCTGCATTATCGACAAGTGCTTCAACTCGAAAACTACGTGTTTGGGGTTCTGCCAACGCAGCAACAAAGCTGACAAAACCATCGAGGGAACGACCATCTAACAGGGTTGCCTTAACAGGTAAGCCTTCAAAGAGGTGTTTAACCTGTTGTTGCGGAACTTGGCCAGTCATTTTAAGTTGTTGTGTGCTGACCAGATGAACGAGTGGATCGCCCACCTGCACATTACTGCCAACTTCAAACGGTAGCTCTTCTACAAAGCCTGCAAAAGGAGCTCGAACCTCTGTGTACTGCAATTCTAATTTCAGTCGATCGCGTTCTGCTATAGCGGCAGCCGTTGCAGCTTGTTGCCTTAAAAGATCGGTTTCAGAACCAAGCTTTTGCTGAATTAGCCTTTCGACTGCACGTTGATTAGCTTGAGCAACACGAAGCTCTGCCTCGGCTCGAGTGAGTTGCGATAAGCGATTTTCTGCATCCAGTGTTATTAATAAGGTTCCTTGCTCAACAAACTCACCCAGTTGAACATGTTTTATTTCCAGATAACTGTGAATTCGGCTGGTAATATGGGTTTGCTGAATCGGTTCTAACTGCCCTTGAAGCCGGATACTGGGTTGATAGGGTTGGGCATCAATGTATTGAGTTTCAACTCGAGCAAGAGAGGTTTGCTCAGGATCAGCAACAAAATCAGGTTCGTCTGTGGCTGCGGTATAGATAGATCCACTGAGAATCCAAGCAATCATTACGCCGGATAAAATTAAGGCCAAGATAACGGATAAATTGATCTTCTTTGAGATTGAGAAGAGCGTCATAGCGGTTTTCCATCGTCCATTTAATAGTCCTCTTAAGAGGATGTCTTAAGCTTAGCAGTTACTCGAAGGTTTCAACATGACTTTGAACAGGGTTTGTATAGATAAAGGGTTTCTATTCAAAGCGTTTGAGGGTATGTTTTAACTATCAAAAAAAGATTAACTTGGAGGTTCCATTCCTATGTCCGCGCAAACCTTCCGACTTGTCACGCGCAGCGACTTTGATGGCTTAGTCTGTGCCGTGTTGCTGAAACATCTGAACTTGATTGATGACATCAAATTTGTGCATCCAAAGGATATGCAAGATGGTACGGTCGATATTACCGGAAATGATATTTCAACCAACTTACCCTTTGTTGAAGGTGTTCATTTAGCGTTTGATCACCACTTGTCAGAAACGATTCGGAATGAAAAGCGCGATAATCACATCATTGATCCAGATGCGCCTTCTGCTGCACGTGTTGTTTGGAAATACTACGGCGGCCATGATGCTTTTCCGGCTGAGTGGGATGAGATGATGGATGCTGTGGACAAGGGTGATTCTGCACAGTTTTCACCTGAGGAGGTTCTGAATCCTGCTGGTTGGCCATTGCTGAACTTCTTGATGGATGCTCGTACTGGTTTAGGTCGTTTCCGTGAATTTAGGATTTCTAACTACAATCTCATGATGGAGCTAATTGATTACTGTAAAAATCATACCATCGACAAAATTTTAGAACTGCCAGACGTTAAAGAACGTGTAGACCTGTATTTCGAGCATGAAGAACTCTTTAAAGATCAGATTAAGCGTTGTGCTACCGTGCATAACAACCTAGTGGTGTTGGATCTTCGCAACGAAGAAACGATTTATGCGGGTAACCGCTTTATGATCTATGCCATGTATCCAGAATGTAATATTTCGATTCACGTGTTATGGGGACTTAAGCAGCAAAATACGGTGTTTGCTACCGGTAAATCCATTTTTGATCGTAGTTCGAAAACGAATGTGGGCGAGCTGATGCTGAAGTATGGCGGTGGTGGTCACCATGCTGCTGGTACCTGTCAGGTCACTAATGATCGTGCCGAAGCTGTTTTAGCCGAATTAGTTGCACAGATTAATCAAGATGGATAAAGGATTAGTTGGTTAATTAATGATCATTTTTTGCAGATAGGTTATCCCTCCGCGCTGAACTTCGTTATAATGCCTATGACTTAACCCATAGGCATTTCCCTCTCCATGATTCATTCCAGTCACGCGCAATTCGTTACTCCCATAACCACTCAATCCAATCATCTGGCAGCTCCTTTTTTACCGATGAGTCGCAAAGAGATGCGGCAGTTAGGTTGGGATCAATGCGATATCATTATTGTGACAGGCGATGCCTATGTCGATCACCCTTCTTTTGGTATGGCGATCATTGGACGATTGTTGGAATCACAAGGCTTTAAAGTAGGCATTATTGCCCAACCCGATTGGCAAAGTGCTGAGCCCTTTACCGTTCTAGGAAAGCCTCGGTTATTTTTTGGTATTGCTGCTGGCAACATGGATTCCATGATTAACCGCTATACCGCAGATCGTAAAATTCGCTCAGATGATGCCTATACGCCGGGTAACAAAGCGGGTAAGCGTCCTGATCGTGCCAGTATTGTCTACAGCCAGCGCTGTCGAGAAGCCTACAAAGATGTCCCTCTTGTGTTAGGAGGTATTGAAGCTTCATTGAGACGTATTGCGCATTATGATTATTGGCAAGATAAAGTCAGACGATCGATTCTGTTAGATGCCCGAGCTGATCTCTTACTTTATGGCAATGCTGAACGGGCCATTGTCGAGTTGGCAAAACGGCTTGATGCAGGTGAAACGATTGATGCTATTCGTGATATTCGTGGTAGCGCTTTTGTTAGAAAAGATACACCAGAAGGTTGGATGGAGATAGATTCCACTCGAATTGATCGACCCGGTAAAGTGGATAAGATCATCAATCCTTATGTAAACACCCGTGATCTTCCCCAGTGTGAGATTGAGCAGTCAAACGCGTTGTCAGGCGAGACTGTAGAAATGGATGCAGAGGATGAAGTTCAAATTTTGCATATCGAACCACGAGTTCGTTTAGATCGCAGCAAAACCGTCATCAGAATTCCTTCTTTTGAAAAAGTCAGTAAAGACCCGGTTCTTTATGCCCATGCCAGTCGAGTGTTGCATTTAGAGACAAATCCAGGGAACGCACGTGCGTTAGTTCAGCTGCATGGTGATCAGGAGGTTTGGCTGAATCCTCCTCCCATTCCGTTAACCACCGAAGAGATGGATGCCGTTTTTGATTTGCCCTATGCGCGAATACCGCATCCAGCTTACGGTAAAGAAGAGATTCCTGCGTATAAGATGATCCGCTTTTCGGTGAATATTATGCGCGGCTGTTTTGGTGGTTGTACCTTCTGCTCCATTACAGAACATGAAGGTCGCATTATTCAAAACCGCTCGCAGGGTTCTATTCTGCGTGAAATCGAAACGATTCGAGATAAGGTGCCAGGTTTTACCGGTGTGATATCAGATTTGGGTGGTCCAACTGCAAATATGTACCGCATCGCATGCAAAACCGCCGAGATAGAAGCTGCTTGTCGAAAGCCTTCTTGTGTGTATCCAGGAATTTGCCCCAATTTGAATACTGATCATTCAGCGCTGACGCAGTTGTATCGTGAGGCGCGTCAGTTAAAAGGTGTGAAGAAAATTCTGATCGCTTCGGGTTTGCGTTACGACCTTGCCGTTAAAGATCCAGAGTATGTTAGAGAACTAGTCACTCATCATGTCGGCGGCTATTTGAAAATCGCTCCGGAACATACCGAGCGTGGACCGCTCGATAAAATGATGAAGCCGGGTATTGGAAGTTATGATGCGTTTAAGAAAATGTTTGAACGCTTTTCTAAAGAAGCTGGTAAGGATCAGTTTTTAATACCCTATTTTATCGCCGCTCATCCCGGAACAACGGATGAGGACATGTTGAATTTGGCGCTTTGGCTAAAACGTAACGGCTTTAAGGCAGATCAAGTTCAAGCCTTCTATCCATCGCCGATGGCGACTGCGACCGCGATGTATCATACCGGCCGCAACCCTTTGCGCCGCTTAACTTATAAAAAGAGTGCGGAAAAAGTTGAAACAGCTAAAGGGGAGCGACAACGCCGTTTGCACAAGGCTTTTTTGAGATGGCATGATCCTGACAACTGGCCTTTGTTGCGCGAAGCGCTAAAAGAGATGGGGCAGGAAGCCTTAATTGGATCGGGTGAGATGCAGCTCATACCCGCTGAAGAAGCGGATGAACGCTCGTTCAAACGTCATTCCAATAAAGCGGGTATTCAGAAAGGCCGCTTATTAACACAGCACACAGGCTTGCCACCACGATCAAAAGGAGCGGTTAAACGTCCACATGCCAATAAACCTAAGCTAAATGCAGTAAAAAAAGGGCAGCGAGGCTGATTTATTTAGGTAGATTGTTAAATATTCACCTGTTTTGCATTGTAATTCAGTAAAACAGGTGTATAGTGAATGTATCAAGTGGTTTCCCAGCAGGCCCTTGTGTTTAGATTGATTGTTAAACTGATAAAGTTTTACTTTCTATGTTTTGACTGGGTTTCCAGCATTATCGCTGGTGTTAGAGTAAAAGATATTTTGATGCAATTATACACAAGCAAACTGCGGTTTGCACAAGATAGCAGCAACACCCCGCTATCTACATTAGATACAGGCACTAAGCCAATCAGGCTTCTTCGTACAATCTCTCGTTTGAATACACCTCTTACGATTAATCAGACCTTTTGTTCAAAATCAATGAATTTGACAGTAGCTTCTGTGAGCGCGACTTTGCCTAATATTCAGCATCAAAAAGTATTTCAAGAAATGAATTTTGAAGAGGCGGCTGTATAGCCTTCACTTCACCACAGAGTTCAGTGTTATCAGATTGATCTGGTAACAGGAACAGAAACGAGATTGGATAATCCAATCTTTTGAAAAAAATGCCAACTAATGGCAATTATGTAAAAGAAAGAGGCAAGACATGTCACAGCAAGTTACCGGTACCGTAAAATGGTTCAACGATGAGAAAGGATTCGGTTTTATCCAACAGGAAAACGGTCCGGATGTATTCGTACACTTCCGTGCAATCAATGGCACAGGTCGTCGTACCCTTCATGAAAACCAGCAGGTCATGTTCGAAGTGACTCAGGGCCAGAAAGGTCCTCAGGCTGAGAACGTAACCCTAGTCTAATTAATACATTAGATCTGGTTGCAGACGGCGGACCTTGTGTCCGCCGTTTTATTTTACCGCTTCACCCCCCCCTTGTTTTAAAAAGCCCATAGTAATCAACCGTGTTCCCTCAAGGCTGAATCGTTTATTATATAAATGATTGTATTAGCAAATTTTGGAGGAATTATGGTGAGCGTGTTACTGGTGGTCGGTTCTGTATATGGTAATAGCTCTTCAGTTGCAGAAGAATGTGCTGAATTGTTGCGCAGTGCAGGGCATGAAGCTGATATTCTTTCTAATGCTTCCTTAAATGATTTAAAAGTCCGTCCTGATTCTGTGTTGCTCGTATGTACCTCCACAACTGGTCAGGGTGAAATTCCTGATAACATCTATCCCTTAGTTAATGAACTACGTGAGAGCTTCCCATTAATGCCTGATCGTCGTTACGGTGTGATCGCGTTGGGCGATAGTTCTTATGAAACCTTTGCGGATGCTGGGCGCCAAGTAGATGAGTTACTACAAGAACTCCAAGCTAAACGCATCGGTGAAGTGCTGTATATCGATGCCTGTGAAACCGCAGACCCTGAAGGTACGGCAATTGAGTGGATGCGTGAATGGATGAAGGCGCTCTAGTAAGATCAAACTATTCGCTCACTTTCCTGCTTCTCGATCGGAAATGTTGAACAGGCTAGGCTCAGGTATGACCAGAGCCTAGCAGTGCTTGAAGTTAGTAGTGCTTGAAATGCTGACGGTTATAGCTTTAGCGCTTTAAAAAGCCTTGGCTTTGCAAGTATTCAAGCATGTGTGGTCGAGCCTCTTTGACCAGCATCCCAGCTATCTGATCACTCCAACCCATCACCTTGTTGCCGCCAGTTCGAGTTTGGTAGTAGTTTGAAACTTCTTTATCGTATTCTTTAATAGCCTCTAAGTCGCCAGTATCATCATAACGATCTTGTTTCAGAATCACTGATAAGGGAAGGCGCGGTTTCACCTCGGGATCTTGATCTGGATACCCTAAGCACATGCCAAATACCGGATAAACAAGATGTGGAAGCTCTAAGATTTCGGTAACACGAGCGATTTGATTTCGTAGGCCACCAATATAGCAAATTCCCAAACCTATGGATTCCGCAGCAATCGTAGCGTTTTGTGCAAATAGTGCACAGTCAACGGTGGCAGTGATAAATTGTTCTGTAAATCCGCTCAGCATCTCACTTTCATGTAAATCACACATCTGTTGATGACGTTGCATATCTGCGCAAAACACCAAAAAAACGGGAGCGGTTTCAACATAGGCTTGATTTCCCGCGCATTCAGCTAGTTGTGCACGTTTAGCTGGATCAGTCACCTGTATCACAGTACAGGCTTGAATAAAGCTAGAGGTTGCTGCGGCTTGACCTGCTTCGATTAAGCTTTCAATACATGCAGGCGATACTGGACGATCGGTAAATTTGCGAATAGAGCGATGCTGTTTCAAGAGAGCAAGAACGTCTTGTGTCATGTCGAATATTTTCCTATCTGTGTCAGGTTTAAGCTTGGCTACTTAGCCCTTTAGCTGAAGTTGACGCACGGCATTTGCCAGCGCAGATCCTGTCTCAATTTTATTACTGATATGAGGAATGCAATCGGTGGTGACCACATTAGCCTTTTCACTCAGTTGTGTATAGGCGCTACCTGCGAAAATACCATGTACGCCGATGGCGGTTGTTCGGCTTAACCCGGAATGATCAAGATGAGCAATTGTTTCTAACATGGTTCGACCACTGGAAATAATGTCATCAACTAAAACGGGTTGATGATCTTTATAGGGTTCAAGTTCCGGGATGGATACCGACACTTGATAGTCGCCAAATCGCTGCTTTTCTAAAATTTGAAAAGGAGCATTCGCTAAGCGTGCCACTTCTGAAACCCATTGCTCGCTTTCGCTATCGGGTCCGATTAATACAGGGTTTTGTATATTTTTGGCAATCCAGTCGGCAATTAATGGCGCTGCTTGAACGACAAGCGTAGGAATCGAGTATATTTCTGATAGTGAATGATAGCGATGCAGGTGAGGATCAATGGTAATTAAACCGTCAACTGCCTGAGAGAGTAGCCGTGCAAAAGGTTTGGAGCTAACGCATTCGCCCTCATGGAAACGCTTGTCTTGCCGCATATAAGCCAAGTAGGGTGTAACCAATAACACCTGACTGGCTCCTAACTCGCGAAGTGTATCGGCTAAGAAAATTAACCTGAGGGTTTTCTTATCGGGTTGAAACAGGTTGCAAAAAATAACGCATTGACGATTTTTGCAAGCATCATGAATACGTAAGTAACTTTCGCCATCAGGAAAATGTCGAACTTCTAAAGTACCTGCTTCAGCCTCAAGTGTTCGGCAAATATGAGCTGCGAGGGCTGTATCAGAATCCAGATTGTAAAAAAGTGTGCTCATCATGCTTCCTTATCGTTATCGTTATCGGTGTCGTCGATCGATTCAGCAGGGGAAAGTGAAATAACATCGGTGTGTTCACTCAAGTAGTCCACGGCATAGTTCAACTCACCTACGCTTTCTGCATGAATCGTCATTAGAGGAGTACCTTGGGTAACCCTTTGTTGCAGATGGACATGCATCTCAACACCTGCCGCTGGATCAGCTGGCGCACCCGCCAGTTTAGCAACCTTGGATAACTTGCGATTATCGATATTAGTGACAATGCCATCCTGTTTACAGATCAATGCGAAGCGATAGGGTGCTATGGGCGGTGTTTTCAACCCACCTTGAGCGGCACAGATGGCCATAAATTTATTCCACGCGGCACCTGATTCCAGAACTTTTAGTGCTGTTCTTTTTCCTTCCCCGGGTTTCATCTGTTGAACCATTTCCAGCATTTCGCCTGCAATTAATGCCGCACGATCACGCAAGTCGTTGGGTGCGTCCGGTTGGTTTTGCAGTACCGCTAGAATATCTCTGGCTTCTAATGCCGGGCCGATTCCACGACCCACCGGTTGAGATCCATCGGTAAACAGAATACGAATATTTAAGTTGAGTTGTTCGGCGACTGCTCTAAAACTGGCGGCTAATTTTTCTGCGGCATCTTGACTGCGAACCTTTGCGGTTGGGCCTACCGGAATATCAATCAACACATGCGTTGCCCCTGCTGCTATTTTTTTTGATAACACTGAGGCAATTAACTGTCCTTCGCTATCAATATCCAGTGCCCGTTCTACTTGTATTAATAGATCATCAGCAGGGCTCAGTTTTACTGAACCACCCCAAGCCAAGCAGCCACCTACTTGACCCACCACTTTTCTCATCTCATCCAAAGACAAGCTCACCTCTGTGAGAGTTTCCATGGTATCAGCCGTACCCGCAGGAGAGGTAATGGCTCGAGATGAGGTTTTGGGTATGGTAATGCCGCAGGCGGTTAAAATAGAGATAACAATCGGCGTTGTGCGATTACCTGGCAACCCACCCACACAGTGTTTATCCAGTACCACGGGGAGTTGCCAGTCGATACGACTACCAGACTCGACCATGGCGCGCGTTAAAGACGTGATTTCATCATCGTTTAATTTTTCATCACCACAGGCGGTAATAAAAGCGGCAAGATGAACTTCAGCATACTGTCCTGCAATAATGTCATTAATGATTTCGCTAAATTGATCTTGATTTAGAGAGTGTCCGTAAACTTTAGCACGCACATGCGAAAGTGACTGAACCGGACGAGGATGTGAAAGCCAAACGGGTGCGTCTGGTTCAATATTTAAACGACGCCATGCCGCTTCAGAGAAGCCGACTTCATCGTCAGCGATTAAGTCACTGGTGATGATATTCAGTGATGCAACAATAGACTTATCGCCGTGGCTTGTCGCCAGTATACGAGAGAGGCTTTCAAAGCCCTCAGATCGGCACACAGGACTTTCGGCACGTAGATAAAGGGTGGGTTCATGATGGGTGTCGATGCCCATTCGCCTTGCTCGCAATGGCGCCATGCGTTCAGGAATAAAATTCATACAGAGGCACTTACCTTTAAATGAGTGGGTTATCACCTAGTCAGACAACCTAACACTATTCAGCTAATGTTTTAAAATGTAGTTTATGCTGAAGATATTATGGCTCTAATTAAAGCTGACCCTAAGCAGGTTGGCAATGAGGGGATCAACATGGATAAGCCTAAAGTGAATCAAGAATGTAACTTTTGCCGAGCTGATGCCACTAAGTTAAGTGCTGATCAGATTCGCCAGGAACTTAGTGTTGTGCCGGATTGGCAAGCAGAAGAGGTCAATAATACCACTCGTTTAACGCGTACTTTTTCTTTTCCTAATTTTGAGAAAGCTCTGGCTTTTACCAACCGTGTCGGGGAATTTGCTGAGTCGATAGGCCATCATCCTGACTTGTTAACCCGATGGGGAAGTGTGACGGTGACGTGGTATACCCATAAAATCGGTGGTGTACAACAGGGGGACTTTCTCTGTGCTATCGAAACAGAATTACTCTATGCCAAAATGAACAGTAATTAGTCTCGACAGCGGTTCGCTGATGTCAGCCTTCCTGTTAAGATAGCGACTGTTGAAAATAATGTCTCTAGATAATAGGAAAGATACTGAATTATGGAACGCCGCTTTCGACTCGTGCTGTCGTGCCCTGATCGGGTAGGAATCGTCTCAATGGTGAGTAATTTCATCTCCAGTCATGGAGGTTCAATTGCCGATGCCAATCAACATTCAGATCCGACCTGTGGCTATTTTTTTATGCGAGTGGAAATTGAAGCCAAGACCCTTCCTTTTTCATTAGAAGCATTAAGAGAGGCATTTGCTCCTATTGCTAACTCTTTTTCCATGGATTGGGAAATTCATGATTCAAACCGACCTAAACGAGTCGTGTTGATGGCCAGTAAAGAATCACACTGTCTTGCTGACTTACTCTATCGCTACCACAGTGAAGAGCTGTTCTGTGAAATTCCTTGTGTTATTTCTAACCATGAAAAGTTGCGCAGTATGGTTGAATGGCATGGCATTCCTTACTTTCATGTTCCGGTTGATGCTGATAACAAGCAAGCTCACTTTGACAAGGTGGAGGAGTTGATCTTGGAGCATAAAGCGGATGCGGTAGTCTTAGCACGATATATGCAGATCTTACCGGCGGGAATGTGTGATCATTTTCCACATCGAATTATCAATATACACCATAGCTTCTTACCTTCGTTTGCGGGCGCTAGACCCTACCACCAAGCGCATGAGCGAGGAGTAAAACTGATCGGTGCAACCTGCCATTACGTGACAGAAGATCTGGACGCTGGCCCTATTATCGACCAAGATGTCACTCGTATCAGTCATCGAGATCATCCAGAAGATATGGTGCGCTTAGGACGTGATGTCGAAAAACAAGTCTTAGCGCGAGGGTTGCGTTGGCATTTAGAAGATCGTGTATTAGTACATGGTAATAAAACCATTGTATTTGCTTGATTAATCTCCAATAAGCAGAGCAAACAGAAAAAGTGGGCTACACTGAAAGTGTAAAATAACATTGAAGATTAGATGCTAACGTTAGTGGTTTATGTAAGTGTCTAATGTTAATGACAAGCAGAGGATATAAAGATGCTGAGATCAGTAAAAGCACAAGATTACATGGCTAGTAAGTTGGTTACTTTTGCTCCGGATAAGGATCTGTTCCGTGCACTGATGATGTTGCGCGAATACAAATTATCAGCTGCGCCTGTTGTTAATGAAGAGGGCGATCTCGTTGGTTTACTGTCAGAAGTCGATGGATTAAGAGCGATACTGAGCCAAACCTATCATGAAGAAGAGATGGGTAGTGGTGGTAAAGTTGAAGATTACATGGCAAGAAAAGTTGATACCGTCAATCATGACGCTGATATTATTGCTGTGTCTAAAATCTTTATTGATCACGGTCGTCGCTGTTTGCCTGTGGTTAAAGCAGGAAAATTGGTGGGTATGATTTCACGTGCCGATGTGCTGCGTGCGGTTGAAGACTTTGCTAATGATAGTTAATTCCAAGTGTTCACATCCCCGCTATTTGTTAAGTAAACCTTGGAAAGATAATGAGTGAGTTGTTTCCAGAAAGACCGTTACTGTTTTACCCTTCACTAGCGCTGCGTTATGGTGCTGATGAGGCACTGTTATTGAGTATACTTGATGACCTGTTTCGTCAGCATGCTGCTGTGGATGATAAGGGCGAGATGCTATTACTCGCGCCGGGTCAGTTGTCTAGGCTGACACCTTTTTGGACCACAGAGGTGGTTTCAGAAACGCTTCAAAGTCTTGAGCGACAAAGTTTGTTACAGGCAACTAAAGGGCAAAATGGAACCTTAAAGTTGTATCGGTTTAAGTCACATAAAGCAACACAACCTCGCCAGGTTTCAACGGCTTCTATTGGTGAGCATCTATCAGAACCGATAGCACAACCGATAGCACAGCATAGAACTGACGTTAGATCCGAGTCATCATCTAATTCTCTGCCAGTATATGACACACCACCGCCTGCTAAAGAGATGCGTCCAAGGCGATCTGCAGCACCAACCTTTGGCGGTAATGCGGGTTGGAGACGAGGTAAAGATGAATTACAGCAAATATTTGATCGCCATGAAGAGCGTAATCAGCGTCTAGTCCCTATGGAATTAGGCTGGAAGCCCAGTGCTGCATTCTTTGATATGTTGTCACGTCAATCCATCACTCCAGCATTTGCCGAGCAGTCTTTGGATGAGTTTATTTTGTACTATTTAGATAAAGACCGTAAAGAAACTAACTGGGATCAAAAATTTTTAGCTTGGGTCAAGCGTGAATGGGTTCATAAACAGTCACGAGAAGCCTCAAGTCGCGCAAATGAACAACAACCTCTAGGTCATAGTAATGAAAACACCCGAAGAGATACTCGCGAAAACCGAAAACGGGTTACCGCGTCCATCATGGACATCGAGGATACCAACTGGTGAGGAAGCGCATGTCCATCGGGAAATCTCGGTGGCGACCAAAGCTCATGTGAATATGATCTTTGCTCGATTTATGGCAATCTATGGTCATAAGTTTAAGAGTTGTTTTGAGACCGAGAATGAAATTCGCTTGGCAAAGCGAGAGTGGGCGCTGAGTCTCGAAGGTTACAGCGAGTCTGCCTTAGTCGCCGCGGTTAATCGTTGTAAAGAAACCCTTGCTTGGATGCCAACGGTGTCGGAATTTCTCGCCATTTTGCGCGATATCCAAGGTGACTTTGGATTACCGAGTGACACGGCTGCTTATCAAGAAGCGTGTTACAAAGCAGCCGATCCAGCCTCTCATCAATGGAGCCATCCTGCCGTATATCTAGCGGGACGTGAAGTAGGGTGGTTTAGGTTGCGCAGTGAAGAAGCCTCTCAGGTTCAGCCGGTTTTTTGCTATGCCTACGAACAGTTCTGTCAGCGTGTTAGACGGGGTGAATCATTACATACACCGATCGTTAAGGGTATTGACGATCAGCAAGACAACACCACCGCTCAATTTATTTTAGACTTTGCAAAGCAGCAGGGTATCACTGAAGATCTGCTCTATTATCTGACAAAGCCTAAAGGAACACAGGTTCGCGAAAGGCTAAGAGCTCAGGCGCAATCACAGCTTGATGCCCAAGGCGTCAAGCTGCAATTACCTGAAAATGTTTCAGTGCGGTTGACTTGAACCGGAAAGCTGGAAGCCGAGCATCTCACCGATCGCTTGGCTTAAGTGCTCACTTCGAGCTGGGTTTCTAAAAGCGGCTAGGATTTGTAAGCGCATATCAGGTAAAAACATCAAATCACTCAGAATACGTGTAAACCCTTGCTGTCCAGCTTTTCCTTTTGCTAAACACTCTAACAATTGCAGTAAACGAGACGGTGTCATCAAACTGTGATGGCAACGTGTGGCTATGGCCGCAATCACTTCGGCTTCTAAGGCATAGGGTGTTTCTAATAGCTCATCGAGAAGGGCATCACGACCTGCCATATCAATACTATTGGAAAGCCCGCGAATGCAGGCTGCCAATTTTTCAGGCTGGCTATCTTCAGCGCTTAGCATAGTTTTAACTAGCTTACTCAGCGCTGACTGTAAGCGATGATCAGGTTGAACATGCTCTAGCATGCGACATAAGGTCATCAATAAAGGATCGGGTAAGCGGTTTAGTATTTCACACAGCTGCTGATTATTTTGTCCTTGGTCTAAGCGCATTGCATAATCGGCAATACCTTGTAATCCTAAATGACTCCAATATTCTAGCGGATGCTGACCTGCCATATACTGCTGCACTTCTTCGTAATAACGAGATGCAGGTGTCTGTAGAATGCGACTGGCCTTGGCATGAAAGCAGGCCATCTTCTCAGGATCTGGCGTAAAGGAAAACGGATTATCCTTTAACGCATCTTCCGTAGACTCAGGGTCTATGACGTTTTGTAGCAAACGATTGATAATATCGTCTCGCGCAGCCTGCACTAAATAGCCTTGCTCATCTAAGGGTAGCTTCAAAAACCAGATCAAATTTTGTTCTTTTGCAGCCGGACTCCAAATTAACAAGCCGACCCAAGCATGATGCAGGAATGGGTTTGGATAAGGAATCTCGGCCTTTTCAATACGCGTAAACTGGTCAATCGACAGCTTTTCAATACGTCGTCCCATATCAAAGATACGTAGACGATTATCTTGATGCTGAAGAAGATCAACGAGAAGCTTTTCCATATTAACTCCGAGCGGCTTTCAACGTATCTGCAATCAGGAAGGCGAGTTCCAGTGATTGATCAGCATTTAAGCGGGGATCACAATGCGTATGATAGCGATCTCCTAGGTCCTGCTCAGAGATTTGGAATGCACCACCAATACACTCAGTCACATCATCACCGGTCATTTCAAAGTGCACACCACCAGCATGTGTACCTTCAGCACGATGAACTTCAAAGAAACCTTTCATCTCTTTAAGAATGGCTTCGACACTTCGAGTCTTGTAACCACTCGATGCTTTCATGATATTGCCGTGCATCGGATCAGAGCTCCAGACCACAGGGTGACCAGAGGCTTTCACTCCACGAACAATGGGTGGAAGAAGTTCAGTGATTTGGTCGGCACCCATCCGAGCGATCAAAGTGATACGTCCTGGAGTTCTGGCAGGGTTGAGTAAATCTAATAAGCGCAGCAGATCCGGTAATTTGGTACTAGGACCAATCTTGATACCAACGGGATTGTGAACACCGCGTAAAAACTCAACATGTGCATGATCTGGCTGACGAGTACGATCACCGATCCAAAGCATATGAGCCGAACAGTCATACCAGTCGCCAGTGAGGCTGTCTTGGCGGGTTAAGGCTTGTTCATAATTCAGTAGCAATGCTTCATGTGAAGTGTAAAGTGAGGTTTCATGCAGCTGAGGCGTGTTTTGAGAATTGATACCACAGGCATCCATAAACGCCAAAGTTTGCGTGATTTGATCCGCTAAGTGCTGGTATTTTTCACCTTGAGGACTTTTATCGATAAAGCCACGATTCCAGCGATGTACTTTATGTAGATCCGCAAATCCACCACTGGCAAAAGCACGCAATAAGTTGAGTGTTGCGACTGACTGATGGTAGGCAGCAATCAGACGTTGAGGATCGGGTGTGCGTGCTTCTGCGGTAAAAGCAATATCATTGATGTTGTCACCACGATAGCTTGGTAATTCAACGCCATCAATGATCTCTGTACCTGCTGAGCGAGGTTTTGCAAATTGACCAGCAATTCGGCCGATTTTTACCACAGGACAGCTACCCGCAAAGGTCATAACGACAGCCATTTGCAGCAGTACTTGGAAAGTATTGCGAATTTTATTGGCGCTGAACTCGGCAAAGCTTTCGGCACAGTCGCCGCCTTGTAACAGAAAGGCCTCACCGGCGGATACTTTTGCTAGTGAGCGAGTCAGGGAACGGATTTCACCAGCAAAAACTAAGGGAGGGAAAGAGCTGAGTTGTTTTTCAACCGCTGCAAGGGCATCAGTATCAGGGTAAACAGGTTGCTGAACAATCGGTTTACTTCTCCAGCTATCGGGGCTCCAGTTTTCCATAAATTCTCTTCTGTTCTTTAAACGCGCTTATGCACGTGATTCTGTTTAATAAACAGAAGAGTTTAAGGTTTTAGCGCTGAGAAACAAGCATTACGCATTTTTAATTCCGCTAAGGTTACGGAAAGTAATTTCTTGTGCAGTGCTAAGGAAGTCGACAATGAATTCTGCCTCTGCTTGCTCTGTTCGAACAGCAGCATAAAGTGTGCACCATAGGCCTTTTTCACCCAGTGGACGCGCTGCGATAAAGCCTCGTTCTAACTGTTCGTGAATAGCCCAGTTCGGCAGTGCTGATACCCCTCTACCGCTGGCGACTAATTGCAAGATCATGACGGTCAGTTCGCTGGTGCGGGTACTGGCAGGTTCTACACCGGCGGGGTCAAGAAAACGACTAAAGACATCTAGACGGCCATGATCGACTGGATAGGTTATCAGTGTTTCCTGAGCTAAATCTTGCGGCTGAATCTGCTTATTTTTAGTTAAGGGATGTTGTTTTGACATCGCTAAGACAGATTCGTAACTAAATAAGGGTAGGTAAGTAATACCTTGGCGTGGTTCTGGATCAGAGGTGACGACTAAATCAAGATCGCCGCGTATCAGCGCAGGAATGGGTAGAAAGCTAAATCCGGTACTCAGGTCCATTTCTACTTCAGGCCAGTTTTGGCGAAAGTGGTCAATGGTTGGCATAAGCCAGTCAAAGCAGCTATGACATTCAATACAGATATTTAGACGCCCAGTTTCACCTCCAGCCAAGCGAAGGATGTCTCGCTCTGCATTGCGGATCATCGGCATCAGCTCGTCTGCTAGTGTTAAAAGACGCTTTCCCGCTGCGGTAAAAGAGATGGGTTTAGTTTTGCGAATAAATAGTGAGCAATTTAAACGTTCTTCTAAGTCTTTGAGCTGATGTGATAGAGCTGATTGAGTAAGGTGAATGCGATCTGCGGCTTCGACAAGGCTACCTGCATCGCGCAGTGCGGTGAGTGTTTTAAGATGACGAATTTCAACCATACCCAGCTCCAATCTAGGAAATGCCATTGGTCTAACAAACGATAAACCAATTGGCTTCAAAGCAGAGTATAGCGGCAGAAGGTAAATAGCTCTAGCCGCTTGTACTGATGATGGTCAATTCAATCTTAATTAACGATTAAATGATGAAGTAAAAACTCAATTAGCGCCTTTTGAGCGTGTAAGCGGTTTTCCGCTTCTGGGAAAGCAACGCAACGCGGATCATCCATCATAGATTCACTGACCTCTTCACCTCGGTGAGCAGGCAAACAGTGCATAAACAGCGCATCTCTGCTAGCAAGATCCATCAACTCAGGATTAACCTGGTAGCCACGAAACTCCCGCATACGCTGGCGCTGTTCATTTTCTTGTCCCATGGATGCCCACACATCAGTGACCACCAGATCAACACCTTTAACAGCATCTTCAGGTGCTTCCATCACAGAAACGCGATCAGCATTACGTGCCACTAGATCCGAATTAGGCTCAAATCCTTCTGGGCAGGCAATATTCAGTTTGAAATCAAACTGGCGCGCTGCATTGATGTAGGAATGGCACATGTTGTTTCCATCGCCGATCCAAGCGACCGTACTTCCACGAATATCACCGCGCAACTCTTGGAAGGTTTGCATGTCTGCCAGTAGTTGACAGGGATGAAAATCATCCGTCAATGCGTTAATCACAGGCACGCTAGAGTAGGCTGCAAATTGCTCGACCAAGGCATGGCTAAAGGTACGGATCATCACGATGTCTACCATCGATGAGATCACACGTGCGCTATCTTCAACAGGTTCTCCACGACCTAATTGGGTATCTCGTGGAGATAGAAACATAGCATGACCACCAAATTGCGCCATGCCCGCTTCAAAAGAAACACGCGTACGGGTAGATGCTTTTTCAAAGATCATCGCCATGACGCGGTTTTTAAAAGGCTCGTAAATCACCCCTTGATTACGCATCTGTTTGAGCTCAATCGCACGTTGGATAAGCTGTTTTAGCTCATCGGGTGAAAGATCAAGCAGTGTCAGAAAATGTCGTGTACTCATCATGTGATTTAAGGCAGCTTCACTGCCAATTCCTGAGTCGGTTTTATTATATGGATAAATGTTTAACTAGCCGTGTCTTCACCGGCATAAACACGAATCAAGCTGGAGACCGTATTCACCAGAAGATCCGCTTCACTTTGGTTCATGATTAACGGAGGCAGCATGCGTACTACGCGACCACCACCAGTAATATTCAGTAATACCCCTTTTACCTTGGCTAAGACAGCGAGTTCTGTCCCTGCATCGGTCAATTCGATTCCAATCATTAAGCCTTTACCGCGAATCTCTTTGATATAAGGCTTGTCGGCTAGCTGAATGTGAAAGCTATCCAATATGTATTGACCCAATGATTCAGCATGTTGGCAGAGCTTGTCTTTTTCGATCGTATTGATAACTGCTAATGCAGCTGCACAGGCCAAAGGATTGCCACCATAGGTGGTTCCGTGAGTGCCTGGACCAAATATTGTGGCGGCTTTTCCGCGTGCTAGACATGCACCGATTGGAAAGCCATTGCCTAAGCCTTTTGCGGTCGTGACGACATCCGGCATGATCGATGTGTGTTGATACGCAAAATAACGACCAGTACGACCATTGCCTGATTGAACTTCATCAAGCATCAACAGCAATTCATGCTCGTCACAGATGTCGCGCAATCCTTCAAGGTAGAGGTTGCTAGGCACGTTAATGCCGCCTTCACCTTGAATGGGTTCTACAAAAATAGCGACAACATTGTTGTTGTGGCGCAAAATATTTTTGACCGCATCAAGATCATTAAATGGAGCACGAATAAAACCACTCACAAGGGGCTCAAAACCTGCTTGAGACGAGCGATTACCAGTAGCGCTCAGCGTTGCAAGTGTGCGGCCGTGGAAAGCGCTTTCCATGACGATAATGGCTGGCTTATCAATATCTCGACTATGACCATAACGACGGGCAATTTTGATAGCCGCTTCGTTGGCTTCTGCACCGGAGTTACCAAAAAATACGTTGTCCATACCCGATACTTGCGTCAATTTTTCAGCAAGTTGTTGTTGCAAAGGGATGGTATAGAGGTTTGAGCAATGAATAAGTTTTCCGGCTTGGTGACAGATTGCTTCAGTCACCGCTGGGTGTGCATGGCCCAGTCCAGTCACAGCGATACCGCTCAGAGCATCTAAGTATTTGTGACCATCTGTGTCATAAATCCACGCCCCTTGACCATAATCAAAGGCAACAGACAGACGGTTATACGTATTCATCAGAGGTTGTATGGCCATTCAGCTTATCTCCCTACAACGCAAAAAGGCAGCCAGAGCTGCCAAAAAAGGAGCTATTCTAGGCGTAAGTGATCGGTTTGGCAATTATAATCGTTTTACCTGACTATTTTAGTAGGGTATGATAGTGATCAATTTATTACAAAGTCGTAGACTTTATCCTATGTCTTTGAAATTATATTTATCCCTAGGGTTCAACTATTAACAATGTAAAGGTGCTTCAATGAGTGTAGAAGATGTGATTAAAGAGCAGATCGAATCTAATGCTATCCTGCTTTACATGAAAGGTACGCCGCGTTTCCCTCAATGTGGTTTCTCTGCGCGTGCTACTGAAGCATTGATGGGCTGTGGTGAGCGTTTTGCGTTTGTTAATATTCTGGAAAACCCAGAAATTCGTAGCGAGCTGCCTAAATATGCAAACTGGCCAACGTTTCCACAATTGTGGGTCAATGGTGAGCTAGTCGGTGGTTGTGACATCATTTGTGAAATGGCAGCCACGGGTGAATTGGAAACCATAGTCAAAGAAGCGGCTGCTAAAGCTGCGCCTGCGGCACCTGCAGAAGGTACAGACGCTAACTAACGCGTCTGTAACACTAAATCCCATCCACCCATGTCTTTCCAACGGTTGACGATCATACAAAAGAGCTCAGCCGTTTTTTCTGTATCGTAAAGGGCTGAATGCGCTTTGCGATTTTCGAATTTAATACCAGCGACTTCACAGGCTTTGGCAAGGACAGTATGTCCACAGGCAAGGCCTGCGAGGGTCGCTGTATCGAAGGTAGAGAAAGGGTGGAAGGGGTTACGTTTTATGCCATTTCGTTCTGCAGCGGCACTGACGAATTTATGATCAAAGGTCGCGTTGTGTCCAACCAAGATAGCTCGTTTACATCCCTGAGATTTCATCGCCTTTCGGATCGGCTTGAAAATAAGCTCAAGTGCATCGGCCTCGGATATAGAGTTGCGGGTAGGTGACCAAGGGTCAATGCCAGTAAATGCCAATGCAGACGCCTCTAGGTTAGCGCCTTCAAATGGGGTCACATTAGCACTGAATTTTCGTTCAGGCATCAAGTATCCGTTTTCATCCATTGCCAAAATGACAGCAGCGATTTCTAATAGTGCGTCGGTTTGAGCATTGAAACCCGCTGTTTCTACATCGATAACAACGGGAAGGTATCCGCGGAAGCGGTCTGCCATCAAACTCTTTTCGTTAGGATGGTTCAAAGAATATCCTTAGGTGCTTTCCTGTTAATGTTAGACTATTCTATCAGTCGTATGTTGCTGAGTGAATTCTTGATCAAGCTTTGTGTTGAGTGGCCGACATCTTAATGAGTCTATTTCTTTGTAATCCCAAGGTTATGCGCCCTATGTTTGGCCGTACTCTGTTTATACTATCATTACTTTTGCCAATGCAACTGGTTCATTCCGTTACCTTTCGCGCACCTATTGATGGTGTTGAATGGAGCGTAGAAGGTTCTCCCTTCGTGTGTCAGCTCATTCATCCTATTCCGTCCTTTGGTGAAGCGCTGTTTGAGCAAGAAGCGGGTGAGAATGTCGAGTTTATGCTTCTTCCTGCGCAAACGCAGCAACTGAATGGTCGTGTGCGTCTAATTGCAGAAGCGGCACCTTGGGCACCGGGTATGGCGCCTAGGCGAATTGCTGAGGTTCAGGCGCAGCAGGGTAGTGTGCGTGTTCAAGGAGAGCAGGCCGCCAGCGTATTAGCAGCGCTTCACCAAGGGCTGATGCCGACATTTAGTGGCGATAATTGGTACGGCAGTAATCAAGCTGTCACGGTGAATGTGTTGGCCGTGAATTTTCAGGCCGCCTATGCGGATTTTTTAGACTGCCTGGTAGAGTTGCTACCGGTTAATTACCGACAAATTGCTCGAACCGCTGTGTTGTTTCCGACTGCTGAACATCAATTGTCTGATGCGACACGAGCGCGACTAGATTTAATTGCTCAATATGTGCTGACCGATGAAACGGTTCAACAGATTTTTGTTGATGGTCATACGGACAATGATGGTCGTCGACTATTATTACGAGATCTTTCACAGCGCCGCGCTGAAGAGGTTACACGTTATCTTGTCTCCAAAGGGGTTGACGAGTCTGTCATTATTACCCGCTTTCATGGCGATCGTTATCCCGTGGTTGAAAATGACACACCACAAAATAGACAAAGAAATCGTCGTGTAACCATACGCTTAGAGCGTGACTAAAGGTTAAAATCCTATTGGATTGTTTGGCTGGCTAGGCAGAAAAATTGTCAATCTGCTATCATGTGCCTTTGTTTTGAATCTTCGTTTTTAATCTTAGATGTTCTTCGGTTTAGATAACCGCAGTTCGTTTACTCGGGAGCGTCAATATGTCCGACATCAACAAGGTTGTTCTTGCTTACTCAGGTGGCTTGGATACCTCTGTGATTGTGCGTTGGTTGCAGGATACTTATCAGTGTGAAGTGGTAACCTTTACCGCTGATCTTGGCCAAGGTGAAGAAGTAGAGCCAGCGCGTGTGAAAGCACAAGCGTTGGGTGTTAAAGAGATCTACATTGAAGATCTTCGTGAAGAGTTTGTGCGTGACTATGTCTTCCCGATGTTCCGTGCTAATGCGATTTACGAAGGTGAATACCTGCTAGGTACATCCATTGCGCGTCCTCTGATCGCTAAGCGCTTGATCGAAATCGCCAATGAAACCGGTGCTGATGCAATTTCTCACGGTGCCACCGGTAAAGGTAATGACCAAGTGCGTTTTGAGCTAGGTGCTTATGCATTAAAACCTGGTGTTAAAGTGATCGCTCCTTGGCGTGAATGGGATTTAACCTCTCGTGAAACGCTAATGAAGTATTGCGAAGAGCGCAATATTCCTGTTGATTTCAGCAGCAAGAAAAAGAAATCACCTTATTCCATGGATGCTAATCTTCTACATATTTCTTATGAAGGTGATATGTTAGAAAACCCTTGGACCGAGGCTGAAGAAGAGATGTGGCGTTGGAGTGTCAGCCCGGAAGCTGCACCAGATCAACCGACATATCTTGAACTCACCTACGAGCAGGGTGATATCGTTGCTATTAATGGCGAGCGTATGAGTCCAGCAACGGTTCTGGAAACGCTGAACAAGATCGGTGGTGCGAATGGTATCGGTCGCTTAGATGTGGTTGAAAACCGTTTTGTTGGTATGAAGTCCCGTGGTTGTTATGAAACACCGGGCGGCACTATCATGCTTAAAGCACATCGTGGTATCGAATCACTGACGCTGGATCGTGAAGCCGCTCATTTAAAAGATGAGTTGATGCCACGTTATGCTAAGTTAATTTACAACGGCTTCTGGTGGTCTGAAGAGCGTAAAATGCTGCAACAGATGATCGACTATTCTCAGCGTCACGTAAATGGTGATGTTCGCGTGAAGCTTTACAAGGGTGCGGTCAGTGTTGTGGGTCGTCGTTCAGTGGATAGTTTGTTCGATGAGAGCATTGCTACCTTTGAAGATGATGCAGGCTCTTATAATCAGAAAGATGCAGAAGGCTTTATTAAGTTAAATGCACTACGTATGCGTATTGCTGCCAGTAAAGGCCGTAAGTTCTGATTTTTCATGCAGATACATTTACATTACTTGGGCGGTTAACTACCGCCCGGTTTTTAATTTCCCAAAGCTTCTACCCATTTTGCTCGTCCACTAATAAGGCTATCAAAGGCTTGATGACCTGTTCATCTGATTGAAAGGGCTTGAGAGTAGTAATATGGCTCAAATTCATGCTATTTTTCAGATGGTTAATAAGAATTATGGGCCATGACAGCACTTTTCTCTGATCAGACAGTTCTTATCGTAGAAAAAAATCTGGAAGAGCTAGAGCAGCTCAGGCAGATTCTGATCTCTATTGGCTTTCAGAAAGTTGAAGTGGCCTCGTCAGTTAATATGGCCGCTAGCCTGTTGTCCGAAGTAAAAATCGACTTATGTTTCTTGGTATATGACATGGGTCGCTATGAACAAAATGGTCTGCAAGTTCTGCAACAACTCAAGGCAGCCGGTAAGCCGATTTTTTCGACCTGTTTTTTATTGGTAGTCGATCCAGAAAAGTTAAACTTGCTAATGGGATCACCTGAGTTATCCGCAGATGGTTACCTTGCTAAGCCTTATGATCAACTTAAAATACGTGCGCAGTTAGAAAAGCAGTTGCGCATTAAACGATGCATCGCTCAAATTGAACGATTTCGTGATGAAAAGGCATGGGATGAAGCACTGTCTGAATGTGAACGAATTCAAAAACAATTCCCCGCATTGGGTGTTTTGATTTTTAGAATCAAAGGACTTATTTATCTAGAACAGCAACAATATCAAAAAGCCTTAGCCGTGTTTGAGCGCATCCGGCAAGCTCATGATAAGCCTTGGGTGCATGTTGCCTTAGGTATGACAGCCTTTGTGATGACCGATTACCAGCGTGCTCGGCAAGAGATGTCTCAAGTCATAGAAGAGCAGCAAGTCTGCCAAGAAGCCTATTTGATTATGGCCAGAATTCATTGGTTGAGTGGTGAGCGAAGTCAGTGTGTTACCCTGTTAAGAAAATCGGTAATGCTGCAGCCAACAATGCCTGTACTGCAAGGAGAGCTAGGTAATCGTGCTGCATTCTCTGAAGAATTAGGTGTGGCTGTCGATGGTTTTCGTCAAGCTGTACTGCATTCTCGCCATACCTCGTTGCAAAATCCTGAATATTATTTTGGTTTGGTTCGAGTCATTCAACAGATGATTGCCGATAAACCGGATCGCAATGCCGATTTTATTGCGGAAGCGATTCGGGTTTTAGAGTCTGTCGTGCATGACTGCATGGATGACCCGCAAATACGTTTCCGTGCTCGCTTAATTGCCGCCGAAATTTATCGCCAAAATGGCGAGCATCAAAATGCTGATTTTGCCGCGGGTGATGCGTTAGCTCAATTCCGTAAGATTCCGCTTCATGCTCAACTGAGTGTGGTTGATCTGCTCGCGGATGGCTTAGAGTCAACACGCTTTGCAGCAGAAGCTGCTGAGCTAAAGCAGCAGGTATCCCGATTGATGGCTTCAGTGGAATGGGGTAAATGCAATCTAAAAGGGATGCTGTCTTTCCGACAGAAAGCGTTAGAGGATGCCTTTTTAGAGTTTGAGCGAGCGTGGCAAGCCGACCCAGGAAACCCAGGTGTTGGATTGAATCTATTGCAAACGGGCATCGAATCACTCAGGCGAGCTGTAGGCCAACCGCAAGTGGTCAATCGTTGTGCGGAAATTGTCAGTGAATTACATTTTGGTGCGTTAAGCGGCAAGCAGCAGCAGCGTTATCAGTTATTAAGTGAACGTTTTGGTGAGTTGATCAAAGAGGCAGAGATTGCATAAGCTGCCTCAGATAGCTAAAATTCCGCGTTTCTTTGGTTCGGGTATCTATGAAATCTCATAAAATTTTACAAGCTCCGATTCCCATGCGTTGGGTAGGACCGCTTAAAATCACCGGCCAGACTCTGAATGAAAAAGTCAGTGTGCCCTTGGCTACCTATGAAACCCCACTATGGCATTCGGTAGGGCGAGGAGCGCGTGTCTCTGTGTTAACCGATGGCATTTTGACCAGTGTCATTGATGAGCGTATGACGCGATCGATTCTGCTTGAAGCAGACAATGCCATGGAAGCGCATCTGGCATTACAGTCATTAAAGCAGCGTAACGTTGAACTCAATCAAGTAGTGGCTACCTCAAGTCGTTTTGCGCGCTTGATTGATATGCACAGCCAAATTGTTGGAAACTTGATTTATTTGCGCCTGGAATTCACCACCGGTGATGCATCGGGTCACAACATGGTCACCAACGCAGCTGATAAGATTATCCCTTGGATACTGCAGCAATATCCGCAACTGCGTTACAGCTCTATTTCCGCTAATTATTGTTCTGATAAAAAAGCGACCGCCGTCAATGGTATTTTGGGTCGTGGTAAATATGTTGTTAGTGAAATACTGATCTCACGAGACCTATGTGAACGTAAACTCAACACCACTCCTGAAAAAGTAGTTGAGTTGAATGTGCGAAAAAATTTGATTGGAACACTGATTGCTGGCGGTATTCGTAGCGCGAATGCACACTATGCCAATATGTTGTTAGGTTTTTATTTGGCAACGGGGCAGGATGCGGCAAATATTATTGAAGGCTCACAAGGTGTTGTCCACGCTGAAGTGCGGGGCGATGATCTTTATTTTTCCTGCACATTACCTAACCTTATTGTGGGTAGCGTCGGTAATGGCAAAGGCATCGATTTTGTTGAAGAAAATCTGCGCCGTTTAGGTTGCCGTGAAGAGCGAGAACCCGGTGCTAATGCCCGTCGATTAGCGGCTATATGTGCAGCGACTGTGTTATGTGGTGAGCTCTCCTTGTTAAGTGCACAAACCAATCCAGGTGAACTCATGGAAGCCCACATTCGATTGGAACGCTCATGAGCGATCAAACCAACAATCGTAAGATTGAACATATCCAAGCCATTGAAAACGACGCTCTGACTGATCGTCAAGGAAACTGGTTTGATGAAATTCGGTTAACTCATCGAGCTTTGCCTGAGGTTGCGTTAGATGAGATAGACCCAAGTTGTGAGTTCCTTAATAAAAGACTTAGGTTTCCGTTGCTGATCTCGTCTATGACAGGTGGTGATCATCAACTGGTGAGAACCATCAACCATAATTTAGCGGTGGCCGCTGAGCATTGCCAAGTTGCTATGGGTGTTGGTTCTCAGCGTGTCATGTTTAGTTCGCCTGAAGCAAAAGAGAGTTTTGCGCTTAGAAAGTTGGCACCATCGACCGTTCTGATTGCTAATATTGGTGCGGTTCAACTGAATTACGGTATGTCGCTGGAACAAATAAATCAAGCGATTGATGTTCTTGAAGCTGATGCGCTATTTTTGCATCTAAACCCATTACAAGAAGCCGTTCAGCCCGAAGGGGATACCAATTTTAGTGGCTTGACCCATGCGATAGGACAATTGCAATCTGAACTGTCAGTGCCCATTATTCTGAAAGAAGTAGGTTCTGGTTTATCGCCAGCTGATATTCAAGCAGGATTGAATCAGCAGATTCGTTATTTTGATTTAGCGGGCAGTGGTGGTACTTCTTGGAGTCGAATTGAACATCATCGTCGTACCGATCCGGTGCATGATCTGGGCTTGAAGTTTCAAGACTGGGGTATTCCAACCCCACTGGCTTTGAAACTGGCCGAACCCTATCTTGATCAGGCAACCCTGATTGCAAGTGGTGGCATCAGAGATGGGATTGATATGGCGAAATCTGTTATACTCGGCGCCTCGCTTTGTGGAGTGGCAGCGCCCCTGTTAAGGCCTGCAATGGAATCGGCGGATGCTGTTATCAGTGCCATTGAAAAATTACGCCGTGAATTTGTTACCGCGATGTTTCTGCTCGGTACCCCGGATACTGCTGCACTGTTCAGGAACAAAGCGCTTATTGTCGAAGAGCGTTAAGGAATCCAACCGACTATGTCATTAAGTACGTCAGTAGGTACGTCAGTAGGTATAGCGTCAGTAGGTATAGACGAGATCAGTTTTTATACATCCAGTTACTATCTGGATTTGCGCACCTTAGCGGAGCAGCAGCAGACTGAGCTAGAAAAATACTATGTCGGTATTGGCCAAGAAAAAATGGGCATGGCTGCACCCGACGAAGATATCGTGACCATGGCTGCCAATGCTGCCTTGCCGATTATTGAGCGTGTCGGTCGCGACGCGATAGACACCTTATTGTTTGCAACTGAAACCGGTATAGATCAATCCAAGTCAGCAGGTGTGTATGTGCATCGACTGCTTGATATGCACTCAAATTGCCGCGTTGTTGAGCTGAAACAAGCCTGCTACAGCGCGACTGCCGCGTTGCAAATGGCTTGTGCTTTGGTTGCCAGAAAACCGAACAGCAAAGTATTGGTCATCGCTTCCGATATTGCTCGCTACGACTTAGGAACACCTGGTGAAGCCACGCAGGGTTGTGGTGCTGTGGCTATGCTAATCAGCCAGAATCCCAGCATACTAACCGTTTCTCCTGATGTCGGTAATTATACCGACGATGTGATGGATTTTTGGCGTCCAAATTATCGCAGCACAGCCCTGGTGGATGGTAAGTATTCCACCAAGATTTATCTGCGCTCGTTGAAAAAAGCTTGGGAACATTTTACTGAAGTGAGTTCACTCACGTTTAATGATTTCAGCTATTTTTGTTATCACTTACCTTTCAGTCGTATGGCTCAAAAAGCACATCAGCATTTAGCAAAGCTGAATCGCTGTGCCTTGACCCCCGAGCAGATTGAATTGCAAATTGCCGAAACTCTAAAATATAACCAGTTGATTGGTAACAGCTATACCGCCTCTATCTACATTGGCTTATGCTCTTTGTTAGATCATCTTAAAGAAGATCTTGCTGGTAAACAGATAGGCTTTTTTAGTTATGGTTCTGGTTGTGTGGCAGAGTTCTTTTCTGGCCAGATTCAACCTGGCTACCAAGATCGCTTACATACTGATCGCCACCAGTCTCTGTTGGCTCAGCGCCAAGAGATTAATTACGAAGAGTATTTGTCACTATATCGTTATCCTGATCCGCAACAGGGTGAAAGTGTCGAAATACCTAAAACCACGCAAGGTCGTTTTAGGTTGGCAGCGATCACTCATCATAAACGCGAATATATTCCCTGCTAATGTACGCAGCGGCTGCACCCGGTAAAGTCATTCTCACCGGAGAACATGCCGTTGTGCATGGCGGGGCTGCGTTAGCGATGGCAGTGGACCGTCATATACATGCGCTTTATATTGCCGATCACTCCAGTTCATTACGCTGGAAAGACCCAATTTCTGGACAGCAACAATGTGTCAAAGAAGATGATCTCAAACGCTGTGTGGATCGTTTAGATGAGCGCTATGAACGCTGGTTGAAAGGCGAACTATCCATTCAAGACGTGGTTCAGAAAAACTCAGAGCTTTTCATCTATACATTAGCCCAGGCAATTCAACACACGGATTTCCCCAGTGGTGATGTCAAGTGGCGCTCTAATCTTCCGATTGGTGCAGGGATGGGTTCTTCTGCTGCGTTTATTGCGTTAATTCTGAAGCTTTTTACCCCTCAATTTACAGATACGGCCGAACTGCTGCATAAAGTACATTTTTGCGAAAGATTGCAGCATGGCAAGGGTAGTTTAATTGATGCCTCTAGTGTCATCTTAGGAGGTACTGTCAGAGTTAAACAAGGGCATGTGGACAGTGTTCAGGTTAGTGATGATTTCAGCAATTGCTATTGGATTTTCACAGGGACACCCGAGTCCTCCACGGGTGAATGTGTTGAGAAGGTAAGGAAGCAATTTACTGAGTCACCTATTTGGGATGCTTTCGCTAATATTGAAGCACAGTGGTTAAGCGCATCAGCAACTCAGCGTGGACAGTTGATACAGCAAAATCATCGTCTATTGTGTGAGATCGGTGTTGTCCCCAAAAAGGTTCAACAGCTAATTACTCAGATAGAATCACTCGGTGGAGCGGCTAAAATTTCAGGTGCGGGAAGTATCCGTGGTGATGCGGGTGGTCTAATCATCGCTTGGTTACCTGCTAACTCACCTGAACAACTCAATCTTCCAAAAGATGCTAATTGGGGTGTTCTTCGTCAGGAGCTAAAAGGTGCACAAGCGTTCAGCATTTAAGGTTTCAGCGCCCGGAAGTACCATGTTGATGGGAGAGCATGCGGTTCTCTTTGGTCAGCCCGCTTTGGTGTGTGCCTTAGATGTCCGTATCGAGATCCAGGTGACGCTGCGTGATGATCGAGTCGTCAGCATACAAAGTGCTTTGGGTGATTATCAGGCTTCATTAGATGACTTAATAGATGATCCCGCTTTAAGCTTTGTGATCGCAGCGATTAAAGCCTATCAAGATCGTTTAGATACAGGTTTCGAACTGATCATCGATTCAGCGTTTTCATCCACCATTGGCTTAGGCTCATCTGCGGCCATTACCGCTGCGATGGTCACCTTGCTTAACCGCTTATCGAATACTGATGCAGATCTTAATCGTGATTTCCGTCAAGGCCTTGAAATCATTCACGAGGTACAAAAGGGAAGAGGTTCGGGTGCCGATTTGGCCGCAAGTTTAGCGGGTGGCGTGGTGTGTTTTACCCAGCAGCCTTTACAAATAAAACCGGTAGCTTTTCCTGAAAACATAGTGCTGGCCCTTTATTACGCTGGTTACAAGATGAAAACACCGGATGTATTAGCCTTGGTCGAGCAGCAGTGGCGATCTAGATCAGTTTTGCAACAATCGCTGTACCAGTTGATGGGAGACACTTCTCGTGCTGCCATTGTTGCCCTTGAGCAGCAGGATCTGAAAGAATTTGGTCATTTAATGAATGTCTATCAAGGATTGCTGGATGCGTTGGGCGTTTGCGATGCTACGCTTGCTGAAATGATTTATACCCTGCGCCAAGAGCAACAGGTATTGGGAGCAAAAATATCAGGTTCGGGTTTAGGTGATTGTGTATTAACCCTTGGAACTGAACCAGCAACTATGTTGCCTAAGCATAGTTGTTTGAGTATACGCCCCGCTCAATATGGCGTGCTGATGAACGACAAGGTTTCGTAAGCATCCAAGTTAAAGATGACAAATAATAAAGAGGATCGCATGGATAAATCGGCTGTGTTAGCAGACTGGATTTCACCGAGCAACACCCCCGTGACGTCAACAGAACAGTTTGCACCCAGTAATATCGCGTTATGCAAGTACTGGGGTAAGCGTGATAAACAACTGAATTTACCAATGAATGCATCGTTGTCTGTATCATTGGGTCATCTCGGAACGCACACGCGTCTTGTTCCTATTGATTATCCTACCGATGAAATTTGGTTAAACAGCGATCGTTTATTACCCAGTTCTCCATTTTGCCAGCGTGTCAGTGCTTTTTTAGATCTGTTTCGTCAACCCGGAAGGTGCAGTTTTCGTGTCACAACACGTAATTCCATTCCAACGGCTGCAGGTTTAGCGTCCTCGGCATCAGGGTTTGCTGCCTTAGCCAAAGCAGCGAATGAAAGTTTTGCATTGGATCTAAACACTGAGCAGCTATCGGTATTGGCACGCCTTGGCAGTGGCAGTGCTTGTCGCTCTGTCTTTAAAGGCTTTGTAGAATGGCAAATGGGACAGCGAGATGATGGATTGGACAGTCATGGAGTTCAGTTGCCTGTCACCTGGCCGGGACTCTGCGTGGGGCTCATCAAAGTGGATGCTTCTGAGAAAAGTACCGATTCACGCAGTGGCATGCAGCGTACCGTCGATACCGCACATCTGTATCAAAGTTGGCCAGTTCAAGCGGCGCATGACTTGGAAAAGCTTAAACAGGCGCTTGCTAGTAAAGATTTTGAGCGCTTAGGTCAAACCGCAGAGCATAATGCACTGGCCATGCACGCGACGATGATTGCTTCTTGGCCACCTCTGGTCTACTGGCAGCCAGAGTCTTTGGCAATGATGCAGCGCATCTGGAAGCTGCGAAAAGAGGGTTTATCTTGCTACTTCACCATGGATGCAGGACCTAACTTGAAGTTGCTGTTCTTACAAACAGAGCTAGATGCACTGATGCGTTATTTCCCCGAAATGGAAGTGATTCAGCCTTTTGGTCATGGCTAACAGCGTTATCGGTTTTCCGCTGACTCGACATCAGCGGGATACCGCACAAGGAATAGAGCTGAGTTATTGGTTAGTCACGGATCAGGGTGCTAAGTGCATTACCATTTCTGATCAAGAAGCGGTGTTCTTTGTTCGCCAACAAGACCTTGAACAGATCCAAACAGCGTTACACAAGATTTCAGCATGGCGTTATCAATCCTTAGCGTTAAAAAATCTTCGCAACGAGCCTGTTGCGGCGATCTATACGACTAGCTTATCTGCATTGAGCAGTGTCATTGATCGATTGCGCGAGCAGGGAATCGCGATGATGGAGGAAGATATTCGTCCAGTGGATCGCTATCTAATGGAGCGCTTTATCTATGCCGGAGCACAGTGGGTAACGCTAGATCAGAAATCTCGACTCATTCCTGCAGATTATCACCCTAAACTACAAGTCCTCTCTTTTGATATTGAAACCACCCTGCGTGCCGATCGAATTCTTTCGATCGCCTATCAGTGTGGAAGGTCGACTCAGGTGTTAATGGTTGGAGAGGAAAGAGAAGATCCTGTTATTCGCTATTGTGCTGATGAAGCACGTTTATTGAAGCAGTTTATGGCCGATGTTCAATACCTAGATCCTGACGTATTGATTGGCTGGAACGTGATAGGTTTTGATCTAAAAGTGCTACAACAACGCTCAGAGGCCTTGGGTGTCCGATTGATGTTAGGGCGTGACCAGCAACCACTCAAAGTGGGTAGCTATGGCACCAATCGGCACTATGCTCGTTTAACTGGGCGAGTGGTATTGGATGGTATCGATAGCTTGAAAGGAGCGACGTGGCATTTTGAGCGCTACTCATTAGAGTTTGTGGCACAGGCCTTACTAAACCGAGGTAAAGCGATAGATTCCGTGGCCGATCGAGGAGCATCGATACAATGCATGTATGCCAATGATCAGCAAGCCTTGGCACATTACAATCTTGAAGACTGTCGTTTAGTCACGGAGATTTTTGAAAAAACCGGTTTGATCGATTACTACATCGAACGTACGCGCTTAACCGGTTTGGCGTTGGATAAAGTGGGTGGCTCTGCTCAGGCGTTTGATAATATGTATCTGCCTGCATTACATCGAGCTGGTTACGTTGCACCTGAATACGCATCGGGTGAGACTGGTGCTCATGTCCCGGGTGGTCATGTGATGAATTCACAACCGGGTCTTTATCGTAATGTGTTGGTGTTAGATTTTAAAAGTCTGTATCCCAGTATTATTCGTACTTTTCAAATCGATCCGCTTGGATTAACCCTAGGCCTAGCAGCGAAACAGCAGGGTGAGTCGACCGTTCCTGGATATTTGGGTGCTGAGTTTAATCGTCAGCAAGCGATCTTGCCGGACATCATAGAACGTCTTTGGGTTGCGCGAGATCAAGCCAAACGTGCAGGGCATCAAGCGGTTTCTCAAGCCATAAAAATTCAAATGAACGCCTGTTATGGTGTGCTGGGCTCTAATGTGTGTCGGTTTTACGATCAACGGTTATCTGCATCCATTACCTTTCGTGGCCAACAAATTTTGACCGAAACTGCCGCTCAAATTGAAGCCGAGTTTGGTTATCAAGTGATTTATGGGGATACCGATTCCGTCTTTGTATGGCTAGGTGATGATTTAACAGCAAAAGAAGCCGATGCCGTAGGACCAACGTTAGCGACTCGTTTAAACGAGTGGTGGCAACAAAAGCTATTAGAGGATTATGCGCTATCCTCAGCCTTGGAGTTGCAATATGAGACCTGCTATCGTCGCTTTTTAATGCCGAGAATGAGAGATTCAGAGCTTGGCAGCAAAAAACGTTATGCAGGGTTGCGTTGGCTTGGCAATGCACAAGAACAGCTTATCTTTAAAGGTTTGGAAAATGTGCGCAGTGATTGGACGCGTTTGGCTAAAGATTTTCAGCAAGACCTTTATGCACAGATTTTTAATGATCAGCCCTGTGAAGGCTTAATTAAGCAGCGAGTAGATGCTTTGTTAGCGGGTAAGCTAGACGATCAACTGGTATATCATCGACGCTTGCGCAGGCCGCTACACAGTTATCAACGCAATGTGCCGCCTCATGTTCGGGCCGCTCGCCAATTATCCGACCATTATCAGCAACAAAAACTGTTATCTCCCTTGCATCAAGGTGATACGGTTGCTTATGTGATGACCACTCAAGGTCCTGAAGCGGTTGAATTAAGGCATTCCCCGATTGATTATCAACATTATATTGAAAAGCAATTACTTCCTGTCGCAGACAGTATTTTGCCTTTTGTTGGGTTAACGTTTGAAGGACTCACACGCCCACAACTTTCCCTCTTTTAAGCACTGTTCATTGAGGGTGAAGACAGGCTACAATAGTCTAACCTGTTCAGGGTTTTCAGCTTTATCTATCCTGTAATTGACCATCGGCCTTCGCTGATTAACACTACACTAAATAATACCTCAACACCGTCTCAACAATGGTTGTTTTCCCATTGGTTGTCGACGGCGGAGTCATTGAATGAAAATAGCGATTCTTTCACGTAACCCTAAACTTTACTCTACCCGTCGATTAGTTGAAGCAGCTAAAGAACGTGGCCATGAAGTTAGAGTGGTGGATGCTTTACGCTGCTATATGAACATTGCAGCGCATAATCCACAGATACACTATCGGGGAGAAGTGTTGGAAGACTTTGATGCGGTTATTCCTCGTATCGGTGCTTCAATCACCTTCTATGGCACCGCTGTATTGCGTCAGTTTGAGATGATGAATGTGTATCCACTGAATGAGTCTGTGGCCATTTCTCGTTCGCGCGATAAATTACGTAGTTTGCAGTTACTATCTCGACGAGGCATAGGTTTACCGGTTACCAGCTTTGCTCACTCCCCTGATGATATTGAAGATCTATTAAGCATCGTGGGCGGCGCGCCCGCAGTGATTAAGCTGCTGGAAGGTACGCAAGGTGTTGGGGTGGTATTGGCTGAAACTCATCAAGCCGCTGAAAGTGTTATCCAAGCATTTATGGGATTGAAACAGCATATTTTGGTTCAAGAGTTTATTAAAGAATCAAAAGGCAGTGATATTCGTGCGTTTGTTGTCGGTGGAAAAGTTGTTGCTGCCATGAAACGCCAAGCTAAAGATGGGGAGTTTCGTTCCAATCTTCATCGTGGTGGTACCGCCACCTTGTGCCGCATTACACCTGAAGAGCGCACTGCAGCCTTGCGTGCTGCCAAAGTGATGGGTTTGAATGTCTGTGGTGTGGATTTATTGCGATCTAACCATGGACCGGTTGTCATGGAAGTGAATTCATCTCCGGGCTTAGAGGGGATCGAAGCGGCATCAGGTAAAGATGTCGCTAGTTTGATTATTGAATTTATTGAAAAAAATGCTAAACCTAATCGTACGCAAACGAAAGGGCAGGGTTAAGTATGGGGCGGCGCAATCAGCCAATTACGGTTGGAGCAACGACAGTCCAACCAGGAGAGCGATGCACAGTCGATTTGGAAGTGGGAAAGCTTTATACCCATACCCCAGCTGTCATGCCGGTTCAGGTGATCTGTGGTCGACAAGCCGGTCCGGTATTGTTCGTGTGTGCCGCCTTACACGGTGATGAAATCAACGGTGTAGAAATTATTCGTCGTTTGATGCGTTTACCGGCACTGAATCGAATGAAAGGCACGCTGATGGCTGTGCCTGTCGTCAATCTATTTGGTTTTATCAATCAAAGTCGATATTTACCAGACAGACGCGATCTAAATCGTAGTTTTCCTGGATCACCCAAAGGTTCATTAGCGGCCAGAACCGCACGTCTTTTTTTAAAAGAAGTTGTCAGTAAAGCCACCCATGGTATCGATCTACACACTGGGGCTCTCAATCGCTATAACTTGCCACATATTCGTGGCAACCTGGACGATCCTGAGACCCTGGCCTTAGCAAAAGCCTTTTCAACGCCGGTTATCTTAAATGCCCCTTTGCGTGAAGGTTCATTACGTCAAACCGCGTTTGAGAAGAAAACGCCGATACTGGTTTATGAAGCTGGTGAAGCCTTACGTTTTGATGAAGTTTCCATTCGTGGAGGTGTGAATGGCATTCTTAGCGTCATGCGTGCTTTAGAAATGTTACCTAAATCTCGTAAAGAGGGTTTTAAAGATCCGATCGTTGCCCGCTCTAGCAATTGGGTCCGTTCCCCACAAAGTGGCATCTTCCGTGCGCATGTCAAAGAAGGTGATCGCGTCACACGAGATCAAACCCTACTGGGTGTGGTTGCAGATCCTTTCGGAGAGTCGGAAGAAGAGATTTGGTCACCCATGAGTGGCATCGTTATTGGTCAGCTGAAACTACCTTTGGTGAACGAAGGTGATGCGCTGATTCATATTGCCCAGTTTCATCGTACCGATCTCGTCGCAGATCGTGTGGAAACCTTTCATGAGTCTTTAGAAGCCGACAATCATCCCTTTGCGGATCTGTTGTGATCTTCTTTATCAGTTAATGAAATGATGAAACCACGTTGATCAATTCATCATTTCATTAATCTTCCCTACCTCAGTGATCTACTTCAACATCGCCTCTAAAAACCTCCCTATCATCTTCTTTGTAAAAAAATCATTAAATTTCAATATATTAAATATTTAAAAATTACATTGAGTTGCTAGTTTCAGAAACTGGCACAGCCCTTGCTCTATTACTTCTGACAATGACGACATAACAACATAAAAAGTCAGAGGTTACGCAATGCCAGATTTGCATGTTTACCACAATCCCTCGCCCCGTCCTCGAACAGGTGTCGATGGCCTGAAAAAATACATTCGGGTTCGTAGTGAGCCGGGTGCCCGTTTTGTCGAATTCGATTTTGCGATCGAAGATCCCTCTCTTTTTGTTGAGCTGATTATGCCACCCGTCGCATTTGAAGCCTTCTGCAAAAACAATCACGTCATTCACATGACCGATGAGCAGATGGCCGAAGTTGATGCGGAATTAGAAAAGTGGCGTTACGGCGAAGACACGCTAATGAGCAAGAATCACAACCGTTCTGTTGAATAACAATAACATCAACTTTGAGTGACGCTTATGACCATTGAAATTAAAACGTCAACACTGGAGCCAGTGCGCAATACTTTCGCCAATATCGAACGTCGATTTGGTGATAAACCTGCTTCACGTTATCAGGAAGCTACTTATGACCTGCAAGCAGAAACTAACTTTCATTATCGTCCATTATGGCAACCTGAATTTGAATTGAATGATAAAAACCGTACCAAAATCGTGATGGAAGATTGGTATGCGTTAAAAGATCCCCGTCAATTCTATTATGGTGCTTATGTTCAACAACGCGCCAAAATGCAGGAAGCGGCAGAAAGCAGTTATGGCTTTTTTGAAAAACGTAACTTGGCAGACTATTTAAGTGATGATGTCAAAAACTTGCTCATTACTTATTTAATCCCTTTAAGACATATTGAGAATACCGCCAACTTAAACAATATGTATGGCTGTGCATTTGGTTATGGTACGGCGATAACTCAAGCTCTGTTATATAACGCCATGGATCGCTTAGGTATTGCTCAATACTTATCACGTATCGGCCTAATGATCGACGGTAATACCGGACAATCGTTAATCGAATCTAAGCAGCACTGGATGGAAAATCCTGCATGGCAAGGTATGCGTGCGCTGTGCGAGGAGATGACGACCGTTGAAGATTGGTTTGAAGTGGTGCTGGCGCAAAACCTGGTGATGGATACGCTGATTTTCAACCTTTTCTACGAACAACTGGATGGCAAACTCTCGGCGATGGGTGGTCGTGATATCGCTATGTTGACCGAGTTTATGCAGGCATGGAACAAGGATGTTAGCAAATGGTTCGACTCAGTGCTGAAAACGGTCGTCTCAGAATCGGATGAAAATAAAGCCCTACTTCATGCTTGGACTGAGAAATGGCAAGCGAAAACACTAGAAGCTTTAAGACCTGCTATTAAAGAACTGCTTGAACCAGAAGCGCTCGATCTGGCGGTCGCAGAGCTTGAAAAGCGCATCAAAAAAGCCGGAATTAAAGCCTAAGGGGTTCAGCATGTCCAAAGTTTATATTGCGTTACAAGATAATGATGAATCTCGCTACATCATTGAAGCCATCGAAGAAGATAACCCAGATGCGACGGTGATACATCATCCAGCGATGATCCGAATCGAAAATGAAAATAGCCTCATCGTAAAACGGGAAACCGTTGAAGAAAAAATGGGACGTGATTGGAATGTCCAAGAGTTGCATCTCAATCTCATCACGCTAGGTGGCAATGTCGATGAAGATGATGATCAGCTCAGTTTAAGCTGGAATGTTTGATTGTTATTAAAATAAAAAGGGTCAGAAAATGTCAGCTAAAAAACTTAATTTAAAAGATAAGTACAGATTATTAACACGAGATCTTGATTGGGAATACTCTTACGCAGATCGTAAAAAAGCATTTCCTTATGAAGAGTTTGAAGGCATTAAAATTACGGATTGGTCTAAATGGGAAGATCCCTTTAGATTAACCATGGATGCCTACTGGAAATATCAGGCTGAAAAAGAGAAAAAACTTTACGCCATATTTGATGCTTTTGCCCAAAATAATGGCCATTTAAATGTGACCGACGCGCGTTATGTTAATGCCATTAAAATCTTTTTAACCGGTGTCTCTCCCTTAGAGTATCAAGCCTACCAAGGTTATGCCCATGTCGGTCGTCAGTTTGGCGGTGCCGGTGCTCGTGTGGCTTGCCAGATGCAATCAATCGATGAATTGCGTCATGTGCAAACGCAGATTCACGCCATGAGCCACTACAACAAGTACTTTGATGGCTTCCAGGATTGGACGCACATGCATGATCGCGTGTGGTACTTGTCAGTGCCGAAATCGTTCTTTGACGATGCGCGCAGTGCGGGGCCATTTGAGTTCCTGATTGCGATCAGTTTTAGTTTTGAATACGTCTTAACGAACTTATTGTTTGTTCCGTTCATGTCCGGTGCTGCCCATAACGGTGATATGGCAACCTGTACTTTTGGCTTCTCTGCTCAGTCTGATGAAGCTCGTCACATGACGCTAGGCTTAGAAATCATCAAGTTCCTGCTGGAACAACACGAAGACAACGTGCCAATCGTGCAGAAGTGGATCGACAAGTGGTTCTGGCGTGGAACTCGCTTGCTTTCCATTGTTGCGATGATGATGGATTACATGCTGCCAAACAAAGTGATGTCCTGGAAAGAAGCTTGGGAAGTTTATTTTGAAGAGGCCGGCGGGGCATTATTCAAAGATTTAGCTCGCTACGGTATCCGTATGCCGAAGTTTGTTGAAACCACAGAGAAAGAGAAAGAGCACATTTCGCATCAAGCATGGTGGATCTTCTACAACTACGGCCATGCAGCCGGTTTCCATACCTGGATTCCAAGTGACGAAGAGATGGATTGGTTAAGCGAGAAATATCCCGATACGTTTGACAAATATTATCGTCCCCGTTGGGAACTAGCCAAGAAAATGGAAGCGGAAGGTAAACGCTTCTATAGCCAAGCGCTGCCGCAACTCTGTACCACCTGTCAGATTCCGATGGGCTTTACCGAGATGGACGATCCTACCCAAATTGCCTATCGCTCAAGCGATTACGAAGGAGAGAAATACCACTTCTGTTCTGATGGCTGCAAACACATCTTTGATCAAGAGCCTGAAAAGTATGTTCAGTCCTGGTTGCCTGTGCATCAGATTTATCAAGGTAACTGTGGTGGTGCCAGCGTGGAAGAAGTACTGCGCGACTACTACAAGCTTAACCTCGGTGCTGACAACTTGGACATCAAGGGCTCACCCGATGAGCAGCGCTGGAAAGAGTGGAAAGGTGTCGCTTAATTCTCCTCAGAGTTATTCAAGATGCGAGCCACTTCGGTGGCTCCAGAGATAGGAAACGATTATGTCAGTAAGAGCTATTACGCCTGACTATAAAGTGCAGGCACGAGACAGAGTTGAAAATTTTCACGGTAATCAAATTGTGTATGTCGCTTGGGATCGTCATTTGATGTTCTGTGCGCCTTTTGCTTATGCGCTTCCACCGACCATGACCTTTGCCGAGTTGCGTAATCAGGTGATGCCCGAAGCTTTCGGCTTGCATGAAGAGTTCACCCAGATCAATTGGGAAACAGCCACTTGGTTGCTGGATAACCAGCCTTTCACTCCCGATCTGAATCAATCACTACAAGCACAAGGTGTCGGTCATAAATCGGTATTGAGATTCCAAACACCTGAGCTGACAGGGTTTCAGGGCAAAGCGGTTTAAGGAGCAGGTCATGACTTACGAAGTGACAGTTGAACCTACAGGTGATGTGATCGAAGTGGAAGAGGGGCAAACCATCTTGGATGCTGCGCTCCGTCAAGGCGTTTGGTTGCCGTTTGCCTGTGGTCATGGCACTTGTGGCACCTGCAAAGTTCAAGTCGTGGAAGGGGATGCAGATCTAGGTAATGCGTCACCCTTTGCCCTGATGGATGTAGAGCGTGATGAGGGTAAGGTGCTGGCCTGTTGTGCCATTCCGGAATCCGACTTGGTGATAGAAGCGGATATCGATGTTGATCCTGACTTCGAAGGCTACTCGGTTGAAGATTTCACAGCCAGGGTCATCAGCACTGTCGATCTGTCACCGACGATTAAAGGCATCACACTGAAATTGGATAATCCAATCACCTTTCAGGCTGGGCAGTATATCAATCTTGAGATACCGGGCGTGCAAGGCAGTCGAGCCTTTTCTATTGCGAACTCACCCTCGGATCCTTCGATTGTGGAACTCCATGTGCGTCTGGTTCCTGGCGGTGCGGCGACGACTTGGTTGCATGAAACCTTAAAAGAGGGTGATGAACTGTCACTTTCAGGTCCTTACGGACAGTTCTTTGTGCGTAAGTCCGATGTTAAAGATGTGATCTTTATTGCCGGCGGATCAGGTTTATCTAGCCCACAGTCAATGATTTTGGATCTGCTAGAGCAAGGTGATACACGCCAAATCTATCTGTTCCAAGGTGCACGAAATGTGGCGGAACTTTACAACCGTGTCTTGTTAACCGAGCTTGCTGAGAAACACAGTAACTTTCATTACATCCCAGCGTTAAACGCCCCAACGGCTGAGGATCAGTGGCAAGGTTTTACAGGTTATGTTCATGAAGCCGCCATTGATCACTTTGACGGTAAATTTACAGGCCATAAAGCCTATCTATGTGGGCCTCCACCCATGATCGACTCTGCTATCAGTGCCTTGATGCAAGGTCGTGTCTTTGAAGCGGATATCCATATGGAAAAATTCCTAACGGCTGCTGATGGTGCTGACTCCGAAACGCGATCAGCGCTGTTTAAGCGAATTTAGGCATGAGGGTCTGATGAGATGAATGCCCAACGTCATTTTCAGATTCAGGTAACCAACCGACAGCAAGCATTTTCAGTTCCCGAAGGTGAATTGCTGCTTCACGCGATGGAGAAGGCGTGTCAACAGGCCATTCAGGTAGGTTGCAGAGGTGGTGGTTGTGGACTGTGCAAAATTAAGGTGTTGGAAGGCGCCTTTCACACTAAGCGAATGAGTAAAGCCCATATCAAGGAACATGAAGCAGAGGCGGGTTTTGCCCTAGCCTGTCGAGTCTTTCCAGAGAGTGATCTGGTGATTGAATCAGACCACTTCAACGATTTATCAACACAACAAACTGCGTGACATAAAAAATATAAGAGGAAACGATCATGAAAAAAGGTGTAATGCGTCCAGGACATGTTCAAATTCGAGTATTGGATCTTGAAGAAGCCCGTAAACACTATGTGGACCTACTGGGTTTAATCGAGATGGATTCTGATGATCAAGGTCGCGTCTATCTTAAAGCTTGGACGGAAGTGGATAAATACTCCGTTATCCTTAAAGAAGCAGATGAACCTGGCATGGATTTCATGGCCTTCAAATGTCTGAACGAGGCTGTATTGGATAGCTTGGCTGAAGAGATTCGTGCATTAGGGATGACTGTCACTGAGCTGCCTGCCGGCGATTTGAAAGACTGTGGTCGTCGTATGCAGTTTGTTGTACCCACAGGGCATACTTTTGAACTCTTCGCCACTAAAGAACAAACTGGTAAATGGGGTATCAATAACGTTAACCCAGAAGCTTGGCCACGTGGTTTAAAAGGCATGCAAGCAACTCGCTTTGATCACTGTTTGATGTATGGCGACGACCTAGAAGGCAATCTCACCCTGTTCCGTGATGTGCTGGGTTTTGATCTGTCAGAACAAGTCATCGATCCTGAAGGTAATCGCATCGCACTCTTTTTAACCGCCTCAATGAAAGCACATGATGTGGCGTTTATTAAGCACCCTGAAAAGAACAAGTTCCATCACGCCTCTTTCTATCTGGATACTTGGCAGGATGTCTTGAAAGCTGCTGATTTAATTTCTATGACCGATACCTCTATCGATATTGGACCCACTCGTCACGGTTTAACCCATGGGCAAACTATCTATTTCTTTGATCCATCAGGTAACCGTAACGAAGTTTTTGCCGGTGGTGACTATCACTACCCAGACCATGAAACCGTGACGTGGAAAGCTGAACAGTTAGGTAAAGCGATTTTCTACCATGATCGTCAACTGAATGAGCGTTTCTTGACAGCGTTGACCTGATCTTAAACGGTGCTTTTGGCTCGTCATTAGCACCTTTCTTTAGTCTGTGTATGAGAAAACACGATGAACGAATTCAAACATTTCATTAACGGAGCCTATGTTGCTTCCGCGAGTGGAAAAACCTTCGAAAACCGCTGTCCCGTGGATAACAGCCTGATCGGTCAGGTGCATGAAGCGGGCCGTGAAGAAGTCGACCAAGCGGTAAACGCGGCTAAAGCGGCGTTAAAAGGCCCATGGGGTAAGATGACCCAAGCCGATAGAACCGCGATGTTGAACCGCGTGGCCGAGCGAATCAATGAGCGTTTCGATGAGTTTTTAGAGGCAGAGTGCCGCGATACCGGTAAACCTTACAGCATCGCTAGCCACATCGACATTCCACGCGGTGCTGCTAACTTTAAAGCCTTTTCTGAAACGCTGGCCAACCATCCCACAGAAGCCTTTAAGTTGGATACACCCGATGGGTTAGGCGCATTGAATGTCGGTCAACGTACCCCGAAAGGAGTCATCGCTGTCATCAGTCCGTGGAACCTGCCGTTGCTGTTGATGACCTTCAAAGTCGGCCCTGCCTTAGCTTGCGGTAATACCGTAGTGGTTAAGCCCTCTGAAGAGACTCCAGCCACCACCACCCTGCTGGGTGAGGTGATGAATGAATGTGGTGTACCGCCGGGTGTCTTTAATGTAATCCATGGCTTTGGTCCCAACTCCGCAGGTGAGTTTTTAACCACGCATCCCCTAGTCAATGCGATTACCTTTACCGGTGAAACGCGTACTGGTGAAGCGATTATGAAAGCCGCTTCTGTAGGCCTGCGAAATATTTCCATGGAGTTGGGCGGTAAAAACCCAGCCATCGTGTTTGCCGATTGCGATCTGGAAAAAGCGGTGGAAGGCACCATGCGTTCAGCGTTTGTGAACTGCGGTCAAGTCTGCTTGGGCACCGAGCGTGTCTACGTCGAACGTCCAGTGTATGACGCCTTCCTTAAGCGCATGAAAGAGCAGGTGGCCAAGCTGAAACTGGGTCGACCTGAAGATCCTGCCGCCAACTTTGGTCCGCTCGTCAGCTTAGAGCATCGCAACAAGGTGAAGTACTACTATGACCTGGCTGTGGAAGAAGGTGCCACCGTTGAAATCGGTGGGGGTATTCCGGATATGGGCGAAGAGATGAATGCTGGTGCTTGGATTGAACCCACTATTTGGACAGGTCTATCCGATGATGCCCGCGTCATTCGTGAAGAGATCTTTGGCCCTTGCTGTCATATCCGTCCTTTCGATACCGAAGACGAAGCGATTCAGCTGGCGAACGACACGGAATACGGACTCGCTGCCGCCATCTGGACTGAAAACTCCTCTCGCGCCATTCGTGTAGCAGAACAGATCGAAGCCGGTCTGGTGTGGGTGAACTCTTGGTTCCTACGTGACTTGCGCACCGCTTTCGGTGGTGCAAAACAGTCTGGCATCGGTCGTGAAGGTGGCGTGCATGGCTTGGAGTTTTACACCGAGCTCAAAAACATCTGTATCAAGCTATAAGGATCACGACGATGGACAAGCAACAGATTCAAGCCTGCGGTGATGAACTCTTTGAAGCGATGGTGCAGCGCAAAGCCCTGCGCCCTTTAACTGAACGCTTCAGTGACATCACTCTCGACGATGCCTATAACATCTCATTACGTATGTTAGAGCGTCGTTTAGATGCCGGTGAGCGCATCATTGGTAAAAAAATCGGCGTGACCTCAAAAGCGGTACAGAACATGCTGAATGTGCATCAACCGGACTTTGGTTATCTGACCGATGCCATGGCGTTTAGCCAAGGCGAAGAGATGCCGATCTCCACGCGTTTAATGCAACCGCGTGCCGAAGGTGAAATCGCCTTTATCCTCAAAAAAGACCTGTTAGGCCCCGGTATCACCAATGCCGATGTCTTAGCGGCCACCGAATGTGTGATGCCTTGCTTTGAAGTGGTCGATTCCCGCATTGAGAACTGGCAGATCAAGATCCAAGACACCGTGGCAGATAACGCTTCTTGTGGCTTATTTGTACTGGGTGATCGTGCCGTCGATCCGCGCAAAGTCGATTTAGCCACCTGCGGTATGGTGGTGGAGAAGAATGGTTCCGTGATCAGCACCGGTGCCGGTGCCGCTGCTCTGGGAAGCCCTGTGAACTGTGTCACTTGGTTGGCGAATACCTTGGGTCATTTCGGTATTCCACTAAAAGCCGGTGAAGTGATTCTGTCGGGATCATTGGTGCCCCTGGAACCTGTTCAGGCAGGTGACTTTATGAGCCTGAGTATCGGTGGCATCGGTAAGGCCTCAGTGCGCTTTGTTTGATCCGACACACTTGATTGACTCAGCGAACAGTATAACGACAGGAATATAAATCATGAGTAAAAAACTCAAAGCGATCATCATCGGTCCCGGCAATATCGGTACCGACTTGCTGATGAAAATGCAGCGTTCAGAATGGATTGAACCGGTGTGGATGGTTGGTATCGACCCCGAATCCGAAGGCTTAAAGCGTGCTGCCACAATGGGCATTAAAACCTGTGCGACCGGTGTAGACGGTGTCTTGCCTTACGTGATCGAAGACGATATCCGCGTTGCCTTTGATGCCACCTCCGCCTATGTGCATGCCGAAAACAGCCGCAAGCTAAATGAGCTGGGCGTCATCATGATCGACCTGACACCCGCCGCGATTGGTCCCTACTGCGTGCCACCGGTGAACCTGACCGATCATGCCAAGAACCTGGAGATGAACGTCAATATGGTCACTTGTGGTGGACAAGCGACGATTCCGATGGTGGCGGCCGTATCACGGGTACAGCCCGTGTCCTATGGCGAAATCATCGCCACCGTTTCCTCACGTTCAGTTGGTCCTGGGACTCGTCAGAATATCGATGAGTTCACCCGTACCACCGCCAGTGCCGTGGAAAAAGTCGGCGGTGCCAAGCAGGGGAAAGCGATCATCATCATTAACCCCGCTGAACCGCCACTGATGATGCGTGACACCATTCACTGCCTCACCGAGAGCGAACCGGATCAAGCGGCCATCACCGAATCGGTGCATGCCATGGTGAAGGAGGTACAGAAATACGTACCCGGCTATCGCTTGGTCAATGGTCCGGTCTTTGATGGCAATCGCGTGTCTTGCTTTATGGAAGTGGAAGGCCTTGGTGATTTCCTACCTAAATACGCAGGCAACCTCGACATCATGACCGCGGCAGGCCTTCGCACGGCTGAGATGTTCGCTGAAGAAGCCGCCAATGGCGTGATCACATTACCGGCACGTGGCTAAGGGGAGAAATAACAATGAACTTACAAGGTAAACAGGTCACCCTGCACGACATGAGCTTGCGTGACGGGATGCATGCCAAACGTCATCAAATCAGCGTTGATCAGATGGTGGCGATCGCTAAAGGGATGGATGAAGCGGGGATGCCCTTAATCGAAGTCACTCATGGGGATGGCCTCGGTGGTGCGTCGGTCAACTACGGCTTTCCTGCCCACAGTGATGAGGAGTACCTCAATGCCGTGATCCCGCAGATGAAAAATGCCAAAATCTCTGCATTACTATTACCCGGTATCGGCACGGTCGATCATCTGAAAATGGCGAGAGACTGCGGTGTCAGCACCATTCGTGTCGCCACCCACTGTACCGAAGCCGATGTATCTGAACAACATATCGGCATGGCGGCCAAGATGGGGATGGACACCGTGGGCTTCTTAATGATGGCGCACATGGTTGAACCGGAAAAAATCCTCGAACAAGCCAGATTGATGGTCGATTATGGCGCGAACTGTATATATGCGACTGACTCTGCGGGTTACATGCTGCCGGATGATGTGAGCGCCAGAATAGGTCTCCTCAAAGCTGAACTGCCGTCTAACATCGAGATCGGCTTCCACGGTCACCATAACCTAGGCATGGGTATCGCCAACTCACTGGCTGCGATTGAAGCCGGCGCGACACGTATCGATGGCTCGGTTGCAGGTCTTGGCGCTGGGGCAGGGAATACCCCCTTAGAAGTCTTCTGTGCCGTACTGGACCGCATGCAGGTCACCACCGGAATTGATCTCTACAAAATCATGGATGTGGCCGAAGATCTGGTTGTTCCGATGATGGATCAACCCATTCGCGTTGACCGTGATGCACTGACACTGGGCTATGCCGGTGTGTATTCCTCCTTCCTGCTGTTTGCGCAACGCGCTGAGAAGAAATACGGCATTCAAGCTCGTGACATTTTGGTAGAACTCGGTCGTCGCGGTACCGTGGGTGGACAGGAAGATATGATCGAAGACCTTGCCCTCACCATGGCGAAACAGAAACAAGCCCAAGGAGCCAAGTAATGGGAAATCTAACACGTGCACAAATTGAAGAGCTGGCGACCTACTGTGAAGAGGCTGAACTGAAAGCCTACGAAATCACCAAGGTCACCGATAAATATCCTGAGATGACCTACGAAGATGCCTTTGATGTGCAGTGGGAAGTCAGACGTCGCAAAGAAGCCCGTGGCCATAAAATTGTGGGCATGAAAATGGGCCTCACCTCTTGGGCGAAAATGGCACAGATGGGTGTGGAACACCCGTGCTATGGGTACCTAGCCGATTACTTCAGTGTGCCGGAAGGCGGCGAGATCAAGATGGATGAACTGATCCATCCCAAGATCGAAGCGGAAATCGCTTTTGTCACCAAATCGCCGTTAAAAGGTCCTGGAGTTCACATCGGTGATGTGATGCGCGCCACTGACTTTATCATTCCTGCCGTGGAAGTCATCGACTCACGTTACAAAGACTTTAAGTTCGACCTGAAGAGTGTGATTGCGGATAACTCCAGTTCGACTCGCTTTATCACCGGCGGTCGCATGGCCCGTCTGGAAGATGTGGATGTGACCACCTTAGGCGTGGTGATGGAGATCAACGGCGAAGTGGTGGCCACTGGTGCGGGTGCTGCCGTACTCGGACACCCTGCAGCCTCAGTCGCCATGCTGGCGAATATGCTGGGAGAGCGTGGTGAAGAGATTCCCGCAGGAACCTTCATTATGACGGGCGGTATCACGGCTGCTGTGACAGTGAACCGAGGTGATTCGATCAATATCCGTTATCAGGATCTGGGAACGATTAGCGCCAAGTTTGTTTAACCTGAACTTTATATTCCAACAATAACATTAATAAAGGAAACGTCATGAATAGGACTAAAGCTGTTGCGTTAGCATCTCTACTACTTACTCCCTTGGTTACTCAAGCTGGCCAGTATGTGCCCGGCATTGAAGGTGTGAAGTCAGCGGTTGTTCCACCACCCGGCGTATATTACCGCGGTTATGCTGTACATTATGATGCAGATAAACTCAAAGGTGTTGCATTACCTCCTAATACAGAGACACGTGTTAAAGTCGATGCTCTAGCAAACCGTTTTATCTGGGTCACCGAAACTGAAGTGCTGGGCGGTCAACTAGGTTTTGAGGCAATTTTGCCTATGGTTAGAACTGATTTAACGATTGGAGGTCGAGACAAACAAACCGGACTCGGTGACCTGTTTGTGGGTTCCTTAATCGGTTGGCATGGTGATCGCTGGGATGCAGTCGCTGCCGCTGGTATTTGGAGTCCTACTGGCAAAAGCAGTCGTCCAGCAGATCCCGGATTTGGTTATACCGAATTGATGCTGACACTGGGTGGCACCTATTTCTTCAACGATGAAAAAGATCTCTCTTTATCTGCTTTATCGCGTTATGAAATCGCAGATAAAAGCAGTGTGAATGATGAGTTAGTCGTTGAATGGGGCTTAGGTAAGCATCAAGGATTATTGGATCTAGGCTTGGTAGGCTACAGTCGTTGGGAGTTAGAGAGCGGGAAGTCAGAAACTCATGCGGTGGGTGTTTCAGCAGGCTATTTCTGGCCACAACTGATGATGGGAATCGATGCCGGTGTCTATAAAGAACATAGCGTCAAACAAGGTTTTGAAGGCACGAAGTTTAGAGTCGCGCTAACGAAAGTGTTCTGATTATTCTTTTCAATGCGGATTCATCATTATCTTAGTCATTATCACTTAGTAAATGATGAATCCGCTTTTGGAGGTAAATATGCCAATTGCTCAGCTTTACATTATGGAAGGTCGCAGTGATGCACAAAAAGAACGTCTGATAGAGTCGGTCACTGAGTCTATCGCTACATCCCTAGACGCACCTATTGAGGCGGTTCGTGTCATTATCACCGAGATGCCAAAGCAGCATTTTGGTATCGCTGGAAAATCGGCTAAGGCGTTAGGACGATAACGTCATTCCACCTAGTCTTAAGATTCACCTACTCACTTCGTTTTAACCGATAGGCTAATGCTGCTCGCGTTAGCCCCAACAATCTAGCTGCTGCAGAGATATTTCCATCCGACTTACTCATCGCTCTGTCAATTAACGCTTTTTCAACCGCTTCAATGCTGATCTCATGTGACAAAGCTTGTTCAGCTAGTGAGTCTAATACCAAGTTGTTGATCGATGCGTTCTCAAGTTGTCCAGAAGCCGTGTTAATTTTGCGCACCCTATTGGACTCAGGCTTGTCTTGAGCCAAGCGTAGGTTAAATAAACTTTGCTCAGTGATCGAGCTATGCTCATCGGTCAGAATAATTCCTCGTTCGATGGTATTCTCTAACTCACGAATATTGCCTGGCCAGTCATGTTCATGTAACGCTGAAAGCGCTCTATCACTAAAACCTAGTGTGACTTTACGGTACTGCTTTTCGTAGCGTTTCCGAAAGTGTTCGGCCAATAATGCAATGTCATTTTGGCGTTCACGAAGGGGAGGGATGACAACCATATAGGCGTTGATACGATAGAAAAGATCGGCTCTAAAACGTCCTGCTTTAACCGCTTCGGCTAAATCTTCGTTGGTGGCTGCAACAATGCGCACATCGACTTGCCTAGTTTGATCATCACCGACACGCTCAAGTTCGCCTTCTTGTATGACACGAAGCAGTGCTGCTTGTGCCCTTGGAGAAAGCTCAATCACTTCATCCAAAAATATGGTGCCGCCATTAGCTCGTTCAAACCGGCCTTTACGTGATTGGGTAGCACCGGTAAATGCACCTTTCTCGACACCAAAGAGTTCGGACTCAATCAGTTCAGGAGGGATAGCTGCGCAGTTGACTGCAACAAAAGGCCCTTCTTTTCGCGCACTCATACTATGAACACGTCTGGCTAAGACTTCTTTACCTGTCCCGGTTTCACCAATCAGTAACATCGTCACTTCTGCATTAGCTCCACGATCAATCATTTCTAATGCACTAGTAAAGGGCGGTGCTTCACCGATGGCTCTGGGTAGGTCTTCGGGAAAACCTAAGCTTTGCTCTAAATCCGCAATGCGTGATTGAAGCTCATACAGCTCATCGATTAAGGGTGCTTCTCTAAAAAAATGGCTAAACTCTTCATGATCTGGCCACTCGGTTGCCACTTTGCCAACAATATAGCAATGTTGATCCCCTTGTCCTCGACATTCCACTTCACGAAACTGAATATCGAGTCCGGTAAAATGGCTAGAGTAAGCGCAGGCATAACCCAGCAGCATCCAGCAGGCAGGTTCATTTAATTGACCTAAACTCATACGACAAATTTCGACTTCGAATGAATCGATCCATTCAAACTCGGCATAGAAATGTTTATTACTTGGTTCGTACTCTAGAACCTTGGGAATCACTTTAACCATGCCGCGCAAGCAGTGCAGTTGAGGGCCAGTCAAAAAGGCTTCATCCTGTGTGGCGTTAGGATTCAATTTTTTGGCTAATTCAGCATCACGCATACCAGAGTAATAGCCCAGACGCATAAAGAAGCCCTTGCCACGCTCCATACCCAGCGTGGTAATGATCTCCTTACGGAAGCTCGACAAGGCTCCTAATCCCATCAGCACCGTTCGCTGTTCTGCGAGCCAAATTTTGCCTTCCTCAGGGTTGAAGTGAAGCTGTTCAACTAAATGCTTAAGGTCTGGAAATGCCAAACTGCTATTAGACATAATTTACCCAAATTTTGTATTTATTATAGGTGTTTATCCTACCTGATCGCGGAACATAAGTGTACTTTGTTACGACTAAGGACTGTTTGTTTTGTTCGCCTATTATCATCCGAACTCTGCATTGAGCTTGTGTGCAAGAGGATTAGGCTTGGCAGTCATTGCGCGATCATTTTAAGCTATACCCACGCTTTCAATACTGGTACCTTTATTAGTTAAAAAACACTTATGTTTTATTGACTATGATCACTAACAAGAAACCAATTGGATTGATCGCATGAGCGACGAAAACTGGCGCGATAAATATCGTGATGTAGCCCGTGAGTTAGAGGTGTGCGAAAAAAGCCGTAACCTGTTGCTAGAGCAGGTACATGACTTCGCTGTTCAGCTCAGTTTAGCGACGCATGGTCAAAATCCTCAGCTAGATCGATTAATGTCGGATTTGACCAACGATATCAGTAACGGTGAGCTTAAACGGGTTTCTAAGTATCTCAAGCAAATCGAAAAACAAATCCGCGGTCTGGATGCGTTGCGGGTTAAAACCGCCCAGCAAATCATGCAACAGCTTCGTGCATGGTCAAAAGAATTGCAGGCTCAGGATAGTCAGCGTCAGTTTTTGGATGCTTTTGACAAGATCAATGAACAGATGATTGAACATGCCGAAAGCACTCATGCGCTTCCGGAAATGATGGCACAGTTGCTTGATGTTCAGCGTCGACTCAAAAATCAAACTGGCTCAGCTGAAACGGATGATCTGTCGGATCATGACGATTTGGCCAATACTCGTTTAGCCTCTGGCTTACTTGAGTTGATCCAACGTTTGAGTATCCCTACAGAACATATTCCTCGCGCATCGACGTTGATTCATCGTTTAGAAAGAAGTCACTCGACCGATGATTTGGATGAGTGTATTAAAGAAGCCACCGAACTAGCTCGTCTAAGTGGCAGTGGTACCGATGCCGATATACAAGCTTACCTTTCAGGCTTGAATGAGCAGTTAGCTTTTTTGCGTGAGTTTTTTGATACCCAAGAAGAAGTTGAGTTGCAGCAGCGCAAACGCAATAACTTATTGGATCAAACAGTGCGTGCCGATGTGCAGGTGATTCATCACAAGGTGCAGCAAAGCCAAGATATTGATGAACTAAAAAAAGCGGTGAATGTTCAGCTGGTCAGTATTATTAAGGCAATGAATCATCATAAAGCGTCAGAGCAAAAACGCATTGACTCTTTGCAAGCAGAAAAAAAAGCGCTAATGGAAAGGCTGGATTCTATGGAGCAGCAAAGTGATCAGTTACGTAAAAGTGCTGAGGATGCTCATGTGAAATCACGAACCGACCCATTAACGGGTTTACCAAATCGACTGGCGTATGATCAGCGGTTTAATGAAGAGTTAGCCCGTTTTGAACGCTACGGGATGGTCTTTTCACTCTGTGTTGCGGATATTGATTATTTTAAACGTATTAATGATGACTACGGACATTTAGCGGGAGATAAGGTTCTAAGACTTATGTCTCGTATTCTAAAAAATCAATTAAGAAATGTTGATTTTATTGCGAGATTTGGTGGTGAAGAATTTGTTATACTAATGCCTTCAACGGATGCCGATGCTGCAAGAATAGCGGCAGAAAAAGTTCGTCAAACGATTGAAACAAGTCCTTTCAATTTCCAAAGTAATCCAGTCAAGATTACGATGTCATTTGGAATTACTCAGGTAAAAGAAGAGGATTCTGTTAGTAGTATGTTTGCACGCGCTGATAAGGCTATGTATACCGCCAAACAGGAAGGTCGAAATCGTGTCAACATTGAATAGCTCCTCTGGACATATTTACTGCTTAGCATTACAACCCATTTGTGATCTTCATCTACGCCATGTCGCAGATGAGTTACTGTATCGCTCCAGTATCAACTCAGCTTCAGCAGTCATTCATGATCCTATTGAAGCCACCGCTCGTGTCTGTAATGTTGCTTTTTATGAAGCGGGTATTCAGGCGTTATGTGGAAATCGCAAACTCTTCTTTAATGCTCCTAGAGACTGGTTGTTAAACCCTGATCTGCTGCCACCTGATACGGATCAAGTTGTGATCGAGGTGTTAGAAGAAGTTGAAGGCGATCAGGAGGTGATGGATGCGTTACATCAAATTAAAGCCTTGGGATATAAACTGGCTCTGGATGACTTTGTCTTGAATGAAAAGACGCGGCCTTTATTAGATCTTGCAGACATCATCAAGCTGGATATTCTGCATGGCTTACCCGAACCGGAAGATTTGCAAATCTATAAACAAAAAGGTCTAACACTGCTCGCCGAAAGAGTGGAAGATCACGATGTTTTTGAACGGTGTAAAGCACTGGGTTTTACGTTATTCCAAGGCTATTTTTATGCCAAGCCAGTGATTGATAATACGACCGCGATTAAACGTGGCGGCAATCATGGTGCACAGTTGCAACTTCTGGGTGAGTTACAAAAAACCGATATTGATTTCGATGTGTTAGAGAATTTTCTGGCTCAGGATCCTCAGCTCTGTATTCGTTTACTGAAAATGATTAATTCACCCCGTTATCGTCGTGTGAATACCATCACCAGTATTCGTCAGGCGTTGATGTTGTTGGGAGTTAAGCGCTTGAAAACCTTAGTCATGACTTTGGTGTTGGCTAATGACGATCCGATGAATATGCTGCTTCTGCCTGAAACCCTTACCAGAGCTGCTATGTGTGAGCATTTAGCGAGAGACTACAAAGAAGATCCCGATTCTGCTTTTATGGCAGGGTTATTATCAATGGCCAGTATTATGCTGAATGAACCACTGGAAAGCCTGTGTCAGCAACTCCCATTAAGTCTTTCGGTTAAGTCTGCGTTGCTTGAACAAGAAGGGCAGTTAGGCAAAATTTTAAAGTTGGTAATGGCGTTTGAACAGGCTAGACTTAATCGTGTCAATCATCAGGGCGTTGCAAAACTGAACCGATGTTATTTAGAAAGTCGTGTTTGGGCAAGCGAGTTGTTGACCGGGATAAGTGACGATATATAACCCGTATATGTACTAAATTTATTCAGGTAGGAAGCATCAAAGTGGCTGAATTTCATGCTCGATTAGTGGTGTGTCTGCAAGGTGTGTTGTTGCTTCTTTGCCTTTTAATATTAACTGGGTGTGATACAGCGCCACCACCATCTAATCAAATTTCTGAAGAAATTGTTCGTCCTGCACGTATTGAAATAGTTCAAGCAGTTTTGGGCACAGATCTTGTTTTTAATGGCACCATTCGATCAGCACAGCGAGCAGAAATGGCCTTTAAAGTTGCTGGCCGAATCGAAGAAATTCTGGTCAATGAAGGGCAGTTAGTTAAACAGGGTGATGAACTGGCTCGTTTAGATGACCGTGAAATTAGAGCCACATTTAACTCTGCGCAAGCGGAGTTTAACTCAGCGGATGCAGATTATCGTCGTGGAAAAGCTATTTTTGATAGCACTCAAGCCATCTCTCGTAGAGACCTTGAAAGGTTAGAAACACAACGCAGCGTTGCAGCCAATCGTCTCAGTACAGCCAGAATATCCCTAGAAGAAACAATACTACAAGCGCCTTTTGACGGAATTGTCAGTCGTAAATTGGTGGAAAATTTTTCCCGCGTATCCGCGAACCAACCCGTGTTGCTGATTCAAGATCCGCAGGAGCTCGAAGTCGTTATTCAAGTACCTGATCAAGTGGTATTGCAGTCTGCGCGTCGCACCGGCGCCTATGCTGAAATTCCTGGCTTAGAGCAAACCTTTCCAGTGACCTTAAAGTTTTTCTCGACCGAAGCCGATCCCATCACACAAACTTATCAAGTGGTATTAGCGCTGAATGAAAAAGGCGATGCCAATATCCTGCCGGGTATGTCTGCACGTGTATTTGCATCCCAACAGGGTGATGATAAGCATATCAGCATTCCATTAAGTGCCGTCGTTCCGAACAATCAAGGACAGCAGTTCGTGTGGACGGTTGATCAGCAAAGCCGCACTGTATTACAACCGATTGATATAGGCGAATTGGTGGGTGATCGAGTGTTTATTCGATCCGGCTTAAGTGCGGGTGAACAGATTATTACCGCAGGTGTGAATAGCGTCAGAGAAGGTATGAAGGTGCGACCAATGGAGTCGGTTGGAGCCACTGAATAATGGATATTGCAGCCTACTCTGTTGCTAAGCGCACCAGCTTATGGGTCATTATTGTGCTTATCTTGATGGGGGGTTATTTTAGTTATAACCAGTTGCCACGCTATGAAGATCCAGAGTTTATTATCCGTAAAGCCGTGATCGTGATTCCTTATCCGGGTGCAAGTGCACAAGAGGTCGCTAATGAGGTCACTGATCGTGTTGAAGCGGCTGTGCAGATGATGCAGGAAGTGAAACGAGTCGAGTCGGTCTCTAAACAAGGGTATTCCGAAGTTACAGTAGAAATTAAGATAGAGTTTGCGCGAACTCATGGTGAGTTACAGCAAGTCTGGGACATTCTTAGACGAAAAATGGCAGATGCGGAGCGAAGCTTACCTTCAGGATCTGGTCCTATTTTAGTGAATGATGACTTTGCTGATGTGTATGCTCAATTTTATGCCATCACGGCAGAAGATTTTACCGATCATCAGCTTTATCGTTATGTTGACCAACTGTCAAAAGAACTGGCGCTAGTCCCTGGTGTCGCCAGAACAGCGTTATTAGCGGCGCCGCAAGAGCAGATTTTTATTGAACTGTCGAAAGAGCGCTTGGCACATTTTGGGCTAGGTGTGCAGCAAGTCTATCAAGTGTTACAGCAGCAAAATATTATCAGTGTTGCCGGAGATATACTGGCAGACGGTATCCGTGTTCCCGTGATTCCTCAGCGGAGTGTGACTGAATTTGCCGATCTAAAAAATCTGCAAATTGGTTTAGGTGCGGATAATACCGTGTTGCGTTTATCTGATATCGCCCAGGTTGTCCGAGGCTATGCCGACCCTCCTAGCATGATGATGACCTTTAATGGTCAGCGTGCGATTGGCTTGGGTATTTCCAATGTTCGCGACGGTAATGTCGTTAAAATGGGACAGGCCATTAATCAGCGATTGCTAGAACTGGAAAATCTTCGTCCTATTGGTATGGAACTGCATCCTATCTCGCTGCAGTCTGAATCTGTCGATCAAGCCGTGTCTGCGTTCGCCGCCAATTTATTAGCGGCGGTCGCGATAGTATTTATCGTGCTGTTGCTGTTTATGGGGCTTCGCGTGGGCATGATCATCGGTTTTGTTCTGTTGCTCACGGTTGCTGGAACTTTAATTGTTATGTTGATAGACAACATAGCCATGCAGCGTATCTCTTTGGGAGCACTGATCATTGCGTTGGGGATGTTGGTTGATAACGCCATTGTCGTCAGTGATGGCGTGGTTGTGCGTTTACAAAAAGGTGAGGATCGTAAACAAGCGGTTTCTGCCGTCGTGCAAAGCACTATTTGGCCATTGTTAGGTGGGACTCTGGTGGGTATTTTGGCCTTCAGTGCAATCGGTTTATCACCGGGCGATATGGGTGAATACGCAGGCTCGCTATTTTGGGTCATCCTCTATTCCATGATACTCAGCTGGTTGTTTGCTATTACAGTAACACCCTTGCTGTGCTATCAGTTCCTGAAAGTACCTGCCAAGGTTGAATCTGCCAAACCACATCGTATCACCCAAGGTTACTCTCGTTTATTAAACTGGGTGTTAACTCATCGAGGTGTTTCTGTCGCGATACTGCTGTGTATTCTGTTCAGCGCTGTTTGGGGTACACGATTTGTGCTACCAGGCTTTATGCCTGAATCTGAACGTCCTCAATTCGTTGTTGATCTGTATCTGCCTCAAGGCACTGATATCCGTCGGACTGCTGACATTTTAGCCAGTGCTGATGCGACAGTTTCAGCTCAAGAAGGTGTGTTAAATACCTCTGGTTTTATTGGTGGTGGCGGTTTGCGTTTCATGTTGACCTATTCACCAGAACCTAGAAATCCAGCTTTTGCGCAACTGCTAGTGACTGTAGATGATCAGTCACGTATCAGCGGTTTAGTCGAACAACTGCAAGATGAACTCTCTGAAATGTTACCGGACACCTCTGTCAAGGTGTGGAAGTTTATGTTGGGCCGTGGGGGTGGTAAGAAAATTGAAGCGGCGTTTACCGGCCCTGATCCTGCGGAGTTAAGGCGTTTGGCAGAAGAAGCTAAGCATTCAATGTTGGCGACGCCCAGCTTGATTGCGATTCAAGATGATTGGCGACAGCAAGTCCCTGTTGCTGAACCAACCTGGCGGCAAGAGCAACTTCAACGATTAGCGTTAACCGCCTTGGATGTGAATGCTGCGTTGGCTCAGACCTTAACGGGTCGACAGATTGGTATTTATCGTGAAGGAGAAGATCTAATTCCATTGATTGTGCGAGCACCACTGGCGGAAAGAGAGCAAGTCAATGCTATCCAAAACACTGAAGTATTTAGTTCAGTGGCCGGTACGACAATACCCCTGAGTCAGTTATTGGAATCTGTGGATGTCGTTTGGCAAGATGCCATGATTCGACGTATTAATCGAGAAGCTACCATTAAGGTACAAGCCGATCCTGCACCCGGTCTAGCAACCAGTGAGGTATTTAATCAGATTCGACCGCAAATAGAGGCGATGGATTTACCTCCCGGTTATAAGTTGAAATGGTATGGTGAATATGATGCATCCAAAGAAGCGAATGAAGGTCTTGCGCTATCTGCTCCCTTTGGCTTTGCCGCGATGATACTGGCGGTGGTATTTATGTTTAATGCCTTCCGAGAGCCATTGGTGATCTGGATGACCGCACCACTGGCAGTCATTGGTGTCGTGGTCGGTCTAATTGTGTTTCGAACTCCGTTTGAGTTTATGGCGATCTTGGGCTTTTTAAGTTTGATCGGGATGATGGTTAAAAATGCCATCGTCTTGGTAGATGAGGCTGGTAATCGAATTAAAGAAGGTCAGGCGCAGTATCAGGCGGTGGTAGATGCCTGTTTAAGTCGGGCGCGTCCAGTGGTTCTGGGTGCTCTGACAACCATCTTAGGTGTCGCGCCCCTTCTAGTCGATCCATTCTTTAAAAGTATGGCAGTGACGGTGATGTTTGGTTTGACCTTTGCGACGGCATTAACACTAGTTGTGTTACCACTTTTTTATGTGATGGTGTTCAGGATACGTGCAGCTTAAAGTGCGTAAACTAACTCGCTGAATGTATCACGAGATCAGCTTAGGAAACTTTTGTGAAATTGTCTTACCCCAAACACCTGCTAGGTGAAGGCCCGCATAATCCTTTTCCGGGGCTAAAATCCTTGGAACGACGCTTAGGTCATCAAATTCCTTATCGTTTAGGCTCTAATGAGGGCCTGGACATGCCTCATTATATTCTTAGACAAACCTTTGGTGATGCTTTTGTTACTGAAATACGCAGTTATGGTGATGCAGAAGCGTTCGAGTTAAGAAAACGACTGAGTCAGCAGTTAACCATCCCAATGGAAAATATATTAGTCGATGCGGGTGCAGATAGCCTGCTGGCATTGGCGTTAAGAGGATTGGTTTCGGTAGGGGAAACGGTGGTATGTACCGCTGGCACCTATCCAACCTTTGCTTACTTTGCTGAAGGACAGGGTTGTCAGGTCGTTGAGGTTCCTTATCATACTGCTGAAGGAGTCTTAGCTCCCGATCTGGATGCCTTAGTCGACTATGCTCATCGTCATCAGGCCACCTTGGTTTATGTCGCCAATCCTGATAATCCCACGGGTCATCAACATAGTGATGACGATCTTCAGGCCTTGCGGGCGGCGTTACCCGATAACTGCTGGCTCATTCTGGATGAGGCGTATCATGATTTCCGTGAAGACCAGGCATCCTCGGCTGTTTTGCAAGGTGTTTTGCGCGTGCGGAGTTTTTCAAAAGCGCATGGCGTCGCGGGATTACGAGTGGGTTATGCCATTGGTGACTCAGCGCTTCTGGCTGTCTTAATGAAGGTGCGTATTCATTATGCACTTTCGTCGATCAGTTTAGCGGCGGTAACACTATTATTAGATCATCCTGATGAGGTTGCTGATCATATCAGCCAGGTTATAGCGCGGCGTACCGCATTAACGCAGCTGTTGGGTTCTCATGGGCTTAAGGTGCTGCCGAGTCATACGAATTTTGTCGCCGTGGTGATGGAAAGCAGTGATAAAGCTGCTGCTTTACAAGCGAATTTATTGCAACAAGGTATTCTCGTGACGCGTCCGGCACATCCTGCGGTCAATCATCTGCTGCGTATCACGGCATTAGACGATGCGCTGAGGTCTTTATCTGCATCTCATGGTTTAGGTGAATAACGTTGCAAGGTACTGAAATTTATCGCGGTTATGACGCTTATGGTGTAGTCCAAGTCCTCGATGATGGCAATAGACGTTTCTTGTCTTTTGGTTCTGACGATGAGCAAAGTTGTATTTTGAAAGATCAGCCCGCCATTCCGCAAATGGACTATTTGCGTGCGATGTTATTGGTGTTGTTATTTACTACGCCGAAACGGGTGTTAGTGCTGGGACTAGGTGGAGGCGCCTTGAATAGTTGCTTACATCATGCATTTCCTGAACTTCGCCAAGAGATAGTTGAGTTACGTCCAGAGGTGATCAGAGTCGCACAGCGCTTTTTTCAGTTGCCACGTGGTAAGCGACTGATATTACATACAATGGATGCACAAGACTATTTGGATTCTGAGCCACCCTCTGAACATGACATCATTTTTAGTGATATTTATGATGATCAAGGCGTGAGTGCTCAACAACATGATCCCGCCTATTTGCATGAGTGTTATGAACGTCTTCGACCCAAAGGTTGGCTGGTGTTGAATTCTTGGAAAGAGCACCGTGCCGATGCGCTTCTGGAACAACTGAAATCTCAGTTTGCACAAGTCCACACCTGCACGACTCAAGATGGCAACTGGGTGTTGTTTGCGGGTAAATCAGCAGTTTTCCCTAACCAGTCACAATTGAAACAGGCTGCGAAACAACTCAGCCAACAGTTAGGTTATTCGGTAAGCGGTTATCTTAATCGTATTACGTAACAATAAATGTCGAGGGAGTATCATGAAAAATAAAATTCAAATAGGTACCGCTATCTGCTTAGTGCTCAGCTTATCGAGTCCTGTCCATGCACAATGGGAACGCTTGTTAGATCGTGGGCAGGAGATTCTTGAACAACAAACAGGAGGCTCAAATAATACCCAAACGACTCAAGAGCCAGCAACGGCCAATCAGGTTCCAGCGGGAGTTAACAACCGTCAGCTGTCTATGGGGTTGAAGGAAGCACTCAGTGTCGGCGCTGAACGTGCTATCGATACCTTGTCACAAACCAATGGCTATCTGGGTGATCATCGGGTTCGTATCCAGCCACCGGGGATGTTGGCGGGGGCAGTGGGAACGCTGAAGCGCTTTGGCTTTGAATCTCAAGTCGACGCATTTGAATTAAGTATGAACCGAGCCGCAGAGCAAGCGATTTCCAAGGCAACGCCTGTTGTGGTGAATGCCATTGAATCGATGACACTGGAGGATGCACAACGCATTTATCAAGGTGGAGATACAGCTGCAACAGAGTACTTTAAATCACGTACCTTTGAAGATTTAACGGTTTTACTTCGTCCGCAGATTGAAGAGTCGATGGCACAAACGGGTACAACAGCAGCATGGCAAGCATTAACCTCAGCGGCTACATCATCTGTACCGATGTTAGCGGGTTATACACCTGATCTTGCCGATCATGTGACAGACTCAGCTTTAAATGGTTTATTTTTAATGCTTGCTGAGGAAGAACAGAAAATTCGCCGTGACCCTATGGCTCGTAGCACGGATCTTTTGAAGCAGGTATTTGGGCTTTAATCTTCGCCTTGGGTAGCGATCTGATTTCTACCTAAGGCTTTCGCTTTATAAAGATAGGTATCCGCTCGATTAAGCAGATTGATACCATCTTTGTCCGACTCATTAAGTTCGGCAAGGCCGATACTGACCGTACAGCTTATTTCTATGTCATTCACAATATTGCTTGAGTCTGCTACCTCATTAACAATTCGTTGAGCAATCAAAAGCGCTTCATGTAAGCGCGTATTGGGTAAAATAAAGGCAAACTCTTCCCCACCGTAACGACAGGCAATATCCTCGGTTCGAATAAGATTACTTACCAAAGTGGAGATATTTTTTAGCACAATATCTCCTGCCAAATGGCCATAAGTGTCATTAATTTGCTTGAAATAATCTGCATCGAGCATCATCACACACAATGGCAACTGATGCTGGCGAGCTTCTTTAACACTTTTTTGTAAAATTTTATGGAAGCTGAGTCGGTTCATTAAGCCTGTGAGTGGATCTAATGTGGCTAATTGAATCAACTCTTTCTCCGTGAGTTCTTTTTTACGTATTTCCAGGACCAGTTTTCGATTGCTTCTATGTAACCAGCCTATTAGAGCGAAGGTAATTAACAGCATCAATAAGGTGATAGCGAGCCAATGCCAGAATTTTTGCCACGCGCTATCAGGTGAGATAGGTTGATAAAGGAAGCCCTCAAGAGAAACAGGCTGGATCATCTCAAGCTCTTCCATTAAATTTGCAATGGCTTGCCAACGATCAGGGTTTATATAACCTACTTCAATGAGTTCAGGCTGCATAAACAGTCGAAGTTGCTGTGCTTCGTAACGAAAGAAGTCTGCATCATATAACGGACCGGGCGTTTGTAAGTTCTCAACAATATACTCAATAACAGTGTCTGGATTATCTAGGGCATAGCGCCAACCACGAAGACTCGCTGTACGAAATGCATCTACCATACTGGGGTTTTCAAGCAACAATTGTTGATGCGTAAAAAGCAAGTCACCGTAAAGGTCGATACCATAATCCAGAGGTGAAATGGTCACTGGATGATGTCCCATGCGTTCCAGCATGAAAGGTTCGTCGGTTGCCCAGCCCGGCATTAACTGGGTTTTACCGTCAATTAAATCCTGTAGTTTCCACGAAGGAGAGTGGTTATTAAGTGTGTTGATGTTAAGTCCAGCAGCTTTTAAAGCACCGAGCGTTTCTGCTGATAGCAGGTTGCCATAAGTGGAGTCTGGAAGAGTTAAAGAGATAGGTCGATCGCCAATCTCTTCAAGACGCTCGAAACCATATTCTTCTAGCGTGATAAATACCGTAGGCGAGCGTTGCACAATATTAGCCAAAACCACCACAGGTAATCCTCGAGCATGATGGATCAGTAACTCTGAACGTGCGACACCAAAATGAGCGCGTTGGAATACCACTTCTTCTGCACTGTTGGCCAGTTGGTTATTTTTGAAAAAACCTGATCGGATCTCTACCTCTAATCCAGCTTCTTGATAGAAACCTTGTTGTTGAGCGGCATAGTAGCCTGCAAATTGAAATTGATGATGCCAGGGTAGTTGAAGAATCACTTTTTCAGAGATAGGTGTATTAGCTAGGATAGCAGGACTGCAGACAATAAAGATCAGCGCAGATACTATGGCAACGCGCTGAACACATTTACGAAAAGTTGAACCCGAGCAACCAGAAGAAATCATCATTTAACTATAGCATAAAGCCCTTGTTTAATAGTCGGGAATTGTTTGTATCAAGATTAAGAATGGGGACTTTTATGGGTTTTGATCTCTCTTGGATCAATTGATCCTCGGTTAGCTTTGATATTCATTCGAATCAGGTCAAGAAGGGCGCTACTGGTCAGTGTTAGCAGAATTAATCCGCCTCCAATGAACGCCATGGTGGTGGGTAATTCACCCACCCACCACCAAACTAGCAGAGTGCCTAGCAGCGTTTCTAAAATCAGCATTAAGCTAACTTCCGCGCCGGTGATGTAGCGCGGTCCACTTTGGATAAGGTAATAAGCGGCAGGTAGGAAAACCAGCCCCAGTAGCAGAATACGCTTCATATCTTGCCAATCGGGTAGGGCAGCTCCGCCCATCAAAATCGCGGGTATGATCATAGCGATACCAGCAAAAGGCAGCAGCACGGTGGTGTCAATTCCCTTCTGTGCACTCGCTACGGTGGTGTTGATCGCCATAGCGATAGGCAAAATAGCTGCGATCATCAGTCCAAGAGGATTGCCTGCTTGCATCTCCCCAGATAGCATCAGGATTGCGCCAAAAATACACAACAAGATGACCACCCAAGTTTGTAAACGCAGCTTTTGTTGAAAGAAAAGAAGGCCAATGATGCCTGCAATCAACGGGGCCATATTTTGAATAACCAGCACATTACCTGCTGCCGTTAAACGATTAGCAGCGACAAATACCCAAGAACTGGTGGCAATAGCTAGGGGACAGATCCATAAAGCGCTACCACAGCGCTTGATTGCCGTCGGTAGTTCACGCTTATAGCGCCAGCCGACAATCAGGCTGATGACTAAACACATCAACAGCGCACGCCAAAAGACAAATACAGGAACATCGACCTGGGTATCTTTAACGATCAGTGCGTCGGGTGACAGCATGATCACTCCAGCACCAGTGATTAAATAACCTTTAAGCCGCATGGGCATACGTGCAAAAATTGACACTCAATACTCCGTTAGAGTAGTTGTTTCGAAAGCCGTGCTTCTAGCTCAATGTTAAAGGCTTCCGCTGATTGCATATGTTCAAACATCAGCTGGCGCACTTTTGCTTTGTCTCGCACTTTAAAGGCTTCGACCAATTGAAGATGGTATTGCAGATTAGCTTTTGAAAACTCTATCTGCTCGGGTAGCTGTACTTTCTTGTATATCACAAGATCTTTGAGCAGATCGTTCAGAAAGCGACCCATAAAACCGAGAATAGGATTACCACAGCGATCCGCTAACAGAATATGGAAATCAAGTTCTGACATGCGGCTATGCAGGCGTTGTTCGATATCAACCGGTGCTTCATCGCAGCAGGCAGTGAGATGAGCCAACTGATCGATATCTTCTGTCGTGAGTTGATCACAAGCCAGTACCGCAATTTCTGGTTCAATCAGCTTTCGCAGACCATAAACATCGGGGCCAGTGGTATGTTGGAAGTGCAGAAAATTGCGCAGCATTTGCGAAGCGTTGCCATAGGGAACTTCCGCTAGCATGGCACCGCCATTGGGACCTGTCTTGATGGTAACGAGGCCCTGAACCTCTAAGGATTTCAGGGCTTCGCGAACAGTGCCTTTGGAACATTCAAACTGCTCCATTAGCGCCTTTTCATTGGGAAGACGGTCACCCGGCTGGATATCTTGCACGACAATCCAGCGTTTGACCGCTTCAACGATTTGATCTGCGCGCTTCATGCGCTTAGGCATATCAGTGGCTATCAGTGCCTTGCTCATCTAACACTCATGTTCAGTGATTGGATTACCCCGATAATGGTTGATGAGTGACTTTTTCGCGACGGCCTTGCATAAAGTTAAGCGTCAACAATAGGATAGCAATTACCGCGCTCACGGCTTGAATCATCATACTCGGGAAGAAGAGTGCAATGGTACAACTTAACAAGATCGCGCGCATCCATTGCTGCATCCAAGTGAACAGATAGCCTTCAATCGCTGCGGCAAAGGCTAATAGCAATAGAGTAACCATGACGCCTTTCCAGATGATAATCGACGTGTCGACTCCCCCCATAATAATTTCCGGATGGAAAACCATATAGAGGGGAATCAAATAGAGACCTTTGGCAAACTTCCATGATTGCACACTGGTTTCCATGGTTTTACTCCCAGCGATTGCAGCGGCGGCAAAAGCCGCCAAGGCAACCGGCGGTGTGACGTTAGAGTCCTGTGAGTACCAGAACACCAAAAGGTGAGCGACTAACAGTGGAATACCAAATTCATTCGTTAGGGCAGGGCCGACCAGCACGATCAGAACGATATAACTGGCGGTTACGGGCAAACCTAAACCTAGAATTAAACTAGCAAGAATTACCAGTAGTAACGCCAGCAGAATATTGCCACCAGAGAAAGAGATCATCATTGAAGAGAACTTCAGCCCTAATCCTGTTAGACCGACGACAGCAACGACAATACCGGCAACCGCACAGGCGATACTGACTGCTAAGGCGTTTCTGGCACCGAGCTCTAAACCTAACAAGGATTTATGTACGCCCGATTTTAGGGTTTTAACTAACTCTTCAGATAGGTTGCGATTAGCTGATCCACGCTTAAAGGCTTGGTAAAGACCGTTGAGTCCGGCAATAACAATGATACCCATCACTGCATAAAAACCTACTCGCATGGGTGATAGTCCGATCACCAGTAGATAAACCAGCATAATCAACGGAATAAGGAAGAACCAGCCGCGATTCATGACTTCACGCAGGTTAGGCAGTTCGCTTTTTGCCATTCCTTGCATTCCTTGCTTGATGGCAATGATATGCACAAACAGATAGACCGTTGCAAAATAGAGAAGCGCAGGGAAGACACTGACTTTAATAATTTCTACATAAGGTACTCGTGTGTATTCGGCAATTAAGAAAGCACCGGCCCCCATGAGTGGAGGCATGATTTGTCCTCCGGTACTGGCTGCGGCTTCAATGCCACCGGCTTGTGCGGGTTTATAACCGAGCCGTTTCATCAGCGGAATGGTAAATGCGCCCGTCGTCACGACGTTGGCGATAGAACTGCCAGAGATAGATCCCATACTGGCAGAAGCAATGACAGAGGCTTTCGCAGGGCCGCCTCGCTGACGTCCTGTACCGGCGAAAGCAAGATCAATAAAGAACTTACCGGCACCTGTCACTTCTAAAAAGGCACCAAACAAAACAAAGACAAACACAAAGGTAGCCGCCACACCTAATGGCATGCCATAGATACCCTCTTGACCCAAATATAGCTGTCCTGCGATCCGCTCTAAGGTATAACCGCGATGCGATAATATGCCAGGAAGCCATTCGCCTAGCCATGGTAAGGCGCCTCTAGGGCCTGAAAGTGCATATAAAATGGCAACAATACCGATCAGTGTTAAGCCAATACCCACCGCTCGGCGGCTAGCTTCTAACACCACAACAGTGGTCATGCAGGCAACGATAATATCGGTTTGCGACCAAAAGCCGGCACGATTAATGATCTCATCAAGATAAAAAACTAGATAAAAACCAGAGTAGGCAGCGGCTGCAAATAGAGCGACATCAATGAGCCACAAAAAAGGACCACGACGGCATTTATTAACAGGTGGGAAAATCAAAAAGGCGAGCATTAACACCAGGGCTAAGTGAATGCCGCGTTGATAAAATAATCCTAACGGCTGGATACCCGCACTGTAGAGTTGAAAGAGGGACAAACCGATAGCAAGAAAGGAAATCAGCCATAGGACGGGGCGTGGTCCAGAATCGGTTGGCAAAATGATGGTGTCCGGCGATGGAACCGGGCTCTTGCTGTCAGACATAGTGTTAACTCCGGCTATTGAAGCCTGTTTTTATCTTATTAGGGTGTTGTGTTGAGCAGCAGAAGTAGACGCTGACCGGCTGCTATCTCACTTAAATTTAATTCTCTATTACCACTCACCAGTGTGTGTGAAACGGAGCGACTTCCAACACGGAGCCATAAGGCATTGTTAGTGACTGGTTCATTAATTTCGCTGATCAGATAACCCCCTTCCGGGTGTTCTGATAAGATTCCGCGGCCTTCAACATGACCCAAGCCAGCAGCAAAATCAGGTTGCCAAGAGTGACTGAGTAATAGCTGTTTTTTTTCAATGCGATAACAATCTTGAACTGCAATGCCTGTCACAGAGTGGTTCCAATAGAGACACCATTCGTTGTCGTTGACCGGAAATGCTTGGATCAAATTGTTTGATGTATCTCGGATTTCCAATTGAAAATCCGAGACACTTTCCGAGCCTGCTGCCGGTAAAATCATTACCGAGAGTCCTAAACAAAGAGTCAGTAAGATACGCGACATAACCCACTCACTCTGTTGCCTAAGTATTTAACCTAAATAGCCTCGTTTATACGCTTTCTTTACTCGCGAAGGCGATCAGGAATCTCTGCATTGATCTCTTCAAAGAAACGAAGCGCTCCGGGATGCAGCGGGATAGGTGTTGAGTCCATGGTGAACTCTACCGTGGTATCATTTGCTGCAGGGTGAATCGCACGAAGCTCATCGACTTTTTCAAACAATACTTTGGTGATTTGATAAGCCAATTCATCTGGCATAGCAGCATTCACAGCAAGTACGTTGGGGATGCCGACGGTGAAAGTGTCTTCAGGAACACCTTCATACATATTGGCAGCCAGCGTGAACGGAGCAAACACAGGCTCTGCACCGATGGCGTTTTGAATCTCTTCTTCAGTGAAGGAGATCAATTGAATATCACGGGTGGTTGCTAGGCTAAGAATAGAGCTAGTTGGTGGTCCAACACTCCAGAAACCAGCATCGATATCACCGTCGCGAATAGCATCAGCGGTTTCATTGAAGTTTAAACGTTGTACAGTAAAGTCACTGTAATCAATGCCGTTAGATTCTAACAATGCACGCGCATTAAGCTCGGTACCGCTGCCAGGCGCTCCGACAGAAACGCGCTTACCTTTAAGGTCGGCTAAGGAGTTAATGCCTGAACCCTTTAAAGCGACTAGCTGAACAGCGTTAGGATAAATTGAGGCGATAGCTCGAACATCGGCAACTTGACGACCTTCGAATGCTCCCGTGCCTGTGTAAGCTTGATAAACAGTATCAGCCAAGGCAATGGCAAGATCCGAATCTTCACGATGGATCAGACCCATATTCTCAACGGATGCGCCTGTCACTTCAGCAACCGCAGTATAACCATCAATATGGCGGCCGATCATTTCAGCTAAACCACCACCGATAGGGTAGTAAACACCACCGGTTCCGCCGGTTGCAATGGATAAGTTTTGTTGTGCCTGAACGGCAGTGACAGCCATGGTGGCTGATAGGGCAAGTGCTAGGCCAAAGCGGCGCATAGTGAATCTCCTACATTATTTTTATGATGAACAATAAGCGCCTAAACAGCGGTTAAGGTGCTTAATGTTAGATTGAGTGTAGAGTGTCTTGCTTGGTTTTACCTAATCTTGATTATAGTTGTTTAGGTTTAACGCTTTTAATAAAGCAGATATTGTGCCATCAATGGCTAATCTGTTGATATTAAATTCATATCTTGTTCTTGGTTGGTACGAGAGAGTACGCGGACAGTATTTTTGAGCAAGAAATGGCTGATGCTGGCGTATTCATCGGCTATTTTTTGCTTATCAGTCAGTTTCCTCTTGTAGCAGGCTTTCACGTTGCAAGCCCAAGCGAAGCATCTTTTGATTGAGCGTTCTTCGAGGGAGTTGCAACTCGTCCAGTACTTTCTGGATATTACCGTGATGGCGAAGCAGTGATTGGCGAATCAGTGTGCGCTCAAAGTCTTCCATTTGTGTCGCTAAACTATGGCTAGATAAGTCATGCGTCGTTGTGTTTTCAAAACATTCATCCTGTTGGCTTTCCAATCCCAACGCAAAGCGTGTCGCTTGATTGCGCAGTTCTCTGACATTGCCTCGCCAGGGGTTTTTGAGTAGTTTTTCCCTATAGCTATTAGATGGGGTTTCAACGTCTAAGTCGTGGACCTGTGCTGCCTGCTCAACGAAGTGATTGAATAGCAGCAGAATATCTTCTTGTCGTTCACGCAGCGGTGGGATAAAGAGTTCAGCCACCGCAAGACGATAATAGAGATCCTCACGAAACTGCCCCTGTTCAGAAAGCTTGAGTAGATCGATTTTGGTGGCGGATATAATGATCAGATCCAGTTCGATCAATTCATTACTGCCGATGCGTTCAATTTGTTGCTCTTGGATGGCTCGAAGCAATTTGATTTGTACCGTTAAAGGCATTGACTCCACTTCATCCAAAAACAAGGTACCGCCACTGGCGAGCTCGAGTTTGCCTTGACGTGATTCGAGTGCACCGGTAAAGGCACCTTTACGATGACCAAAGAGTTCTGACTCGACCAGTTCATGTGTCAGTGCGCCACAGTTAATGGCCACGAAGGGTTTTTCAGCACGTGCACTGCATTCGTGGAGCGACCGTGCAACAGCTTCTTTACCAGCTCCCGTTTCGCCATGAATTAAAATATTGGCTTGTACTTTACTTAGTTTTTGAACTTGATGGCGCAGTGTCTGCATCGCTTTACTGTGACCCAGTAAACGGCTGATGACTGGATCTAGCATGGCCGAGCGTAAACGTTGGTTTTCCAATTGCAGTGATCGAGTTATCAGTGCTTTGCGGATCACTTCTTCTAAACGCTCAGGATCAAACGGCTTCTCTAAGAAGTCCCAAGCACCCTGACGTATTGCTTGCACTGCCATGGGAATATCACCATGACCTGTAATCAGGATAATGGGTAAGTTGGGTACTTTTGCATGGATCTGCTGCATCAGTTCGGTGCCATCTAACCCCGGCATGCGAATATCGGATACTAAAATACCGGCAAAATCTTTATCGATAACCTCTGCCACCTCTAGAGGATTACTGAGGGTGATGACGTCAATATCGGATAGTTCTAGCCATTGTCGAGTGGCTTCGAGAACGGCAGGGTCGTCGTCAACCAATAATACTTGATTACACTCATTGATCGTCATGCTGCATAAGCCTTTTCATCAGTTCTTTCCTCAGTGCTAGGTAACCATACTTCAAATAGGGCACCACCTGACGGTCTGGATTCAGCTCGGATAGAGCCGCCTAAATCCTGTATCAATCCGTAACAAATAAACAATCCTAAGCCCATCCCTTGACCTACTTTTTTGGTGGAATAGAAGGGTTCAAAAAGATGCTTGATCTCATCGTTACTGAAACCGCTACCGTTATCCTTAATCTGTAAACACCAGCCTTGATTATGATGATGTAAATTGATTGCCAGTTCAGGTATCGGACAGTCCACAACGGCATCCAGTGCATTACTGATCAGATTGACCAGTACTTGCTCAATACGAGCATCGTCCGCTCTAACCATGGCTTTAATGGGAACGTCCATTTTTATGTCAACACCTTGCTGTTGAATCCGATGTTCTAACATATCCAGTACGAAGGTGATACGTGCTGACCAGTCAGCTTTTAGATGTTGGGCAGGGGCTTGTCGAACAAACACTTTTAATTGAGAAGTGATGTCACTCATTCTGCTGGTCAAGGTCATGATTTTATCCAGTATGGTTTCCGCTTGTTCCAGTGCTCCTTTAGCAATCAGCTTTTTGCCAGATGCCGCATAAGTTTTAACGGCGGTTAAGGGTTGATTCAACTCATGTGAAAGACCGGCGGCCATGATTCCAAGTGCCGCCAATTTTTCAGATTGGACTAATTCGCGTTGAATCCTCTCTAACTCCGTGGTGCGTTTTTGCAGTTCAGCGGTTCGTTCGATCACTTGATCTTCTAACGTATCATTCAACGCACGTAAGCGTTGTTCAGCTTTAACCGCAGCCATAGCGCGTCTGCTTCTTTCTCGCATCCACAGAATGGCGGTTAACGCGAGGATGTAAAGAATAAAGACCACTGCTGCACTTAACAGGGCAAATTGATATAAGGGTTCAACCGACACTAAATAGTGTAAACGCCAACCGGGTCGAGAGAGTTCAACACTTCGATTGAGATAGCTGGCTGTTTCTCCTTCTGTGCTGGGCATATTAAGAACATCAGCACGACTGCTGGCACCCAAGGGAGTCAGTTCCACTCCGTCAAATTGACGATTGCGCCGTAAATCATCCAGTTGCTGATCAGATAAAGGATTTAGATAGCGGTATTTCCATTCAGGATGGCTGGATAACAAAATAATCCGGTTGGTGTCAGATACAAATACCTTTTCACCCGCTAATTGCCAGTCTGCTTGTAAAGGTTCTAGGTTAACTTTAACGACAGCGACACCTAAGTCTGTTCCCTGCTGGCTGATCACTTGTTCAGACATAAAATAGCCAGGCAGTCCGGTTGTTGTCCCGATGGCAAAAAATTCACCTCTTCCAGTTCGCATCGCATCACTAAAATAGGGACGAAATTGATAGTTATTACCGACAAAGGTTTCGGGTGTTTGAAAGTTGCTAGACACTAAGGTCAGTCCAGATGAGTCCATTAAATAGACCTCATCAGCCATGGAGGTGTTGCGTGTGTTCAATAAAAATTGGTTAACACGGTTCACTAAAGAATCAGATGCTTCATCCAATAGCCTACGAACATCCGGCGTTTGCGCAACCAGCCAGGGTAAGTATTCATAGCGATTGATTGCCCCTTCAAAGCTGCTGGCATAAAGATTAAGACGTTCATCTGCTTGTTGTAAGGCTTTTTCTTTGGCGTGATTAAACCCCAGCCAGCCTCCCAGCAGCAAAGAAAACGGCAGTAACATAAAGCCTATCAACCAGATACGTCGTAATTCCCAGACTGATCTTTTGGTTTTAATCATGTCATTTTCCAGTAACTGCAAATATAAACCATAATACAGTGCAGTGATGGGTTGATAAACGAATCTGATCCACATAACGAATTACCTTGATTTAACCTATTTATTATAATAAATATAAGAAATGGCTTAGCCAACAAAAAACTTTTGCGGAGGCGCATACAATGATTACGTTCCAATGGGATGACCCTTTCTTCTTCCAACAGCAACTGACCGATGACGAAAGACAGATTCAGGAAGCAGCGCGTGCTTACTGTCAGGAAAAATTACAGCCACGTGTCTTGAGTGCTGCGCGTGAAGAGCGTTTTGACAAAGAGATCATGACTGAAATGGGCGAGATGGGTTTGTTAGGCCCAACTGTCGCTGAAGTCTATGGTGGCGCCGGTGTCAGCAATGTGTCCTACGGTTTGATCGCGCGTGAAGTAGAGCGTGTTGATTCTGGTTACCGTTCTGCGATGAGTGTGCAGTCTTCTTTGGTTATGCATCCGATCGAAGCTTATGGCTCAGAAGAGCAGAAGCAAAAATACCTGCCAAAACTGGCCACCGCTGAACTGATCGGTTGCTTTGGTTTAACTGAGCCAGATCATGGTTCTGATCCTGGTTCTATGATCACTCGCGCTCGTAAAGTGGATGGTGGTTATTTATTAACTGGCCAAAAAATGTGGATCACCAACAGTCCTATTGCCGATCTTGCAGTGGTATGGGCGAAGTCTGATGCGCATGATGGCAAGATTAAAGGCTTTATCGTAGAGCGAGGAACGGAAGGTTTCTCAACGCCTAAAATTAGCGGTAAGTTGTCTCTGCGTGCCTCTATTACCGGTGAGATCGTACTGGATAACGCATTTGTTCCAGAAGAAAATTTATTACCGGGTGCGACTGGCTTATCAGGTCCATTTGGCTGCTTGAACAAAGCCCGTTTTGGTATCGCATGGGGTGTGTTAGGCGCGGCTGAATTCTGCTGGCATGCAGCGCGTCAGTACACCTTAGACCGTAAGCAATTTGGTCGTCCTTTAGCAGCCACTCAGCTGATTCAAATGAAGCTGACCAATATGCAAACCGAGATCACGCTTGGGCTTCAAGCCGTGCTTCAAGTGGGTCGTTTGATCGACTCCGGCAACTGGGCACCTGAAATGATCTCCATGGTTAAGCGTAATAACTGTGGTAAAGCACTGGATATCGCTCGTGTTGCGCGTGATATGCACGGTGGTAACGGTGTTTCTGATGAATACGGTGTGATGCGTCACATGGTTAACCTAGAGTCTGTGAATACCTATGAAGGGACTCATGACGTTCATGGCTTGATTCTGGGCCGTGCACAAACCGGTATTCAAGCCTTCTTCTAAATGAGGTGATCTATGCCGGCAAAACCTCTCAAAGGTATTAGGGTACTGGATCTATCCCGTATCCTAGCCGGCCCCTGGTGTAGCCAACAATTGGCTGACCTTGGGGCAGAAGTGATCAAGATCGAACGCCCTGGAGAAGGTGATGATACCCGTCGCTGGGGTCCACCTTGGTTAGAGCAGTCGCATGAAGCAGCCTACTATCTGGGTGCTAACCGCGGTAAGCAATCCGTTACCGTCGATATGGCGAACCCCGAGGGGCAGGCGCTACTGCACAAGCTGGTTCAGCAATGCGATGTGGTGTTAGAGAACTTTAAGGTCGGTGGGCTGAAAAAGTATCACTTGGACTATGAATCGTTGAAGGCGATTAAACCTGATCTGATTTACTGCTCTATTACTGGATTTGGTCAAGATGGCCCTTACGCTCAACGTGCAGGCTATGACTTTATGATTCAGGGAATGGGTGGCTTGATGAGCTTAACCGGTCAGCCAGATTCTGAAGTCGGTGGCGGTCCTGTCAAAGTTGGTGTGGCGTTTGCCGATATCTTTACCGGCATGTATGCTGCAAATGCCATTATGGCTGCGCTTTTCCAACGACATCAAACGGGTGAAGGGACTTTCATAGACTTGGCTTTATTAGATGTCCAGGTCGGTGTGTTGGCCAACCAAGCGCTTAACTATTTAACATCGGGTCATGTACCGCAGCGTTTAGGTAATGCGCATCCGAATATTGTGCCTTACCAAGCTTTTGCTACGGCGGATGGTCATTTGATTTTAGCAGTGGGTAATGACGGACAGTTCAGGCGTTTCTGTGAAGTGGCCGGATGCTCTGAGTTAGCAGATGATCCTCGTTTTCAGACTAATGCGCTACGTGTTCAGCACCGTGCCGAGTTGATTCCGCTATTGCTGGGACCTTTGCAGCAGAAAACCACCGATCAGTGGTTGGATGTGCTTGAACAGGTAGGTGTTCCTTGTGGTCCGATCAATACCCTTGATAGAGTCTTTGAAGATCCGCAAGTGAAACATCGAGGTTTAAAGATTAGCTTGCCTCATCCACAAGATGGGTCGGTCAATCTGGTCAGTAACCCCATTCGCTTTAACGGCGAAGCATTGAATGCAACGACAGCACCGCCTCTCTTGGGTCAGCACACTGATGAAGTCTTAGCTCGATGCTTAAGCTTGTCAGAAAGTGAGTTGGCAGAATTGAAGCAGAAGGGTGTTATCTAAGGTTAACCTTCTAATCAGATGTTTGCTCATCAGCCATACCGTTATTTGGCATGGCTTGATGGGCGTTATGCATGACCATGGCTATCGTATTAAAGCTCTTCAATCTGACGACGAATATCGGCAATCTTGCGTTCCATCACTTTTTCTAGGTGATCCACTTCTTCAAGAAGGATCTCTTTGCGACCTTTTACGCTGTGCATTTTATCAGAAAGCTTCTCTAGCTCAGTGAGTGCACGGAGAAAGTAGGGAGATGATTCAGAGGTTTCGCGATAAGACACTTTGCCTTCATTCACGCGAACGGTTTTCACTTGTCGCTTGAACTTGAATTTTTTGCTTTTGGCAAACCACTCGCCTGGATCTCGATAAAAATAGATTTTAAGGATATCCATATCGCCTTCTTGGCGTGTGGAAAATTTCTCTATTTCAGAGACCTCTTCGATACCCATTTCAGCCAGTGTTTTGTATTCTTCGCTCATGAAGCCGCTTCCTATGACAGTGAGTTAGACTAAGGCATTAGTATAGCCCAGCTTGTTTAAAAAATCGCCCGCAGAAGCGGGCGATTTTATGAAACAGTGCAAAGATTAAGCGAGTTCAGCAAAACACTCGTTAATGATCTCTAGACCCTGCTGTAATTGCGAATCTGGCACAGTTAAAGGCACGAGGATGCGGACAACGTTGCCGTACATACCACAAGAGATCAGAATCAGACCTTTGTCACGTGCTTTGGCAACCACTTTTGCGGTGAGTTCCGGTTGAGGTTTACCGTGTTCGTCAATCAGTTCCATCGCCACCATAGCACCTAAGCCGCGTACATCGGCAATAACGCTGTGCTGCTTAGCCAATTCATTTAAGTGACTGGTCAGTTTAGCACCGACTTCCTTAGCGCGAGCCAGCAAGTTTTCCTGCTCAAACACTTGTAATACGCCAAGGGCTGCCGCACAGGCGGTTGGGCTGCCACCATAAGTGCCGCCTAGACCACCGGGTGCGATGCTGTCGATAATATCGGCTTTACCGACAATACCTGACAATGGGAAACCACCGGCAATTGATTTAGCAAACGTGGTGATATCCGGTTCAACACCGGTTTGCTCCATGGCGAAGAAGGTTCCGGTTCGACCTGCTCCGGTTTGTACTTCATCAGCTATCAATAGAATGCCATGCTTGTCGCAAAGTTCACGCAATGCTTGCATAAACTCTTTTGGAGCCACATAGAAACCGCCTTCACCTTGAACAGGCTCAAGAATAATGGCGGCAATGTTGCAAGCTTCTGCATCAAATTTGAAGATACGCTCAATAGAAGCCAGTGCGTCAGCGGTAGATACGCCATGAATGTCACAAGGGTATTGAGCACGGTAGACATCACCAGGCATTAGGCCCATGCCACTTGAGTAGGGTGCGATCTTACCCGTCAGTGCGAGGGTTGCCATGGTGCGGCCATGATAGCCAGCACCGAAAGCAATCACACCGGTACGGCCTGTGTGTGCGCGCGCAACTTTAATGGCGTTTTCCACGGCTTCAGCACCGGTGGTGAACAGCGCACTTTTCTTCGCTGAAGGGCCTGTTGCCAAGGCATTAATTTTTTCACACACCTCAACGTAGGGTTCATAACCCATGACCATAAAACAGGTATGTGACAGTTTTTCTAACTGATCAGCAACGGCTTGTTTGACTGTGGGATGCAGGTGACCTGTATTCAATACAGCGATACCGCCAGCAAAGTCGATAAACTCGCGTCCCTCTACATCCGTTAGGGTTGCGTTGCGGGCAGAGTCGATAAAAAGAGGATGTGCCAGGCCGACACCACGGGCAACTGCCTGTGTTTTACGTTCGATCATGCCTGCATTAGTTTTACTCATGAGTCTTGTCTCCAGATGCTTATATATTGATGCAGAGGTATTTCATTTCGAGATATTCTTCGATGCCATGACGCGACCCTTCACGTCCTAGGCCCGAAGACTTCACACCACCGAAGGGGGCAACTTCGGTTGAGATGACACCAGTATTGATACCGACCATGCCGTATTCCAGTGCTTCAGCGACGCGCCACACACGACCCAAATCACGTGCATAAAAGTATGCAGCCAAGCCGTATTCGGTATCATTCGCCATACGAATTACATCGGTCTCATCTTCAAAGGCGAACAAAGGAGCCAGTGGACCAAAGGTTTCTTCTTTGGCAATCAGCATGTCTGGCGTGGCACCGGTGACAATGGTGGGCTCAAAGAAGGTGCCACCTAGCGCATGTGCATTACCACCGACAGTCAGTTTTGCTCCTTTGCTGAGCGCGTCTTGAAGGTGCGCTTGTACCTTCTTCACCGCATTGGCATCAATCAAAGGCCCTGTAGTGACGCCTTCATCTAATCCATTGCCCACGTTGAGCTTTTTCACTGCAACGGCAAATTTTTCAGCGAAGGCGTCATAAACACCTTTTTGAACATAGATGCGGTTAGCGCAAACACAGGTTTGTCCAGCGTTACGGTATTTGGAGATGATGGCACCTTCAACCGCAGCATCCAGATCGGCGTCATCAAACACCACAAACGGAGCATTACCACCGAGCTCTAGTGAGAGCTTTTTCAGGGTCGGCGCACATTGTTGCATCAGTTTGATACCGACACCGGTCGAGCCTGTGAAGGAGAGCTTGCGCACCACATCGCTATTGCAGAAAGTGTTACCCACATCGATGGAATCTTCTGCGGTCGCTGTGACGACACTCAATACACCTGCAGGAATTCCGGCTTCTTCAGCTAACTGCACCAAGGCTAACGCTGAGAAAGGTGTTTGTGGAGCAGGTTTTAACACCATTGTGCAGCCCGCTGCTAAGGCCGGTGCGGCTTTACGGGTAATCATGGCCGATGGGAAGTTCCACGGCGTAATTGCGGCGGTTACTCCGATCGGTTGACGGATCACGACAATGCGCTTATCTGCTTGATGACCCGGAATGGTTTCACCATAGACGCGCTTGGCTTCTTCAGCAAACCATTCTACGAATGAGGCAGCGTAGGCGATTTCACCCTTGGCTTCAGCCAGAGGTTTGCCTTGCTCAAGCGTCATCAAACGACCTAAATCATCTTGATGCTTCATCATTAAATCAAACCAACGACGAAGTATTACCGCTCTTTCTTTGGCGGTTTTAGCTCGCCATGCAGGCAGTGCTGCTTCTGCAGCATCGATGGCACGCTGAGTTTCCGCTGCTCCCATACTGGGGACGTCACCTAGTTTTTCGCCGGTTGCTGGGTTGTGGATGCTGTAGCATTTACCGCTGTCTGCATCGACCCATTGGCCATTTATATACGCTTGCTGTCGAAACAGCTGCATCGCTTGTAGCATGTTTATCTCCAATGTCATGCACGAATAGGGGGCACTAAAGCCACTCGTGTTTTTCTGGTTTATCTATGTGTGCTGAGTTTTTCGCTACGGCGACGTAGGAACTCCATCACTAGCAACAGCACAACAGACATCAAAATCAGTAAGGTAGCCATGGCCGCAATGGCGGGGCTGATGTTTTCTCGAATACCTGAAAACATTTGAATCGGTAAGGTTCTTTCTGTTGGGCTGGCAATAAAGAGTGCCACGACCACTTCATCAAAAGAGGTTGCAAAGGCAAAGAGTCCACCAGAAGCAACACCCGGAATGATTTGTGGTAGAACCACAGTAAAGAAAACCCTTAGCGGACTTGCACCTAAACTGGCACCCGCTCGAATCTGGTTGTAGTCAAAGTTTTGTAGTGTTGCATTAACCGTTATCACCACAAAAGGTACGCCTAATACCGCGTGTGCGATCACCAAGCCAGTGTAGCTGTTCAATAGGCCCAAGTTGGCGAAGAAGAAATACATCCCCACTGCAACTATGACCAAAGGAACGACCATCGGCGAAATCAGTAACGCCAAGATCAAGCCTTTCCCCGGAAAGTCAGCGCGATTTAATCCCACTGCTGCCAAGGTTCCAAAGATCATGGCAAGAATGGTTGCCAAGGGTGCCACAATTAAGCTGTTTTTAAGTGAATCCATCCAAGGACCTGAGCTAAAGATCTGCTCATACCAGCGTAATGAAAATCCCTGTATAGGGTAGGTTAAGAAGCTACTTTCACTAAAAGAAAGTGGAATGATCACCAGTACCGGAACCATCAAAAACAGCAGAATGAGGCCGCAGAAAATTCTAAATACCCAGAACCAAATACGTTCAATAGGGGAGGCGTAAGGTTGTAGACTCATTAGATTAGCTCCGCACCAGTTGTTTTTGATTAACCAGTTTGTGATAGACCATGTAAAGCAGCAGCGTCACGATCAACAGTAATGCCCCTAATGCAGCCGCCATACCCCAGTTGTTGGTGGTATTGGTGTAGTAGGCCACATAGTAACTGACCATTTGATCAGAAGGTCCGCCGACCAATGCAGGGGTGATGTAGTAACCCAGCGCCATAATGAAGACGAGAATCGTCCCTGCCGCAATGCCTGATAGTGTTTGCGGTACATAAACTTGCCAAAAGGCGGCAAAAGGATGTGCACCCAGCGAAACCGCTGCTCTCTGATAGGTTGATGGGACGCTTTTCATGACACTGTAAAGCGGTAAAATCATAAAGGGCAGTAATACATGTACCATTGCGAAAAATACACCGATACGGTTAAAAACCAGTTGAATCGGAGCGTCAATGATCCCTGTCCACATCAAGCCCGAATTCACCAGACCTCCGGATTGAAGTAACACAATCCATGCAGCGGTTCTCACTAGTAATGATGTCCAGAAGGGCAGTAACACGCATATCAATAGTAAGTTACTTTTTGACGTAGGTAGGGTTGCCAGTAAGTAAGCCAATGGAAAACCCAAGAATAAACAGATGAGTGTTACGCCACCCGCAATGACTAGGGTACGTTTAAATACTTCAACATAAAGCCTCTGATTGGGAGCAACTTTGGCAATTTGCCCTTGCTCAGCTCTTTCTAAATCCAGTGCTGCCAATAAATAGCGATCAGTTACAGTAGGTGCAGTACGTTGAACGGCTAACCAAGTGGATGTTTCGTTCCAACGAGCATTAATGCCGATCAGCTCTTCCGTCCAAGTCACTTCAGTTGTGGCAGGTAAGCCGCGAAGTGTTTGAGTGAGTAAGGATCTAAAAGTAGGATCTTCGTAATTTAGACGACGACCAATACGACCAAGTCCTCCACCTGCTCTTGATTCTCTTAACTCGTTAGCAAAAGCCTCAAATACGGCTTCATCAGGTATGCCTTGGCCATCCCAATGGAGGATAGCGTCAGCCGTTTTTGGCATGACCGATCCCACTTCAGTGTTATCGATACTGCGCCATAGCATACTGCTAATCGGCATTACAAAAGCGATCATCAAAAAAAGGGCTAAAGGCGCCACTAGCAGCATAGCCTTAATTTTTTTCATGCGTTCAGCGCGGCGAAGTTGCGCCTTTAGGCCGGCAATCGGTTGATTATCCTGTGCCGTGTGGTTGGCCGTTATGCTGGTCATTATCTCCTCCGGTCTTTGGCAGACCCGTTGTGAATCGGAAAAAGGTCATCCTTGACCTTGTTTACTTAATTAACGAGAAGCCCAAGAGTTGAAGCGCTGTTCTAGCTCTTCACCAAAATCAACCCAGAAATCGGTGTTAACGGCTAACGCACCTTCTAGGTTAGCGTCTGCGGTTGGCATACGAGCCGCTTGTTTTTCGCTTAATAGTTCGATTGCAGCAGGGTTTACAGGACCATAAGGAATACGGCTTGAGTATTCAGCTTGAGTATCGGCTTGGCTAGCGAAGCGGATAAAGTCATAGGCTGTTTCTGCTTGATTGCTGCCCTGAACAATCGCCCAGTAATCTAAATCGTATAGGCTGCCGTTCCAGACGATCTCAAGGTTACGACCTTCTTCTTGTGCTGCTGCGATACGACCATTATAGGCAGATGACATGACCACATCACCAGCCACTAGCCACTGTGGAGGCTGAGCACCGGCTTCCCACCATTGGATGTGAGGTTTGATCTCGTCAAGCTTTGCGAATGCACGATTAACACCTTCAGGTGTAGCCAACACATCGTAAAGGTCTTCAACCGCAACACCATCCGCGAGTAATGCAAACTCCAGTGTATATTTAGCACCACGGCGAAGGCCGCGTGTACCTGGAAACTCTTCAACGTTCCAGAAGTCAGCCCAGCTTTCAGGTGCGCGTGGTAGACGATCTGCGTCATAGGCTAAAACGGTGGACCATACAAACGTACCCACACCACATTCGGTTACCGCAGCAGGGATTAAATCATCAGCAATGCCCAATACTTCCCAATCAATCGGTTCAAAGAGTCCTTCGAAACAACCGCGCGCCAGTTCAGGAGATTCAACTTCGACGACATCCCAGCTCACATTGCCGGTTTCAACCATGGCGCGAATACGGGCAAATTCACCGTTGTAATCACCTGGAGTCACTGCATTGCCAGTTTGCTGAGAAAAAGGTGCATAATAGGCTTCTTGCATGGCGTCACCCGATGCACCACCAAAAGAGATAACCGTTAAGGCTTGAGCGTTACCCGCTAGAGCCAAGCCAGCCGTTAATAGGCCACCAGTTAAGAGTTGTTTAGTCATTTTATTTTTGAGTTTCATAATCGTCTCCGATATTGACGAGTGGTTTTCAGTGAGTGTTTTGCAGCAAATTAGGAAGCGTCCAGTGCTCGAACATCTTCATCACGCCAGCCGATATCAATGTGATCGCCAATGGATAAAGAAGGACAGAGTTCACTGACCGGAACCTTAACGTAAAACTGGTCATTTCCAGCCAGTTCACAGCGAAGACGCAAGTGATCACCTAAATAGATGAACTCATGTAGTTTCGCTTTAAAGCGGTTAGGCAGTCCTTCGCTGGAACCATTCAGACGAATGCGTTCTGGACGAATGGAAAGGCGAGTTGGACTTCCGGCAGACAAGTCTTGAATTCTAGAAGCTCGTGTACCCAGACCTTCACCAAAGCTGACGCTGCAGAAGTCTCCATCAAGCGAGTTCACTTTCCCCATCAGGGTGTTGTTCTCTCCAATGAATTGCGCAACGAAAGAGTTGGCTGGGTATTCATATAAGGCTTGTGGCGTATCGATTTGTTGAATCTTGCCATCATTAAACACCGCAACACGATCTGACATGGTCAAGGCTTCACTTTGATCATGGGTAACAAATACCACCGTTAAGCCCAGATTTTCGTGCAGGTGTTTAATCTCAAGCTGCATATGTTCACGCAGTTGCTTATCCAAAGCACCTAAGGGTTCATCCATTAAAACCAGTTGAGGCTCAAAGACTAGAGCTCTAGCCAGAGCGACACGTTGTTGCTGACCGCCAGACAATTGCGAAGGACGACGATTTGCAAAGGATTCAAGCTGAATCGTTTGCAGAATTTTATCGACTTTAGCTCGAGCTTCCGCCTTGGGAACCTTGCGTGTTTTTAATGGATAAAAGAGATTTTCTTCAACCGTCATATGCGGAAACAGGGCGTAGTTTTGAAAAACCATGCCGATGTTACGTTTATGCGGTGGAAGGGTATTCAAGCGTTGTTCGCCGAGGAAAATGTCGCCACTTGTTGGTACTTCAAACCCTGCTAACATCATTAAGCAGGTTGTTTTTCCGGAACCAGACGGACCTAGCAGGGTGACAAATTCGCCTTTTTGGATGTTAAGGTTAAGATCCTTAACGACTAGGGTTTCACCATCATAGGTTTTTTGTACGCCGGTGAAACGCACTAAAGGCTCGTTGGTCGTGCCTGTCTGCATATCTTTCTCCTCCTGCGTCAGTAGCAACTGACCTGTTAATAAAAATTGACAGTAAGGGCGAAAAATAACACTCCACTTCTAACGGGTGGGTATTATAGTTATTATTCCCCAAGGAATGGCCACTTATGGCAACCTATCAAACTATTTGTAGAATGTTTTGCAGGTTTTGTGCCAATTAGGGTATTCCTTGACGGACATCTGATGGCCCGTGTGTTAAGTTTATTTATCGCATACTTGAATGATGGAATGCAAGTGTATTTTTGTGCTCCATTTTAGTGCCTTTTGCGGTATGAATGTTTAAACATAGTGCATTAACGGAGTTGTATCTAGTGAATGAGCTAAACAACACAAACGATGATTTTGAACTGGGTTCTCGCTTAAGGTTTGTTCGCCAAAACGCAGGCTTATCACAGCGCGAACTGGCAAAGCGAGCAGGTGTCACTAATGCCGCTATTTCATTAATTGAAAATAATCAAAGTAGTCCCTCAGTCTCTTCGTTAAAGAAAATTCTTGAAGTGATTCCGATGTCGTTAACCGATTTTTTTGCTTTAGAAACACCGGAGGAGAGTCGAGTTTTCTTCAAGGCCTCCGACCTGTTGCCTTTAGCATCAGGCCCGGTTGAATTTTTGCAGGTCGGTGATATGCGCCATCATAATTTGCAAATTCTGTATGAGCGTTATGCGCCAGGTGCCGATACTGGCAAAGCCATGCTTCAGCACGAATCTGAAGAGGGTGGTATTGTCATTGAAGGTGCTATTGAGCTGACGGTAGGGGATCGTAAACAAATTTTGAAGGCGGGCGATGCTTATCTTTTTGATAGCCGTCAACCGCATCGATTCAGAAATTTAGGGACAGGTGAATGTGTCATAGTTAGCGCATGTACACCACCTTATCTATAATGAGTGAGTGTTGATTATTAAGGCGCTAAAAAAATCAGTGTTGCATCTTTTCTTTTGGCTGCTGGCAATCATGTTGCTAGCGCTCTTCGTGTTATGGTTAAAGTGGTTTAGTCCATTAGGTTATCAACCTCCTGAGGGAATGCCAGCTATAGAACAAACCACTCATCAAGTGTTTGTCTTTGGTACACTTAAGTCACCCTGGGTGCGTTGGCTAGTGATGGGAAGAAAGGGAGATGCTGAGCCTGCTCAATTAAAGGGCGTCCGTCGAGAAAGACTGACCATTATCCCTGATCCAGAGCAAACAACGGAGGGATACCTTGTCCGAGTCACGGCAGAAGAGCTGGCGCGTTTAGATCATTATGAACGTCTGGGTGTGCGGTATGAGCGGGTTAAAATGCAGTTGGTGAATGGCCAAGAGGCATGGGTGTATCGCAGATTGTAAATAGTGAACAGGAGTATGAAAGATTCATGGCAGAAATCCCTTTTTTAGCAGATCCACCTTGGCAAAAAAATGCTGAAGGCCAGCCAAGGCGTTGTGGCGTTGAGATAGAAATGAACGGCGTCACGCTAGAGCATGTCACCCAGTTGTTATCTAAAACCTTTTCATTATCTGTAAATTCTCCGGGACGCTATGAGCGATTATTGTCAGGTGATCCAGCAGGCGACTGGGTTGTTGAATTAGACTTCGATTTATTGAAAAAAATGGGTCGCCAAGAACATGAACGAGAAACATTTTCTGGTGAGTTAAATGACTCAGCCGAGACCTTGCTTAAAAAGGTATCTTTACCCTTGGTGCCACTGGAAATCGTCAGTCCACCCCTTCCTTTTGACAGACTGATAGAAGTAGAGGAGTTGATCGTTGCGCTAAGGCATATTGGTGCTAGAGGGACTTCTGATCAACTGACAAATGCATTTGGAATGCAATTTAATCCTGAAATTCACTCTAAAGATGCGCATCAATTGAGCGCATTTATAAAAGCGTTTTTATGTTGCTATGAATGGCTTTATGAGCGCTCAAAAGTAAACTTAATGCGCCGTATGACCAGATTTGCAGAGCCCTTTCCACGAAGTTATGTGCTGAAAGTCATTGATTTGGACTATTGGCCAGATCAAGCAGTCTTGATTGACGATTATTTAGCAGACAATCCAACCCGAAACCGAGCATTAGACTGTCTGCCGTTATTTGCCTATCTGGACGAATCTCGAGTCATGTCGGTGATTGATGATCAATTGGTTAAGCCCCGTCCTACTTGGCACTATCGACTTCCTAATTGTGAAATTGACCGAGCTGATTGGGGCCTCTACGTGGCTTGGAATGATTGGGTTCTAATAGAAAAACTGGCTGCAAATGAAGAGGCGTTGAAAAACTGCTGTTTAGCCTACCATGTATTTTTATCTAATCCGGTTGATCGCTTGATGGGAAACTGGGTGGATGAATTTGATCAGCGCTGGCTAACCCAACTTTAATTTGAAGGAATCGCACATGAATTCAACGCATCAGTTTATTCGCTGTCATGATTTAGAAGTGCATGTTACCTGCTGGGGAGATTCATCGTCACCTGCGATAGTCATGTGGCATGGCTTAACCCGAACGGGACGCGATTTCGACGAGCTGGCTCGCGGATTAGCAAGAGATTATTACGTGATCTGTCCAGACACCATTGGAAGGGGGTTGTCGCAATGGAGTCAGCAACCTGAGCAACAATATGTGATTCCATTTTATGTACAACTGGCCAAGCAGCTATTACACGCTTTAGCGATTCAGTCCTGTGTGTGGATAGGTACTTCCATGGGTGGTTTAATTGGTATCCTTTTGGCGTCTGAGGAAAATACCCCAATAAAAGCCCTGCTCGTTAATGATGTAGGGCCTGAGCTGCCAAGAGAGGCCATTCAGCGTATCAGTGATTATATTGGCATTCAGCCAGTGTTCGATACCGTGACACAACTAGAGCAGTGGTTGAAATCGGTTTATGTCACTTTTGGCAAGAATAGTGAAGAGTTTTGGTGTCGTATGGCCATGACCTCGTCACGTCGACTCGCTGATGGGCGTATCACACTCCATTACGATCCAGCCATCACTAAGGGATTTAGTGTTCCTGATGAACAGGATGAGCAGCCGACGCTTTGGGCGCAGTGGCAGGCGATTAGCTGTCCTATCTTGATTGTTCGTGGCGAAAAGTCAGATCTTTTATCGCAGAAACAACTTGAGCAAATGTGCTTAAGTCAACCCAATGCACAAAAGGTCAGTCTTGCTGGTATCGGTCATGCACCCACCCTTGTTGATGATCAGCAACAGCAGTTTATCCATGATTGGTTAAAGAGTTTGCCAGCTTAGCTGATCAATGAGTAACTAATAAGGGCGGTATGGACCGCCCTTATGACTGTGATGAACAGATTAGTTCAGCATTTCAGCGACACGATCACGAAGTGCTGGATCGCTTTGCAGTGCTAAGGCAATTTCATTGTAAGTTTCAACTTCCATACCGGCTGCTTCAACCGCTTGAATCATCATTATGCTGGCTTCTTGTTGAAGCTGCGCTGCTTGCTCTTGATCAGAAGCGGCCTCTAAACGCGCAGAGTATTCAGCACGAACGGTGTCGAGATCACCTTGAACAGCGGCAAAGGTTTGCAAGTCTGTTTCAGTAAATTCAACTTGAGTTTGTTGAGCAGGCATGGGTGACTGTGCCTCATAGGCCATCACGTGTGAAGTGGCACCTAGGGTTAATAAACCGGTAATAGCAGCGGCAAGTAGTGTTTTCTTCATCTTTATAACTCCTTAGTTTGCATTTCAATAAGGTTAAAGCGAATGCCGTGCCAATTTTTCAATATTATTTATAAGTTACTAATAATTATGAATAAAGTTTTCATTTCGTGTCTTGGTGAGGGGTTTTATTGGTTGGCAAGATAGTGTGAATGTGTCAGTCTTGTGTGTCATATTGACTCATGTGCCAAAATATTAAGCTGAGTCGATGCTTGAATAAGACCGTCTGCAAAAGGTGAAATGTGCCATATCAATTATTGTCGGGAAACCTTCGCAGAGTGTTACTGGTTAGAGTGGCGCTACCGGTGTTAGTGATCTTGGCAATCATCCTATCTGCGGGGCAAATGCTTGTCAGTCACTTTATTGAAGAGCGCATGCAGCGTGATCTTCAGTTAGTCGCGCGTGCAGTTTATTTGCCAATCAGTCAGGCTATGGCTCGAAATGATTTAGAACAGATGCAAAACAATATGGCTTCTCTGTTCGGTATCACTGAAGTTTATGGTGCCTATCTATTTGATGCCGATGGAAACCCTGTGATCAGCTTTGGTGTGGTAAATCCTACGCAAGCACAAGCTGAAGATGCGCTATTAAAAACCTTATCTGGCGAATTCGATCAATATGAGCGTATTCGTGGACGAGATGTCTACTCCTTTTTTATGCCAATGTTTGATGAGTTTGGGCAACCTAACGGCTTGCTTCAAGTCACACGTCGCCATAGCGATATTGATCAGCAACTAAGACGACTGGCTTATGGATCTTGGGGAGGCTTTTTACTCACTAGCTTGCTAATTTTAGGTATCTTGGTACTGACCCATCAACGTGCAATTGGAAGGCCCTTAGATCGCATTCTTCGCAGTATTCAGCGTGTGGAGGCAGGAGAGCATCATCACCGGGCTTTTGAAGATGGGCCTAGTGAAATGCGTAAACTAGCATCAGGACTAAATGGTATGTTGGATGCTATCCAGCAGGCAGAAGCGCGAGAAGAACAGCAGCGCCTTGAGCGAGAAATGATCGCTGAACGTCTGCGCCAAACAGAAACGCTGGCGGCATTAGGACAGCTTTCGGCCGGTGTGGCACATGAGTTAGGTGCCCCATTGAGTGTCGTGGATGGTCGTGCCAGTCGTCTACAACGGCGTTTGACCGAGACTAAAGACCTTGATGAGTTACAGGATATTCGTCACCAAACGGCACGCATGACCTCAATAATTCAGCAACTCTTATCCTATGGGCGATCATCTCGCGCTAAGATCCGACAGTTAGATCTTTATGCCCTTGTCGCCAGAGCTCAGTCTTTAATTGAGGGCGAAGGTTTTCACGTGGAGCTGATTCCAGGCAACAAGGCGATGCTGCAAGGTGATTCGTTAAGCTTAGAACAGGCAATCATTAATTTGTTAAGAAATGCCTGCCAAGCCTGTCCAGAAGGGCCTGTCAAAATACACTGGTCAGTCGATGACAAGATTCATCTTATTATTGAAGATGGTGGCGCTGGCATCGATGCGAGCATTAAAGAACAGTTATTTGAACCCTTTGTGACGACTAAAATACCAGGGCAGGGGAGCGGGTTAGGCCTAGCTATCGTTAAAAGAATTGTTGAAGAGCATCAAGGGCGGATAGAAGTTCAGCAAAGTGAATTAGGCGGTGCGCGCTTTGAATTGATCTTCCCACTAGAAAAGGGTGAGTTATGAACCAGCGTGATAAAAAGTCAGCCCCAATTTTACTGGTGGAAGATGATCAGTCGCTATCTGCTTTGATTGTTGATGAACTCGAAGCAGAGGGATTTACTCTGCATGCGACCGATAATCTGATGCAAGCAAGGCAACAGTTAGAGCAATTGCAGCCTAGCATGGTGATTACTGACTTGCGTTTACCTGACGGTCACGGGATGCAGTTAGTTGAGCAAATCATCAAGCTGGATGAATCAATACGCCCTTCGATAATTGTGATCACCGCGTTTGGAAGTGTGCGACAGGCTGTTGAGGCTTTACAGGCTGGGGCCGATGACTTTTTAACCAAGCCCTTAGATTTGGATCATTTTCTGCTGAGTGTTGCCAAAGTATTGGAGCATCGGCGCGTACGTCATGAATTAAGTGCTTTTCGTCAGCTCTCCAAAAAGGATCATGCCTTTCATGGCATTATTGGCTCTAGTCGCGTTATGCGACATTTATATGATCAGATACGAGTAGTCGCTCGTGCACAAGGTCCAGTACTGATCAATGGTGAAAGTGGGACAGGTAAAGAGTTAGTGGCCCGAGCGCTGCACGCAGAAAGTGAGCGTCAAGAAGGCCCTTTTTTGGCAGTCAACTGTGCAGGCATCCCCTCAGAGCTGCTTGAAAGTGAGTTTTTCGGTCATGCCGCTGGCGCATTTACCGGAGCACAAAAGGCACGAAAAGGTTTGTTGCAAGAAGCACAAGGCGGTAGTTTACTGTTAGACGAAATAGGTGAAATGCCACTCGCACTTCAGGCGAAGCTGCTTCGAGCGTTACAAGATGGCTCGGTTCGTCCTGTGGGCCAAGATACAGAAGTGCAGGTTGATGTCAGGATTATTGCTGCGACTCATCGTGATTTAAAGCAAAAAGTGGCTGAAGGTAGTTTCCGCGAAGATTTTTACTATCGCCTAGAAACCTTTGCGATTCAGATACCACCGCTGCGTGATAGAGAGGGTGATTTGGAATTGCTGGCGCAGCAGTTTGTGCGTCAGCATGCCATCGCACAGAGTCGAGAAATTCATGGATTTAATGCAGTAGCCTTGGCCTTCATTCGCGCTTATAGTTTTCCAGGTAATGTACGTGAATTGCAAAATGTGGTGGAAAGAGCGGTAGCCTTTTGTGAATCTGAATGGATAGAACCTAGGCATCTTCCAACGCGTTTGCTGGATTCAGCACCCCTTCAAACGTCCAGCGTTGAGTCTTCTAGTATTGATGTCAGTTCAGTTGAATCATCTCAATCTAACGGAATGGAGCAGCGTTTGTTAGCTGGCAATAAACTACCGACTCTTGATGAGTTACAAAAGCGCTATGTGCAGATGGTTCTGGATGAGGTACAAGGTAATAAACGAAGAGCGGCGGCATTGTTAGGGATAGGCCGTAGAACCCTTTATCGTTGGCTGGATCAACCATGATCTGGGCAAAACAAATACAGACATTATTAGTGTTAATCTTACTACATGGCTTTGCGTTGCAGCTTGCAGCTGAAGAGATACATATCGGTATCTTGGATTGGCGAACGTTGGAGGATTTTGAGCAACACTGGCTACCTTCATTGCAAAGTCTTGAAACAGAAATGCCGGCACATCGTCTAGTGTTGCACGCGATGACGTTAGAAGAATTGAATAAGGCTTTAGCTGAACATCAGCTAGATTTTCTGATTACAAATCCCGGTCATTATGTGGCTCTATCAGCGCAATATGAGATTGCGCCCTTAGCACAGTTACAACACCTCAAAGAAGGGCTACCGCTGAATTATGTTGGTTCGGTGTTACTCACGCATCAAGGGCGTCAGGATCTTAATGAGTTTAGTGATCTAAAAGGTTTAAGGGTTGGTGCAGTCAGTTTAGAATCCTTTGGGGGTTATCAGCTGATGCTGGATACCTTGAATCAACATCATAATGACGTAAACCGTTGGGCTATCAACTGGAGTTTTACCGGTTTTCCAATGGATCAATTGGTTGAACGATTATTGCATGATGAGTTTGATGCCATTGTGTTACGCAGTTGTCTTGCCGAGGTCATGGCACTGGAAGGTAGTCTAGATTTAACCGCTTTGCGCCCCATCGGTGCTCAATCGATAGATGGCTATCCCTGTATGATCTCAACTCCTGTCTATCCTGGCTGGCCATTATTAAGAACAGCAAGAGCCAATGACACACTAGCGCGACAAGTATTAGCAGCCTTGATGAAATCTGACTCGGTGTTGATCGAGCAAGATGTGGTGCACTGGCAACCCCCTGTTTCTTATCAATCTGTTTACGATGTATTTGAACGTTTACGAATTGGCCCTTTTGCAGCTTTTCCTCATAACCCAATTCTACATTGGCTTTTAATTCATCGTTATTGGTTTTATGGAGCATTTACCCTTTTAATTCTGTTGGTGTTGCATAATATCCGTGCAGAGTATTTAGTGCGAAGAAGGACACATGAGTTAGAGTTGTCGCAGCAGCGTCATCGAGAAGCTGAGCAAACAGCGCAGCATCATCAAGATGAACTGCGTCATGCATCTCGTTTTACCCTAATGGGAGAGCTGGCAGCAGGGTTAGCACACGAGTTGAATCAACCGCTGACGGCGATTGCGAATTATGCGCGCGGATCAGTTAGGCATTTACAACGGGATAACCAAGATCTGTTGGATCGTCGCGTACAGTTAGTTGAAGCGTCTGAGCAGATCGCTAATCAGGCAGATCAAGCCGCAGCCGTGATACGTAATATCCGCACTTTTTTGAAAAAGGATGCAGGAGAGTATAGCTGGTTAGCCATCGTTCCTGTTGTTGAAGATGCCTTGCTCTTTTGTCAAACGCGCTTAAATCAAGCTCAAGTAAAACCCGATTTACAATTCTCCAGTCACTTGCCGGATATCTTTAGTCATCGTATTTATCTACTACAAATACTCGCCAACCTTATTACCAACGCTTTAGATGCCATGGTGGATGAGGAAGTGAGTCAGCGTGAGTTGCGTCTTTCTATCAGTCAAGATGTTGCTAATAATCGTCTGATTATTCAGCTGTTCGACCGTGGAAAGGGGATTGATGCTGGCATTGAAAAACATCTTTTTGAGCCCTTTATGACCACTCGGAAAGAGGGAATGGGATTAGGTTTATCGCTTAGCAGATCCTTAGCAGAAGCTTTGGGTGGTGAGCTAACCTTGATAAATCGTCAGGATGGTGGAGCTGTTGCAACATTAACCATACCTATTCAACAGCCGTTACAGGAGTCCATTGAATGCCGGGGATAATCCATATAGTTGATGATGAAGAAGCAGTTAGACGTTCATTAAGGTGGCTGTTGGAGTCTGTTGATCTTCAGGTTGAGGAATATGCAGATGCTGCCAGCCTTCTAACAAAAGCAGATCTACAGCAGTTAGGATGTGTGTTATTAGATATTCGTATGCCCGGTATGAGTGGCTTAGCCCTGCAAACGGAATTAATGGCAAGGGCACCCGCATTACCAGTAATTTTCATGACTGGTCATGGTGATGTGCCGATGGCGGTTCGTGCCATGAAGGCAGGAGCCTTTGATTTTTTTGAAAAGCCCTATAATGATCAGTTGCTGTTAGATACCGTTAGCCGAGCGTTAGAAAAGCATCAGCAGTACTTAACGGAACAAGCGCAACATTTACCTGTCGAACAGCGTAGAGCCAGTTTAACCCCACGAGAAGAGCAGGTGCTTTGCCTGCTTTTAGAAGGTGAGCCGAGTAAGCGAATAGCCTCTACACTGAACATTAGTGCTCGCACTGTCGATGTTCATCGACACCATATTATGACAAAAATGCAGGTTGATTCGTTAGCTGAGCTGTTACGCCTCTGTTTAGAGCGCTAAATCCAACTAAAGATTCCTTTAGACAAACAAGGATTTTACCAATAGTTTAAAAGCCGCTTAAAGCGTAAGGTTGTTTCAATTAACACACCAAGATGTGTTAGCTGAGGTGAGGAGCAACCTAACAATGAAAATCTTATCGCATATCCCCTTAATATCTGCCTGTATCACGCTGGGTTTTGCTGTTCAAGCAAACGCCATTGATGGTGATGCGACCCGTGGGCAAGCGGCTGCGGCAGTTTGTACTGCCTGCCATCAGGCAGATGGCAGTGGCATGTACATGCCCGGTGGTGAGTCATGGCCACGTCTTGCTGGTCTTGATGCCGCATATATCTATAAGCAACTCAAAGACTTTACTGAAGGTCAGCGTAAAAACGCATCAATGGCGCCTTTCGCGGCGATGCTGAATGATCAGCAAATGCGAGATGTGTCTGTTTACTACAGTGAAATGCCAGCAACGGCTGGAAAAGGTGGCGAGTCTGCCGATGAAGAGATGCTCAAATGGGGTCAAACGCTAGCCACAAATGGCGATTGGTCTCGCTATATTCCCTCTTGTCAGTCCTGTCATGGCCCTGACAATTTGGGTGCCGGTGAGCATTTCCCCGCTATCGCTGGTCAGCATTCCGGTTATATCGAAGCACAACTACTTGCATGGCAAAAAGAGACGCGTCAGAACGATCCGCAGCATTTGATGTTAGCGATCGCTGAGCGTTTAAGTCCTTATGATATTCAAGCCGTGTCTGCTTGGTTATCGATGCAGCCATCACAATAAGGAGCCTGTCATGTTAAATACCAAAATTATTTTTAGTGCCAGTGTTTTAGTTCTAGCCTTTAGTCAGGCTGCTCATACTGCAGAACCTCGCTTTCCAGTGAATTTTCCTGAACCTAAAGAAGGTGATTACGTTCACGTACCACCAACGCTGCAAGATCTAGAAGAAGCCTCTATTCACCCAGAGCTGAAGCGTGTGATTCGTCGTGGGCACGATCTATTCACGAATACTCAGCAGCTGAAAGGTGAAAATGTTTTCAATGATATGAACTGTTCCAGCTGCCATTTAGGTGATGGGGCTCAGCCTTTTTCAGCACCCGTATGGCCTGCTGCAGTAGTACTTCCTAATTTTAGGCCTAAAAATCAGCAAGTAAACAGTTTGGAAGAGCGCATAGCTGGTTGTTTCAGCTATTCGATGAACGGTGTGCCACCTGAGTATGGTAGTGATAACATGGTTGCTTTAGCCGCTTATCATCAATGGCTTGCTAAAGGCGTCCCTATTTATCAGGCGGGTAATAGCTTGTACGGGCGAGGCTATCCGATTGATGAACCTGAGCAAGAGCCATCTTATGCTCGAGGTAAAGAGCTGTATGAAGCTAACTGCAGTATTTGTCATGCTGACGATGGTGCCGGTTTAGCGGTAAGAGGTGAGGCTCAGTTCCCAGCGCTTTGGGGCGATGGTTCCTATAACTGGGGTGCAGGTATTATCCGTATCTTCACTATGGCAGGGTTTATCCATCAGAATATGCCTTTAGGACAACCGCACAGTATGGATGTTCAGGAGTCTTGGGACTTGGCTGCCTACATTAACAGTCAAGAGCGACCACAAGATCCACGTTACACGGGTGATGTACACGAAACTCGAGAGTTGTATTTAGAAACTTTCCATAAGCACAGTTATTACGGATTGGAAAAAGAAGGCCGTTTGTTGGGTGATCATATGGAATTAGGAAGAAAAGACTTCCTTAAGCCTGATGTACTTAGAGCGCGCACTTTTGAATAATCTTATTAGAAAAGGTTCTAAATTCCATTAGGCTTCTTTAGTTCGAAAGAAGTAGTAACATCCTCAGATCTCACCTAAGATTATTAAAGATAATAATTTTCGAGAACTGAGGATGTTTTCATTATGAAATCACAATGTTCCTCCCATATATTTTACTTGGCTCTATTCTTTCTTCTTTTCATCTCTTCCAATATCCATGCCAGTGAACTAAGAGTTTCAGGTGCAAGTACTATCTACCCCATTCTAGATTCGCTATCTTCATCACTCAGCACAAATGCCGGTACGGTGATGCAACTTTCTGGTGGTGGAAGTGGACGTGGTATCAGTGATGTTCGTGAGGGAGTATCAGATATTGGCATGGTCTCGCGGGGTTTAAGAGCAGATGAAATTCAAGATCTTCAATACACCACCATTGCATTGGATACCTTAGTATTTGTCGTTAATGATGCTAATCCACTCAAAGAGATAAATCATCAACAGTTAGTAAGCATTTATACTCGTCAGGTTTCTTGGGAGGAAATTAATAATTTTAGTTGGCCAGTAATATTAGTATCGAAAGAAATTGGCAGAAGCACTTTAGATTTATTTGAAGAGTTTACAGGCTTAACGAGTCCAGAAAGGCCGAATCCATCAGGAAGAACTATCGATAGTAATGCAGTGGTTATAGGATCAAATCTTGAAGCCTTAACTTTGGTTGGAGGGCTGCAAGGAGGTGTTGGTTACGTCTCACTTGGTGCTGCCGCATCGATGAGAGATGCAGGACTCCCTATTCGTATTTTATCTTTAAATGCTATAGAGCCCTCAGCTCAAACTATTAATTCGGGGCAGTATCCGATTCGACGAGAGTTGAATTTAGTATATCTCGAACGAACACCAGAAATAGATAGCCTGCTAAGATTGATTAGTTCACCTCAGGGACTTGAAGCAATCAGTAATGCAGGTTTTATTCCAACTGGAGGTCGCTAATGAAACTCTCTTTGATACAAAAAATAGCGATTCCATTTGTTTGCTTGGCAGTTGTGATTTCAATAGCTTTTGGAAGTGTTTACTGGATTACAGAACGTCAATTGTTAGCACTTGTTGATACTCGTGAGCAACTTAAACAAACAGAATCTGATATCAATCAGTTAGCAGCCGATATTCAAAGCGGCATACTCTCTTCAGATGAGAGTTACTTTATTTCGGTAGCAAAAAACTCAATCAATGTCGAAGGCCGAATAGCAAGACTAGAACGAATTGAGCCTGAAATTATGCAGGGGCTATTAAACCAGTATCATGAGTTTTTCTCGGGTATGGTCGCAGTGAGTTCTGTGTTTCTTGAGCAGCGATATGATGAGGGACAGGCAAGATTGATTGAACTCGTGCAGTTACGTGAATCAATTGGCGACACTGTTGAAAGGGCCACGGAAGCATTGAATGAGCGTTATCGAGCAATTTTACAATTTCTTAATCAAGTAATGCTAATGGCAATTATTTTGATGTTGTTCGTTCTAGCCGGTGTATTGTGGTTTATTAAATTGATTATGAAACCGATTTATCAAATGCGAAGCATGATGCAGCATATTGCAAGCGGAGCAGGTGATTTAACCCAGAGGCTAGAAATAAACTCTCGAGATGAGATTGGTGATATTGCCAATGCATTTAATAAAATGATGTCTTCACTGCGTGAATTGATTCGTGATGTGCAACAAGCCTGTACACAGATTGCTGCTGCAGCTGAACAACAAACTCAGGTATCAAAACAGACGGTTGAATACGCGTCATTACAACGTTCTCAAGCTGAACAAGCGGCTGTTGCTGTGCATGAAATGGCTGCAACTAGTCAAGACGTTTCAGGTAATACTCAGTTAGCCGCTGATGCGGCAAGAAACGGTCAGGAAACTGTCGATGCTGGTCGTCAACTAGTGCTTAAAGAAATGGATTCCATTCGAAATCTTGCAGATCAAATTGAACATGCGGCTTCCGTAATACGTGAGCTAGATGGACAAAGTCAGCAAATCGGTGGAGTGTTGCAAGTAATCCGCGATATTGCCGATCAGACGAACCTGCTGGCGTTAAATGCTGCTATCGAAGCGGCTAGAGCCGGTGATCTTGGTCGAGGTTTTGCTGTCGTTGCCGATGAAGTTAGAAATTTGGCAAACCGTACCCAGCTAGCGACTGTGGATATTGAAAAAACCGTTGATATTCTTCAAAAAGGAGCTTCTGATGCCGTTGCTGTGATGGCTCTTCAGCAGGATGAAGCTCATAAAGATGCCAAAATGGCAGAAAAAGTAATTGCTGCGTTAGATGGAATTCAGCAGGCGATACAACAGATTACTGATATGAATATACAGGTTTCTTCAGCGGCAGAAGAGCAAACTGCAGTGGCTGAAGAGATAGATCATAATGTCAGTAAAATTAATGAGGGAATTCACGAAATAGCGACAGGTAGTACACAGGTTGCAGAAGCTAGCGAGTCTCTTGCAATATTAGCTGAGAACTTAGATGTTAAAGTACGCCAGTTCAAAACTGAGTAGCTCATCCTATGGTTGAAGAGCGAACTTAGAAATGGACTGGCGCTCTATCTCTTAAGCTTCGCGCTTGTCCACCATAAAAGTCGCTTCGCCTGTCGCCACCACTTTATCACCAACAGTGACATCGGTACGTGCTTTGATGCGGCGACGAGTTGTATCAATATCTGTCACGGTAATGGTTGCTTTCGCCGTGTCACCGATAAAGACAGGTGCTTTGAACTTAATCTGCTGATCGATATAGATACAGCCAGGTCCAGGTAAGCGAGTGCCTGCCACGGTAGAGATTAATGCCGCACTGAACATACCGTGTACAATACGTTTTTTGAACATCGTGGTTTGCGCATATTCTTCATTGATATGCACAGGGTTGTTATCACCAGAAACACCTGCAAACAGGTAGACATCTGATTCTGAAATGGTTTTGGCATAGGACTCACTCATGCCGACTTCAAGATCTTCCAAGTAATATCCGTGGATTTCCTGCATTTTTATCTCCAACCTGTTATGTGTTGTAAAAATCGTTCAGTATAAGTGTAAGCGTAACCGATTTTGTGCTTATCAGATACGTTTAACGTGCTAGAATAAGTATAAACCCTAATGGCTAACAAGGTGATACTTCGTTGGACGATGTATCCTAGGTCAGCCAAACTAAGATTTGAAACCGAAAACGAGAAGGTAGAGTATGTCTGACTATAATGCTCCGGTAAAAGACATGAAGCTCGCGCTCAACCAAGTTGCGCGCATGACTGAACTGTCGTCTATGCCAGTTTACGAAGATGCATCAGCTGATATGGTTGAAGCGATTTTAGATGAAGCTGCCCGTGTTGCGCGTGATGTTATCGCACCCACTAACTGGGATGGCGATCAAAAAGGCGTCCAGTTAAAAGAAGGTGGCGTTGTTTGTCCCGAAAGTTTCCATGATGCCTATCACCAATATGCCGAAGGTGGTTGGGGATCGCTTCAGTTTGATCCAGAATTTGGTGGCCAAGGAATGCCTTACCTACTGTCTATTCCAGTCATGGAAATGTGGCAGTCAGCCAATATGGCGTGGGGTCTTTGCCCGTTGTTATCTCAAGGTGCGGTAGAGTGTTTGGCACTGAATGCAAGTGAAGAAGTTAAAACCACCTACTTACCTAAATTAATTAGCGGTGAGTGGGCGGGTACCATGAACTTGACGGAAGGTAATGCGGGCTCTGACCTTTCACAAGTTCGTTGTAAAGCTGAAAAAGATGGCGATGTTTTCCGTATTACTGGTGAAAAAATTTACATCACCTGGGGTGATCACAGCCTGACAGAAAACATCATTCACTTGGTATTGGCGCGTCTACCCGATGCTCCTGCCGGTGTTCGTGGTATTTCTTTGTTTGTTGTTCCTAAGTATTTGGTCAATGCAGATGGTTCCTTAGGCGAATACAATAACACCAAGCCATTGTCTTTAGAGCATAAGCTAGGTATCCACGCGAGCCCCACTGCAGTGATGGGTTTTGAAAACTCAGTAGGTTATCTGGTAGGTCAAGAGAATCGTGGTTTAGCCTGTATGTTCACCATGATGAACAATGCTCGTTTAGGTGTGGGTCTGCAGGGTGTTGCTATTGCAGAGCGTGCTTATCAACATGCACTGAACTTTGCTCATGATCGTATTCAAAGTCCTGCCGTAGGTTACAAAGAGCCAGGTCCTATCATTCGCCATGGCGATGTACGTCGTATGCTTTTGACCATGAAAGCCTTTACAGAAGCGGGTCGTGCATTAACTTATGATGCATGTGGCAGTATTGATTTCTCTCATCATGCTGCTGATGAGGGGGTTCGTGCACGTGAAAAAGCGCGTGCTGCTTTGTTAACCCCAGTGGTTAAAGGCTGGTGCACAGAGTTTGCTCAAGAAGTGACCTCAATTGGTGTACAGATTCATGGTGGTATGGGCTTTGTTGAAGAGGCGGGTGCAGCACAATTCTTCCGCGATGCACGTATTTTGCCAATCTATGAAGGCACCAATGGTATTCAAGCCATTGACCTAGTTGTGCGTAAAATCATTCTGGATAAGGGTGAAGCACTGACGCTATTGTTGGCTGAAATGCGCGAAACTGTTGCCGCAGGTGGTGAGTTTGCAGAGCTTGCAGCTGATTTAGGTGAAGCGATTCTGGTGGTTGAACAAGCACGTGACGATCTATTGGCGGGTGCGGGTGAAGATCCTCAGTTACCCGGTGCAGTAGCGCATAATTTTATGATGCTATTAGGCACTGTTGCAGGTGGTTGGGAAATGTTGCGTCAAGCTGAAGCTGCTAAAAAGCTTCAAGCTGAGGGCGAAGATGATGCATTCCTAGAAGCCAAACAGGTCACTGCACGTTTCTACTTCGAGCAGATTCTTCCTCGCTATCTCGGCTATGCACGCATGGTCAAAGCGGGTAGTGCCACCATCACTGAGATGTCTGACGACCAGTTCGCCACCGCTTGGTAATATCTGCGCACTAAGATGTCGATCTAAACTTGGCCAAGTGACCACCCTAGGTAGTCACTTGGCTTTTCTGTCTTCTGCCTTCATCATCTAGTTTTTGTAAATTAATAAACCGTCTGACCTTGTCGAGATGGACAAGCTTAATGAACCTTTAATCCATTCTGTGATAAGCTAATCCCATTCTTAAACCCTAGCTGAAAGATAGCGATTCCTATGATTATTAAGCCTAAAATTCGTGGTTTTATCTGTACCACAACGCATCCGGTTGGCTGTGAGGCCAATGTTCAAGAGCAAATCAATTTTACCCGTTCACAGCCTAAAGTGGATGGTCCCAAGCGTGTGTTGGTGATTGGTTCTTCCAGCGGCTATGGCATGTCTTCTCGTATAGCGGCAGCCTTTGGCAGTGATGCTGCGACGATTGGTGTGTTTTTTGAAAAGCCTGGCTCTGAAAAGAAAACCGGTACAGCAGGATGGTACAACGCCGCTGCTTTTGATCGTTTGGCACATGAAGCTGGGCTTTACGCCAAGAGTATCAATGGCGACGCCTTCTCTCATGAAGCGAAACAAAAAGTCATTGAGTTAATCCAAACTGATTTAGGCCAGATAGATCTCGTGGTTTATTCACTCGCCTCTCCTGTGCGGAAGTTGCCTGATACGGGTGAAGTGATTCGTTCGGTATTGAAACCGATTGGTGAGCCATATCGCTCCACCGCCATCGATACCAATAAAGACTGCATCACCGAAGCGGAAATCGAACCTGCCACTCAAGAAGAAGTGGATGCGACCATAAAGGTGATGGGTGGTGAAGATTGGCAACTTTGGATTGATGCCTTAGCGGATGCGGGTGTATTGGCTGAAGGTTGCAAAACCGTTGCTTACAGCTATATCGGCACCGATATTACCTGGCCGATCTACTGGCACGGTGCATTAGGTAAAGCGAAACAGCATCTCGATGAAACTGCTCTTACATTGAACAGCAAATTGTCATCTATGGGTGGTCAGGCAAACGTAGCAGTACTTAAATCGGTTGTTACGCAAGCCAGTTCTGCGATTCCAGTGATGCCTTTGTACCTGTCTATGGTTTTCAAAGTCATGAAAGAGCAGGGTTTGCATGAGGGCTGTATGGATCAGGTCTGGCGCTTGTTCAGTACCGGTCTTTATGGCACAGGTGCACAGATGGATGATGCCAACCGCTATCGTTTGGATGATTGGGAACTTCGTGATGATGTTCAGTCAGCTTGCCGTGATCTATGGCCGCAAGTAACGACAGAAAATCTGTTTGAGTTGACCGATTATGCGGCTTACAAAGCGGAGTTTTTAAAGTTGTTTGGTTTTGGTATCGCAAATATCGACTATGATCAGGATGTTAGCCCTGAAGTCGCGTTTGATGTTGTAGAGCTCAGTTAAACTGGCTTCTTTCATTTGATGAATTAAAGGAAATCAAGGTAATGCGTTTTCATGGCATGAAAGATTTCAGTCACTCCCAAGGTGATCGAATAGGCGTCTTAATCACAAACCTCGGTACTCCTGACGAAGCAACTACACCCGCACTGCGTCGTTACTTGAAGGAGTTTCTATCCGACCCTCGTGTTGTTGAAGTGCCTCGTCCGATTTGGTGGTTTATTCTGAACGGAATCATCTTGAATATTCGCCCCGCGAAATCAGCCGCTGCTTACCGTGAAGTCTGGACGGATGAAGGCTCACCTTTGATGACGCATACAGCCAATCAGTGTAAAGCCCTAAAATCCTATTTTAGTGAGCGTTACGGTGATCGTGTGCAAGTTGAGTTTGCGATGCGCTATGGCAATCCATCGATCACCTCGGTATTGGAAAAGATGCAGCAGGATGGTGTGCGTAAACTGGTGGTGCTGCCGCTGTACCCGCAATATTCAGGTGCGACGAGTGCTTCTACCTTTGACGCGATTGCGGCTGACTTTATGAAGCGCCGTTGGTTACCTGATATGAACTTTATTAGTCATTATCATGATTTTGAACCCTATATCGATGCCTTAGCCGCAAAAGTACGTGAGTTTCAGGCGAGTGCCGGAGTGCCTGATAAACTGATTTTTTCTTACCATGGGGTGCCGAAGCGTTATTTAACTCAAGGCGATCCGTATCATTGTGAATGTCATAAAACCTCGCGCCTGCTTGCAGAAAAGCTGGGGTTAACCTCAGATCAGTATATGACCACCTTCCAATCACGTTTTGGTCGAGAAGAGTGGTTAAAGCCTTACACGGATGAGACATTAAAAGCCTTGCCTTCGCAAGGTGTTAAATCCATTCAGGTTTTCTGTCCTGGTTTTTCATCGGACTGTCTGGAAACCATTGAAGAGATAGGGCAAGAAAACCGCGAGTACTTTATGGAACACGGTGGCGAGTCTTACGAATATATCCCTGCACTGAACTCGGACCCTTCCCATATCGACATGATGGTTCAGCTACTTGAACCACATTTGCAAAACTGGCTTTTAAGCCCGGAAAGACAGGGTGAAGATACACTGAAATACGCCAAGTTACAGGGCGCTGACCGTTAATCTTAGTTTAAGGACCTTTGCATGGCAGTCGTGATTTTTCGTGAACACGCAACACTGGATGGACACATCATTGGTGAAATCTGTTTAAACGCTGAGCGCACCTTGAATGCATTGTCTCAAGAGATGATCCAATTGATTAACCCACAGCTAGATCAGTGGCTTGAAAACCCTAAAGTAGTTGCATTGATGTTAAAAGGTGCCGGTGAAAAATCTTTTTGTGCCGGTGGCGATGTTGTCGGTGCTTACCACCTGATTCAAGCACAAAACTTTGATGCGATTGACGAATACTTTGCCAACGAGTATCGCTTGGATTACCGCTTACAAACCTTTCCTAAGCCAATTTTATGCTGGGGCAGTGGTTATGTGATGGGCGGTGGTTTAGGGCTGATGAATGGCTGTAGCCACCGAGTGGTTACTGAAACGTCACGTCTGGCGATGCCAGAGATAGCCATTGGTTTATTTCCGGATGTGGGTGCCAGCTACTTCTTAAATAAACTCCCAAGGGAAATCGGCTACTTTTTAGCCTTAACCGGTAGTCAGGTATCGGCGGTGGATGCGTGTTGGCTCGGCCTTGCTGATTATGCGCTTAACGCAGATCAGCAAGATTCTGTCCTTGAGGGGTTAAAAGCCGGTATCTGGAATCAGGGCGATAATCATGGTGTATTGTCGCAGGTTCTGACGGGATTAGCCGAGCAAGCTGAAAGCACGTTTGTGAGTGCTGAAAAACCGGTACAAAACAACCAAGCCATCCTTCAGCAGTTGCTAATAGACGATAATATTCCAAATTTTGTCTCTCGTTTACAGGCGTTGAATAGCGAAGATCCTTGGTTGCTTAAAGCACGTAAAAATGTAGTGGATGGTAGCCCTCTATCACTCTACGTGATACAAGAGCAGCTCAAGCGCAGTCATCATGTGACATTAAAAGAGGCTTTCCTGCTGGAAATGCAGTTGGCCGCTCAGTGTTGCCGCTTAGGTGAGTTTGCTGAAGGTGTCCGTGCATTGCTGGTCGATAAAGATAAGTCGCCGAAGTGGCGCTATGATAGTGTCGAAAAAGTCGATATGAGTGTGGTAGCATCTTATTTCCAGTCACCCTGGGAGCAAAATCCACTAGCAGATCTGTGAATCTGCTGTTGACCCAAGGAGGTCCGCCATGAGTCAGTCATCACCTCATCCAAAATTTATGGAAGCGATGCGCAAACTAAAACAGATGAGTGAAGAAGAGCGTCTTTCTGAAGAGAATGCGGAACTCTTTGAACAAGCGATGCAATATGCACCTTTGGATATTCAGCCTGCGTTGATTGCGATTCGTAAAAAGTACGAACAAACCTATCATTAATTCTATCTAAATAGGTAAATGCTCAGTTAACGCTAACGGAATCAGCTTCTTTAGCGTTAACTGAGCTTATTTCGACTCACCGAGTGAACAATTACTGCGGTGAACCTGCTTCGATTTCTGCTTCAGTAGCAGCACGAACTTCAACCACTTCAACATCAAAGTTCAGTGTTTGACCCGCTAAAGGATGGTTGCCATCTAAGGTGATGTTGTCACCTTCAATACCAACAACCATGACTGGCTGCTCACCCCAAGGTGTTTGTGCCATAAACTGCATACCCACTTCGATCTCATCAACACCGCTGAAGTTTGCACGATCGACGGACTGGATCATCTCTTCACGCACTTCACCATAGCCATGCTCTGGTTCAACAGTTACTTGCAGGGTTTCACCCACTGCTTTGCCAGTCAGTGCGTTTTCCAGACCTGGAATAATATTGCTAGCACCATGCAGGTAAGCCAGTGGTTGTTGTCCAACTGAGCTATCCATAACATTTCCTTCCATGTTAGTCAGTGTGTAATGGATGGAAACGACGGTGTTTTGATCTATCTGCATGAGCGCTCTCCTATGAAATTTAGCCGACCATGCTAACTATCCGATGCGAAGCTTGCAACCTTATGGAACTTTTGTGTTGCTTAAATAACCAATCAGAATGTTTAAATTTAAATCAGTATTTTGTATAACTTATTGATGTAAATGAGTTAGGTTCTGTATTTGTCGTTTTGCTTTGGGTATGATCAGATTTTTCTATCTATTCGATCCTATTCATCGGATTTATTCATCTTAGCGTAATAATAGATGTGTCTTATGGAAGAAATTCCTCTATAACGGAGACTTTACATGTCTAAAGCAATAAACACAGGCGAGTCTGTCGCCATCATCGGTGCAGGTTTGTCCGGCTTACGTTGTGCCTCTCTGCTCGTGGAAGCGGGCTACAGTGTGTCAGTATTTGAAAAAAGTCGCGGAACAGGAGGGCGCCTATCTTCCTCGCGCCTGGGTAGCTTAACCACCGATTTAGGTGTGCCTTTTATTGAAACACAGGATAAAGACTTTAATGCTTGGTTATCTGACCATCCTGAAACGGTTCAACGTTGGCTGCCCTATCAAACAGATTTTTCGTTGTCAGATCCTAAACCAAACGAAGCGCGACACTTATGGGTAGGGGTACCACGCTCGAGTATGTTGACGCGTTTATTAGCCAAGGGCGTAACATTACACACCGAAACACGAGTCAGTGTCATTTGGCCTGATCGCAATGGGATCTTGTTGCGAGATGAACAGTCTGAAGTGCTCGGGCATTTTGATAAAGTCGTCGTGGCTACCCCTGCACCGCAAGCAGTTCCTTTATTAGATGCATTACAATCCTATCAAGCTAAAGCTGCGGCAATCAGTATGCTGCCAGCCTGGGTGCTGTCGATCGAGTTAGAAAAGCGTCCCCAATCTTTGATGAGTATCGACTTAATAGAGGGCACTCATCCAGAGTTCAGCAGAATATTGAGAGATAGCAGTAAACCCGGTCGTACAGGTGAAATTTGGACACTTCAAGCCAGTACTGAATGGTCACAAGCCTATTTGAATTTAAGCAGCGAAACCGTAATGCATGAGATGATAGCATCCCTTGTCGCGTTGACAGGTGATCCTATGAAAGCAACAAACTATCGTGCTCATCGCTGGTTGTATTGTGACGCACAATCCCCGGATGCTATTGATGCACTGTGGGATAAGGATAAAGCGATCGGTGTCTGTGGCGAATGGCTTGCCGGTGGTGGCGTCGATGGTGCTTGGAAAAGTGGTAGTGCATTAGCGCAGATGATACTGTCATCCTAATACATATTTGCCTATGTAACGGTAGAACGGTAGATTGACACTAGCGAGATAAAGGAGTTTAGATGGCAGATTCATTGGTAAAACAGGTTCAATTGGCCTGTGATAAATTGGATCAAGTCATTTTGGGTAAATCCCAACAGATACGGTTAGCAGTAACCTGCTTATTATCGTCAGGACACTTACTGATCGAAGACTTGCCCGGTATGGGTAAAACCACACTGGCGCACGGCTTGGCTTCTATTTTTGGTTTAGATGACTCAAGAATACAGTTTACCAGTGATATGTTGCCGGCGGATATTTTAGGCGTATCGGTGTTTGATGCCGCGAATGGAGGTTTTGTTTTTCATCCAGGCCCAATATTTTCACAACTGTTGCTTGCTGATGAAATCAATCGTACCACGCCTAAAACGCAAAGTGCGCTGTTGGAGGCGATGGAAGAAGGGCAGGTGACTCAGGATGGTGAAACGCGTTACCTGCCTCAACCCTTCTTTGTTATAGCCACTCAAAACCCCTTAACTCAATTTGGAACCTTTCCTCTACCAGAATCGCAACTCGATCGTTTTTTAATGCGGATCAATTTGGGTTATCCCAGCGCTGAAGCAGAACGAGCGTTGTTAATGCGAGGAGATCATTCATCGAGGAGAGATCGAATTGCAGCTGTGATGAATCCAGAAACACTGGCAGAAGCTCAAAAAGCCTGTCGATCCGTTCATGCATCGGCTGATTTGGTTCATTATATTCAACGCCTGGTTCAGTACACACGTGATGCTGATAGCTTTAGTTATGGTGTTTCGCCGCGAGGAGCCTTAGCGCTGTTGCGTTGCGCTAAAAGTTGGGCTTGGTTGAATGATCGCCAGCACGTGGTGCCCGAAGATGTGCAGCATGTCCTTGAGGCTGTTGTTGGTCATCGTGTTCGTGCCGCAGAAGATATGGCCGGTCATACCGCCACTCGGTTAGTCCATGAATTACTTTCCAGTGTTGATGTTATGGCAAACGGATGAAGCTGAGTTTGTTTGATCGATTGACTCAACAACGCCAAGGGAAAATCTATATTTTCCCGACTAAGGCAGGTTGGGGATTTATGTTGCTACTCTTCCTGTTGTTGATTTTGTCGATCAATTTTGAAAACAACTTAGCCTTCGCTCTGACCTTTTTGCTGGCAGGTGTTTTGGTTGTGGCCATTTTGCATACCTACAGTAATTTATTGGGTGTCACCATTGAACGTGCCAGTGCTCAACCCTGTTTTGTTGGTGAACAAGCCGGTTTTACGCTGATGATCAGTGCAGCAAAACAGCGAGAACATCAACAAATCCAAGTCGGTTGGGTTGAACGATTTGGCATGAGTGCGATTGATCAAACAATGGCGATTGACCTTATCGAAACCACTCAAACGACCGTTGAGCTTTCTTTACCCACTCGCCGTCGAGGATGGTGTATTCCTGCTAAGGTGAAACTACAAACGGTCTTTCCATTAGGGCTGTTTAGAAGTTGGAGCTATCATGCTATTTCAGCTAAGGCCTTGGTCTATCCTTCACCGGTATCCAGTCAGTCCTTACCTGCGACCTCTGGGGCAGGGGGGCAAGGTGGTTTAACTGAGCAAGTGGGTAGCGATGACTTTAGCGAACTTAAACGATTTCAAGCGGGAATGTCGCCGCAACATATTGCATGGAAAGTATATGCCAGGGGGCAAGGTTTGCATGCAAAACGTTTTGCCTCTCGCCAAGATCTAGACATCTGGTTGGATTACGATGCTTGGCCTGAAGCTGACCAAGAATTGCGTTTATCTCGCATCTGTTACTGGGTACTCAAACTTCATCGTGAAGATCGTTGCTATGGTGTGCGTTTGCCCAATAAAGAATGGCCACCTTCTCGGGGTGATCATCATCGACAGCAAGTTCTTCAAGCTCTCGCTTTATTTGGTTTGGGAGACAGTCAATGAAGCGCACCCCGAAGGCTGTTGATAAAATTAGCCGTTCAGCCGTTATTTGGCAGTTAATTGCCTGTGTCGCTGTAGTGCTTCCACTGTTTTCTTGGCTGCCCACATGGGTGATTTTGTTGGGCGTGGCCTGTGTGGGCGCTCGCTTGATGATCCATTCGGGACGCTGGTCGTTTCCACACTGGAGCATTCGCTTAGTATTGGTGATTGCCGTTGGTGTTGGTTTGTTAATGACGTTTAACCGTGATGCGAGCCTCAATGCCATGGTTGCTTTGTTAACCGTGGGGCTGTCGTTAAAACTACTGGAAATCTATCGCCGAAGAGATGCCTTGGTGCTGCTCTATGTAGCGTTATTTGTTGCGGCGAGTGTGTTTTTATTTGAGCAGGGTATTTTAGTCGCACTTTACATGCTGTGTGCCGTGTTATTGGTGATTGCTGCATTGGTTAGCGTTTGGCAAGATCCACTTCGAGAGGAGATGTTCAGGCCGTTAAAGTACGCGTGGCGATTAGTCTTGCCGGCGTTACCGCTGATGTTGGTGCTGTTTTTTATCTTTCCCCGAATCGGTCCGCTCTGGTCGGTTGAGCTAGATCGCTCATCAGCAAGAACAGGCCTATCAGAAAGCATGTCGCCGGGAGATATCAGCCAATTAACACGATCAGATGAATTGGCCTTTCGGGCTGTGTTCGAAGGTGAGCCACCTGCACCTGCTGAGCGTTATTGGCGCGCCTTAGTGCTATCGGCTTTTGATGGACGAGAATGGACTCCGGGTTTCTCTGCCTCATCTTCAGCCTCTACGGAGGAGTTACACAGTATTGGTGAAACCATTCAGTATGAAATCGTTCAAGAGCGCAGTAATCAGCGTTGGTTATTCGCATTAGATGTTCCGGTTGTTGCACCTCAGCAAGCTCGCCTTACAATCCCGAGAACGCTATTAGGGAATACAGAGGTATCGCAGCGCATACAATATTCAGCTGAATCGGCTAGACAGTATTTTCTGGGTGCTGAGTTATCGTCTGATCAATTGGATTTTTTTCGTCGAATTCCTGCTAATAGTAACCCGAGAACTCAAGCGCTAGCTCGTCAGTGGTTTGATGAGGCGGATCAAGATACCTTGCGTTTGATTGATCGGATATTTAGGCATTTTAATGAAACCTTTGTATATACCTTAGAACCTCAGCCTTTAGGTAGACACAGTGTCGATGATTTTTTATTTCAAACACAGCAAGGTTTTTGTGAGCATTTTGCCAGTGCAACGGCAGTGCTACTGCGTTCAGTAGGTGTGCCTTCTCGAATTGTGACTGGCTATCAGGGAGGTGAATGGAATGCATCACAGGGTTATTTAACACTTCGCCAGTATGATGCTCATGCGTGGGTTGAGGTGTGGTTAGAGGGCCGAGGCTGGGTTCGAATAGATCCAACTACAGCAGTCGCTCCTGAGCGCATTGAGATGAGTGCTGATCAATTGTTTAGTGGACAGGCCGGCTTTTTGGCTGATTCGCCATTTATTTCTCGAGTGGGGCGCCAAGGTTGGTTGTTGCAAGCCAGAATGCAATACGATTCGCTTAACTTTGCTTGGCAGCGTTGGGTGCTGAACTATCATCATCAGCAGCAAAACCTACTTCAAGACTGGTTGGGTGATTTATCCGCTTGGAAGATGATCTTGGTATTGCTGATACCTGCCAGTACGGTATTAGGTTTTATCTCTTGGCGTTTGTTTGGTAGGCGCTCTATCCAAGATCCAATTGATCGCCAATTGCAGAAACTCTTTCGTAAGCTTGAACAACAGGGATATTACCGTGAACCAGGTGAAACTCTAAAGCGTTTTAGTCACCGATTAGCGCAAACGGACCCTGAATTAGCGCAGGTTTTACTGCCAGTTGCGCAAGCTTATGAAACACTTCACTATCTTCCCGTAGATCAATTGAAGGAGCGTAAGTTGTTGTTGGATGAAATCAATAATGCTTCTCGTAAGCTAAAATAAAAGTATGTTTTAAATAATAATATAGTGCTAAGGTCTTATCATGTCATGTGGTTGCTGACCTGTTTCTGATTTATAGTATTAATTGACTCATAATAAACATAAGAGATAGTAATGAGCTTGTACAAATCCATTGAGAAAGCCTTTTGGCATTCACTCACCAGAAAAATCATCGGCAATGTTGTATTTCTATTGCTGCCCCACATCATCTTAATCATTCTGGGTGGTTACTTTGCCTCGGATTTGAAGCAGTTAATTCTATCTGCACAGCTTGATAACTCGACAGAGTTGGAACTCATGTCAGGTCTCAATTCGCTGCTGTTTGCTGCTGGCGCAACCATAATGTTTGCATTTGTTGCCGGTATTTTTACCATTTTTTTTATGCGTCATCTCTTCTTGAAACCGATTCGTGAAATGACACAAGTACTCAAGGCGATTCGTGAAAAAGAGGGTGATATCTCTGCCACCCTACCAACCTATACCTATGATGAAATATCGGATATGGCTCGTAGCTACAATGATTTTACTGATCAGCTTCGGGCTATGATTGATGAAACGCGACGACACTCAGTGAGTGTTTCCTTAAGTTCGACGCGTTTACAGAAAACGGTAATTGAGGCCGGTAAAGCGTCGCAGTTACAGGAACAGCAAGCACAAATGGTGTTTCAGTCTAGCTCACAAGCCTCTCAAGCCATTGATGAAATCGCCAGTAATACCCAGATGATCAGTCATCAAACCGGCGATAATATGCAAGAAATTCGTAATTCAAGCGAAGAATTGGCCAAGGTGCTGACGCAAGTTCGCTCCGTTAGAGAGTTAGCCACTCAGTTCCAAGATACCGTGAAAAAGCTCAGCGAAAACTCGGGTAATGTCATGAATATTCTAGGGATGGTTAAAGAGTTTTCGGATCAAACCAACCTGCTGGCATTAAACGCCTCAATTGAAGCGGCGAGAGCGGGTGATGCGGGGCGCGGTTTTGCGGTCGTTGCAGATGAAGTGCGAAACCTGTCTCAAAAAGTGGGTGTCGCCACTACGCAAATCGATACTAATATCAGTGAGATGGCAACGCTAGTAAGAGATACCCATACTAGCGCAGTGACTATTTTGGAATATATCGAAAATACAGAATCCTTCATTGATTCAACGAGTAATCAGTTTGTGAAATTGGTATCTGATTTTGAAGATATCAGTCATCAATTGACGAGTATCTCTGCAGCCATTGAGGAACTTTCTCATACAAATCGTGAATCCCATGATCATGTTCATAAGATCACTGAGCTTTCGGTGGAAATGAAAGAGGATATGGATCGTTCTAAGGCCTATTCTGAAGATTTAGAGAAGGCAACCGAAACCACCCAAGAGCAGCTTTCGCACTTCCAGATTGGTCGTGGTGGCTTTGAGAATATGACTCGAACGGGAGTTGAGTGGTCGAAAGAGATCATGCAGGCGATGCAACAGTTAGATGCTCAAGGCATTAATCTGTTTGATCAAAACTACAAACGTATTAATCCGGGTCAGGAGCCAGAGAAATTCGATGTTGGCTATGCCAGTGCTTTTGAGCGAACCCTGCAACCTATCTTTGATCGTTTTATTAGCGAGCGACCCGAGTTTATTTATGCGATAGCGGTGGACAAGAAGGGTTATGCACCGGCACATCACTCCAAAGTCAGTCAACCTATTTCCGGAGATGTGAGCATTGATCTTGTGAAAAGTCGTCATAGACGTTTCTTCAAAGGTAATCGTCAAGAGCGGCGTCGCTGTTCACATGAAAATAGTTTCTTACTGCAAACCTACATTCGAGATACTGGCGAGATTCTCAATGATTTATCCATTCCTTTATATGTGAATGGAAAGCATTGGGGTGCGCTAATCATGGGCTTTGAGCCACGCTGTCTATTGGAAAGTGATTGAAGAGGGTGTGAACCCAGTGTTAACTGGGTTCGCTGATCAGATGATGAAGTAGCTGCTTCAATGAATGGTAAGACAAAGGTTTGTGACAGATAGCGGTTACACCTTGTTTCTTGAAAGATGATAATGGCTCATCATCTTGCTCAGACGTCACCACGATCACTGGAACTGTAGGCTGATCGGTGTATTGACGAATATGCTGAACCAGTTCCAAACCATCAATATTTGGCATATTGAAATCGGTAATAACAAGATCAAAACGCTGAGTTTTCAGTACCTGTAACGCCTCAGCACCATCTTTGGCTTCTCTGTAGTTAATGACGCCTAAAGAGTTTAAAACCCGAGCAAGATATCGTCGGGACATCTTGCTGTCATCTACAATCAGAACCCATAAATCTTCGAAAGACTCATCGGCCTCATCTTCTTCTTTGTTGTGATCTTGAACGTATTCAACAGCACTGTTAAGGGCCTTACGCAGCTCTTCAGGATCAAAAGGCTTGGGGAGTATGGTGGCAGCGCCCGCTTGTCTTATGGGCTCTAAATAGCGGTATAGCGTCTCTGAGGAGATAAGAAAGAATACAACGTCATCCAGCCCCGGAGATTTTCGCATCTCTCCCACTAACTCTGATCCCGTCATGTCGGGTAAATGCATCGCAGACATCACAATATCGGGAGTGATCGTTTGCATCCGCTCCAGAGCTTCATTTGCTTCGCTGAATTCTTCAATCTCTTCAACACCGAGTAAGCGTAGATTATTGACAATGATGTTGCGTTGCATCCGCGAAGGTTCGATTATCAGAACCAGAAGTTCTCGCAATTCCATTATGTTAGACTCAAAACAATTGGTTTGATGTCAGTTATACCCGACCCTGAGAAGATTGCAAGAATATTGGATTAGTTTTATAACAGTAAAAAACACTCTGTTCAGTTTTGTTCAGCTTAGGTTAAGTCGAAAAGCTGTCTACTGATAACCCGAACAGGATTATTTCGGGTCTCTTCATCATTTCAACATTGTGTCAAATTTAAGGCTGTCTTTTTAGACAGCCTTCTTTATATCTGGGGAAGGTGTTTTTTGCTTATGAACCCGTCTGTTGACTCAGTGCTTTATCAACAATGGGCTTAAACAGCGCCCTAATTTCATCCTCGTGCGAGCATTTCTCTGCTTCTTCAAGCAGTGGCAACAGTTCAGTCCGTTCAACAGAGCGAATCAGTAGCTTTATTCGGGGAATATTGTAAGCGCTTAAACTGATGCTTTGATATCCCATGGCCATCAATACCAATACAGCTACAGGGTCAGAAGCCATCTCCCCGCATACGGACACTGGCAGATTTAATGCTTGGCATTGTGTTTGAATATAAATCAGCGCACTGACAATAGCCGGATGTAAGTGATCAAATAGCGCAGATACACGTGGGTTATTGCGATCTACTGCCAAGAGATATTGAGTTAGGTCGTTTGAGCCGATAGAAACATAATCAACCCAAGGCGCTAATTTCGGCATTAATAGCATTGCAGAGGGTACTTCGATCATCATGCCGATTTGAGGCATATGAACCGCATGACCCTCTTTGATCAAATCATTCACTGCTTTTTCAACATGTCCGCGGAAAGTCGACATTTCATCCACTCGACTCACCATCGGAACCAGCAGTTGAAGATTGTTGTTGCCGATGTTGGCTCTTAGCATGGCGCGAATCTGAGTGACTAACAGCTGGGTATTATCTAGCGTAAAACGAATACCTCGCCAACCTAGATAGGGGTTCTCTTCATTCATCTCAAAATAGGGTAATTGCTTATCACCTCCAATATCCAGTGTTCGCATGGATACAGGTAACGGAGCATAAGCATTAAGTACTTTTTGATAGATACGAAGCTGCTCCTCTTCAGTAGGAAAGCTTTGATGAATCATAAAGGGAATTTCTGAACGATAAAGTCCTACGCCTTCTGCGCCTCGTTCCAACCCGGGAGATGCATCAGCAAGTAAGCCCGTGTTAGTGAGCAGCTTAACGCGAAAGCCATCAAGACTTTCTGCCGGTTCATTACGCAAGCGCTCTAAACCCTTAATAAAACGCTTTTCATCCGCAATCATGCGTCGGTATTCGCGACACAAGACTTCCGGTGGATTGATAATGCACTCGCCGCGATTGCCATCAACAATAATCCGTTGACCACGGTAGCGATCAGGATCTAAGGCTTCAACACCCATCACAGCGGGAATACCCAACGCATTAGCAAGAATCGATGTATGCGATAGGGCAGAACCTGAAGTGCAGACAATGCCGTGAATTCGTTGCAAAGGAAATTCGGCCAAATGTGTAATATTGACCAGCTCTCCTGTTAATACGAGAGGTTCATCCGGTGTTTCAATCACTTGTCTTTCGTGTTGTAACAACTCGTTCAGCAGTCGCTGACCGATGTTGGTGATATCTTCACTACGCGCCTTTAGATAGGGATCATCTGATTCAGCAAAAACACCTGCCATCTGCTCGATCACTTGCCTTAGCGCCCAGGCAGCACTGTCTCCCTGATCAATACGTGCTTCAACGCCGTTAACCAATTCAGGGCTTTTCAACATCATCTGATAAACACCAAACAAGGCGTTCAAATCCCCTGGCAGATGATGGCCCATTTTTCCAGAGCGTTTTTCTAAATCTTGAGCAAGCCATTCGATGGCTTCGTGGAACTCTGCTTTTTCTTCTACTGGATCGCTATTAATACCGGGGGTAACTTGATCTAAGGTCATATGAGGGTCTATCACCCATAGACGACCTATGCCTATCCCCCCAGCGCTTTTGATCCCTTTAAAACGCTTGTATGGAAGTGTTTCCGGTTGCTGCATCCAACTACCGCTGCTTTGCAGTAAATGCAGAGTGCCAGCAAGCTGAGAAGCAACCGTGATCAGGAATGCTTCTTCTTCATCACTGTAGCGATTTTGATCACGATCCTGAACAACTAAAACGCCGATGAGTTTGCGTAAGTAGATCAGCGGAACACCCATAAAACTTCGATAAGATTGTTCATGAGTTTCAGGAATGTAAACAAAGCGATCATCAGAGGGGGCGTCTGCAATGTTAAGCGTGCTTAGGCTCGCTGCGATATGTCCAACGAGCCCTTCATTTAAATTTAAACGTACTTGTCCAACGGCATTGCTTGATAAACCTTGAGTCGCTGCTAGTATCAAAGTATCTTGTTGTGGGTTGCAAAGATAGAGGCTACAGACATCTGCATCCATCAACTCACTTAGGCGCTCAACAATGGTTTGCATCATCGCTTCGGGATCTTGGGTGCGAGCAATTGAGTCGACTAGGGCAGTTAAGTCAGTGAGCGATGATGGCATAGTGCGTTTCCATGAAATCCATTACTGTTGTGTTTGAATATTAACTGCTAAAATAAAAGCCTACTACAAGAATTGCTTCGGTATCACTATAAGGTTATCTCCATTGGTTTCCATGCAAAATGAGTTAAAGCGGCTAGATGCTCGTAAAGTCATGGATATTTGTCGCCAGGATGTTATCACTTGCCAACAGCAAGACAATGTTGTCGATGCGATACGTCTGATGTCTGACTATAACATAGGTTGTGTGATCGTATGTAATGGTCAAAAGCCATTAGGTATTTTAACGCGTCGTGATGCCATGCGAGTCATGACAGAGGCATCTGAAGGGCTAATTACCGCCTCATCAATGATGTCGAAACCACTGATAACCATTACCAAAGATGCCAGTGTTGATGAACTCGGAATCGAGTTGATGTCATGCCGTATTCGTCATGCCGTTGTCGTCGACGAGCAAGGCAGTCTAGTCGGTGTCGTCAGCGAAAGTGACATTGTTAACAGTCATGGTCTTGAACATGACCTATTTATGCGTTCAATTTATGATGTTTGTAATCATAATCCTTTACGCTTCCCAGAAAGTTGCACGTTACGATATGCCATAGAGCGAATTCGAACGGCTGGTCATACTGCAGCCATGATAGAGAGTGATGATGGCGATGTTAAGATCATTACCGAAACTGACATTATTCATCTGTTAGCGAATGCGCATGATGGCATCGATAAACCATTGTATGACTATTCATTCAAAAAAATGATTAGCGTACCTGGAAGTATCAGTATATTTAATGCTCGTCGTCTTTTTAGAAAGCATGGGTTTCGTCATCTCGGTGTGTTGAGTGACAATCAAAAAGTGATCGGGTTGGCTTCCTATTCTGACATTCTTCGCAATGTTGAGTTGGACTATATATACAGGCTTCGAGAATTGTTGAATGATCGTAGTCATCATCTGAACGAAACTCGAAATCACTTGCGTATCATCGAAAAAGTAATCGACTCCTCCATGGAAGGGATTGTTATTTGTAATTCCTCCGGCAATATTCAGAGTGTTAATCCAGCCTTTACCCAAATCACTGGCTATCAAGATTGGGAAGTCATTGGATCTAATCCTAATATTCTAAGCTCTGGTCGTCATGATAAGGATTTTTATGATCGTATGTGGGAGCAGTTACGTCTTAAAGGACGCTGGCAGGGCGAAATTTGGAATCGTCACAAAAATGGTCGAGTCTATCCCGAGTGGCTAAGTATTACTGCGATTGAAGATGAGCAGGGACAGGTTATCCAGTATGCTGCAATTTTCCATGATTTAACTGAAATTAAACGATCTGAAGCACGTATCAACAAAATGTCTTACTTTGATGAAGTAACTCATTTAGCTAACCGTCGTTTATTTATTGATCGATTGCATAATGCACTCAAATACGCCTCTGACCAGAAAGGAATAGTTGCACTTATCAATCTCGACTTAGATTGGTTTAAAACGATTAATGATCGTTTTGGGCAATCGGAGGGCGACTTGGTATTAAAGGAGATCGCTCGTCGTATAGAAGATTCTTTGGGTGATGCTGGCAGTGCGGCGCGTCCTGGTGGAGATGAATTCAGCATCATTATGACGGGTTTGGATTCTCCTAACTCAGTACCTCTTTATCTGGATCGATTGACTAAAGTGATTTCGGCACCTGTTCTGATCCAGGATACTGAAATACGTCTTACCGCCAGTATTGGTATCGCTTTTTATCCGCGAGATGCAAAAGAGCCAGAAGATTTACTGCGCTGTGCTGATGCTGCGATGCTTGAAGCCAAGCACTTAGGAAGAAACAGTTACAGTTTCTTCTCGACTGAATTAGATCAGCAATCTCGATCACGTTTTCAAATGACCACGCTGTTACAAAATGCGTTAGATAAAAAGGAGTTTCGTCTTTTTTACCAACCTAAAGTTTGTTTAAAAACTGGACATGTCGTCGGTGTAGAGGCGTTAATTCGCTGGTTTAGTGATGAGCTGGGACAAGTTTCCCCCAATGACTTTATTCCACTCGCTGAAGATATGGGCTTGATTGATCAGATCGGCGATTGGGTCATGGAAACGGCCATTAAACAAGCGGTTGAATGGCAGCGGCAAGACATGCCCATTAATGTTGCCGTGAACGTTTCAGCAAGACAGTTTCAACGTGGAAATGTTGCTGGTCGTGTGATTAGTCTGTTACATCGTCATGACTTGTCGCCACAACTATTTGGTATAGAGTTAACAGAAACCAGTTTTATGCATTCGGCAGATAAAACCCGCTCTGCAATTAGTGAGTTATTACGCTTAGGCGTTTCTGTTGCTATTGATGATTTTGGTACGGGCTACTCTAGTTTAAATTACGTGCGCACCTTGTCGCTCAATCAATTAAAAATAGATCTTAGCTTTATTCGTAATATAGAAAGTTCCGATAAAGATCGTCGCTTGGTAGAAGCGATGATTACCATGGCACACGCGATGGACTACAAGGTCATTGCAGAAGGGGTGGAAACCTCAGAGCAACTCAAGCTTTTGCGGCGTATGGGTTGTGATCAAGGCCAAGGATACCTATTCAGTCGCCCTCAGCCCGAAGATAAGATCACCGGCTGGCTTAAGTTTGCTCTATAACACCAATTGTCATCTAGCGAGTGCTGCTAAATTAAGCCACTCGCTAAAACCAATCGTCTCTGCGCTTGCGGCGTTTGGGTAGATAGGGCACAAACAGTCCCAATAAAACCCCTCCTAAAGCGACCAGTCCACCATGAGTTAGCCAGCGAATGAGATTGCTTTGATCCATGTTAGCAATTTCTGATTCAAGCTGAATAATTTGACGCTCTAGATGATTTATTTGTTCAGTATATTGGCTGTTGTTACCCGAGATACTGGAGATCTGTTGATTCAGGCGAGCGATCTCTTCATCTTGCTCTTGAATACGAGTTTGACTGGTGGTCAGTGATTCTTCAAGCGAAGGTAGTTGAGCTAATTTACTTTCACCAGCGACAACAAACTCAGCTGGTACCCAGCTAGTGCGGTCTGACTCAGTGCGGATCTGAACATACTGATTTTGACGACCCAAAATGGTCACGGGTTCACCACTGTTCACACGACCGTTGATACGATACTGATTGCCTGGGCCGCCGTGAGTGAATACATAAACATCATCTGCAATATGCGCTGCTTCTTGGGCGTGAAGCGTTACTGAAAGCGCTAGGAGCAGTGATAGACTGAGTATTTTTTTCATAATTAAACTCGTGTTTATTTCTCTGTAAGCCAACACATTGTAAGGATTTGAGCTGTAATGACCACCCTTTGAGGCTAGTTTACGATAAACTATACCCCCAAACAGGAGAAAAGAATGCATTGGTTACATAAACAGTTAGGTCGTGTACTGATTTTACTGGTCAAGTTTTACCAATACTTCATCAGTCCGATACTGCCGCCCAGTTGTCGTTTCGAGCCGACCTGTTCTTCTTACATGATCGAGGCAATTCAAGTTCATGGCCCATTGAAAGGTTTTTATTTGGGTATTAGGCGTATCCTACGTTGTCATCCATTACGTGAAGGGGGGTATGATCCGGTACCGCCAAAATGTGGCTGCTCACATTCTGATCAAGAGACAAAAAAAGCTGAAAAAATAGACAGCTAAGCCTTAAATTTTGTTCAGTTTAAACACTAATAAGGTTGTAGAAGCATTACAAATCGGCTAGTTTGAAAGAAACACCTTCGCATAGGAAACATGTCGATGAATGCCTCAAAAGCCTCACGCCTTTATATCCTTGATACCAACGTTCTGCTTCATGATCCCAAATGTCTTTATGAGTTCAAAGAGCAAGATATCACCATTCCAATGACGGTATTGGAAGAGCTGGATGATATCAAAGATCGCAAAAAGCATGTGTCTCAAGAAGCGCGCCATGCGATACGTTCAATCGATGATATTATCAGTACCGCCACCTCTCCAGATCAAATTACCAAGGGTGTTCGAATTCTTTTACCGGGTAAAGATCGCGATGTAAAGCTTGGCAAATTAAGTATTTTTCCCGACCATGAATTGACCATGCGTTCTGGGTTTTTACCGGATGAGCGCAATAAAGATAATAAAATTATCAACTGTGCGCTGCATTTGCAGGCGACTTTTCCTCATCGGCAAGTGGTGTTGGTAACTAAAGACATCAATATGCGCCTGAAGGCAATGGGTGCTGGGTTAAAACAAGTTGAAGATTATCGTACCGATCAATTGGTCTCTGATATCGAGCTGCTGCCATCGGGTTATACCTTTTTGGAATCTCCTTTTTGGGAGCAGGTGGATAAGGTTGACAGCTTTCAGCGTGACGGTAAAACCTACCATAAGCTGGATAGATCCCTATTGCCGAATACCTGGTTGAATGAATACCTATATGATGAAACACAAGACTTTGCCGCGAGAACTGTAGCGATTGATGAAACAACAGTGACCTTGCTGGATTTAGGTTACCAGCATTTAATGGATCAAAGTTGTTGGGGTATTTCTCCCATCAATATTCAGCAAGCCTTTGCGATGCAATCGATGATGGATCCAGATTTGGATTTAAGCATCTTTTTGGGATCAGCAGGGTCAGGTAAAACACTGATCGCGTTAGCTTGTGCATTAGAATTGGTCATTGAACAAGGGCAGTACAATAAAATCATTGTCACGCGCTCTACAACGCCGGTTGCAGAGGATATTGGTTTCTTACCTGGCACCGAAGAAGAAAAAATGACGCCTTGGATGAGCGCCATTAGTGACAATTTAGAAGCGATGCACGAACAAGATGAGCGACCACAAAGCAGCGTGAAATATGCGTTAGAAAAAGCCAATCTTCAATTCAAATCACTGAATTTTATTCGTGGGCGCAGTATCCAGAAAGCGATAGTGTTAATTGATGAATCACAAAACCTGACACCACAACAACTTAAAACTATAATCACGCGTTGCGGTAAGGGGACAAAAATTATCTGTATGGGTAACTTGGCACAAATTGACTCCAACTACCTAACCCCGCTCACATCAGGTTTAACCTATATTGTTGAGCGTTTCCGCGACTTTGAGGGTTCTGCTAGCGTACATTTCGAAGGGGTATTCCGTTCACGCCTTGCCGAGTACGCTGAAGAGCACCTATAACTAATCATAGACATAGAGGGCAATGATGCCCTCTGTGATGCCGAGGAAAGCGGGATGTTTGCGGCCCACAGCGTTATCCTGATTATATTACTTTACGTTTTGTTACTGTTTGGACTGGCTCTTTGGGTTGAGCGTCGCACACGTTATCGCAGTAGCAGTGTCATGCCTGGTTGGGTCTATGCACTTTCATTGGCGGTTTTCTTTACCTCTTGGACCTTTTACGGCAGTGTGGGATTTGCCGTTAACTCTGGGATGCTGTTTCTAGCCATCTACATAGGCGCATTGATCAGCGTCATTTTTTGGTGGGTAACCTTACGGCGAATGGTGGCGGTAAAAGAAGTATTTCGTATCACCAGTATTGCTGACTTTATTTCTACCCGATATCGACGATCTCAACGCATTGCTGCATTGGTAACCCTGTTGGCGCTGAGTGGGATTGCTCCCTATATCTCACTGCAACTGACGGCTGTTGTCAGCAGTTTCAGTATTATTACCGGTAGTCATGAAAGCGAAGCCTGGGATCTGACGGGGTTGCTGGTGATGTTGATGATGCTGGTCTTCACCATTATGTTTGGTATTCGCCGACTTGATCCCACTGAACGACATAGTGGGATGATCGCTGTGTTGGTCGCGGAGTGTTTGGTTAAGCTGTTTGCCTTGCTGATCGTTGGATTTTTTATCGTTAGAACTGTTTTTGGTGATCTCAACGGTTTAATAGAAACACTCAATCATGAAGAGATGCTTTACTTGACTGAGTTTAGTCAACCATCTCATTCAGGTTTGATGTGGACTACCTTGATTGTCCTCGGGTTTGCAGCGGTTCAATATTTGCCAAGACAGTTCCATGTCAGTGTGGTTGAAAGCAGTGATCAGCGTCATATCAAAACCGCGATGTGGATGTTTCCGCTGTATTTGGTGTTGATCAATTTATTTGTGATACCTATTGCTGCGGCTGGATTAAAACTAGGACTGCCGTTAGCCTCTGCTGATTATTTTGTCCTCAAAGTGCCGCAAGCATTAGGACATGACATGATGTCCCTGATTGCCTTTATTGGTGGTTTTGCCGCCGCCACAGGCATGATCATTATTTCGACAATGACGCTGGCGACCATGACATCAAACCATTTGGTTTTGCCTGTCTGCGAAAAAATTAATTTCCTACAACCCTTGCAAGGCTACTTATTGCAAGTTCGCTGGGTCATAGCTGCTCTGATTTTGACTTCTAGCTATGTGTTGGCAATGGTGTTGAGCAACTCCTATATTTTGTCAGCGATGGGATTGATCTCTTTCGTGGCTATTTTGCAGTTAGCGCCACCGGTGTTGATTGGCATGTTCTGGCGTCATGGTAATAGCATGGGCGCCATGACAGGCCTTTTTGCAGGTTATATACTCTGGGGCTGGACGCTGATTATTCCATCCATGATTGCCGAGGGTTGGTTGCCAGCCTCTATTATGACCGAAGGGCCTTTTGGTATATCTTGGCTACGCCCAGAAGCTTTCTTAGGCATCGACTTTTTACCTTCGTTGGTTCATAGCGTATTTTGGTCGATGCTGTTTAATATCATGTTTTATTTATTAGGTTCATGGTTCTATCACCCTCAAAAGCATGAGCGTGCCTTAACCCGTGAATTTATGGCAGCGATGCTGTCACGAGGGAAAATCTCTGGCAAGGCTCGTCCTACGGGCTTAGACGCATACATAGCCCTCGAACCTAAATTAGTTGAAGCTAATGACCTATTGGTTCGCTATTTGGGTGCTGATAAAGCGGATGAGGCAATTTTGCGCATTACTGACGATCTTCAAGTCAGTCGTAAGCCGTACCTCACTATAATTGAATTGATGGAATTCCACCGCATGTTAGAGCATGTGTTGGCAGGTTCGATCGGTTCAGCCAGTGCACACGCTGCTATTGAGGAGCGCATTAACTATACTGAGCGTGAAGAAGCAGATCTTAAGGCTCTTTACAGTCATATTGTCAATGAGCTTCAAGGGCAGGTTCGTCATGAGCAAGCCACCAATGCTAATATCGGTGGTTATCAATTTTTGGACGAGATGCAGACTCAGATAGATGATCTTGAGTCTACCATTACGACACAAAAGAAGCAGATTGCGGAATTAGAAACGCGTCTAGAAGCACGTTACGAAGAGATATTTACACACCGAATGGAAGCACAAAAATTGCGGGTTGAAAATGAAAGCCTGCGCCGTCGTTTAGTAGATGAACCCGAATAAGGTTAAGAGGAAAGTTGATGACTGAGTGGAGCGCCCAAGAGAGTTTAGCGTTATACAATGTAGCTCGATGGGGGGCTGGCTATTTTGGCATCTCTGAACAGGGCGATGCTACTGTTCGTGATACCGTTACCGGCGCAGAGGTTAGCTTTTCAGAGATCCTGCAAATGGTTCAGGCGCGTGGTTTAGAACTCCCTGTATTGGTTCGCTTTCCTCATATTCTTCGTCATCGAGTGGCAAGCCTTGTCGATAGTTTTGATCGAGCAATCGAGCACGAGCAGTATCAAGGTCACTTCACCAGCGTTTATCCCATCAAGGTAAATCAGCAGCGTGAAGTCGTTGAAGCCATTGTCGCTGGACAGCGGCAAGTACTCCACGGTCGAACAGGGTTAGAAGCTGGCAGCAAACCTGAACTCTTAGCCGTCTTGGCAATGTCTGAGCCGGGTCGATCAACCATTATCTGCAATGGTTATAAAGATGAAGATTACATTCGCTTAGCCTTAACCGGCGAGCGCTTAGGACATAAGGTTTATATTGTCCTTGAAAAGTCTAGCGAACTGAATGATGTGCTTCGCGTGGCTAATGAGTTGAACGTTCAGCCTCGCATAGGTGTCCGCGCGCGTTTATCAACGGTTGGCAAAGGTAATTGGCAAGACAGTGGTGGCCTTAAATCTAAATTTGGACTGTCGGCCAGTGAAATTTTAAAAACCATCGAAATACTGCGTAGTCATGATCAGGTACAAGCCTTTCAACTACTGCATTTTCATCTCGGTAGTCAGATCGCTAATATTCAAGATATTCAGGTCGGGCTTAGAGAAGCAGCGTGTTTTTATGCACAGTTGCGTTTAATGGGCATGCCAGTGGAGGTCGCTGATGTCGGTGGTGGTTTAGGTGTTGATTATGAGGGTACCGCCTCTCGTGGTGTTTGCTCGATGAACTACACCTTAGATGAATATGCTAAACGCGTGGTGCAAGCCTTCAAAGAAGTCTCAATGGAGCATGATTTACCACAGCCACAGTTAATTAGTGAATCGGGTCGAGCGGTCACTGCCCACCATGCTGTATTGGTGACCAATATTATCGGTATCGAGCAGCAAGTTGTTCATAGCTTAACTGCACCGGATGAAACCGCCCATCAGTTGCTACATCGTATCTGGCAAAACTATCAGGATGCGTTAGGTCGTGAGCGCAGCTTGAGCGAGGTCTATCATGATCTGATCACGCATAACCAAGACCTGAATCATGCCTTTACCCATGGTGATTTAACGCTGTTAGATCGTGCCGCTGGCGAGCAAATGATGCGGGCCACCGCCTTGTATCTGATGCAGCGGTTAAATCCAACGAAACGCCATCACAGCGCTATTCTGGATGAATTGAATGAGCAGATGGCCGATAAGCTTTTTGCCAACTTTTCATTATTTCAATCTTTACCAGACGTTTGGGGTATCAATCAAATATTCCCGATTTTGCCACTGCGTGACTTAGATAAATATCCCTCACGACGGGGTGTGATTCGTGATATTACCTGTGATTCAGATGGGCGAATCGATCAATACGTTGATGGAGAAGGTCTTGAAACCACCTTGCCTTATCCGCCGATGGAAGCAACACAGGGCTTATTAGGCTTCTTCTTAGTCGGTGCCTATCAAGAGATTCTGGGTGATCTGCACAACCTTTTTGGCGATACGGATGCCGCTAATGTGGAGTTTAATGCCGAAGGAAAAGTTGAGATCAGTCATCTTCAACGCGGTGATACCGTCGCGCGTGTCCTTCAGTACGTCAACTTCAACCCAGATAAACTGCTTGAATCTTTAAATCGTCAAGTAGCAGCATCTAACTGGACTGCAGCAGAGAAAAAACAAGTCATCCGAGAGCTGCGAATGGGTATGGACGACACCACGTATCTTGAACAGCCTAGTTTGTAATCTAGGCTGTTCCGCTTTCCAGGGTTAATACTCAGCTTCAATCTAATCGGTTGAAACTGAGTTGATACAACCCCGTCTCCTGACCTGAGAAACCTTTCGCAGTCACCGTGTAGGTACCGGGAGTCATGTCAACTTCTAAGCGTGCGTTAGTGCCCTCACCACCATCGTCATCTTCGGCATGAAGTCCTTGTCCTGATAGTTCAAGGTATGCGTCGAAAGTGTCAGACGTCAGTGATATTTCGTAAAGGCCATCTTCTGGCACTTCAATCGAATAGGTGTTTTGACTTTCAACTAACATTCCATGTATTTCAGAGCCAAGTATTAAGATTCCACTGTTTTGAAGTTCGATCCCTGCAGGTAGCGACTCTTCAGTCACGGTTACAGTGTAAAGTCCGGTTCCTTCGCTATAGCTTTGTAATGTTAGAGTGTACTCTCCAGTATCTAGGAAGGTAATCAGCTGCGAATTGGTACCATCAGGACCATCATCATTTTCTAATGCAACGCCGGTACCTGTTAGTTTTAACAGGGTATCAAACTCTTCCGAGGCTAAATCAATACGATATAGTCCTGCTTGCTCTACCTTGAAACGCAACTCTTGGTGTTCATCACCTAACCAGCTACTTTCGTTAAGCGGTATTGGATAGAGCGTTGTTGAGTCGAGAGCTAACGGAACATTCAACATGCTAGAAGTAAGAATGAAGGGACCAAAACTATTGGCGTCTTGGCCGTGAACGATTAGCTGTAGAGATTGCCCTTCATCTACAAGGCTTCTGAGCTTAGGATTACGTTCGTAGCCGGATGATGAGGCAATCAACTCAGGACCATCAAATAAGGATAAAGTGCCATTTAGTGCACCGCGAAGAGTTACTTCAAAAAGATTGCCTTCTGCGATGTTAGCCGAGGATATTTCTATGTTGAATACTTGATAGCGAGAGCCATCTTTAAAGTTGACTGGGTTTTGAGAGGTGATCTCGCCAGTGACTCGCTCGCCGATGGTAAATATGGGTTGTTGCGCTTGTTGGGTAGTTTCAGCTGAAGCCTCCTCAACATTCGCTGTAGATGAGTTTTCGTTACAACCCATGAGCAATGCAGTAACAGCAACAGAAGCAAGGGCAAAACGATGCTTTTTCATGATAATCCATTCATCCTAAAAGCTTTATGATACTCCTGGGCTGCGGATTTATAAAATCTATTTATTGAAATTCATCTTATGCCACCGCAATGCCACCGTTTTTGCTTGTCCAAAGTGACGGCAATAGGTTAACGCACCTTGCTGCTTTTGTACTTGTGCTCGGCGTAGTTTGACAATCATGCGGGGTTGTAAGCCCACAATAATCATACCCACCCCATTGTGCTTCATTTCAGATATGACCGATTGCAGCATGACGATTGCCGTGCCATCCATGCTAGGCACATCATGCATATCCAAAATGATCGTTTTGATATTAGGGTCAACGAGGTGTAACGAGGTGAGTGCTTTTTCAGCGGCACCAAAAAACAACGGGCCATTTATATCAAAAATGGCCACATCATCGGGTAATTCACCTTTAATGACGGGGTGAGTTGTCGCATCTATTTTATCGGTCTGAGTTAACAAAGACATGCGTCGAATAAATAATGCAGCCGCAAGGCCAACGCCCACGGCCACCGCCAACACCATATCGAAGAGAACAGTCAGTACAAAGCAGATGATCAAAATAGCCACATCGCCAGCGGGGGCGGTTCGCAAGGTATTCTGAAAATGTCGAGCTTCACTCATGTTCCAGGCAATAATGAACAGCAATGCTGCCAATGCCGCCATCGGCACTAAAGCGAGCAATCCGGCTAAGGCAACCACGGCCAATAACACCACAGCGGAATGAATCACGGCTGCAATAGGGGATCGTGCACCACTACGGATATTGGTCGCGGTTCGAGCTATCGCAGCAGTAGCGGTAATACCGCCAAACAATGGTGCCGCCAGATTGCCCAATCCCTGACCGATCAACTCAGCATTGGGATCATGTTTGGTCTTGGTCAGTCCATCAGAAATGACAGCGCATAACAGAGATTCAATCGCCCCCAGCATAGCAATGGCAAAGGCAGGGCCGAGCAATGCGCGGATTAATTCAAAGTTCACATTCAACGGTTGCCCATCCGCGCCCGGTAACAACCAAGGAGCAGTGAACGTAGGTGGGACGGGCGGGATGCCTTGGCCGATTTTACCATCAACTTCCCAAGTAAAACGTGAAGCAATGGTTTCGATAGCATTTCCAGAATCAGGGCTGCTTAGCCATAAATTTAAACCATAAGCAGCCACGGCTCCGACAAATAATCCAATCAATGGTGCCGGAATAGGCGTTTTGAGTCGTGGCCATATCAACATGACCGCAAGCGCAAACAACCCGACACTCAGCTCTAATGGATTGATGGTCGGTAATGATCGAAGAATGATGAAAAGGTTGTCTACAAAATGTTCGCCAAGCTTATCTGTTTGTAAGCCCAAAAAGTCCGGTATTTGTAATGTCGCAATGACCACAGCAATACCGGCGGTAAAACCAAGAACGACCGGGTAGGGCACAAATTGGATCAGCCGTCCCATTTTTGAGACGCCCAAAGCAATTAAGATCAAACCCGCCATCATGGTGGCGATTAGTAAACCACCCAAACCATACTGCTGCACGATAGGGAAAAGAATAACCACAAACGCAGCTGTAGGACCGGATACATTAAATCGAGAGCCACCCGTTAAGGCAATAATCGCACCAGCAACAATCGCGGTATATAAGCCGTGCTGGGGAGGAACGCCTGTGGCGATAGCCAGCGCCATCGACAAAGGAACGGCTACCGTACCGATCGTCAGGCCTGCCATGATATCTTTGCGTAAATCTTTTACCCCGTATCCTTCTTTAAAGGCGCTGCGAAGCCCTGTAGAGATAGAAGGTAAGTTGGCTCGAGAAAAGTTAGCCATCAATAAATCTCAATTTTATTCGCTTTTCTGACACCATAGCACACTTTGCTGCAATGCAGCATTATCAATTCGTTTGTCTATTCTGTAACGAGCATACTGGTCCGGTTATAAATGTAATAGACCTGTTCTTAGATTGCTCTAATTTGGATTGTTTTTGTATTAAAACACTGAATTTTGGCAGCTAATAAGAGTAATCAAATTTCATCACGCACTAAACTTGTGCAACTCGATTGCTTGTGAATCTTTATGTATCTTTTTAAAGCATCTTTTTTGGAAGTGCGGTCATCTGTGTAATGGATTATCTATACAAATTAGTATCTTAAGGCTAATGTGGATTTTGGCTTTAAAATTGCATGTAGCGATTTAGTGAAATTAAACAGAGAGAAAAATTATGAAATATAATTGGCTTAAACCCGTCGTTGTTGCTGCAAGTATAGCTATACCTTTAACATCAATGGCTGATGTTTCTGGTTACCTATCATCAACCCTGACTGAACCAACAGGATCCAGTGAGGATACAGGGCTGATATTTGAATTAGGTCTTTTATACGAAGCAGAGTCAGGATTTTATACTGGACTTAGTTTAACAAGTAACGATGTGCTGGATTCAGATACCAAAGCAAAAAATAGTACTGCTGAAATTGGTGTTGGCTTTTTTAACGAATTAAGTGATGTATCTTTTTATGACTTAGGTCTTACTTACGAGCGTCAACTTAACAACAGCGAGAAAGAAGAGATTCCAGAAGTATATTTCGGACTTGGTTATAGCGTAACTGAAGCTCTTGAGCTGTCTGGATATGTTTATAAAAATATTCGCTCAAGTTTTGACGAGAGCCGAGTTGAGTTAAACTTGGAATTTGATGCTGGTATGGTTGACTTGATGAGTTTTTACACTCATGGATTTGAGGACGATAAAACCCGTTTATTGGAAGTGGGTGTTGGTAAAGAGTTTATACCCAATAACTACATAAGTGCAATTTATGGAGCTGACTTGCGCACTTCAAGAGATAGCTACTTAGAGATAGAATATACTTATAGTTTTTAATAAGTTTACGTAAATAAAAAACACTGATCCTATAATTATATCAGTGTTTTTTGTATCAGACTTCTTCAGTTCACATTACTATCATTGTCAATGTTCCAATCACCATATTTATTTTTCAAGTATCTGCAATAAATCTAGCGTGATATCGCTAAGAAACCAGTTGTTACGTTAGAATTCCTCTATCTTCGAAAACACAACTGGAGTTCACCTGTTTTGATCCCGCTGATTACCTACCCTGATTTACCCGTTTCCGCTCGTCGAGAGGAGATTCAAGCGGCCATTCGAGACCATCAAGTCGTTGTCATCGCAGGGGAAACGGGGTCTGGTAAAACCACGCAGATACCCAAAATGTGTCTGGAGTTAGGGCTAGGGTGCTCTAAAGAAAGCAAAGGCTTAATCGGTCACACCCAACCACGACGTTTAGCGGCGCGGGCAGTGGCATCGCGTATTGCAGAAGAACTCAATACCACTCTGGGGGAGCGAGTGGGCTTTCAAGTTCGCTTTCACGACCAAATCAGTGAACAGACGCAAATCAAAGTCATGACCGACGGTATTCTTCTAGCAGAAACGCAACGCGATCGTTTGCTGAAGAAATATGAAGTGATCATTATTGATGAGGCGCATGAGCGCAGCCTTAATATTGACTTCTTATTGGGCTATTTAAAGAATTTACTGCCTAAGCGTCCTGATCTTAAGCTCATCATCACCTCGGCTACCATTGATGTTGAACGTTTTTCAAAGCATTTTAACGATGCGCCTATCATTGAAGTGTCAGGACGAACCTTTCCAGTTGAAGTGCTCTATCGTCCATTGCATGAGCTCGAAGTCGAAGATGATAAAGCGCAAGATTTGCAGCAGGGTATCTTGCAAGCGGTGGATGAACTCAATGCCATCGATCGATCAAACCGCGATGGAGGGCCCGGCGATATTCTTATTTTCTTGCCAGGTGAACGTGAAATTAGAGAAACCGCCGATACCCTTCGCAAAGCAGAACTTCGCGATTGTGAAGTCATTCCTCTTTATGCACGTTTATCCTTAGCGGAGCAGAACCGAGTTTTTAACGAGCAGCGAAGAGCAGGTAGACGAATTATTTTATCTACCAATGTTGCCGAAACTTCTCTGACTGTTCCTGGAATCCGCTATGTCATTGACCCTGGTTTAGCGCGTATCTCACGCTATAGCTATCGCTCGAAAGTACAACGTTTACCGGTAGAGGCTATTTCGCAAGCCAGTGCTAACCAGCGTGCCGGTCGCTGTGGCCGCGTGGCTTCGGGTGTGTGTATTCGACTTTACAGTGAAGAAGACTTCGTCAGCCGTCCTGCCTTTACCGATGCCGAGATACGTCGTACTAATCTAGCCGCCGTCATTCTTAGCATGTTGCAACTTAAGCTTGGGGATATCGCTGCTTTTCCCTTTGTCGATCCACCCGATTCTCGCTTTATCAGTGATGGCTTTAAGCTATTAGAGGAATTGGGTGCTGTTTCCCGTTCTAGACAACTCACACAGATAGGTCGCGATCTAGCTCGTTTGCCGGTTGATCCTCGTATTGGACGGATGTTGGTGGAAGCAAATCGTTTAGGCGCACTGACCGAAGTGTTGATCATTGCCAGCGCGTTAAGCACCCAAGATCCGCGTGAACGTCCGATGGAGAAACGCCAGGCAGCCGATGAAAAGCATAAACTCTATGCGGATGACGATTCCGACTTTATCACGCTGCTAAATTTGTGGAACCTCTATGAAGAACAGCGACTCGCTTTAAGCCAAAGTCAATTGCGTAAATGGTGCCAAAAACACTTTATCTCGTGGGTGCGGATGCGAGAGTGGCGTGATCTTCATCGTCAGCTTCACCTGAGTGCCCGTGATCTAAAAATGACTGAGAATAAACAACCTGCTGATTATGCCTCAATTCATCGGGCTCTTTTGGCAGGTTTGCTCAGTCATCTGGGTCTAAAACAAGAGAAGGGCGAGTATCTCGGCGCGCGTAATCGTCGTTTCTTTATATTTCCGGGCTCAGGGCAGTTCAAAAAGAACCCTAAATGGGTCATGGCTGCTGAAATGCTGGAAACCAGTAAACTGTTTGCACATCAGGTCGCCAAAATCGAACCGGAATGGATCGAAGCGCCGGCTGCGCACCTGATTAAAAAAACCTGGATGGAACCTCATTGGGAGAAAAAACGCGCTCAAGTAGTCGCAACCGAGCAGGTCACTCTTTATGGCTTAATCATTGTGCCCAAGCGCATGGTGCATTATGGCAAAATCGATCCACAACTAAGCCATCAAATTTTTATCCGTAGCGCGTTAGTTGAAGGTGAGTACGCCACTCAAGCTCCTTTTTTTAAACACAACCGAGATCTACTCGCCAGTGTCGAAACCCTGGAAGCTAAAACTCGTCGGCGTGATTTGTTAGTGGATGAAGAAACCCTTGCAGATTTCTACCTGCGTCGCTTTGAAGAGTTGGGCGGCGAGCATATTGTTAATGGCCAAGGATTTGAACATTGGCGCAAGCAGATAGAGCAACAACAGCCTAAAGCCCTGTTTATGCAGGAAGAGGATATTCTGCAACGCTCTGCTGAACACGTCACACAGCAGAATTACCCCGATCATCTGCTACATGAAGGGGTAAAGCTGGCGCTGAGCTATCATTTCGATCCAGGAGCCGAGGATGATGGCGTAACTTTAGAGTTACCCTTGCCTTTATTAAACTCACTTCCCTTGAAGCGTCTTGAATGGCTCGTACCGGGAATGCTGGCGGATAAAATTACCGCTATTTTGCGTGGTTTGCCGAAATCACAACGCAAACATTATGTTCCCGTCCCTAATTATGTCGAAGCTTTTTGTGAGGCGGTTAATTTTGCCGAAGGCGATCTTTACGCAGCACTGGCGCATCATTTATTAAGAATGACGGGACTACGTGTCGATGCCGAGGTATTCAGAAGCGTTCAATTAGATGATTATCATCGTATGAACCTTCGTTTAATCGGCCCTAAAAAACAGATATTAGCGATGGAGCGTGATTGGGGGGTGCTCAATAAGCGCTTTGCTAAACAAGCGGAACACCTGCTGCAAACCGCTTCACCCAAGCAAAGTTGGGGACGAAAAGGCTTAACTACTTGGGACTTCGATCAACTGCCTGTATCCGTCAAGTTACGTCAAGCCGGAGGGTTAGAGGTCGATGCTTATCCTGTGTTGCTGGATCAGGGTGATCACGTTGATCTTCAAGTCGTCAGCCGTCGTTGTGAAGCGCAAGCGCAAAACCCAAGAGGCATCGCTCGATTATACTTACTGGCCATGCCTGAACCGGTCAGGTTTGCACGCAAGCAACTCAAGAAACTGCCTAAGTCGGTATTGTTGGCTGGAAAACGCTTTGATGTGAAGCGACTAGAAGATGAGCTATTACTATCTGCGGTACTTCATCTATTAGTCGATAAGCGACCCATAGATCGTAAAGGCTTTGAGCAATCATTACCGCTGGTCAAAGCAGGTCTACATGATCAAGCGGTTGCATTAGATGCTTGGCTTTTTGAACAGCATTCAACCCTGCATCGAATTCAAAAACAGTTGCATGGCAAGATCAATTTGCAGGCTGTTCCCGTGTTAAATGATATTAAACAACAGTTAGACCTTCTCTTTACGCCGCACTATTTAACTGAAACGCCCGTGGAATGGCTAGCCTGCTATCCACGCTATTTGCAGGCAATTGAGATACGCTTAGAAAAGTATGCCCGCGATCTAAGGCAGCAGTGTTTGTGGTCAGATCAGATTCAAATCTTTTGGCAAGCATGGCAAAAGAAGCTAGCTGATGCTCAGCAGCGTGGTGAAGTGTCTGAAGAGTTGCTCGCGTTTAGATGGTTGTTAGAAGAGTATCGTGTTTCATTATTTGCACAGCAGTTGGGGACAAAGCAGACGGTATCAGAGAAGCGGTTGAAGCAGATTTTTGCTGCACTTGCGTAATGAAACCTGTATGGTGGTTTGGAAATTGGCAAAAAGACTTGTCATGTGGTGGTGCTGTGGTATCCTACCCACAATTTATTTACGGGCAGAAAGTTAGCGGTTTTTTTAGTAAAAAACTTGCAAATTGTTTAAATCCTGTGCTGTAATTAGACAAGTTAAGGTTTTAGATTCAGATTGTGGTGGTAAGTTGTTGATTTGGTTAGATCCAAGTTTGGCAAGTTACGAAAAGCCCGCTGAATTTTAATCTGGCAGATGCTAACCGTAGCAAAAAAGTAATTTTTTCGGCTTCACAGGTTTGCAATAATCTGCTTTTATAGTATTTTTGGGGTTGCATCACAGACGATGCTCTTCGAAAAAATAAAGCAACTACTAGTATGTTGAACGTTGAAGGGGAAAACCTAAATGAAAAAATCTATTATCGCTATGGCTGTAGCTGGCGCACTTGCTGTACCTGCTATCGCATCTGCTGATGCAACGCTTTATGGTCACATTATGATGGCCGTAGATAAAGAAAAAAATGAAAAATTGACTGTAGGTACTGTTGGTAACTCTGAGTCTCGTATTGGTCTTCGTGGTACTGCTGATACTGGTGTTGATGGACTAACTGGTATCTATAATGTTGAATTTGGTGTGACTACTACCCAAACTTCTTATGAGCCATTGGTTCGTGAGATGGGTGCTTACACAGGTGCTCAAAACCGTAATACACTCCGTACTCGTCTAGCTAATGTTGGTTTAACTGGTGATTGGGGTACTGCGCTAGTTGGTACTCAGTGGGCTCCGCATTACAGCTGGGTTACTGGTACTACTGATGTTATGCTTTCAAGTGCTGCAAATGTACTTCGTGCAACTGACGTTGTATACCGCGTAGACAACACTCTTGCTTACGTTTCTCCAGATTTTAATGGTCTGCAACTTGCTGCCGCTGTTTCTGGAAATAAAGCAAACAGCGATAAAAATGCTGACTTTGTTCATGTTGCTGCTAAATACGGTATCGCTGGCTTTGGTGCTGGTTTGTCTTACATTGACTTCAATTCAGAAGATGCTTTCGAGCCATTGAAAGACGTGACAGCTGTCGCTCTTTCTTATGAGACAGGTCCATTCTTCATTGGTGCAACCTATTCTCACCTAAGAATCGATGGTGCTGATAACTACAAACCTTGGGACATCGCAGCAACTTATGCAGTTTCTGATGCAACTAAGCTTAAGTTAGCATACGCTGATTTCCGCGAAGGTGCTAAAGGTTACGGCGTTGAAGTTCAGCATGACCTAAGCAACTCAGTTAATATGTTCGTTGGTTACGGTAATGCAAATTCTGATTTGCGTGATACTGTAAGTAGCACTGTTTCTGGTGCAACTTACAACAGCGTATTCAGCACTGGTATGCGTGTTCGTTTCTAATATGAACTGAACTAATAAGAGTTAAGGGTCAAAGTAATAATTTAGTTTGACTCGAAATTCTACTTACAAAAGGTCAGCAACGTGCTGGCCTTTTTCGTGTTTGCCCAGCGAAGCTGGTAAACCCGTCAGGTTGAAAGAAACCTGAGTCACCCTGACTAAGGGGAAGACAATCCGAATGGCAAGGGCGTTGCTGGCTAACGGCAGGGTCTGAAGGAAGCCAT
>NZ_WBOL01000020.1 GCF_008973715.1 Nitrincola schmidtii
CTATTCTCCAACAAATACCCATTCACTCATCAAAACTGAATCCGTCGAACACATTAAGTGAAATTAGGAAAAAACTAACGAGGAAGATATTCGGCAAATATACGCGGTTTTAGAGCAGCGTTTACAAGCATAAGAGGTGTTTACCCAATGAGCCGTTAAATGAAGTTTTTCGACAGGTATCTCCATCGCCTCAGAGGAAAGCCAGTTTTTATGTTCTTTATTTAATACTAACAAGCCATCAAATTGATGATAAAAAGCTCTTAATAAGCGTCTAAATCGATCCGTATACTGTGCCGATAGGGCAGTGCTGCGTTGAAAGTACTCATGCCAGTCGGTATGCATGTAAAACCAAACGGGAACAGAAAAAGCATGCTTTAAGTAAAGCGCAAAAATACCCATCATTAATTCGGTTGAACAAATGACGCGATCATAGCCGCCTTGCTCAAACACTTTTTGAATCTCGAGCATATCCGGAACATAGAGTGTTTGTTCACTGGGTTGTTTTAGATGAAACTCGCTAATGGGGCGTAAGACTTTTAAGTTTGATTGCTGAGGTAAACTAGGATGACAGGTCAGCAAGTCGATGGGTAGCTGCTTCTCTTGCACCTCTGAGAGTAAGTTATTGAGAAATCCTGAAACACCGTTGCCATCACAAAAACTATCGGTTAACCACAGAATTCGCTTTGAGTGTTGTCCAGCATTGAGGTCATCCGCTAATGAATTAAGTAACGAACGATTAGCATATAGTACTTGGCTACCGGCAAAGGAAGCACCACCGATGACCAATGCAGCTAGCGCCGGAAAGGTAAGTGATTCTAATATCTTGAGCATTTGCGGCGAAGTATCTGGGGTGTTAGAAGTATGGTTAACCAGCCCACGTAAGTGCGTTGGCAGCTCAAACTCTTTAACCAGTGTATCTAAACTAAGTCGCTTAGAACGTGGACGATTTTGGTCTAGTGCAGCAGACAAACGTTGGAAGAAAATACCGGTGACTTGACGATAGAGTTCAGGAATACTTTCGCGTAACTTTAACGAGAATTGCTGAGGTTCTTTACGACGAGTTTTAGCAATTTGCTTAATAATCTTTAAGGTGGGCTTAAATTCTTTAGGAACACCTATGTTTGTCATTAGTGCTGGAGCTTTACCTCCTAACGCTTGATGAAACGTTTTTAAAAATGCCAGGGTATATTTATGTCGTTGCAGCTCTTGCATTGTGTTGCTAATACCAAGGCAAAACAGCTTATCTTTTAAACTACCTTTGTGCAGCATCAAGCGCAGCAAACCTGGATCTTTCATGTGGATAGCAACTTGAGAGAAGTAATCCAAAAAGGTTGTTGTTAAACGTTCCTCTTCTCCGGGTTCCCCATAGGGTGCGATATAACCCGCTCTCAATGCTTCTAGGGCCAGCAAGGAAAGGGGTTCAGTTTTTCGTCGTTCAGCTAGATTATCGACATACAAAAAACTACCACACTCGCCAGCAAAAATACCGTTATGATCATCCGAGCCACCGGTCATGCATTTATTGAAAGGGTGTACACAAAAGTCATGCGGGTTTATTTTGTGCTTGAGGGCTAACTGATGAAGTTTTTCTTCGGTTAAGCTTTCAATCCAGAGTTGCGTCATGCGGTTTTGCCAGAAACCACGCTGCCCGTTTAGTACTTCGAAGCGTTCAAACAGCAAAGCCAGCTTTTCCAGTGCTTCAATGCCTAGTTGGTTTTTAGAACTGTAAAAAAATAGAGGATGAGGTAAAACGGTTGGAAGGTCTTGCTCTAGACAATAGGCCGCAAAATGGTAGATGTTGTGGCGTAATCGGTTTAGTCGACTTTCTTGCTGTGGTGAAAAACCATAGGTGAGTACATGCACACTGAGCGGTTGATCGGGAAAATGACAAGTGAACTCTGCACCCGATAAAAGATCCATCCCTTTATCCATCAACTCCCAGCAGGATCGGGCATTATTATGATTAGTGATGGTAATCAGGTCGGTTCCATTAGCCTGTAAGTGCTTAACCAGTTGATCTGTAGGTAACCAGGTTTCAGGCAGCTTCAGTAAGCGCCCCCAGAGTTCATCTGGAACATCACTGTTGTGATCATGGCAGTGAAGATCAATGCGTAATCGATTTTCCGAAGGAAAACGAGCCTCTTGCTGCTTCATAAAGGTTAAAAAATCAGCACGGGTTTTCTGATGAAAATCTTGGCTAGGCATCGCTTTTCTCCGCTCATTATCTATTAGCGATAAGCCTATGTCACTTTCATGACAAAGCGTTGACAGTGAATGAGATTCATTCCATTCCCATGTACCGTTGGCGCTTCTTTAATTTAATCTTATCGACTTCAACACTGACCAATCCATCAATACAGTATCCAAAATCCGCATCGACGCTAAAATCGAGAAAATGTACACCATTTTCGTCACATAATTCGGTATATTGCTTGTAAAGTGTTGGAACGGTTACGCCATAAAGATCTAACCGCTCTTTTAACGCGACAAAGTCCTCACGGGCATCATCAAAAGAAAACAAGCGCTTAGCTTCAGACTCACCTGCGTCAGATAATTGATAAGGTGCATTTGCCAGTGCTAACCCACTGTTACCAAAGTAATGACGGTAATAACTGATCAACAGGTCACGTGCCATTTGTGGCAGTTTGGCGGAGATGGACACAGGGCCGATCATATGCGTGATTTCAGGACGTGTTTTGAGATAGGCGCCGATACCATACCAAAGATAATCTAAGCTTCTTCGTCCCCAGTAACGTGGTTGAACAAAACTGCGTCCAAGCTCAATACTGGTATTTAATTGCGCCAATAATGCCGGCTGATATTGAAACAAGCTAGCGGCATAGAGGCCTTCTACACCTTCACTCTGGAGAACACTGGCACAATCGGCAATTCGGTAGGCACCCACCAGTTCTAAAGCCTCATCATCCCATAAAATAATGTGCTGATAATGACGATCATAACGATCAAGATCGTATCGCTGACCTGTCCCTTCACCGACACGACGAAAGGTCAGCTCACGAAGACGACCCAGTTCTCTCATCACTGGTGAGTCAGCAGCATAATCGAACAAATAGATTTGCATACCGTCTTGGGTTTGTCCTAAGCAGTTAGCTTGTCGTAGGGCTCTTCTCAGTAACAAGCGCTCTTCAGGATGAGCAATCGGTTTTTCGGTGACAAACAACGAGGGCTTGTTTTTGGGTAATCGGTAAATATGTTTACGTAACAACTTCAACCGGGTTTTGAGCGGCAGTTCATTGTTATCGAAACGTTCTAATGGAATCAGTTCGCCAATCCGTACAGGCATATCCTCGGCGTGTTTCTTGAACATCTCATTAACCAGCATCAATCCGCCGATGGGACGATAGATCATGGATAGGGAATAAAACAGGGCGGAATTTTTACTATTAATATGAATAGGTAAAATCGGTGAGTTGGTTTTTCGAGCAAAATGTACAAACCCACTTTGCCAAGGGCCATCCTTGATACCACTAGGAGTCGCTCGAGACACCTCACCTGCCGGAAAGATAATCACTGCTTTTTCTTGTTGCAAACAATCTGTCACTTCACGAACGGTTTTGCGATAGCCACTTTGAGTCAGATTGTCGACGGGTAATAATAACGGACGAAGTGGCTCAAACTGCCATAACAAATCATTAGCAATAATTTTAATATCACGTCGGACTTCACCCACCAGCTTCAGTAAAACCAAGCCATCCAAGGTTCCTAAAGGATGATTGGATACGATAATGACCCGACCTTCGGTAGGAATATTTTCCTTTTCTCGTGCCGCCACTAAATAGCTAATACTGAAGTGCTCTAACACTTTATCGGTGAATTCAAAGGCACCCAGGTCCTGATGTTGATGTAAAAACTGATTGACCTCATCTTCATGAAAGAGATGACGCATAAGCTGCATAATGGGTGTTTTTACCAGTGCCGGTTTACGAACCAACTTAGGGTACTTTTCAGCAATCAATGATTCGATGTCAAACATAGCAAATCCTCGTTAATCAACCTATCAGATCATTCCCTAAAATCGTGACTAACGAGTGACAGAAGTGTGTCGTTTTGATTACCTCAACTGAAGTTTATTTTCATCGATGCTATTCAACAAAGTGTCACCAAACCTTAATCTTTCGTTTAACGAAGTGTCATGGAAGACACTTACCATTGCTGCACTGTCAATCTAACGGAGAGAGTCAATGACACATTAGCAAACACCTGCAGTGATCGATCATCATGACGGTGACGAGCCACTTAGCAATCACTCTGATAATCCTAGTTTTCAGCAGATTATTGAAAAGCGTCTATCTTGCCGCTCACTGATGAAAGGTAGCTTGGGAACGGCCGCCATGTTGGGCTTTTTCGCGAGCACCGGCTACAGTGCCACTGCCAATGCCGCTATCGCGTCACAGCCCGCTGTTGGGCTTTGATGCGATAGCGGTAGATGCAACGGATAGTGTTACCCTACCCAAAGGATATGTTCATCAAGTGATTCTTCCTTGGGGTGAGCCGATATCAGGCAATATGCCTGCGTTTGATCCCATCAACAACTCTGGTCAAGATCAAGCGTATCAAATGGGTAGCCATCACGATGGTATGCATTTCTTCCCGATTGAAGGTCAAGATCCTTATCAGGGTAGTTCAGACGATGGCTTGTTGGTGATGAACCACGAATATGTTGAGCCTCGCTTCATGCATGCCTCTGCTCAAGGTCAGGAATTGTCTCGTTCAGCCGTTCCTGTAAAAGCAGACGGAACGCGTTCGGCGGATGAAGTGTTAAAAGAACTGCATGGTCATGGCGTTAGTTTTGTACGCATGAAAAAGCAGGCGAATGGTCAATGGGCTATTGAGGCTGATCCACGTAACCGACGAATTCATGGTATGACTGAAATGGAGATCAGTGGTCCTGTTCGCGGTACAGATTTTCTTAAAACTAAATTCAGTCCTGAAGGCACGCGCACTCGCGGAACCTTGAACAACTGTGCCCATGGCGTAACTCCATGGAACACGTATCTGGCCGCTGAAGAAAACTGGGCTGGTTATTTCATCAACCATGCAGAGCAACCCCGTGAGCAAAGCCGTTATGGTGTATCTAAAGAAGGTAGCGGCAGATATGGATGGGAGTTGGCTGATTCAGGTGATGATGCGTATATTCGCTTTGATGTAACGCCCAAAGCAGCGTCTGCCACGGAAGATTACCGTAACGAAGTCAATGGTTTCGGTTGGATGGTTGAAATCGATCCATTCAACTCCGAAGCGCGTCCAGTAAAGCGTACAGCACTGGGTCGTTTTGCACATGAAGGTGTTGTGTTTCAACCGGCTTTTGAAGGTCAACCGATCGTTTGTTACTCCGGTGATGATGCTCGCTTTGAATATATTTATAAGTTTGTCAGTGCACAGCCTTACTTCAAAGCGACTGCGGGTGGTCATCTGCTAGATAATGGCACACTCTATGTTGCTCGTTTCAACGAAGATGGCAGTGGTGACTGGTTGCCACTGGTGTTTGGTATGGGCCCACTGACACAAGCGAACGGTTTTCACTCTCAAGCAGATGTATTGGTCAATACACGCACAGCTGCGGATGCCGTAGGTGCGACCAAAATGGATCGTCCAGAGTGGGGTGCAGTCGATCCTAAGACCAAGGATGTTTATTTCACGCTAACCAACAACAGCCGTAGAACTGAAGAGCAAGTGGATGCTGCTAATCCACGTGCTGAGAATAACTGGGGTCAGATTATTCGCTGGCGCGAACAGAGTGACCAAGTTGCCGCTAAAGCCTTTGAACAAAAGGCTTGCGCAATCTCGTTTCTTTAGGGGCGAGTCAAGCAAGCGATCTATGTTTTTTAAAAAAAGCGAACACTAAAAATATGGTATCATTTAATCTATTAAAAGTACGCAAACAAGCATCATGTTAACAGGCATCAAGCTACGCGCAAATCCAACACCCCAGCAGAAGCTGATACTCAGTCAGTGGATGGGCTGTGCTCGTAGCATCTGGAATGCCAAGGTCGAAGAAGAACACTATTATCGTACCTTTGCCCGTAAATATTGCGCTATCGGCACCTATGCCCCCATCGATCAAACCACCGCTCAGTTTAAGTCAACAGAACTGACGCCATGGCTGAGTGATTGCCCCAGTCAAATACTGCGTAACAGTGCCGTTAACTGGTTCAAGACGTATAAAAAGTTCATGAGCGGTCAGTGTGGTAGACCCAAGCGTAAACCGAAAACGGATAAGGGCAGTATTCACCTGACCCGCGAAGTGTTTCGGTTTGACCGCTGTGAAGATGGTAATCTTCGCGTATTTATTGGAACAAAAACGAACAACATCGGATACTTGTTATTCAAGGCACATAAAAAATTCAAGATCCCTAATTCGATATATATTCGCAAAGAGCGGGGTCAATACACCCTATCCTTCGGCTATGAATATACGGTATCAGATGCGGATCTGCTCACGCCTGAACAACATCTAACCATGCTGCAAGGGGCTACACGTGACTATCTGGAAGAAAACACGCTCGGTATTGATCGCGGTGTAGTTATTCCGGTTCATGCGGGTGATCAGACGTATGATTTTACTCAGGATCAGAAAAAATCCATGAGTAAATCTGAGCGCTTTATCAAGCGTTTACAGCGCCGATTAGCGCGTCAGCAAAAAGGCTCTAATCGCAGAGCTAAAACCAAACATCGCATCGCTGTACATCATGCGAAAAAGGCGAATATTCGCAATGACTTTGCGCATAAAACTAGTCGTTCATTGGTGAACAGTGATGCAAAAGTCATTGTCTTCGAAGCCTTGAGAACGTCCGCAATGACGCGTAAACCTAAAGCGCAACAGGACGAGCAAGGACGATATGTTTCAAATAAAGCCAAGCAGAAGTCTGGACTCAACAAGTCCATATTAAACGTGGGCTGGCATCTCATCGAAGCCTATACAAAATATAAATCCTTTCATGCTGGAAAGGTGGTATTTAAAATACCCGCCCCAAGAACCAGTCAGGAGTGCGCGCTATGCGGTCACACTCACCCCGACAATCGCACGTCACAATCCTTATTTACGTGCGGTCACTGTGGACACACTGACAACGCGGATCACAATGCATCATTGGTGATTAAGAAGCGGGCAGTTAACTTAATTTTAGACACTGGAACGGTGTTGTCTGATGACGGGGTGTTAAGACCTCAGTTAGATACTGGACGTGGAGGCATGCGTAAGACTAGTCGAGCCAAAAGCTCGATTAGCCGTGGCCAGCGAAGCGTCAAAAAAGAAAAGCGAGCGACTCAGGTCGCTGGCTTGGAAGCTCACCCGCTTTAGCGGTGAGTAGTTCACTGGAATTTGTTTGTGATGGCTGGTCCTGAATCAGATTCTGATTTGTCTGGTAATAGCTTGTCGATCCTGAAAAATATCTAACTCTATGATCCATAATGTTTTATAATTTGATTCATATGGTCGTTACTCACCATTTTCGGGCCTGAGGCCCCAAAAAGCTGCAGAATCACTGATTATTATGAAGCCAAAAAAGAAGACTGCCATTCCGCAGAGTGATATGTTCAAGCCTCGTCTAGAAGACATTATTAACCCCAATCATGCCTTGGTTCGTTTAGCTTCAGTCATTGATTGCGAAAGGTTGGATATAGAATTAGGTCAACATTTTGCAACGGTGGGTGCAGCTGCACTTCCGATACGATTGATGGCGGGGTTGATGTATCTACAACACCTGCATAACTTGTCAGATGAAGCGCTGTTAGATCAGTGGCTAGAGTCGCCTTACTACCATACTTCTGTGGTGAAACTTTCTTTCAGCACCAATTTCCATGCCATCCAACTAGCTTGGTTAAATGGCGCCAACGCCTTGGCGAAGAAGGTTGTGAATGGTTGTTAACGGAAACGATCAATGCCGGTTTAAAGTTAAAAGTGATTAAACCTTCCAGCTTAAAACGTGTGATTGTTGATACCACCGTTCAAGAGAAGAATATTGCTTTTCCCACAGATGCTAAGCTCTATCACAAATCGCGGCAGCTTCTGGTGGCTATAGCTCATGACCATAGCATCACGCTGCGACAAACCTATGATAAAGCTTGTTAGGATCTGATGCCTAAGATCGGCCGTTATGGTCATGCAAAACAATACAAGCGAATGAAGAAAGCCATCAAGCAAGTCAAAGGCTTTCTTGGCCGAGTGGTACGCGACTTGGAACGTCAGTTGATAGCAAAAGGGATTCAGTTGACACCCAAACAACAAAGTACCTTACAACAAGCAAGGGAGTTGCTACTGCAGACTCGCAAAAGTAAAAACAAGATTTAAAGCTTACATGAGCCTTTAGTGGACTGTATATTTAAGGGAAAAGCGCATAAACGTTATGAGTTTGGCGTTAAAGCCAGTATTGCTGTGACCGCAAAAGAGTCTTTTATCATTGGTGCTAGAAGCTATCCTGGCAATCCCTATGATGGCCATACATTGGCTGATCAACTTCAGCAAGTTGAAACACTGACGGGTAAAAAGCCAGAATACTGTTTTGTGTATAGAGGCTATCGTGGTTCGGGTGTTAGTGACACTCAAGTGCTCATAGCAGGGCAAAAACGCGGTGTACCCCATAAAGAAAAACGTTGGATGGGACGGCGAAACAGCGTAGAGCCGATTATTGGGCATCTGAAGTAGGACGGCAAAATGAAACGGTGCTTTCTTAAAGGAATTCTGGGTGATGCACTCAATGTCATACTGAGTGCTTGTGGTCAAAATCTGCGTAAGCTACTGCGGTGGCTTTATTTTGCACCTAGTAAATCATCGTTATTACTATCGATCTTGGTTAATAAGTTGCTGGATAAGCTAAAACTGGATTTAAATCATGTGGCGCTTCAGGCTTGAAACGCCATTTTTCAGGATCGACTAGCTTGGATGGTGGGAGCATTTTCAACAGTCCTGACGGCCTGTGGTTTGATGCGGATTCTCGTTTGTGGATTCAAACCGATATGAGCGAGAGTATTGTGAATACCCGACCTTGGGAACAGTTTGGAAACAACGCGATGTTAGCAGCTGATCCGGTTAATAATGTTATCCGTCGTTTCCTCGTCGGTCCTATTGGTCAAGAGATCACAGGCGTTGTCACGACCCCCGATCAGAAAACCATGTTCGTAAACGTTCAGCATCCGGGTGCAACCACATCACCGGAAGCCTTTGCGGCAGGACAGCTCGTCAGTCATTGGCCTCATGATGGTGCTCTGTACCCTCGTTCAGCTACCCTTGTCATCAGTCGTGAAGACGGCGGAGTGATCGGGAGCTAATTCCACGTTTTAATGGACGTATCGCCGAGGTGCAAGGATGCACCGCCCTGCTATTCTGTTGACTGCTATCCTTAAATTGCCCAGCAATGCTATGCTTAATAGAGACCTTGCATCTTGAGCAGTAGCATGATTTCAAAACTTAAGCCGTTTTTTCTATCTCCTTGGTGCTTACCTATTACCCTGTTGTTTTGGGCAGTCGTAGTCTACATCAGTTTTATTAATCGCTCGGTGATGATGAATCACATTGAGTTAGAGATGGCGCGTATGAAGGGTGAATCGGTATTTCACTTAATTCAGACAACTCGCCAGTGGAATACACAGCATGGTGCTGTTTATGTGCCTGAAACTGAGAAAACACCTGCGAATCCCTATCTGTTTGTACCTGAAAAAAATATAACCAGTCCATCGGGCCGGCCACTAACACAGGTTAATCCTGCCTATATGACTCGGCAGTTAGCGGAGTTACTTCAGGGTGGTGCTGTTGAAATCAGTCTAACCAGTAAACAACTGTTAAACCCTAATAACTACCCCGATGACTGGGAATTAGCCGCACTGAATCTATTTGAGCAGCAAGGCGTTCAGCACGTTGAGGAGCAGGTCGATCAGCACTTTCGATATATGGCACCTTTGTACATCGAGCCGGGATGCCAAGCCTGCCATTTCGGTTATCAAGTTGGCGATATTCGTGGTGGGATTAGTGTGAGTTTTCCTATCTACGAGATCACCCATTTAACCGATGGTTTACGGCATAAAATGTTGCTGTTACATCTTTTTGCCTTTGTATTGTTGTCACTGATTGGATTAATAATGGCCATCAGTATTCGAAAACTCCTTGAAAGTATGGATGATTCCGATGAGTTGCGGCAGTTAAATACTGAGCTGGCGCTTCAGCATCAAACGCAGCAAACCCTAGTGGCTGATTTGAATGCTACGCGTATTGAAGCTGAAAAATCTAATCAAGCTAAATCGGATTTTCTGGCTACCATGAGCCATGAAGTGCGCACTCCAATGAATGCGATTATCGGATTATTAGAGTTGCTCTCCAGAGACAAGCTTCCAGCCAAGCAGCAGGGTTTAGTGAGTGTGATACGCCAATCTGCGGCCGTCTTGTTACGTATACTGGATGATATTCTCGACTTTTCGCGTATGGAGTCGGGTCGACTGGCATTAGAAACGATTCCCATCCGTGTAACAGATATACTGCAGGGGGTTAAAGCCATTTTTGATCCTATGTGCGAAGAACGTGGTGTCAAATTTATCATCAAGGTTGATTCTAAAGTCCCTGAATATGTCCATGGTGACCCGGTAAGAATCAGTCAAATCTTACATAATTTAATTAGCAATGCCGTTAAGTTTTCTTCTGGCACCAAAGACTCATCAGGCAACTCTTTAGGAGAAGTGACGGTCATACTGGATTGGCTCAATGAGCAGCTTCAGATAGACGTCATCGATAACGGTATAGGCATCTCTGACGAGCAAATAGAACGAATCTTTACTCCTTTTTCTCAAGCAGAAGGCTCTACGACACGAAAATATGGAGGCTCTGGTTTAGGTTTGACTATTGTTCAACGACTGACGGAGATGATGGCTGGACAATTAACCCTTGAGAGTGAACTCGGTAAAGGTTCAAGATTTACAGTGACTTTACCTCTGTTAAAATTGAACGCCAGTGAAATTGAACTGATTTCTCAGCAACCAGTACTGCTTAATCCATCTCAATCCTTGGATCCTTCAGAGTTCCGCATCTTGGTTGCTGAAGATGATAAGGTCAATCAGATGGTGATTGAACAGCAGCTGAGTAAGTTAGGCTATCAGTTTAAAGTGGTGAATGATGGCGTTGAAGCTCTCGATGCTTGGCTCCAGTCACCAGATTCCTTTGATTTGATTTTGACAGACCTGCATATGCCGAATATGGATGGTATCTCTCTGATCCAGGCGGTGCGTAATGCAGAAGCTAAACGTGCTTCTGTCGATACTGCTATCCCGATTGTTATTTTAACGGCGAATGTTTTATCCGGTGTTCTTAATAAACCTGAATTGAAGTTATCAGGACAGCTGACCAAACCTGTTCGATTAGATCAGTTTGCCGACACGTTAAGGCATGCATTATCACAGCGAGATGGAAAAAATAGAGCTATCAATATCAGTCATGAACAGCATGAGAATGAGCAGTCTAAAACCGAGTCAACACCATCTCTTCCCGTGTATGATCCGCAGGCGCTACAGCAGGTCGTGGGTGATAATCCAGAAACCATCAGAGAGCTCCAGCAGATGTATATCAGCGTATCCGAGCAGCAAATGCAGTTGCTGAGTGAGTTGTGGCAGACAGACCAATCGGATCAGCGCGTGATGTTGCTGCATAAGCTGAAGTCATCTTCACGCTCTACGGGTGGTATGCATTTAGGTCAGTGCTTCGAGCATTACGAGCACTTAAGTCGTGAAGTCTCAGAGCCACTGTCTTTAGAGGATTGGATTGCATTGAAAAAAGAATATGAATTGTTTATCAATCTGTTGAGGCAGGAGATCCATGCTTAACACACCTGATAAAGTGCTAATACTATCTGACAGTCAGGCACTGATTGATACCATTGAGCTATTACTGGAAGATACCATCAAGCATCTGCAGACTTTTGTGCACTATAAAGCAGAAGTAGCAGCTAAAGCGTTTCGTCAGCAACAAGTTGATGTGGTGGTATTAGCCTATCAAGATCTTCAGGTAGCGATAAGTGTGAGAGACGCCATTGCACGTCTTCACCAACCAAATGATAAGCCATTTCATGCAATCGTGTTATGCAAAAAAGATACGGTCGTAAAAGCCTATGAACTTAGTAGAAAACGATTCTTTTATGATTATGTGGTTTTTTGGCCGTTAGGTTATGACCCCTATCGCTTAATCATGTCGATTCATCAAGCCATAGATGATTTGGGTTACAACGCCGATATTCAGATGCAGCGTTTAGAGCTTGAATCACGACGTCAGCGTATTCAAGCGGTGAGCCGTTTAGTGGAACAGCTGTTAACGGATCAAAAAGCGAAAAAAGCAGAATTAGAAACCATGATTCGTGTCGCTTTGAAAAAGCTGACGATGCCTGTCAGATTAGATCAATCATCCACGCAAGAACAGCTGACGGTTTTAGTCATCGATGATGATGAGTTTCAGTGCATGGTGTTGAAGAAAATACTGGAAGAGGCGGGTTTTAAAGTACAGCTGGCCACCAGTGGTGAGCAAGGCCTTGGTTATCTAGAAAAGTCCAAAGTCGATATTGTTTTACTTGATGTAATGATGCCGGGTTTGAGTGGTATCGACACATTACGCCAGTTAAAGAATGACCCAGAACTATCTGATATACCGGTTATCATGGTGAGTGGTCATCATGAGAAAGAAGTGGTCTTGGATTGTATTATGCTAGGTGCCATTAATTACATCGTTAAACCAGTCAGTAAAGAGGTGTTACTATCACATCTACCTGGTCATCATTAAATAGCTAGTTAGTGATTTTGAGAGTGTCACTTGCAGGCTGATCTTTGCCCGTGCATTGGTCTCGCCAAGTGATTTTGACGCACAGCTTATTAAATCCAGACTGTTTCATGGCTAACACATCAAGGTTAAGTAAACCCTCAGGTTTTAGTTTAATTTTACCGCTGCCATCATCCAGTTTGATGCTTCCGTTATCTAATCCATCGATGAGTGCTTGAAGAACTTTCTTAACGTCATTGGGTTCTTGAAGTGATTCGTGATGAAAAGTATTCTTTTTACTCATAGGTAGCCTCTAGTTGTAATTTCACAGAAAATGCTTAGTCATTACTTGAAGCTGTTCAGGCTTAAAGCATTTTGCTGCTGCATAGTCACTGCTAATACCGACAACCCATCCAGAAGGATGCAAAAGCGTCACTGCCGCACCGACACCTGATAGACCCTCTTCCTGGCGCGATACCTGATTTAGGGTTGCGTCACATTCGAAATGTATCATATTTGCACGAAAAGTAATCCTTTGACCATGATGCAGGTTACGATGGCCGTGTACAAAAGCATGAATACCCGTTTGATGCAGGGCTTGGCGACTTGCAGAGCTGAGAAGGGGATCTTGTGATCGATACTTAGTACGCAGCATATTTCCTAATGCACTGAAATAAAGCTGAAAGGCATCGCCATGCCGTGCTTTATGAAATTCCTCGTTTAAGCTTTCAAGACCTTCATCAGCCAGCCGTTTAGCCATCACATCATCGCAACCGGCATGCAAAAAGACGAAGCTACCTCGTCGACAGCCCAGTTGCTGATCTCTTACAAACCAATGAAACTCGCCACTGGGTTCAAGAAACAGCTGGCGCCAGCGTTCCAATGCAGCAAATATTTCCTGCATACTGAGTTGTGCTTTTTTTGCGGCACGAAAAAAACGCTGCTTTCGTGATTCAAGTCGGCTAAGTTCGGTATGGATTTGGCTTGCGGTTAAATGGCTAGTGGCTTCTTGTTGAAAGCGAAGATGCCAGTCATCACTTGGTAACAGTCTGGCTAAGCACTCGGTTTCAGAAGGTAAGCGCGACTGTTCATCGGGCGTAAGTGGGTATTCATTCAGTAGCTCGACACACAGTGGCATCACTTTGCTACCCAGACGAATTAAAAAATGACCGTTCAATGTACAATCAGGTGTTTTAAGTGTATTCACCGCTAACTGTAAGCGTAGGTCATGGTTGCCACTGAGTAGAGTCACGGCGATTTTCTGATCGATCAGTTGTCGGATGAGTCGGAGTAAGGGCAGGTTAGCGGGACCTTTATCTAAGCAGTCTCCACCGATAATGATCTCAAATACTGGCGCATTAGCTGCAAGAGCAATCTGATCAGGTTGCCTACCATGACGCACAAATAATCCGCTGGCTACTAAAGAAGCCGAAAACGCGTCGGCATCTGCATGCAGATCAGTCACAAATAAGACCAGATGGTCCGGCCACTGCCAAGCATCGGGGTTAGCCAAACGTGTTAACTCTTCAGCCAGTGATTTATCAACCTGACCATCGACCACCCAACCATACTGCTTCTGTTCGAGCCAGCTGCAGAGTCTGTTGGGTAAGGTCGCGTCTATCCATTCGTGGCCGAGATACTTAGGCAGAAATGGCATCAGGTCATGGCTAGGCATAGCGTTAACCTCTTAAGGACTCAACTGCAAAGTCTGCAAGACGCTCAGCTAAGTTAATACCGCTGCCGGCATGAGCTCCCTTAAATCCGCCAAGGGCAGATACCTCAAATACCACCGGTCCATCTTGGGTTAGAGCCATATCGACAGTGGCATAGTCTAAATCGAAGGCTGCTTGAGCGCGTTGAGCGATCTGAATCATGTCGGAGGTCGGTGAACAAGGGCCATAACGACCACCACTATTGATGGTGGTATTCCACGCTTTTTGACCTGCAATCCGGGAATAGGCACCTTGATAATTACCGTTGATAAAGATCAGTCCCATGTCCTCGCCTTTTAAATCAACAAATTGCTGTAGGTAAAGTAAAGGATGTCGGGTTTTATAACGAACTAACTGAGCCCGTAGTAATTTATCATTTTGGTTTGATTTTAGTACCTGCATACCCCGCGCTTTGGTGGAAAAAAGTGGCTTTAGAATAGCCTGTCCCCATTCGTGAACCTGCTTCATGGCGGTATCAACAGATTCGGTCACCAAGGTAGGTGGCATGGGAATCTTATGGTTGTGTAAGGTGACACTGCACGCCAATCGATCCAGTAAGCGGATGAGCGAGTTGGCTGAGCTAAATATCCTAACGCCAGCCTCTTCTGCTACACGCAGCATCTCTAAACGTTCAATACAGACTGGGCTATAGGTCGTGCCGACTTTTCGAATGATGATGCCGTCTAACTCACATAGATGATGACCGGATGAAAGAAGCTGTCCTCGGCTAAAATCCAGTTCAGTAGAGGATAAATCTGTCACTAAGCGAAAGCCTGTGCGTGTTTCCAGTGCATCTGCGAGAACTTCAGTCGACCATTTTCCGGGGTTGCCAATCACAGCGATGCGGGGCTTATACATTCAAGATTTCCTTGAGAGGTAGTGGATAGTCTTTGCTATCTTGGTGTTTTAACAAATGTTCAAGTAGATAAACGCCACGTTCGTAGAGCGACTTTGCATGGCTTTCATCCAGAATAAATCGTGTAGAGGTAATCAAGCTTCGTGCTAACCCAAGGGCCATGCGCTTATTAAAATGATGATCTTTGTGTGTTGTTGCAAAGGTCTTTGCCATGTCATACAGCTGAGTTGCCATGATAGCAATCAACTGGCGTGATTCGAGATCAAATAGAGGCAAGCGTAATCCAGAGACAATAAATACCGAGACATCTTGAACGTAATCCATATGCCCCGAACGATGTAAGTCGATAAATCGTAACTTTTGCTCTTTGCTATCAAAAATCACGTTGTCGAGATTGAAGTCACCATGAATATAAACCGAAAAGGGTGCTGGGTGCTGTTCATCGAGCCGAGCTGCCTGTGCCAGAATCGCTTTCAAGGCAGGTCGCTGTAAGTCGCCAATGAGTGTATTGGTAACATCAAATTCGGGATGTATATTTTGTACGGCAGGTAAACGTTTTTTTAGCTGTTGAATAAAACGGGCGCTAACTTTTTCATTCTGTTTAGTGGAGCTCCAGATTTTTGGAAGCATCTCGCACATCTGCAGCATGGCTAGATCTAACTCATTCTGGTGCTGAGTTAGCACTATGCGTTCAAGTGTTTTGCCGGGTAAGTGTTCAATAATTAACGCACCAGAACTGCCTTTGTGGTGTTGAGATAAAATTTGTGGAGCGATACCGGGAATGATTTCGTTCCAACGTTCAAGACCTCGACGTTCCTCTTGTACTTTTCTTAAGGCACCTTCTTTCAATACCCCTAGGGTTCGATCATCTTCATGCGTAATCGCTGAAATTGAACTTCCGGAGCGCGTTTCTGCAATGGTTTCTAAACTCAAGTTATCCCATTCATCATGGCCGAGGCTAGATACCATGGCACGGAGTGAAAGGAACTGTTTCATGTTCATTGGTTGACCCAAAAGAACCGCTAGCAAAGACTCACTGATATTGGTGAGGGCTGATCCCATATCTAAAATATAACGCGCAATGAACAGGCTGCTGATCAAACCCTCGGTGTTTTTATGTTGCTTTAATGCTTCAAGATGTTCCCGTCGTGCTTTTTTGTAAAAGCGACTGAGTTTATTTCTAACCTTGCCAATTTTTAACGCTGTGTGGGCATTGTTGGTTTCGAGGATTTGTTCAACTCGTTGCAATGACTTTTCGATCTGTTTTAGGCGTTTGTCATATCGGTGATCATTGATTAGCTTGCGATGTTTGAGGTGTTGTAACTCTCTGGCAGCATCACGGCATAAACTTGCGATGCGCTCAAGCTCATCTGCTAGATCTCCGGCCGCTCTCAATGACTGAGGATCAAAGCGTTCGGTATCACTGAAGGCTTTTAGACAGCGCGCATGGGTTCGTTGCTTAAGGTTATAGCTGTGTCCACTGCGCTCGGTGATAGCACGTGTCAGCGCTGCAGACGGTGAGTCAATCAGGAGCAACAGGTTTTGTAACTGAGAACGCACCTCAGCAAGCAGAAAAGTAAGCTGCTGTTTAACGTCGATGGGTAGCGTCAGTTGCATGAGTCTGCTCGATATTCCGTGATGACCATAATGCTTTCATCATAACGAGCGCGCGCGTTTCTTGCCACCTTGGGACACGTCATTTGACGTATCCTCTGGCTATAGCTTATTTAACAAAGAGTTGGCGAGGGAAGTTGCATAGGGTTTCAACCCCTGTTTCAGTGATCAGGATACTTTCGGTAATCTCTATACCCCAGTCTTCTTGCCAAATACCTGGCATAAAGTGAAACGTCATGCCGGGTTTCAGCTCGGTTTCATCCGATGCACGCAAACTCGAGGTTCGCTCACCCCAATCAGGTGGATAACTCACGCCGATGGGATAGCCACAACGAGCACCTTGTCGATCAATACCATATTTTTCCATTACTTTATCGAGGGCATTGGCAATATCACAAGTTCTATTACCCGGCTTTGCTTGCTCCAGTCCAGCGTCAATGGCTTCTAGTAGTGCTTTTTCAGCATTGAGGAAACGCTGGCTGGGTTTACCCATGTAAAGTGTCCGAGACATAGGCGCATGGTAACGTTTGTAGCAACCGGATATTTCAAAAAACGTACCTTCGTTGGCTTTAAAGGGTTTTTCATCCCAAGTGATGTGTGACGCGGATGCCTCTTTACCCGAAGGCAATAGCGGCACAATGGAAGGGTAGTCACCACTATAGCCATCCACTCCGGCAATGGCGGTTTCATAGATTTGCGAGACCACGAAACTTTTCGGTACGCCGACTCGGGCAACATCCAAAATACGTTGATGAATCTTCGAGGTGATGCGTCCGGCGATACGCATAAACTCAATCTCTTTTGCGGATTTAATCGCTCGACACCAGTTAACTAGATTATGACTATCGACAAAACGGGCTTCAGGAAGTGTTAGCTTTAGGGATCGATGTGCATCAGCGGTGTAATAGTAGTTATCCATTTCGGTGGCGATGGTTGCACCGTGCCAGGCCTTTTCAATAAAGATATTTTCGGCAATCCACGTCATCGGGTGATGGTCGAGGTTTTGAACATATTCCTCGGGATAGCTGATCAAGTTTTCTTTTTTCATAAAACAGCGCAATAACGCTGCATTCTCATCCATGCGTCGACCAAACCAGATAGGTTCTTCAAGATCGACATGCACGATCACCCCTTGATGAACATAGAAAGACCAGCCGTCATAGCCTGTCAGCCAGTTCATATTGCCGGGATCGGTAGCAATCAAAATGTCTACTTTCCGTAATCGCATCTCGCGGCGGACCTTATTGACCCGCTGTAGGTATTCTTTTTTTGTAAATGCCAGTTTCACCCAGACACCTCCTGCCATTCGCTCAGTTTGATGGAGCAGTTGCTAAGCAATTTTTCCTTTTGCTATCGATCAATTCGTAATTATTACTATGGATAATTATTATTTCTTGATGGTTTAAGCATAATCTGCAAATAGCGGGAGTTCAATTCAAGACTGTTCTGAAAACGACACAAGTTTGTCGTGACTATTATCGATGTGCAGGATTAGGAAATTTTTCTGCCTAGAAAGCGTTAATTGAAGTAACGTAGTTAGTCTGAAGATTTTTACTTTAAGGAGCTGAAGATGCACCTGTACATCGCTTACAAAAATTACTCATCTTGGTCATTAAGGCCTTGGTTGGCTTTAAAAATGGCTGGTATTCCCTTTGAAGAAACCCTGCTCACGTTCGCCCATGATGATAGTTTGAAAAAATTTAGCGAAGTACATCAGCTGCCGGCACAGGTACCTGTGTTGATGGTGGGTGATTGGGTCATCTGGGATAGTTTAGCGATTTTGGAGTACTTGGCAGAAACCTATCCTGAAAAGCATTTATGGCCGGAAGATCCTCAGTTGCGTGCTTTGGCTCGATCTGCGGCGGCAGAGATGCACAGTGGTTTTAGCGCATTACGCAGTCATTTCCCAATGAATTGCCGCACTGAGAAATCAGTGGCTGCAAATGAAGCTGTTTTGTTGGATCTGCAGCGCTTAGCGCAAATATGGCAGCGTTTTGAGCAGGCAGAGAAACCTGAAGGGGTGTTTTTAGCAGGTCAGTTTAGTAATGTGGATGCGATGTTTGCACCGGTGATGTGGCGTGTTCGTAATTATGGCCTAACAGTTTCCCCAGCTTTTGATCGTTGGGCGCAGGCTATGTATGAGCTTCCTGCCATGCAAGAGTGGTTAGCCTCTGCTCGAGAAGAAGCTTGGCATATGCCAGCTTATGAGCGTTGATAAACATTTATTTAGGTCAATCATAGTTTGCAATTAGAAGAGTGCTTGCCACACTAACTGAATCGCTAAGAGTGTGAGTAGCCAGTTAAAAATCACTGCAAAGTGCTGGTTGCTCATGCGCTGCAATAGATGAAGTCCGATCCAAGTGCCGATAGCGCCACTGAGAATCATCAAAACAATTAACCCTAGCCACTCCTTAAACACAAAACCTGCTGCGCCAAATACAAAGGCTTTGGTGAGGTGTTGCAAGCTCATACAGGCGGCAAAGTTGGCAACGGTTCTAAAACGATCTCCTTCATGCTGCTGTTTTACGAATGCCGCTACTAAGGGGCCAGTTGCACCGACAAACATACTGATGAAGGTTGAAAAGCCAGCGGCGAAAAATGTTCCGACACGGCCTAGCGCCATGGCGGGTACTTTAGGTCCCCAACAGAGAAACAGAATAAATCCGGCAATGGTCAGTTGCAGCGTGCTTGTCGGTAGTTGAACCAGAAATAAACTGGCTAGCCATGCGCCCAGTAGTGCTCCCGGTGTAAATGCCAGTAAGATACGCCAATCCACATGCTGCAGGGTGAGCACGACGCGATTAAAGTTGGACCCTAACTGCACCATACCATGAACGGGAATAATCGCTGCAGGTGGAATCACGACAGCCATAATGGCGAGTAACAGTATCCCGCCACCGATGCCTATGCTGGCTGTCACTGCGGAGGTGGCTGCAGCTGATAAAATCAGCATGATAGTGGCAAAAGTACTGAGCTGTTCAGGCAAAAGCCATTCCATTAGATAACTTCCAAACGAGCAAATCCCACCACTAACCACTTGCTGCCGACATCGTCAAAGTTCACTTCCACACGCGCTTTGGGGCCGTGACCTTCTAAATTCACCACGAATCCTTCTCCAAATTTAGGGTGACTGACACGCTGTCCCAGATTAATTTGAGTGCCGGTGTTGTCTAGTTCGGTTTGCTGCTGGCGTGTAAAGGCAGGTTGGCTAGATGCTTGATAACCACTGGAGTAAGGACGACGAACCGTTGAGTTTAGTCGTACTTCTTCAATAAGGCTTTCAGGAATCTCGCGTATAAAGCGAGAAGGGCGGTTAATTTTTTCTTGCCCGTGTAAGCGACGCGATTCAGCCAGTGTAAAATAGAGCTTTTGCATCGCACGAGTGATACCCACGTAACACAGGCGACGTTCTTCTTCTAAGCGTCCCGGTTCTTCAGCAGACATGCTGTGAGGGAATAAACCCTCTTCCATTCCGGTTAAGAAGACTAATGGAAATTCTAACCCTTTCGCTGAATGCAGGGTCATGAGTTGAACACTATCGGTATGGATATCGGCTTGAGCTTCGCCTGCATCTAATGCCGCTTGATCTAAAAAGGCAGCGAGTACGCTGGTATTTTCTTCACTGCTTTCTCTTTCCCATTGGTTAGCAAACTGCCGAGTTGCCGTGACTAATTCATCTAAGTTTTCGATACGTGACTGACCTTTTTCACCTTTTTCTTTTTCGTGATGTTCAATCAGCCCGGAGCTTTTGATCACCAGATCGGTTTGTTCGTGCAAGCTTAACTCTTCTGAATCGGTGCTAATGCGGTTCACTAGGTCGAGAAAACCTTGTAGCGCATTGTTGGCGCGCGCGGGTAAGACTTTTAACTCAGTAATTTCGTTAGCAGCACGCCACATCGACGTTTGCTCTTGACGTGCTCTTTCCCGAATCATTTCAACTGTGCGTGTGCCAATACCACGTGTGGGTACATTGATGACGCGCTCCATGGCAGTATCATCATCACGATTGGAGATCAGACGCAGATAAGCCAATGCATTTTTGATTTCCAGACGGTCATAGAAACGCTGTCCACCATAGATGCGATAGGGAACGTTAGAACGAATCAGGGCTTCTTCCAGCACCCGCGATTGAGCGTTAGAGCGATACAATATGGCGGATTCGTCACGTCGATTGCCCTGTTCAACCCATTGGCTGATTTGGTCAACAATGAAACGTGCTTCGTCTTGTTCATTAAACGCACTATAGAGAGAAACCGCTTCACCCTCTTTGCCATCAGTCCAAAGCTCTTTACCCAGACGATCCGTATTGTTCTGAATGACCGCATTGGCTGTTTTAAGAATCGATTGGGTTGAGCGATAGTTTTGTTCTAGACGAATGGTATCGGTATTAGGGAAATGTGTTCCCAAGGTCTGGATATTTTCGATTCGAGCGCCGCGCCAGCCATAGATAGACTGGTCGTCATCACCGACGGCCATGAGTTTATGTTCACCCTGACAGAGCAGCCTTAACCACGCATATTGAATCGCATTGGTATCCTGAAACTCATCCACCAGCACGTAACGGAAGCGCTCGCGATAATGCTGAAGCAGTGCAGGAGAGCGATCGCGAAGCAGTTCCAGTGATCGCAGCAAGAGTTCACCAAAATCGATCATACCTCCACGATCGCACGCTTCCTCGTAGGCCTGATACAGATCGACCATGGTCCGTTGGAAGGGATCGGCACTGCGTTCTATATGTTTGCTGCGCAGCCCTTCATCTTTCTGAGCGTTGATAAACCACTGCATTTGTCGCGGAGGCCAGCGGGTTTCATCCAGATTCAGCTCTTTACATAGCCGTTTGACCAAGCGTAACTGATCATCACTGTCCATGATCTGAAAGTTTTCTTGTAAGCCTGCATCCTTCCAATGCGCTCGCAACATCCGATGTGCTAGACCGTGAAAGGTACCGACCCACATACCTTGCGTGTTGATACCGAGCAGTTGCTCAATACGTCCACGCATCTCTTTCGCAGCTTTGTTGGTGAAGGTCACCGCTAAAATCGAGTAGGGTGATAGCCCTTCAGTTTCGATCAGCCACGCAATACGGTGAACCAATACTCGTGTTTTTCCAGAACCGGCACCGGCTAAGACCAGTAGGTTTTGCAAAGGAGCGGTCACTGAGCTGCGTTGAGCATCATTTAGGGAATCAAGTATGTGGGTAACGTCCATTGGGTCTCTATAGAGTTGTTGGAATTATAGTGTTATCGGCATTCAGAGCAGTTTTGCTGGGTGTTGAAGGCGCTGCAGTAAGATCTGTTTGTATTGATCGGGATCTTTCAATTTCATTTCGCCGCCTTGGCGAGATGCTTGTGCAATACCTAGCCAAGGAATTAAGCGCGATAGCCAGAAACGCATTGCAGCGGTGCGCGTAAGAATCGGCCAGGCAGTTGATTCATCGGCTGTAAATGGGCGGATCTGCGCATAGCCTTCAAGCAGTGCTTGCTCTCTTTCCGAGTCAATGGTGTGATCAGCATTGTTACACCAATCATTGGCAACGATGGCTAAATCATACAGCTGATATGCGGTTGCCGCATTGTACATATCGAGAATCGCAACCAGTTTGTCATCCTGAAACAGCGCATTGTCATGGAACAGATCGCCATGTATGACACCACTAGGCAGGTCTAGTTCTGCTTCACGCAGTTCGTCAAACGCCTGCACTTCTTGCTTAAGCAGAAAAGCATCTTCAGTTGTTAACCGATGAGCGATAGCCTCACTTTCACGTCGCCACCAGAAAACCCCTCTATGTGCCTGGCGCTTTAGGTAAAAGTCGTTGCCGGCCAAATGAAATCGAGCCAAGGCTTCACCGATTTGAAAGCAATGTATAGGCCGAAGTTTTACCGCAGGCACATCGCTGCCATAAAAGCGGGGCTGAAGTGCGGCAGGCTTTCCTTTGATCTGTTTTAACGCAATGCCATTTTTGTCCTTGATGGCATAGGGAACCGGTGTATTGCGTTCAGCCAGCCAGTGGCCCAGCTCAATAAAAAAAGGCATCTCATCGGCTGACAGTTCTTCAAAAATGGTCAGCACATAGGATTTTTTCTGACCGCGAAGCTCTAGATCGACAAAGTAGTTGGTGTTTTCAATACCCCCTTCGATTCCTTCAAATTTAATTAAAGTACCTAAATCGAAGTCAGCAAGAAGTAGGCTGAGTTCTTCAGCAGTAATGGAAGTGTAGACGGCCACAAAAATATCCTACCAGCGGAAAAGAATCCATTTAGGGGTCAGTACGGTGGGTTCACCGACACGGATTAAATCGCCAGATTCACCTTTCGGCACCAAGTAGTAGGGCTCGCCAATTACAGGGACAACTTTGATCTCTTTTAACTGACCACCCACGCGATACTCATAATAGGTCGCTTCGCCGTCATGGGTAATGGTAATTTGTGGCTCTTGATTGAGCAGATCATCTTGTGCATGAACAGCTGCGAATGGCAGGCTGCTAAGCATGGCGATGAGTAATAGTTTCTTAAGCATGGCGCTTTTCTCATTAGTTGAGTGTTTAATTTGTTATGATTGTGAACCTTGACACCATCCACGGCAACCAGTTAGCGGAAAAATCCATGAGTGAACAGCATCTACCTATTATTCTAGTCGACGGATCATCCTATTTGTACCGTGCTTTTTTTGCTTCACAACAGGCAGACCTTCGCACCAAGGATGGATTTCCTACCGGAGCCGTGCGCGTAGTGACATCGATGCTGCGTAGTTTACTCAAACAATATCCTCAAAGCCCGGTTACCGTTGTTTTTGATGCGAAAGGAAAAACCTTTCGCGATGAGTTGTTTGCCGAGTATAAAGCGAATCGACCTTCCATGCCGGATGATCTGCGTTTGCAGGTAGAGCCGATTCACCAGATCGTTCGTGCGATGGGAATAGAGGTGATCGTTGAAGATGGCGTTGAGGCAGACGATGTTATCGGGACGCTAGCAAGAGAAGCAACTGAACAGCAGCGTCCGGTCATTATTTCCACAGGCGACAAGGATATGGCGCAGTTGGTGAATGAGCATGTCACGCTCATCAACACCATGAACGATAGCAAAATGGATATCGAGGGCGTTAAAGAAAAATTTGGTATTCCACCCGAGTTGATTATCGATCTATTAGCGCTTCAAGGCGATAAAGTGGATAACATTCCCGGTGTTCCGGGTGTCGGTGAAAAAACTGCGCTAGCACTGCTACAGGGTATCGGTGGCATTCCTGCACTTTATGAGAATTTGGACAAAATAGCGGACTTGGGTTTTCGTGGTTCGAAAACGATGGCGCAAAAACTGTTGGATCACAAAGCAGATGCCGAGCTGTCTTATCAGCTTGCGACCATTAAAACGGATGTTACTCTGCATGTGAAATTACAGGATATTCCGTGTCCGCAACCTCACAATGACCAGTTGTTAACCTTATTCCGTCAGTATGAGTTCCGCTCTTGGGTAGAGGAGCTGGAAGCCGGTGTTCCTATTAAGTCTGCTGAAACACCAGCCATAGAAGCAGTAGAAACAGATTATCAGGTTATTTTGACTTGGGATGCGTTTGATGAATGGTTCAAGCGTCTTGAAGCGGCTGACATTTTTGCACTAGACACCGAAACCACCAGCTTGAACTATATGGAAGCCGAATTGGTTGGCTTCTCTTTTGCGATAAAACCGGGTGAGGCGGCTTATTTACCGGTAGCGCATGACTATGTAGGGGTTCCAGATCAGCTTGATCGAAAAGCGGTATTAGAGCGTCTTAAACCACTACTAGAAAACCCCAAGCAAGCCAAGCTAGGCCAACACATTAAATACGATATGAATGTGTTGGCTAACTATGGAATTGAGCTTAAGGGTGTGGTTGCAGATACCATGATGGCTTCCTATGTGTTGAACTCTACCGCCGGTCGTCATGATATGGACAGCTTGGCTGATCGATTCTTGGGGCATAAAACCATCACTTTTGAGGAGATCGCCGGTAAAGGAAAGCAACAACTTACCTTTAATCAAATCGATCTAGAAGAGGCCGCGCCTTATGCTGCTGAAGATGCTGATATTACCTTAAGACTTCACCAACAAATCATCAGTCAACTGCAATCAGAGCCATCGCTGATGTCGGTACTTAACGACCTAGAAGTGCCGTTGATTCCCGTACTGGCAAAAATAGAGCGCAATGGTGCCTGTGTCGATGCCAGCTTGTTATCCATTCAAAGTCGTGAATTGGAAATCCGTTTGCATGAGTTGGAGCAGCAGGCTTATGAGTTGGCAGGTGAAACCTTCAATCTAGGTTCACCCAAACAACTACAGGTGATCTTGTTTGAAAAGCAAGGAATACCCGTTCGCAAGAAAACACCGAAAGGCGCTCCTTCAACCGCAGAGGAGGTGTTACAGGAGCTGGCGCTGGACTATCCATTACCAAAAGTCATCATAGAACATCGTGGTTTAAGTAAGTTGAAGTCAACTTATACCGATAAGCTGCCGCTGATGATCAATCCTCGAACGGGTCGAATCCATACCTCTTATCATCAAGCCGTCACAGCCACAGGTCGCTTATCGTCTTCTGATCCTAATCTACAAAATATACCCATCAGAACAGCGGAAGGTCGTCGCATCCGTCAGGCATTTATTGCACCAGAGGGTTACTCCATTGTTGCTGCGGATTATTCCCAAATTGAATTGCGTATCATGGCGCATCTGTCTGGTGATGATGGGCTCCTAAATGCCTTTGCTGAAGGTAAAGATATTCATCGTGCCACAGCTGCTGAGGTGTTTGGTGTCAGCCTAGCAGAGGTCTCGGCAGATCAGCGCCGCAGTGCTAAAGCAATTAATTTTGGTTTGATTTATGGTATGTCTGCCTTCGGTTTGGCAAAGCAGTTAGGTTTAGGTCGAAATGAAGCGCAGGCTTATATCGATCACTATTTTGCGACCTATCCGGGAGTGCAGCGTTATATGGACAATACCCGTGCACAAGCGCATGAAAAAGGCTATGTTGAAACCTTGCGTGGTCGTCGACTCTATTTACCTGAAATTAATTCGAAAAATGGGATGCGACGTCAAGCCGCTGAACGTACGGCGATCAACGCGCCGATGCAAGGCACCGCTGCTGATATTATTAAACAAGCGATGATTAATGTGGATGAATGGCTGGCTAATGGCGAGTTTGACGCCAAGATGATCATGCAGGTACATGATGAACTGGTTTTTGAAGTGAAAACGGAACAGGTGCCGAGCTTTATTGAACAGGTTACCCAGCAAATGGAACGAGCAGATCAGTTGAAAGTGCCGTTGTTAGTTGAAGCGGGTCACGGAAAAACCTGGGATGCAGCACATTAATTGAAAGAGTTGGTAACTAAGATTTCTATGGATTCTAGAAGCCTTAAGCTGGTCTGACTTTTAATTTAATTAGGCCTTAAGTTAGAGGAACCTTTTGAGTCAGCTAGGCTCTATATTTTTGAGCCCATATGACCGTCATGTGCCAGTGAAAGCCAAGGCTCAATTCGCGTGGAAGCGTAAGCCCTCTATTCCAAGTGGTCCCCTTCTTGGAGTTGAGGGCTTTTTTTCAGCTTAATCTAAAGATGGTTGATGAGTTAGGTTATCAGTTTGACCGTCTAGATCGTCGCTAGTTGGCAACAAAAGCTCGCTCAAGCGTTTACGAAGTGTATCCACTCCATCTTTTTTTAATGCAGAAAAGGTTTGTAGCGTAACACCGTCACCCAGACGCTTGCGAAGTTGAGCTGTTAGTTTTAACAAGGTGCTTTGCGCAGGGCCACGTGTCAGTTTGTCGGCTTTTGTTAACAGAACATGCAAAGGCATCCCCGTTTTCTCACACCAGCTCACCAACATTTCATCAAACTCTTTCATTGGATGGCGAATATCCATGACAAGAACCACACCTTTCAGCGCTTCACGATGTTGCAGGTAGGCATCCAAATGTTTTTGCCAATGAACCTTCATTGCGATTGGTACTTTAGCATAACCATAACCGGGTAAATCGACGATGCGAATGCCTGGAATATTCAAGTCAAAAAAGTTAATCAGTTGTGTTCTGCCTGGTGTTTTAGAGGTTCTGGCAAGCTTGCCATTTTGAGTTAATGTATTGATTGCGCTTGATTTTCCAGCGTTTGATCGACCTGCAAAAGCCACTTCAGCAATACTGTCGTCAGGGCATTGATGAAGCTTATCAGCACTGACAAAATAGCGTGCTTGATGAAAATTAAGTGAACTTTGGTTTTCGGACATTCGTATCTCACTATGATAGGATCGCCACACTGAACAAAATGCGTTCCAGTTTGTGAGGATATTAGTTTATAATATATCCAATTTTACCCGTGAACTGAGAGAACCTCTAGTCAGGGTAGTCACAAATACGAGGTCAGCACCGAATAAAGCGGCAGCTGGACAAAAAATTTATTAGCAAAAGTCTGGGTCGAGTCAATGAACAAACTACTGATCAGCTTACTGGTAAGTGTTGGAATCACAGGTATGGCACATGCCACCGGTGGCGATGCAACTGCTGGGTCTCAAAAAGTTGCTGTCTGTGCAGCATGTCACGGTGCCGATGGTAATAGTCCAATGGGCGCATTTCCAAGTTTAGCCGGACAAAGTTCTCGCTATTTGCTCAAGCAGATGCAAGATCAACTAAGCGGTGCGCGAGTCATTCCTGAAATGACAGGTATGCTTGACGGTTTGTCAGAGCGTGATATGCGTGATATTGCTGCGTTTTACGAAAGACAAACACCGGTTATCGGTCAAACACCCGCTGAAATGTTAGAGCTTGGTAAAAGTATCTATCGTGCAGGTATTGCTGATAAAGGCGTAGCTGCTTGTGCTGCTTGTCACATGCCAAGTGGTCAGGGTAACAACCCTGCTCGTTTCCCTGCGTTGAGCGGTCAGCATCCTGAATACACTGCATTGCAGTTAAGAAAGTTTGCTTCTGAAGAGCGTCATAACGATCCTAACCGTATGATGCGTGATATTGCAGTTAAGATGTCTGATGCGGAAATGGAAGCAGTAGCTCACTTTATTCGTGGTCTACACTGATTTTAATTCTTAAAGACTCGATAAAGGGTAGCTAATGCTACCCTTTTTGTTTTTTAACGTAGAACTTTACTCAAGTATTGCTGTCGATATCGATTGAGTTTGCCATTGATAATAAAGTGAGAAAATTATGTTGAAAAAAACTGTATGGGCAATTTATTTGCTTTGTTTTTCCATTACTGTAGCTGTTGCTCAAGAAGCACCTGATTTTGAAGCAGGTGTTCATTATGAAGTTTTACCCACCGCTGTTCCAACAAGTGATCCTGAAAGAATTGAAGTGGTTGCGGTGTTTGCCTATAGCTGTCCCCACTGTGCTAGTCTTGAACCAAGTTTGCAAAGCTGGGCGAGTCAGTTAAACGATGATGTTTACTTCACTCATTTGCCTGCAGTTTTTTCACGTAACTGGGAGCCTTTGGCAAGAGCTTATTATGTGGCTGAGTTAAGTGGCAAATTAGATGAGGCGCACATGCCAATGTTTGATGCTATCCATGTGCAAAATAACCGCTTTCGTAGCACGGAAGATATAGCCGCTTTTTATACTAACTATGGTATCGACAAGGACGAGTTTATGAAGCTTTATAACTCCTTTGCAGTTGATACACGCATCAAGCAAGGCCAAGCCCGCTTAAGAGGTTATCAGATCACTGCTGTTCCTGCGATGGTAGTCAATGGTAAATACCATATTACTGGTGCTATGGCTGGTAGTAACACCGGTATGCTTCGTGTGGCTAATTATCTGATTGAAAAAGAACGTGCTGCGTTGGCTAATTAAGACGCCCTGTTCAATACTATTTTAAGCCACTGTTGTGATTGTTTGTTCTAAATGATCACGTCAGTGGTTTTTTGGTTTATAGTATATGCATCATTTATAGGGCGTAATGGGAGTTGGCTGCAATGGCAGGCTCGGATGACTGGCAGAAGAAATACAAGATACTCTCTAAAGAGCTAGAGCAGGCGGAGGAATATACATCACGTTTGCTTGAACAGTTAAGAATGATCCTTACGCATCTCAGTATTGCTTTAAAAGGGCAGGATGAAGAGTTAGATGATGTTATGTATCGTTTGGTCGGTTCAATGGGTTCTATAGAAGTCCGTAAACTTCGCAGTTATGCAAAAAATATTGAAAACCGTGTAACTGCCCTAAGCACAGAACCTGCTGCCTCTGCCGAAGCTTTATCTCATTCAATCGATACTTTAGAGAATGATTTAAGTGAAGACTTAGCAGATAATCGCGATTTGGAAGTTGTTGAGATTACAGTTCGTCTATTGGAAGTTCTTCAGCTACTCCGTATACCTAATGAGCACAGTCATCACCTCCATTCTTTAATCGCAGAGATAGAATCTAATCCTCATTTACAGCGCTTACCTGCCATCTTAGACGATCTGATCAAGTTGATGCGCTTGGCTGGTATGAACCTAGGTGAGGACTTTGAAGATTACCTGCTGAGTTTGAATCAGCAACTTTCCTATGTGCAAAACTTTTTAACTGAGAGCCAGAAAGAAGAGTTGAAAGCTAGTCAGCGGCAAAGTGAATTGGATAGAGCGGTTCGTCAGGATGTTTCTGAAATCAATCATACGGTTAAGCAGTCCAATGACCTAGTGGAATTAAAGCAGGCAGTGAGTCGTCAGTTGGCAAGTATTATAAAGTCGATGGATGAACATAAAAAATCTGAAGAGACCCGTGAACATTGCTTGAAGCAACGTTATGACGAGTTGCTAGGGAAGGTAGCTCAGATGGAAAAAGAAGCCGAGCAGGTTAAGCATCGCATAGAAGAAGAGCAGCTTAAAGCTCGTACCGATCCATTGACGGGTTTACCTAATCGTTATGCTTATGATCGTCATATCATTAATGAGCTAGAAAGATGGGAACGCTACAATATTATGTTTTCCCTCTGTGTTGCAGATTTAGACTTCTTTAAACAAGTGAACGATGATTATGGTCATTTGGCTGGAGATAAAGTATTGCGATTAATGGCACGTATTCTGCAAAAAAACTTGCGAAAAATTGATATTGTCACCCGTTTTGGGGGTGAAGAATTTGTCATCATCATGCCATCAACGGATGGCGCTGCTGCCACTCAAGCTGTTGAGAAAGTCAGAAAAGTGATTGAAGAAAGCCCATTTAACTTTCAAGGTAAGCCGGTTCGCATTACCATGTCATTTGGAGTTACCGAAGTCCAGTCAGGAGATACTCCAGACGAAATTTTCTCAAGAGCAGACCGGATGCTCTATCATGCTAAAGAAACAGGCCGCAACAAAGCCTTGTTAGGATAATTCAATACTTATTCATTCGTTACAGGATGCTATCACGTGCGACCCGTGTTTCGCTCTATCAAGATTTTTTGGGTTATAGCCCGCTTCAGATTAGATACATTTTTCTTAAACCCAACCTTGCCCTGGGTATTAAGAGTATTATTGTATCTGCTCCCTTGGCGTCTGTTTTTCTCAGCCAAGCAGTCGGAGGCGGTTCGCTTAAGATTAGCTTTAGAGGCGCTCGGTCCGGTGTTCATCAAATTTGGACAAATGCTGTCAACACGTCGAGATTTATTGCCAGATGAAATCGCTATCGAATTAGCACGACTTCAAGATAACGTGCCTTCATTTTCCAGCCAGAAAGCCAAGCAGATTATTGAGCGATCTTTAGGTCAATCAGTGGAAGCTCTGTTTCAGGTTTTCGAATCAGAACCGATGGCCTCTGCATCCGTTGCTCAAGTCCATAGTGCGACACTCTTTGATGGGCGAGCAGTGGTGGTTAAAGTGATACGTCCGGGTATAGAAAAAGTAATACAGCAAGATATTTCATTGCTTTACACTTTGGCTTGGTTGGTCTGTCATCTTTGGTCGGAAGGTCGACGTTTACGCCCCGTTGAAGTGGTTGAAGAGTACGAGCAAACGATTTTTGACGAATTGGATTTGCGCAAAGAAGCGGCGAATGGGTCACAGTTAAGACGCAACTTTGAAGGCTCTGGCATTCTTTATATACCAGAAATTTTTTGGGATTATACGCGTCGTAACGTACTTGTCATGGAGCGGATATATGGTATCCCTGTGGCAGATATGGAGCAGCTTAATGCTCAGAATACGGATATGGAAAAGCTTGCCGAGCGGGGCGTAGAGATCTTCTTTACCCAAGTATTCCGTTACAGTTTTTTTCATGCGGATATGCACCCGGGGAACATCTTCGTATCGCGAGAGCGACCAGATGATCCGCAATACATCGCTGTAGATTTTGGTATTATTGGCTCGCTTAGTGCTGAAGATCAAAGCTATCTTGCTCGTAATCTTTTGGCATTTTTTCGTCGTGACTATCGTCAGGTCGCGCAACTTCATATTGATTCTGGTTGGGTCCCAAGAGATACCAATGTTCATGCTTTTGAGACAGCTATACGCAGTGTATGTGAGCCCATATTTGAGAAGCCATTAAAAGAAATTTCATTCGGTATGGTGTTGCTTGGATTATTCCAAACAGCTCGTCGCTTCAATATGGAAGTGCAGCCACAATTAGTATTGTTACAGAAAACGCTGCTAAATATTGAAGGGCTAGGACGTCAGTTATATCCAGAACTAGATCTGTGGAAAACCGCGAAACCTTTTCTAGAGGAATGGATGAAGGAGCGTATGAGTATTAAAGCGGTTGCTAATAGTATTCGTCAGCAAGGACCAGAATGGCTAGAAAAGCTGCCACTAATGCCACAATTGGTATTTGATGCACTTCAGCAAACTGCACATCAAACAGAGAAAAAGTTTGAGTATTCTGAGCAGTTGGCTGTAAAACAATATTTAAGAGCTAGATCCACACGTCGACATCTTTTGCTAGGAGCTACCGCACTATTTGCAGTAGCGGTGATAGCGCAGCCTAGTTTGCAGCACACATTAGATGGCTTGCCATGGTATGGTTGGTTGGTAGCAGGTATTGGCTGGTTAAGCTTATGGCGAGCATGATTTGGGCTGGTTCGGCTTGAGTTGATAGGCTATGCTAGTGCGCTTTTAATAAACGGATCAGGAAAGCACTTATGAATGATGCATGGTTAGATGAAGTCTGTTGGGATGAACAAGGTTTAGTACCTGCCATCGCTCAAGACATCCATACTGGCCGTATCATGATGTTCGCTTGGATGAATCGTGAGTCATTAAAGCTTACGGTACAAGAAAAGCGAGCTATTTATTGGTCAAGATCTCGTCAAAGACTTTGGCGAAAAGGTGAAGAGTCGGGGCATGTTCAGCAGTTACATGACATTCGCCTTGACTGCGATGGTGACGTTGTATTGTTAGTGATTGAACAGCTGGGTGGTATTGCGTGTCATACCGGTAGAGAAAGCTGTTTTTATCGAAAGCTGAGTGCTCAAGGTGAATGGCTAGTAACTGATGAAGTACTTAAATCGCCAGACGCTATCTATCAGAAATAGAAAGGTATCATCATGAGCCAAGTGTTACAGCAGTTAAGTGATGTACTAGAGTCGAGAAAATTGGCTGCACCAGAAAGCTCTTATGTAGCCAGTCTTCACGCGAAAGGGCTTAACAAGATTCTAGAAAAGGTAGGCGAAGAGGCGACAGAGACCATCTTGGCCGCTAAAGATGCCGAGCTGACACAAGAGAAGGCAGAGTTAATCTATGAAACGGCTGATTTATGGTTTCATACCTTGGTGATGCTTTCGCACTTAGATATCAAGCCTCAGTCTATATTGGATGAGCTTGCACGCCGCTTTGATCTTTCAGGGTTGGAAGAAAAAGCTTCACGTAACAAAGAATAACGATTAGATTAACGAATTCTGATCAGCTTAGGCTGACAATGACAACTGGAGAAAAGCAATGGGTTTTGGTGGAATCAGTATTTGGCAGTTAGTGATTGTACTCGGCATTGTCGTGCTGTTGTTTGGAACGAAAAAGCTTCGTAACCTAGGTGGCGATTTGGGTAGCGCCGTTAAGGGCTTTAAAAAAGCGATGACTGATGACGAGCAAAAAGAAGCGTCAGAAGCTCAAGAAAATAAAAAGCTAACCGCTGACGATGCTGCATTTACTAAGCAAGATGAGTCTGCGGATGCTGCAAAAGAAAAAGCAAAAGTCGATAGCGAAAAGTAAGCGCATATTAAATGTTTGATATCGGTTTTGCCGAACTACTGATTATAGGTGTCGTTGCTTTGCTGGTGCTAGGGCCGGAAAAGTTGCCTGTGGCTGTTAAAACCTGCGGTATGTGGATTGGTCGCATCAAGCGATCAGTCACAGCTATTCAGCATGAGATCAGTGAAGAGCTGCGTGTTGAAGAGTTGCGCCGTACAACGGCGATCAGTAAAGAGGAACTAGAAAAAGAGCTTAGTGAAATGCGTAAGCCTTTTAAAGCAGCAGCTAAAGATGTTGAATCAGCTGTTGCTGATGAAAAGCCGCAAGCTAAGACTGCTTCCTCTAGTTCAGAGTCTTCAAAAACAGAAAGTGATAAAAGTAACGCATGAGCGACTCAACCAATGATCAAGAGCAACCCTTAATCTCTCATCTTGTGGAGTTGCGACAAAGGCTAATGCGTGCGGTATTAGCCGTGTTTATTTTGTTTTTAGCACTCTTCTATTTTGCTAACGATTTATATCTATTTATATCGGCACCGCTGACAGCGCTGTTACCAGAAGGTACCAGCATGATAGCAACCGATGTTACCTCACCGTTTTTTGCGCCCTTCAAGTTAACACTAGTGGCTGCAATGGCTTTAGCGATGCCCTATATTTTGCATCAGATTTGGTCATTTATATCTCCAGGTTTGTATGCAAATGAAAAGAAGTTCGCTATTCCACTGCTGATTTCCAGTATCTTGCTTTTTTATGCAGGAATCGCTTTCGCATACTTTGTTGTCTTTCCATTGATCTTTGGTTTCTTTACTAGCGTGGGACCAGAGAATGTTGCGGTAATGACGGATATCAGCAGCTACCTTAATTTCGTATTAAAACTATTCTTTGCATTTGGTTTAGCCTTTGAAATTCCTATTGCAACACTTCTGCTAATCAAGTCAGGTGCGATTTCAGCAAAAGACTTAGCTGCTAAACGTGCATATGTGATTGTAGTATGCTTCGTCTTTGGTATGTTGTTAACTCCACCCGATGTCATTTCACAGAGTCTTTTAGCCGTACCTATGTGGTTGCTTTTCGAAGTAGGCTTGTTCATGTCTCGGTTTATTGTCGCTGACTCCAAAGAAGACGAAGAAGAAAGGGTTGGTTGATTTTTAAACAGTTAACATCCTGTAATTTAAATCAATTAAATTTACAAAAACCCGTTGACCTTCCTGATTTTGATCTATACTATACGCACCTCGCTTGAGACAACAACCCAACACATCGGGTTGCACAGAGATCTCAAGCCGCTCTTTAACAAATTAATCAGGTAATGCGTGTGGGCGCTTGTTCAGGTTAGGCATTAAAGCTTAATCG
>NZ_WBOL01000021.1 GCF_008973715.1 Nitrincola schmidtii
TATGCGGCATGGAGAATCTTGGTCCCTTGGAGTCCTACGGAAGATCCGTGGTAAATACAGTGAAAAGAGAGGTCGGCATCCCCTGCTGTCTGGGTATCTCTACCACCAAAACCTTGGCAAAACTGGCTAACCAAGGGGCTAAAAAATACCCGAAAACCGGTGGTGTGGTTGACCTAACTGATCCACAACGTCAACGACGTTTGATGGCTATTACCGATGTAGGTGATGTCTGGGGAGTGGGCAGGCGGATCGGTAAGCGACTCAAGGATCACGGGATTTCTTCGGCATTAGATTTAGCCGATGCTAATCCTGCTTGGATTCGAAAACACTTCTCGGTGGTACTAGAACGTACCGTTAGAGAGCTGAATGGTATCGCTTGTATTCCCTTTGATGATAATCCACCACACAAAAAACAGATTGTCGTTTCGCGTTCCTTTGGTCAGCGCATCACGCAACTGTCTGACATGCGGCAAGCGATCAGCAGCTACATGACCAAAGCCGCTGAAAAATTGCGTAATGAAAAAATGAATGCCGGTGTGGTGACGGTGTTTTTTCGAACCAACGTGTTTAATCAGAATCAGCCACAATACACCAACAGCGTTTCAAGAACGCTTACGCAGCCTTCCAGTGATACCCGAGTGCTTATCAACATTGCCAATGAGTTGCTCAGTAGCATCTGGAAAGATGGTTATGCCTTTATGAAAGCAGGCGTCATGCTCAGTGATTTTTATGAGCAGTCGATTTCACAACGAGGATTATTTGATGTGGAGCCGATCGATAGACGATCCACACAACTCATGGCCACACTGGATAAGATCAATCGCCAGACAAAAGGCCAAGTTACCTTCGCTCGGGATGGCATCCCACAAAGCTGGCAGATGAAACGTGAAAACTTATCACCCTGTTACACGACACGATGGAGTGATCTACCGAAGGTTCGATAATAGATCTAAATGAACAAGTTCATGAACCAGAAGCATGTGTCTGAGACAAATATTGCAACTACTCAATTACATTAATTTTCAAAGCGTGATTCAGCAACTCTGCTGGAACTTGAATCAAAATATAAAGATTAAGTAAATAATATTCAGATTTAATGGATATATACATCAAACGCGGCAGGAGTAATGTTAAATTTAAATTACCATAAAATAGCATATCTAAGCGAAATCAGATATGTAAATATTTTGCAATTCTGCCAGCTAATTTTAAAGGATCAAAAGGCTTAATTATAACCTCATCAAATAGAAGGCAATCATCGCCAATAATTATTTTTATATCTGTTTTTGCAGTTAAAAGTATTGATTTAATACGCGAATAATCATTATTTTTTCTTATCTTTTTTAATAACTGAACGCCATTCATTTCAGGCAACATCCAATCAATTATCAACAAATCTGGCTTAGCATTATCAAGTAACTTCAACGCTTCATTCCCATCCGAAGCAAACAAAACATTGAAGCCACCTAAATTGACTAGCGACAACTTCAATAGAAACTGTATATCCAGATCATCTTCAATACAAAAAATTAAAGGCTTCATGATCACTCACATCAACTATTACTAACAACTGGCAAATCGATACCAAAAGTAGAACCTTTGCCCGGATAAGATTTCAACCATACTTCGCCATTCATTTCCTTTATCAACTCATATGAAATTGCTAGTCCAAGTCCTGTTCCGCCTTTAACTCGCACTTCACTTGAATCAACCTGAGTGAATCGCTCAAATATCATCCTATGATTTTCTTCCGAAATTCCAACCCCCTGATCAGATATTAAAACAGAAACCTTTGTAGTATCTACAATTAATTTAACCATGATAGTTGAATTTTCCGGAGAAAACTTTATTGCATTAGATAGTAAATTAAACAAAACCTGTTGCAAACGAAACTTATCTACAGATACAAATACTTTTAGGTCATCTGACTCAAGATAAATTTTTATTTCAGCGTTTATGGCTATACTTTCAATATCATTGACAGCCTCAAATACAACATCATACAGGTTATATTTTTTCATATCTAAAACTAATCTACCTTGCGACAGGCTTGACAAATCAAGCAAATCACTGATCAGCAATAAAAGCTTGTCGGAATTGCGTTGTGATAGAGCAATCAATTCTTTTTGCTCAGCTTTACTGATTGAACCATTATCCACCGAAAGCAGATTGATTGCTGCTCTAATAGCTGTTAATGGGGTTCTTAACTCATGTGTTACATTAGACAAAAGCTCTTCTTTTATTTTTTCTTGCTTATCTCGCATCAATTCCAATTCATTAATTGCCATCAGCAGCCGACCTACTTCGTCAGCACGAGAAACGTGTATTGATGAATATTTCGAATGATTGAGTAAATTATTTTCTAGCTGATGCAACGCATGTCTTAAGGGATTAAAAATTCTAATAACCCATATATTTACAATAACACCTAAAATAAAAATCAGAGGTAATATAATCTTCAGATAATCTACAACGTAATAACGTACTAATTCAGTGACAGTGCTTATTGGGGTTAAATTGATAATAACCCATTCAAATGAGTTAAATTTTTCAATGCTATAGATCCAATCTTTACTTGCATCTTTATATAACTCACCTAAATTATAAGAATCAACAATATTACTGACTACGCTTTTCGGCTGAACAGGTTGCATTATTTTATTTATATCTGTGGCAGCAATGAAAATACCATGACTAATATCTAAGATTAACAACTCACCTTCAAATCTAACGAACTCGTTAGAAATTTGATGGAAAAGGCTATCTTTTTCTAAGGCAACTCGCCCTATCAAAACTCCTAGTAAAGTATTCTCATTATCAAGAATTGGTTCAAGTACAAATATCGAAGGCAAATTAGTAACTCGACCTAATACAGGGAAGCTAATCACTCCTTGTTTTGTTTCCATAACAGTCCTTACAAAACTTCTATCAGAGTAATCTATATCTACACGATCAGGATTAAATGGATATTGACCTATACTAACTCCATTCGCATTTAAAACTACAAATTCTTGAAACAAATTACTTAGTTGCGCTATTTTTAAAACATCACTCATTTGTTTTTCTTCAATAAGTGATTGATCATTTTCTAACATTAAGGGTGCTAACTGTTGCAAAATTAATTTACGCTGCTCAAAAGCATTCTCAACACGTTCAATAAGCATTAACAAATGTTTTTCTTCAGATTGATAGAAGCCCTCTGTTACTTTTTCCTTTATCGATAAATTAACTGAAAGAACTGTAATTATAATTAAAGCAAGCCAACCAAATATAAACGCTAATACTATTCGCTGAACTAAACTTGTATTCTTAGAATTAAATTTCTTTTTAAAATCAGCGATATTCATCTAATCTGCCTAACCAACGTGTGATAAACCTCTTCGATAGCTGTTAACCCAAGCAAGTAATCCTCATGAGTTACTTGTTTATGAATACCCTGTTTAACATCTTGAATATCTGACCATACCAATGACTCTAACTTCCTAGCATTACACTCTAACCTTGAAAACTCATAACCTCCTGACGCACCACTTAATTTGTGCAGTTCGAAGTGCAAAGATTTAAGATCTGCCAAATTCGTACTTTTTTCGTCTTTGACAATGATTTGATACAACTGCCACAATCGATCCAATCGACTTGAAACGCCATCGAGAAACTGCTGCTTCAGCCTGTCATAGTCATCGTTTGAGTCTAGTTCATCGTTCTTATCAAGCATTAGGTAATATCCCTATTCTATTCACGGTATAAATTTTGCCAATACGAGATTTTTAATCTACTATGTGAACTCTAAAGATATCACTAATAAGTAGTAAGTTGTATTTTTATGAGAGTTGCAATTATTGAAGACGACATAGATCAAGCTAGGTTGCTAGCATACTGGTTAAAACCCTATGGTTTTAACTCATCCCTTTTCATCAGTGCTGAATATTTTTTAAAAAGCACCTCTACTTTAGCTGATTTCAATCTAATACTAGTCGACTGGTTGCTACCTGGTATGGATGGTTTATCCTTAGTCAAAAGGATAACTGAAACTTCTAACCATCCACCAATAATTTTTGTAACAGATAAAGATAAAACAGATGAACTCGCTACTGCACTTCATTCAGGCGCGGATGATTTTATCAGTAAACCTATCAACAAAACGATATTACTAGCTCGCATTACGTCTACTCTACGTCGTTACGGTCACTCAATTAGCACAAACTCTATGAAAGAGAATGAGTTATGGCTAGATAACGATTCTCGTTTCCTATACTTTGATAATCAGAAATGTCAGCTAACTAGATCAGAGAAACTTATCATGTCTTTGTTTTTAAGCATGCCTGGTGCACCCATCACTAGAGAACAACTCTATGAAGCCCTTAATCTTGAGGCTTTATCAAATAGTAGCCGCACTATTGACATAAAAATTAGTCGTTTGCGAAAAAAACTTAGCCAATTCACCTCATCACCGGGTGAGATCACTTGCCAATACGGTAAAGGTTATATTTTTAAAAATACCTCTTCTCGATGATATTCAAATGATTATCGCTTAAATATCTTAAACTGCTTCGCTAAATTTTCTAATAATCGAGTAACTTCCTGCACGCGTGCTGATGCTTGCAACGCTTGCTCAGCCTGAACCGCATTGCTTTCTGCTAACTTAGCTACGTTTTCTACAGTAAAAGCCACTTCTCTAGATGCCTGAGCCTGTTCAACTAATACTTGCTGAATTTCTTCTGTTGCCTTCACGACTAATACAGTACTCTTTTCAATATCATTGACTGACTGTCCTGCTAATTTGGCATTCTCTACACCTTTTTCAACGCGATCAACACCAGATCTCATTTCATGAACGGCTGCATTAGTTTCATTCTGAATTTGTTCGACCATTTTCGTAATTTCTACTGTTGATATCGCTGTTCTTTCTGCAAGTGTCCTCACTTCATCAGCTACGACGGCAAACCCCCTTCCATATTCGCCTGCTCTGGCTGCCTCTATCGCTGCATTTAATGCAAGTAAATTTGTTTGCTCTGCAATTCCCTTAATAGTTGAAACAATTTGACCTATATTTAGAGATAGTTCCTTAAGTGATATCAATCTATCAGCAGCATGTTGAACAGCTAGTGCTATGTTATTCATTTCATTACTGTTCTCATAAACAGCTAAAGCACCTTTCTTTGCCACATCACCCGCCTGCAATGACGATTCATATGCAGCAACAGCATTATCACCAATTTGACCTACTGAGGCACTGAGCTCTTCAAGCGCTGCAGCCATGCTGGTAGATGCATTTGATTGCTCAACTGCGCCTCGTGTCGTCTCTTGACTAGCATCAATCATCTCTGTGACCGACATTGTTAACGAGTTAGTTGACACTCTCATTTGAAAGAGTATTTCATATAACTTGTTTCTCATGACAACGACAGCATTGAATAATGAGCCCACCTCATCCTTTCTACCTAAAGGCATTTCTACTACTAAATTTCCTGATGCAATTTCGTTCGTGATTGATTTTAGGCGATTGATTCGTGATTTTTGACCCTTTGCAACAATGGTCATCATCGAAATCAGTAACATTAGTAAAACTATCACAACGACAGCAAGTTTTAGTATTGGCGCTAAAAATGCTTGGTTTAAATTATTTAATGGCACAGTTGCTTGAGCTACTCCTCTGACATCACCCATCTGCCAGTCTCGTTTCGGACTTTCAACATGTCCGTTATGACAAGCTAAACAAGAAGGATGATTCATGACATCTGCTTTAGCTACTCTATAAAAAGGTTTACCATCAACTATGATCTTTCGAGCAAAATACTCATTAGGATTAGCTTTCAAAAAGACAATTGCTTCACGTTCAAATTCATCCAGTTTAACCTCATTAGCATTTCTGAACTTGAAGGGTTGGTCACTAAAAAGACGAAACTCTGAACTTGCATCATGACCTTGATTAGTCATTTCACCTAACGACCTCATAACAGTAGCCGGTAAAGGAATACCATTTGAATCTTTAGAATGATCATGAGTTAACGTTAAGCCAGCTGCAATAGCTTTTGGTACAACATGTTGGTTATAGAACATACGAGAGTTGAATGCCATATCAATCAGATCTTTACCACTTTGAAATCCCGCTGCATTAAGCGAGTCTTCGTGGACATTTTTCAACCCGAAAACAAATACAACCATCATTGCGATTGACATCAGAACAGTTGGCAGAATAACTTTCGTTGAAAAACTCCAATTAAGGAAACGTCGTTTAATCTTATCGAAAACACCTATTACACCAGGTACTTTGACATACCCCCCATCAAGACGATGGCCACTGCCCTCATTGATTTTGCGATAGAGTATTTCGGCTTCTCTTATTTCCTGATCACTTGCTTGAAGTCGAACACTCATGTAGCCGCCTTCAGGCCTAGGAGTTGCAGTTGCTTTTACCCAGTAATGATCACCATTTTTACGACGGTTTTTTACAATACCCTGCCATGCCCTTCCTTGCTGTAAAGTGTTCCACATATCTCTGTATGCCTCTGCTGGCATATCAGGGTGGCGTACAATATTATGAGGTTTACCAATCAACTCATCACGCGTAAACCCAGCGTATTCGACAAAATCATCATTCACATATGTGATGAGTCCGGCTTCATCAGTATGTGAAATGATGGCACAGTCATTACGAACTGGATAATTATGTTGAGTTACTGGTTGATTGTTTATCATTTTCTGAAATACCCTACACTTTACATATATATTAACTGTAGAGAACCTACTAACAATTGATCAATAGCTCCTATGCACCAAATCGACTCATTATTCGCTTTATTGATACAATTTAGTGCATATATGAAACATTTGATAAAATTATGTTGTTGGAACATGTTTGCAAGCACTCGAACAGTGTTAAGTTTGTAGAGGTTATTGAGTTAGGCCTGAACCTACAAATGATGATAGCGAGAGCGTAACTAATGGAAAACATAGTCCCTTCACAGCAAGTACTGCCTCCGTTTGAAGAACTTGCTTATCTTGCAAGAAACAACTCAGAACAGTTTGAAATTATAAGACGCAACATTATTACGAATGAGATAGCAATGTGTCGAAGTAATCAGTTGCACTTAGAAAGATTGCAGTTTCGTCTGGATGGAATCTTCAGAAAACACAAAAACCCTTACACCCGTTGTCAGTTATTACTGAATATGATCGCGGAAACCAGCCATAAAATTAGTTATGGTTTGGATATATTAAAGGTAACTAAACCTGAAATTATTGACGAAAATAAAAGCAAGTTATCAGTTGTAAAATAACGGTTAATGAACACACCTAATTCACAAAAAAACATTTTACACAATTCGAAAGTAGCATTAGTCGTTGATGATGAAAAAATCCATCGCCACATTATAAAATCATTTCTTAACAAACTTGGATATGAAGTTATCGAAGCTTGTAACGGTCTTGAAAGTGTCAACTTGTTCATTAAGCATTTACCAGACTTTATTTTTATGGATGTTATGATGCCGATCATGGATGGTCTTGAGGCGTCATTGATTATAAAAACGCATATTACAGGTAAATTTACGCCTATTATATTCCTTACTGCTTCAGATGATCCTAGCGAAATTCAGCGATGTATCGAAGTGGGTGGCGATGACTTCTTAAAAAAACCTATAAATATAAAATTACTTAATACACGGATACGTGCACTTGAGAGAACTAGAGATTTATATAATAAGCTCTATTCACAACATTGTGAGTTAATCAAATACATAGACACTGATAAAGAAAATCAACTAATTGCTCATAATATCCTTCAAAATGCCATTCTACCTAGAAATAGCATTAGACCAGGTATTAAAAGTATATTAAAACCAGCATCAACATTTAGCGGCGATATTTTTTTATGTGGACCTGTAGCGAATGGAAGTTATCGATTAATGCTGGTAGATTTCACAGGACATGGCCTAGCTGCAGCAATGGTATCAATTCCAGTAAGTGAAATATTTCATGCTATGAGGCTAAAGGGAAAAAATCAGATAGAGACATTGATAGAAATAAATAAAAAGCTTTGTCAATTACTGCCTGATGATCGTTTTATGGCTTCTACGATGATAGATATCAGTCTAGATAACAAGAATCTAACAATATGGTCTGGGGGAATGCCTCATTGCTTAATTTTATCAAATCAATCAATCATTAAGTTAGCCGGTAAAGGATTACCCCTTGGGATCTTAGAAAGCTATGATTTTTCTAACGATCAAGTTATTTATCATTACACCGGTAATGAACGAGTTTTACTTGTTAGCGATGGTTTCTTAGAATTACAAAGTGAAAATAATGAATTACTACTTTCTTCCGATGTTTACAATCACTTCTTATACGACTGGCAACACTCCAATGTTAGCTTTGAAGAACTTATTGAGATATCAATTAACTTACACGCTAAAAATAAACCTCAAGATGATGACATTTCTGTTATTGAGTTAAACCTAAGTCTTTTCTGAAATTTATGCTTTAAAATATTCAGCATTACAACTTAAGTTCTTCATGACTAAATTTATATCAGCTTCAGTTTTACTAATTCTAACGAAATCGTCACAAACCTCTATCGCAACTTGTTTTATGATTGAAACATTTTGATCAATTTCACTGGCAACTTGGCTTTGTTGTTCAGCGGCGCTAGCTATCTGTGTGTTCATATCCATAATATCCGTTACAGATTGCTTTATGTGCTCAAATTTTTCACGCGCATTATTACTTAACTGAACAGCTGAGCTAGCCTGTTTTAAGCTTAAATCAACGGTATCAACTGATTTCAATACATTATCTTGTAGAGTTTTAATCATGGTATTGATTTGTTCTGTTGATTCTCGAGTCCTGATAGATAAATTACGAACTTCATCAGCGACTACTGCAAATCCTCTACCTGCATCCCCTGCACGCGCAGCTTCAATAGACGCATTCAACGCTAAGAGGTTAGTTTGTTCAGATATACCTCTGATTACATTCACAATACCACCGATCTGTTCACTACCACTCTCTACACTATTTACTGCATATGTCACCTGCTCCAATCTAGTGACAAGTGATTCAATCGAAGATATTACATCTTCAATCACATTAGCTCCTTCATTAACTGCAAACTCAGCTTTTTTGCTTGAATCAGCGGCTCCGATAGCATTATTAGCAACCTCAGCTACAGTTGCAGACATTTCAGACATTGCAGTAGCTACCATCAGTGTCTCATCCTGCTGTTTTTTTACTTTTGTGTTTGCTGATTGTTCTATGCTACTTAATTCGTTCGATAGACTTAGAAGTTGCTGTGAGTTAAGTTGAAGATCAGAGACTACCGGATTCATTTTATATTGTAGTTTTTTAATCGCTTCCATTATGGATCCTGAAGGAATCTTTTCAGGCATAGAAACAGATAAATTTCCCGCTGCAATTTGAGAGGTGACATTAACCACTAGTGATGGCTCACTTCCTACTTGTCTAATCAACCATCGATATAAATTTAATACTGCCACCAAGCTAATACTTAAAGCAACTATAAGAATTACTATAGTTGTCTGCTTGACTCGAACAAATGCCTCTTTACTTAAAAGGTACTTTTCTTCTGCTACAGATAATTGAAGATCGGCAAGCTCTGTAATTTTTTCACTAATAGGATCAATTGAATTGTAAAGTGGGCCGTCATACGTATCTAGTTGTCCTTTTACATCTCCACTCAACGAATCTAGCCGTCTTAAGACCGATTCAATATCAGAGTCCGCTAGACTGAATAACTGAGCAGCATCCATAACAAGTCTAGATTCATCTTCAGTTAGACTGGTTTGCAAATAACGATTCCAAGTTTCTTCAATTCGTTTTTGAGCAGATCTAATGTCATTGGCAGCAGATTCTGCCGAAATCATTCCCGCATTCGCTTTATTAACTGCATCAATGACTAATACCGCATAATCATCTGCAATAATTTTTAACTCTTTTAATGGAATAACACGGTCTTCATAAATTGTCTGGACATTGCTATATATACTTCCAAATTGAAGCCAAGCATATACAGCTAAGAGCAGAAGAGCTGTAATAGGAATTGCAAGTGTAAATAAAATTCTGTCGCGAAATGTAAATCCTGAATGCTTAACTGTATTCTCAGACATAAAAAACCTATACAAAGTCAGTTAACTAAATAATACAAAACCTTATTACTTTTAATTATATTATTTACTATATATTAACAATGATGCGAAAATAAAATTCGATTCAACCTAAATTTTAATCTATATGTCAATCAATAGCCCAGTCATTCCGAAAAGGGGAACTAGCTAACTAAGTCACTGTTTGATATTCTCAATAAATCAAGACATCAATTTCTTAATAATCATCACCATATTTAACTATTTATCTTCTTTCAATAGCATCTAACTAATAATTAAGCACATATTTCATAAAACTGATACATTTCAAGGAACAAATGATACATTTGCTAAATTATTGTGCTTAGTCATGCTTAAGACCCCACAATTAGTGCTATGTTTGCTTGTGTTGATTAGATAACTATGAATATACAAATGATGACAACGAGCAGCTTAAATCTATCAATTGAAACATCATTACAAATGACACAGCACAATTATGGCTACTAATTATATAAATTTATTAAAGTGTTATTTACTAGATTATTGGTATTGTATATCTAGGGTAACATCTCAAATATCAACTCGTTTTTTATCAAATGTATTTTTTACAACATTCATACTTTTTCAATCTGGTTTTCTATTAGCTGATTCCGTTGTTTCTGATTCTAAGCCTAAAGTACCCTATCAATTTGGCGTGTTTGCGTACAAAGGTGTGGAACAAACACGCTTAGAGTTTAATCCGATAGTCAACGCTATCAATCGGCAGTTGATCAATATACAAATTGAGTTACAAGTACTCACTCATGAGCAAATTTACCAAGCATTAGAGAATAAAACCCTAGACTTCGTCTCTACTAACCCTACCCACTTTTTAGTTGCAAGGCATCATTATGATGTTAGTGGTGCATTAGCAACCCTTGTCAGAAACCATGATGGTATTCCTATCAATTCCTTAGCAGGAGTGATGATTACCAAAGCTAACAACACTCATATTAACAATCTGGATGATATTCAAGGAAAGCGCATAGCGGCACCGGGTCCTGAGTTTATGGGTGGGTATCGCGCACAACTTTATGAATTATTCTTAGCGGGTATATATATTGATGAAAAACAGATCTATTTTACTGGAAGCCATCGTGAAACAATTGACGCTATTCTTGAAGGAGATGCCGATATTGGTTTTGTTAGAGACGGAATTTTAGAAACACTATCCTTGAATGGCCTTATAGACATAAACCAGTTCAAAGTAGTGAATGTCCAATATAGACCTGACTTTCCTCATCTAATTTCAACACATCTCTATCCTGAATGGCCTGTCTTTGCGTTACCTCATGTAAACGAATCATCGAAACGCTATGTAACCTCAGCGATGCTAAACATAGATTTTTCTGAGTTAATTAATATAGATAATCCTATTATTGGTTTCACCATTCCTTCTGATTACTTAGGTGTTGAGACTCTGTCTCGCGCACTCAGATTACCTCCATTTGAAACGTTAGATGTAATCACATGGAAAGACTTAAAAGTACAATACGGTGGTGCTATTAGGTGGATCCTCTTTCTGATCATAACTCTGATAATCAGTTTAATCGCTTTAATTATCTTCGCTAAAAAATCTCGTCAAGATCGACTTTACAGTGACGAATTACTGGCATGTCAAGATGAGATGGTACTCATACACAATGGAGATGAACTCATCAATGCTAGTGGTGGATTTCTGTCATTTTTTGAAGGGTATTATCACTCGCTGGATGAGTTCAAACGAGACTATCGATGCATTTGTGATCTGTTTGTTGAAAAAGAAGGCTATTTACTCAATCAGCAAGGTATACAGTGGATAGAAATCATTCTCGCAGAGCCTAACACCACTCACAAAGCGATTGTTCGTTTTCAAGGAAAGCAAACCTACTTCAAATGTCATGCTGTCTATTCGCTTAAATTAAAGGTTTATGTAATAACATTAGTAGACATTAATGACTTAGAGCATCTCAATCAGAAACTCCGTCAACAGACAACCATAGCGGAGCAAGCGAATAAAGCTAAATCTAACTTCTTAGCCAATATGAGCCATGAAATCAGAACTCCTATGAATGGCATCTTAGGCTTAAGCGAGCTTGGACAAAGTGAAAATGACGCATCTAAACTGCATATTTTACTTAAAAAGATTCATATATCAGGTTCTTTGTTGCTCAATCTTATCAATGATATTCTCGATATATCCAAAATTGAAGCAGGTCAACTCAAACTGAGCCCACAGCCTTTTTGCCTGAATCACCTTTTGGATGGATTAATCGAACTTTACCAACCACAAGCTCAAAAAAAACACATTTTGCTTAAGTATGAAATATGCCCGCAGCTTGAATCAGGATATCTAGGTGATGATTTAAGACTACGGCAAATCTTAACCAACTTAGTCTCTAACGCGATTAAATTTACCGCACAGGGTTCCATCTCTCTGAGAGTGATGGAAACGCCTAATCATGGCCCAATTAACGCAGAGCACCAGGCATGGCTCCGATTTGAAATTCAAGATACCGGTAAGGGAATTAGCTTAGAGCAACAAAAACGCTTATTCAAAAAATTCAGTCAAGCAGATGATAGTATCACTCGTGAATTCGGAGGCACGGGTCTAGGACTCACTATCAGTCAAAAATTAGTTCAACTGATGGGCGGCGCAGAAATTTCACTACAATCTGAGTTAAATCAAGGTAGCCTTTTTTCATTTAGTCTACCTTTTGAAGTTCTAAGTCCAGAAAAAAAGCAACAAATTACCATTGACCACGCTATAAATGTCTTATCCAGTGAGTATCAAGATACACAACTCAATGGTCATGTATTGTTGGTCGAAGATAATGAAATCAACCAAGAAGTGGCAGGTGAGCTACTTAATCAGTTAGGTATAACTGTCGATATTGCCAGTAATGGTGAAGTGGCCGTCAACAAGGCACAAAATAATGCTTATGACCTTATCCTAATGGATATCCAAATGCCAATAATGGGTGGATATCAAGCAACCCAGTATATCCGAAAATTTAATGCCACTGTTCCCATCGTAGCATTGACAGCGGCTGCAATGATTGAAGATAAGCAAAAAGCGATTGATACTGGTATGAACGATCATTTATCTAAACCCATCAATAAGCAACAATTAATCAATGTATTACAGCAATGGTTAAAACCTAATCTAGGACAAAATACAGAAAAACAGGCTGTTTATCTCATCGCTCATTCAGATATATCAATACTAAAAAAACTAAGCCAAAGCTATGAAAAAAATGCAAGTGTCAGGGTAGCATCAAAATTTAAAAAAGCAGAAGAAATACTCAAACAACAATCGGATATTACGCACGTTGTGATAGCTAAGGACTGGGCTGAAGATACATCGACATGGGTAACTGACTTTGCAGTTGAGGTTTGCTATGTTTAAGCATCCTTTTGTTGTCATAGTTAAGACATTTTTACTGGCTGTAATACTGCTGTTACCGCCAACAAGTGGCTACGCCCATGATCACTATTTTGTTACTCATTCTGACAAAGTCTACAGAGTCGGTGTGCTTTCATTCAGAGACAAAGAGACAACTTATCGGCGCTGGCAACCCTTAGTAAACTATTTATCCTTGAGCATTCGTAATGCTCATTTTGAATTAGCTGTCTATCATAACGATGAGATGGAAACAGCAGTCGCTAATCGTGACATTGACTTTATTTTGACTCAACCCGCGCAATACGTTCTTCTGACTTACCGACACCAACTCAGCTCTCCATTAGCCTCTTTACTCAACAAAGAAAGTGGTCAATCCGTTGATAAGTTTGGTGGCGTGATATTTACCCGAAGCGATAGAAACGATATTGCCACATTACGAGATGTCAAAAGTAAGAAAGTAGCTGCTGCTTCACTGACAAGTTTAGGGGCTTTTCAGATGCAAGCATACGAATTGCTCCAACAGGGTATTCGTCTGCCTAATGACGTGACGCTTATGGTCACAGGTCAGCCACAAACAAACGCAATTGATGCTGTATTGTCTGGACAAGCCGATTTGGGTTTTGTACGAACAGGCGTTATTGAAGGTCTTTCAGATCAGGGACGGCTGGATGCTTCACAACTTAAACTTATTAATGCACAACGTTTTCCCAACTTTCCTTTTGCTAGCAGCACTCGTTTATACCCTGAGTGGGCGTTTGCTGCGTTATCACATGTTGATAATTGGCTTAGTCGAGAAGTCGCTTCATTATTACTGGCCATTCAACCTGACAGTCAATTAGCAGGTTTAACTGACAGCGCAGGGTTTACCATTGCAGGGGACTATCGGTCGATTGATCGATTAATGCGTGATTTACGCTTAGAACCTTTTGATGATTTTGAGTTAAACATCCGAGATATTATCGATTTGTGGTTTACTGAAATACTGATCGCTATCTTAGTGTTTCTAGCGCTTATTTCTTCACTTTTTTTTATTCTACTGAAAAGTCAAAGACAGTTATCAAATGAGCGATATCAATTACAACACGCCTTAGATCAAGTCCGACTATTCAACCACGCTATCGATCAGAGCCCAGAGTCTATTGCGATTACAGATCTTCAAGGGCGTGTTATCTACATAAACACTAGCTTTGAACAAATGACAGGTTACAAAAGTGAAGAAATGCTAGGGCAAAATCCAAGGCAACTTAAATCCGGTCAAACAACTCAAACAGTTTATAAAGAATTATGGGAACATCTTAACAAGGGTAAGATTTGGCGAGGTGTGCTGTATAACAAACGAAAAAATAATCAGACATACCCCAGCCAAGCGATCATCTCTCCTGTTAAAGACCATCTCGGTAAAACTACCCATTACTTATCCATACAGCGCGACATTTCTATCAAAATGCAGCAAGAGCAACGTATAGATGAACTACTCTATCGCGATGAAGTAACTGGGCTGGCCAATCGCAACAAACTCATTAAAGTAATGCTAGTTGCCTTAAGCCGCTATGAAGGGATGGCGGTGAAAGGGTGCTTGTTGATGATGAATATCTCACGTTTTAAATTCATCAATCAAATACAGGGAGTCGATATAGGTGACAAGGTACTTCAAATTGTCGGACAACGACTTGAACATACATTTAAAGATATAGGCACTGTCGCACGTTTAACAGCTGATCAGTTTGCTGTCTTTTGTGAAAACAAAGCACTATTCAGTGAAACAGACGATTGGCTGATGATGCTAGGACAGAGAATGCTATCCGTTGTTGACTCGACTATCGAAGTACAAAACGAAATATTTAATCTTGAGTCAGATGTTGGTGTTGCAGCACTTGAGACTGATCAGTCTGTGCATTCCAGCGATCAAGTTATCAACCATGTGTTCAGCCATGCTGAACTAGCGCTGAAAAAAGCACGCGGCAATGCTCATCGAAGTTTAGAAGTCTTTAATCCACAGCTGCTGTCAGAAACGATCGAAAAACATCAATTAAAGCTTGCCTTGCAAAACGGTATCAATAAAGGTGAACTGCGCTTATTTGTTCAACCTCAAGTCAATCAGCAACATAAAATCGTCGGTGTTGAATGCCTGGTTCGCTGGGAGCATCCTGAAAAAGGACTTTTACTCCCCGGAAGCTTTATCAGCATTGCCGAAGAGTCACACTTAATTGTACTTCTGGGCAACTGGGTTTTAGAACAAAGCTGCATATTACTAGCACAGATACAATCAATTAACCCTTCGCTTAAAGTCGCCGTAAATGTAAGTCCTCGACAGTTTGGGCAAGTCGATTTTGTAGAGCAATGCCTAAACTTCGCATCAGATACGGGGGCTAATCCAAACGGATTGATGATTGAAATTACCGAAAGTCTATTCCTGGATGACTTTGATGCAGTGGTTGCAAAAATGGAGCAACTGAAACAGCTAGGTATACGAATCTCCATTGATGACTTTGGTACAGGGTATTCATCCTTAAGCTACTTACAGCACCTCCCGATAGATGAATTAAAAATTGACCGTTCTTTCATTCTTGGTATGAATAATGATGGTAAAGAGCGCAGCTTAGTGGCGTCTATCTACGCGATGGCTCAACAATTGCAACTGCAAGTGGTCGCTGAAGGGATAGAAACTCATGAACAAAGAGAACAACTCAGAGAGTTTACACAGCTGGAAATGCAAGGCTTTTTATTTGCGCGACCCTTAGATCATGGCAACTGGTTTAGCAATTGGATAAATAATGATGATACTCAATGATCAAAAAATTAGCTGAAAATACATGTTTATGAATATGTGTATAAATCTAATAATAGGAGGGTTAGATGAATGATCTAAGTCAATCTTCGTCTGCTCAAAAACTACTTGAAGCATCAGCTGAACAGTTACCCATGCCAAGCGGCGTTGCACTGGCCATTATGCAAGCCTGCGAAGATGAAAACACCACTCTGCAGCAGATTGCCAAACTGGTTCAAATGGATCCATCACTGAGTGGTAATATTTTAAAACTGGCAAATTCAGCAGTGACTGGACGAAGACCTGTCGCATCAGTTCCTGAAGCTATTGTAAGAGTGGGTATGCAGACGGTTGCGCAACTTGCGGTGGCTTTTTCACTGATTGGTAATGACACGATATCTAACTGTCCTGCATTCGATCATCAGAAATATTGGACGCGATGTCTTTTAATGGCAGTTCTTTCTCGCAATCTTGCTAAAACCACACAAATAGCCCCCCCGGATGATATATTTGCCTGTGGTCTTCTTGGTCGCATAGGCATTCTTGGGCTGGCCACAGTATACCCAGAGGCTTACTCAGATGTTCTCTCAAAACCAGAACTTGAGCAAACACTCGTCGAAAAAGAACTATTCGGGATTTGCCACAATGAACTATCACGGGCGATGATGATAGACTTTTGTGTTCCTGCAGCCTTAGCAAACCCAACACGTTACTACGAGGAGCCAAAGCAATCAGGCTTTGAGCTTCAATCTAGACCGTACAAAATTTCATTAGTACTACATTTAGCCTATCGTCTTTCTGAAGTAGCCATTTCTGTTGATGGTAAAATATCCACCGATAACTCTATCATTCAAAATATCTGTACTGAACTAAAAATTGAAGAGCAAACCATTGATCTTATTTTCAATAATTCACGTGATGAGTGGATAGAATGGTCTGAAATATTTCAGTTAAAGGCAGATGGAATAAAAGATTATCAATATCTAAAGGTTGAGGGTGATGATCAAACGACATTTAGTGAAATAAATACCAACTTAAATACTGATCTACTCAAACCAATCATTGTTATGGACGATAACTTACATGCAGTATTTAAGACATTGCTTAACCAATTGGGTATAAATTATGTTTACTGTAAAAAAATATCTTCTGCAGTTCAGCTAGCAATTAATGGAGAAGTTAATACTTTTTTCATATCTCAACATGATCACAAATTGATGGAACTACTTCGTGGTGCCAAACAATGTGATGTAAGCTATGTTTTTTTTGTATTAGATAAACAAGACGCTGAGCTTGAGGCTAAAGCATATCTTGCGGGTGCAGATGATGTTATCACTGTTAATATCTTATCAAGGGACTTAGAAGCTCGTTTGCAACCTGCAGTTCGGATGATTAAACGCTATGAACAATGGCGTAACGATCAAACAGAATTACGCCGTATTGCAAGAGAGTTATCGTTATCTCATCGACAACAACAGCTTCTGGCATTAACTGATCAGTTGACAGAGCTACCTAATCGAAGGGCAGCTATGGATGAACTTGAAAAGGTTTGGAAACTTACTCATAGAAAAAAAATGCCCTGTTCATTACTTATTATAGATATAGATCATTTTAAAACTATAAATGATAATTTTGGGCACGATGTTGGTGATGAAGTATTAAAAACTGTTGCAGATATATTGAAAAAAAATACCCGAGGTGAAGATACAATTGCACGTATAGGTGGAGAAGAGTTTTTATTAATAAGTCCTGACATGCTCATACGCGAAGCCTTAATAAGAGCAGAGCGTTTACGTAAAACTATTGAAAAATCTACGATTAATACTGAAGGTCACACTATAAATTTAACGATAAGTACTGGGATATCTAGGACCGAGAACGCCATGAGAAACAAAGAGGATCTTATAATTTCCGCTGACAAAGCGCTTTACGCCGCTAAAAAGAATGGTCGGAATTGTATTGCATTAAACGTAAATGGTGAAATAAAAATGGCAAGGTGATTTAAACTCTTATTAATACAACTAAATTATTAAAAATATGACAAAAATACTGATTGTTGATGATGCTAAAATAGAACGCTTCAAAATCGTAAGTTTTTTTTCAAAGCTGGATTTTTTTGTTATTGAAGCATCAGATGGTAAGGATGGCATAGATAAATTTTTATCGAACCAACCTGATTTGGTTCTGATGGATGCCAATATGCCAGTTTTGAACGGCTACGATGCCATTCGAATAATTCGAGAACACGAAGTAACAATGGTAACGCCTATTTTAATGCTAACTGCCGATGATGATTTATCCGCAATAGAGCAAGCATTTGAAGCCGGTGCTAACGACTTTTTCCCTAAGCCGATTAATTTCCCACTTTTGCATCAACGTATTCGTTACGCACTTCGTGATGCAACACGTGAACGAGAACTGATGCGCATCACGGGACTTCAGGAGACAGCCCGAATCCTTGCGGGTCTTGCTTTCTGGGAAATAGATATGACTAACCAGCAGATGCGCTGGTCAGATGATGCGAACAATTTATTGCATTGGATTGGTACACTTCCCAATACATTTGAAGGCGGTATGCAAATTATTCATCCAGATGATCGTCAGCGTATGATTCATGTATTCGAGGATGCAGCAAAAACTGGAGCTAAGTTTGAATTAGAAGTGCGATCTCCAGCGCAAAAACAAGATCGTATTTTAAAAATTGTTGGTCAGATCAATAAAGTTCAAAAACTCTTTGTCGGAGCTATACAGGACGTAACTTCTCAACGTCGACTTGAGCAGCAGGTGAACTACCTTGCATTTCATGATGCCATTACCGGCCTGCCCAATCGAAAACTATTCCTGCGTGATCTTGAAGAGAGTTTAGAGTTAGCAAGTGTCAAAAACGCACGGATTGTCGTTGGTGTATTAGAGTTAGTAAGATTTCAGCAAATATCGGAAACCTATGGTGTTGAAGTTGCCGACCAACTTTTGATCAGGCTGGTATCTCAACTTCGCGGTGAGCTATTACCAAATACCTTAATTGCACGAATGGATGGCGGAGTGTTTGTATGGCGCACACTGCTTGATAATGATAGCGATGATGAGCATATTTCTGCAGAGATAAATAGTTGGCTAGCTCAGCTCAATCGCTCATGGGTTTTAGGCGATCGTGAAACTTACCTAACTTTTACAGCAGGTATTAGCATAGGTCCAGACCATAGTGGGTTAGCAAGTGAACTCTTTAGTATGGCTCATCGCACCCAACGACTGCAAAAACCGACTGCCAATGTCACCCTGGGATTTTATACCGACCGTAAAGATGAGGGCTTGCAAAATCGCTTGAAAATGGAGTCTGATCTTAGGGTGGCGGTTGCCGAAAAGCAGTTTTACTTGGTCTATCAGCCGCAAATTGAATTAAGTAGTGACCGTGTAGTCGGTGTTGAAGCATTGTTACGTTGGCGTCATCCACAAGGTGAGTCTGTTGCCCCTTTTCGGTTTATTCCGATCTTAGAAGAGATGGGGTTAATCAGTGAATTAGGAGATTGGATTATCGAGGAAGCCTGTCGTCAACAAGTGCAATGGACAGCTGAAGGATACCCTTTGAGGATGGGAGTCAATCTATCCCCCGTCCAGTTCGATCAAGCAAATTTGCCTAGTAAGATTCAAGCAATCGTTACTAAAACGATGATTGAGCCTCATCAACTAGAGTTAGAGATTACTGAAAGCCTTGCGATGCATAATCCTGAAGAGACTATAGAAACGCTGCAACAGTTAAGAAAGTTGGGTTTCAAGATTGCTATAGACGATTTTGGCATAGGCTTTTCGTCACTGGAATATTTGCTTCGCTTCCCGTTAGACACACTCAAGATTGATCGAGCTTTTGTAAAGGATATCACTCAGGGAAGAAGCGACAGAGCGATTGTTCGAGCCTTAACATCCCTCTGTCAAGGACTTGGACTCACTACCATTGCCGAAGGTGTTGAAACACAGCGGCAACGAGACTACATCGATGCACTAGGTGCCACCGAAATACAGGGATATTTAATTTCACCCCCCTTAGAACCAGAGGTATTGATCAATTTAATTAATAGCTTACCTAAGGGCTTGGAGGCTTTATGAGATGTGATGGAATGTTTGATTGATGGGTCTAGGGGATCGTTAAGCCGCATCGAATAGCAATTGATCAATTTAAGATCAATGATTGCAACGCAACATATCATGCATCTTATTGATCAATTCATCCCGTAAATGATACAGCTCATCCAAACGAGCTAAGGCTTCATCTTCAAAACCTTCATCGTGAAGATGAAATAACTCGTTCCATAAAGAGTGTAACTGTTGGTGAAGTTCGTCAATATCAGAAAAGTAGGATTGAGCATGTAGTCAAACCTTACGTTCTGTAAACAACCACTTACCAAAACCACATTGACTTTGATCAACCGGCGGCGGTGTTGAACATTCGCCGTTTAGATAACAATTAAGTTCGTTTGCCACTAAGCATGGACTCAGTGCAATAGTAGTCTTGTCAGACTGAACGTTTTCAATCATTTTGTTAAATTCTAACTGAATCAAGGAGTGCTTAATGGTTGTAACTCTCACCCACCCGGCTAAGGCAGCGATTTAAATTAAACGTTTACCTTTTTGATTTAACCTGCCTTTACCCGGTGTTATCGAACCGGGATCTCTGATGACCGACCTATACGGTTAATCCTTCTCTATTACAGAGCTACTAAACATTTTTACTTTGTGTGCAGAAGAAAATGAAATGAACTTATCCTCAAGATTACTTCGACTGGGGGATGGCAGACTTTTTTTCAACAACAACTGATACACCCGGCATACGCGAACTCCAGTTAATTGATTGCGATGATGGTATTCGCCATACATTTGCTGATATTGACGCATTAGCAACCCAGTGTCGCTTTAATAATTGTAAGTATTTAGCTAAACCGGGATGTGCGGTGCAACACTCTATTGCTCAAGGGACGTTAGATGCTAGGCGACTCACAAACTATCAGAAACTAAATGAAGAACAGGCGCGCAACTCCGCAAGTCTTAAAGAGAAACGAACTCAGGAACGACAATTTAGCAACATGGTGAAGTCGGTAAAAACGCTTAAAGCAAACAAAACGTATTGATTGTTACGATACACGCCACCGTCTTGGTGGCTTTTTTTTCACTGAGTCATATCAACCACCTATAATCCTTAAATAAGTATCTATAGGAATACTCAGATCGCCTGCGAATACTTTGTTGAAGGGTCTGACCCTACTCATGTACCGTATACAAGGTAACGGTTTAGAAATATGAAACCACCAAACAAATATAAACCTATGATAGCTAAGCTTAAAGGAAAGCGAGACAAGGGTCGGTTGTAACCGACAAGCTATCCGTCCTTTGTTAAAAAAGGATTTCTCGCGAACTGTGCTATGAATTACAAACACGCCATTGTGAAATTTGAAGGACCTGTTGTCACCCTTTTCTGTAACGGCTGTGGAGTCGAGATTTCACAGGGTAGCAAACACGAAGACCGCCAACATTTATGTACAATGTGCATGAGCGGTAACTGCAAAGCAAAATTCAAAACAGGGATACAACGAGATCGTAATTCGAAAGATTCCAACAGCAAAACATGCGGTTAACGCTAGACTGTTATTAAAGTACTCCCTACCCTGACATGGTACTTCGTTGAAATAATAAAACAAATCAACTAACTGGATACTCCGCATGGCTTTAACAAACGCTTGGCACTTTTTTACTGATCAAGTCATGGGCGGCATCTCATCGGGTCAAATCAGCCATCTCAAGGAAGAGGATGAGCATTTTGTCAGAATGGCTGGAAATGTCAGCACTGATAATCGTGGTGGTTTTATCCAAATGCGGCAAGAACTAGTTGCAGCACTTCCTGAAAATACACAAGGTATCAGGATAATTGCGCGCGGCAATCAACAGCAATACTTTGTCCATCTCAAGACTCGCGGATCGCTTCTACCTTGGCAATTTTATCAATCAGGTTTTGAAGTGACTGAACAATGGCAAGAAATACACCTACCTCTCAAGCATTTTAGCGCCAAAGGTAGCATTATCAGCAAAAGCTTAAACGCAACCTCAATCAAATCAGTTGCCATCGCTGCTTATGGTCGTGATCACGAGGCTTTAATTGATCTGAAAACTATCGATTTCTACTAAAAATAGTAACCTGATTTGATTGGCAATCTTATCAGCACATTTGACCGTATTGATTTGTAAATAATTAAGCGCGATGAAAGGTGTATTTTATGAAGTCATTACCCATCGAAAATGTGCAAAACTACCCTCGCCCTCCAGCACTTGAACTCGTAGAACAGCGAATCATCATTCGCCATGCGGGTGAACTGATCGCTCAATCAGATCGCGCCTATCGCGTGATGGAGACTCACCATGCCCCCACCTATTACCTGCCAGTAGACGATATTCTGGCCACACTAAATCCAGTCAGTGGAAATACCTTTTGCGAATGGAAAGGTGTGGCTCGCTATTTTGATCTGATCACACAGCAGGGTTCAGTATCACGCGCCGCCTGGACCTATGAAAATCCGACTCAGACATTTACACCTATCGCAGGCTATATCGCATTTTACGCTGGCAAAGTGGATGAAGCCTGGGTCGGTGATGTTAAAGTGATCCCTCAGCCGGGTGATTTTTATGGTGGCTGGGTAACACCGAACCTTGAAGGGCGTATTAAAGGTGCTCCCGGCACAAATCATTGGTAGCTAGGCATTCGCAAGTTTATTCAAGCGGCCGGTCGATTAATCCGAACACCTGATGACCAAGGAGTCATTTAGTTAATCGATGATCGATTCGATTGCCGAGAAGTGATTTCTTTGTTGCCTGAGTGGTGGAGTGACTATCACGCTTGATTTCATAGACATTTATCAACCTTTTGTTTAGTACCCACTCACAATTTCGCGTAACTTAGGATTGTCTGTTTTGAGATCAGGTTTCAATTGAACGAGATTTTTCATAATGAACTCATACTCAAATGAACTAGAGGGAATCCAATCGATCATATGGCACGAACTTCAATGTGCTGTCTCGAATCGACAACACGGTTGGCGAACAATGACACTCGCCTCTCTATCTTGTGATGGCTTGCCCGATGCTCGTACAGTGGTTTTAAGAGAGGTCGACCCTGTTGAACAACAATTGGCGATCTATACCGACAAGCGAAGTCCTAAGATCTTGCAAATGACTCAACACCCAAACGTCTCTTTAGTGTTTTGGTGCTCAAAGCTTAACTGGCAACTTCGCATACAAGCCATTGCCAACACTTGCCACGATCCAGAAAGAGCCTTGCGAGTATGGCAACACGTGCGTGATACAGCGGGTGCACAAGACTACCTTAGCCTTCAAGCGCCAAGCAGTCCGATAAAAGAAGATGGACGGCTTTGTGAAGATAAGAACCAGTTGTGTATCATCAACTTCAATATTCAATCAATTGACTGGTTAAGTTTGAGTCGTGAAGGACATCGCCGGGCTAAAATCGAAAATGGACAGCTAACGTGGTTAACTCCGTGAACGTAATGATCAGCTTGATCTGCTCCCCACATATCACAGGTGTAAAGCCAAATATCCGTTAGATTCGATAAGCGGGATGGCATCTCGCAAAGCTGGCAGATGAAACGTGAAAACTTATCACCCTGCTACACCACGTGACCAGGTGCTGAAGTGATTTGCCGAAGGTTCGATAATAGATCGGAGATATGCGAGCGAATATCGCCTATCAATCAGTTAACCTAGCCCATAAATCCCCGTATCGATCCCGATGACAAAGGTACAAGCGAAGATCAAATTCAAGTTGATGATACTCAGGTTCCATGTAGCAACAGAGCTTGTAAAACGCTTTATCATGCTCTTTTTCCCGTAAATGAGCGAGTTCATGAACCAGAATCATGCGTAAAAATGGCGCTGGAACTTTACGAAACAAAGAAGAAATACGAATCTCATTTTTCTTCTTTAATTTAGCTCCCTGCACCCGAGATACATAGGTGTGAAGGCCTAACGCATTATTAATAATATGAATTTTATCATCGTATACCACCTTACTGATCGGTGGTGAGCTACGCATATATTGATTTTTGATACCTTGGGCATAGTCATACAAGGCTTTTTCTGACACCAAATCATGTAGTTGAGGATATTTATTCTGCAACCAAGTGCCAGATTGATTGCTGTCTAATAACGCCAGCGCCTGCTGCTGAACCTCTGGACTGTAGCCACTCAGATAATTGACTATTTTCGGCTGACTCATAAAGTAGTACTTCTGACAATTATTGTTAGTAGTCCAAAACCCGTTTGGGGGCATCCATCTCGGCGTGTAAAACACGAACAACAAGTACTTCTGACGCTAACACTCGATAGTAAACTGAATGATGCTCGACCTGCAATCTTCGGTACCCGGAAAGCACATAAGTGTAATCAACACCAAGCAATGGATAAGTGATAAGTGATAAGTGATAAGTGATAAGTGATAAGCTGATTCATACCTACAGCAAACTGATCCAAGTAATGATCAGCTTGATCTGCACCACACATATCGCTGGTGTAAAGCCAAACATCCGTCAGATCAGACTCAGCTTTGGGCGTGATACTTAGACTCAGTACTAATTGGCTGCCTTCTTCAGTTTACGACCAGCTGCTTTGATGGAGGATATATCTAATGGCTTCGGTTTACCGCTTAACTCACCATCAGAGAGCGCTTGCCTGAGTGAAGAAAGGCGCTCCTTCGCCTGCTGATCTCTTCGAATGAGATCACGAATATACTCACTATCATTACCAAAGTGACCGCTTTCAATCTGAGTTTTTACCCAGTCATCCTGCTGCTCAGTCAAGGTGATGGTTTTTCTATGCATACCCATGTTCAGCACATATCGAATTACAACGCATGATATTATCACACTCTTAACAAAGCCTATTGCAACCTCGTGAACACACCAGTTACCTCAACTGTAAAAGAAGTTACAAAGGTAAGTAGGATGCCCTTTGCACAGTCTCCAACAACTGTATTCTTCATAGAGAAGACATTCCTAAAAGTGTTAGTAAGCTGGTAATCAAAAGTGAAAGCGTTGCTGATGAAGTCAACCGAATTGTTGGCTACTCTAAAGTAGGATCAATGCTTTCCACAAAACCATTTTTCACTGAACAGGAGCTTATAAACATCGGTAAGTTTTTACTGGAATGATGTCTATCCAATGCAATGAAAGACGGGTCATCTTCAATATACCCAGAAGAAAAATCAGGATCTGAAGCAATTGAAAAACCCATCGAAACCAAAATCATGGGATCCTTAGGGATAGATAATAGGACTGAAGGCCAGTGTTTACAGGGGATTGGGGATGTTGTGGGAAGTGGTGAAACAAGTGATTGGTGGAGTCTAGGGGGAACTATCCCACTTTCGGGGATCGAACTCTGTCCATAAGCATATAACCCTATGAAACAACCATTTACAAATAATCACTGACCGTTATCTAAGTAACAACATTGAAAGATATGTTGATTTTGAAGACCAATTGTACCTAAAAGTGTCCCGTTTTGTAATCTCATCTAATGACTAGCGAGGATTGAGCAACGGCTTCTGATTCACTAGTTCACCTGATCTGGCTAGAACTTCAAGGGCATATGCTTCTGAGCTACTATCTACAACAGTGTATTGATACTCAAGGTGGTGATGTATGAACTGCTTAGTAAGTCTATCAAGTGTTAGCTCACCACTGGCAAAGCTCTGAAGATCATCTTGCTGCAAGGTTGGTATCACCAATCGGTTTGCCACATAGACACAGAACTGATCACCACTCAATCTTCCTGATGCATGACTGTTCAATCTAGTAATAAGGCCAAACTTCCTTTTGTGGGTATTCTTCTCGATCTCACGGCCAGACATGCCACAGTAGATTAGCTCCTCTCCTTTCCATATGAGGTAAACACCAGCAGCTACTGAGGGGACTTGGTTGCTAGACCATTCTGAAAAACGAAATCTTGGTGAAAACATGAGTGGTACAAACCTTGAAGTAATTGACGTTGATAGCATTTGTAGCAAACAGCCATAGATAGTTAAGAACTATTATCATCGATATAAGGTGTTGTCCACTTCTGGCATAGAAACCACATCATCTAAATCAGCTGCTGCTCTAGCAATCATCAACATTTTCATCTATCTAAAAAAGTACACTTTTCTAGACACTCATCAATGCCATGAAATTACTGTCTAACAACTGTTGATAAATACTTATTAGACAGGCTATACTTAATAGACACGTTATTAGACAGATTTAGGGGCATCAGCCATGGCAACGATCATTTACACACGAGTTAGCACGAAAGAACAATCTGTCGATGCTCAGGAGCAAGCTCTCTTAGACACTTACCAAGTTGATAAGAGTTTTTCTGATAATGGAGTATCAGGAGCTGTTAACGCTCTAGAGCGAGAAGGATTCAAAGCTTGCTTCGACTACCTTCGAGAGGGAGACACTCTAGTTGTTGCCGCTGTTGATCGTCTTGGACGGAACACCATCGATATTCTCAACACTGTTGAGGCTCTAAAAGCTAAAGGTGTTAGTGTTATCTCTAAGCGTGAAGGGTTCGATCTATCTACTCCTATTGGTAAAGCCATGCTAACCATGCTATCAGCCGTAGCAGAACTAGAAAGGTCTAATATTAAGGAGCGCCAGCTATCTGGCATTAAGAAAGCAAAATCTTCTGGCGTTAAGTTTGGTAGAAAACAGAAAGCAAACGCTGAAGAAGTTAAAAAATGGAGGGAGGCTAACAAAGCTTCCCTAGCTTTGACAGCTGAACACTTCGGGCTATCTAAAGCCACCGTCTGCAACTACTTAAAGAGCTAATCTCTTTTCTGACTTGTCTGGTGCTGTTGCCCTACACTTGAGGGCACCAATTACCGGACACAATCACTTTATGAGGCTCGACTTCTCTGTTGAACTCATACACCCAAACATCACCATAAGATGATTCAACCTCAACACGAAGATAGAAGCTTTTGTGTGGTTCTTCTGCATTGAACCCTTCTAACTGATCAAGTCGGTGAAGCTGTTGAGTGTTGACTCTGTAGATCTCTACAATAACGCCATCAGATTCACCGCGCTTGATAGCAGGGAATGCCCCTAAGTCATACAGGGTGAAGTCAAAAAGGAAGTCCTCCCCAACAAACTCCGCCCCATAAAGAAGGTCATGGTTGAAATGGCCTCGCTTCAGAGAGCCGTAAACCGCTACCAAATGTTCAAACATTACATTTGTAAACGCTGCTCTAAAACCGCGTATATTTGCCGAATATCTTCCTCGTTAGTTTTTTCCTAATTTCACTTAATGTGTTCGACGGATTCAGTTTTGATGAGTGAATGGGTATTTGTTGGAGAATAG
>NZ_WBOL01000022.1 GCF_008973715.1 Nitrincola schmidtii
AGTGTTGATAGCCGCTGTGTTGTCATCCCATGCAAACGCACCAGTGGCAGCTGGGCCATCAGCACCGTATGAATCATTTAGCAGAACGTTGCCACTAACCGATTGAACATCTCCGTCTTCTGTAACCGTTACCATGCCGTCGTCAACAGCACTTGGTGTATCGTCAGAAATAATGAGCATGCCATTATCAATCAAAACACTCTCAAACTGTCCCCCACCACTAGTGACGGTTCCAGTTAATGAAATAGAAACAACCTCATCCGTTAAACTGCCAGGCACACCATGCTCAAGAATAGGAAGGTCAAAAGGCGTAGACGTAGCGACGGTTTGCCCAACATTGAAGGTTATCGTTGCACCATTGCTAAGAGTAATAACAAGCGGTGAAGAGATTGGAGCAGAGGAAATTTCAGCTGTAACAGTTACCCCTGTCGTCCCTTCCAAACCAGAAACACTTCCGATTGAAACAGTGGTGGCGTCTGAATTATCAATAACAGAGACTTCAGTATCAGAACCTGTATCCACCGAGTCATAACCGCCACCCGATGTTGAATCAACACCCACAGTGAAAGTTTCTTCACCTTGGAAATATACATCATCCTCTCTTATTTCAATTGGTGTAAAACCAGAATTTCCACCAACAGGAATAGTTATAGTACCTAGACCATCACTTAACACGATAACTAATGGTGTTTCAGTTGGAGGCACGTCAACATTTGCCAGCACACCGACAAATGTTCCCTCGATTATCGAGTCGCCATCTAGAAATATAAAGGAGCCATCTTCATTAAGTAATGGATTACCCTGTGCATCTAACTGAATCAGAGTTAAAGTCACAACTGCGTTAATTGGCGCAGGAGCATCGGGTGCAGGTGCCTCAGGTTCTTCAGGTGCTTCGCCAGCATCCGAAATCGGCGCTTCAAATGTACTAAATGCTTGCTGCTCAAACTCAAACGCCAGCGGATCAACACTTTCAGATATACGTGTTAACTGAACAAACGAGCTACCACCGCCATCTGGGGCACCGTCGGTACCAGCAGCAGGAGCTTCAAGTTCATCAAGTAAATCACCATCGCCTTCTAGAGCCGCTAATATGGCTGCAACACTGGGATCAGTGACAATGTTTTCATTTACATCTGAAATAGATGCCGTAATTTGTGTTTCACTGATCGGCAACTCTTGAGGGCCCGTTAAATTGACAAGTTCGTTGCCGTCAAAATTCAGGGTGGCTTGTGAACCATTGTTAACTACAAGGGTTTCACCTGCGAACAGTGCATCACCCTCTGCTAATTGACGAAGTGTACCGTCTGATTGACGAGCAAACGCTTCGCCTGTGATGGATGCAACGGTTGCTATTTGAACGCTCATGGTATGTACCTCTCGTGATGAATAGGTCAACACCCTATCAATACAAATTGAATAGGGTCTTGTTTATGTCATCAGAATAGGTTCAAAACGACAAAATATATACTGTACTGTGGTACAGGTTAAATTTTGATCAAGAGGACTGGTTTATGGCGTTTTTAACAATTCGCTCTGCTTCATTTAAAAGCTCATCAAGATGCAACTCATCCACAAAGCTTTCTGCATAGATTTTGTATAGTGCTTCAGTTCCACTGGGTCTTGCTGCAAACCAGCCATTTTCAGAGACCACTTTGACTCCGCCAATACTTTGCTGATTGCCTGGTGCTGAGGTATGAATATCAATGATAGGCTCGCCCAGCAAATGAGAAGCAACAATGCTTGAAGCCTGCATCGCACTTAAAATGCGCTTATGCTCATGAGACGCAGGTGCATCAACACGCTTATAGAAAGGACGGCCCAATTTTTCAGTTAATGCGTTGTAATACTGACTTGGTGATAAACCCGTAACAGCGAAAATTTCTGCTGCCAACAAGCACAGTAAAATCCCATCTTTATCAGTGGACCAAGGCTGTCCATCAAGGGTTAAAAAACTAGCTCCTGCACTTTCTTCACCTGCAAAAGCCAAGGCTCCTTGATGCAAACCATCAACAAACCATTTAAACCCCACAGGCACCTCATAAAGTTTACGTCCATGCTGAGAAACGACACGATCCAACATTGAAGAACTCACCAGTGTTTTACCAATAGCAAAGTTTCCCGACCATTGAGGACGATTCTGCAAAAGATAATCAATGGCAACGGCCAAAAAGTGATTTGGATTCATTAGCCCAGCAACATCAACAACTCCATGACGATCAGCATCAGGATCATTCGCTAAAGCAACATCATAATGGTTACGTTGATGTAACAAGTTAGCCATTGCGTGCTTACTAGAGCAGTCCATTCTAATCTTGCCGTCATGATCTTTAGGCATGAAAGCAAACGTCGGATCTTGTTGAATATTGGTAATCGTAAGATGCAAACTGAAGCGACGAGCAATTGCTTGCCATACTTCTAAAGCCGCGCCTCCCATGGGATCGACGCCAATTCGCAAGCCAAAGCGCTCTATTGCTGCAATATTGATCGCTTTAGGTAAATTGGACACGTACAGATCTACAAAATCAAAAGGCTTAACATTTAGTTTAGCGTGCTGTAATGAAACGCGTTTCATATCACGTAAGTCATTTTCCAGAATTTGATTAGCACGATTTTGTATAATACTCGTTATGTGTGAGGCAGCAGGTCCACCGTCTGGTGTATTGTATTTGATACCTCCATCTTCTGGGGGATTATGGGACGGTGTGATAACAATACCGTCTGACAAAGAGGATGAATCCTTAAGATTGTGTTGCAAAATAGCATGAGAGATTAGCGGTGTAGGTGTAAAACCTTCGCTTGGGTGGACACAAACATGAACGCCATTGGCCACTAAAACCTCTAGCACACTTCCATAAGCCGGTATTGAAAGCGCATGCGTATCAAGTCCTAAATACAATGGCCCATGAATATCAGCCTGCTGACGATATTCAACAATCGCTTGAGTTATCGCCCATATATGATGTTGATTAAATGAGAGATTTAATGAACTACCCCGATGACCCGAAGTTCCAAAGCTAACACGTTGAGCGTCAACAGATGGGTCTGGAGTAAGTTCAAAGTAAGAGGAAATAAGCGAAGTGAGCGCAGAGTTACGCATAATATAAAGTTCCTTTTCAAAATTTTAAGCTGAAGGTTTACCCTTAAAATAAGGACGCACTTCGAACCTGCCGATAATATGTGCTTAGACTACAAAAAAACATTAGAAAAGTCTTTAGTTAATCCACTAAAAAGTGTTCAACATATCTGTAATGTAATCTACGTAACTTGAAGAACTAATTCGCGATTAGCATTTCGTTTTGTGAACCAAGTGAGTTAATAAGTCGTTGTTTGACTTGCGGTTTGAATGGTACCAAGCACTTTATTATTTTTTTGGGGCTGAATACTTACCAAATTAATTAGACTTTTCGTATTTGACACACAAATATTCGCTGCTACGCTAAAATCAAAAGAACGTTTTAACCTAACCATTTAAACTCTTGTTTTGTTCGGTAGGTCTTTATGGAAGCGACAGAGAATAGTCAGACTACGCCAGAAAAATCATATCGATTAACGGTTACCTCGATTGGCAATGCGACAGCTTTAGCCACAAAGGTAATTGCTAGCGGTCTAAACCTAGCGCCTGAAAAGGTCGCAGAAAAACTCTACAGAGCGCCATCCATACTTGCAGACAATTTAACAGAGGATATCTGTCAGCAACTTGCAACACTGATCCAAGATCTTGGCATTGAAGTGCGTGTTGAATCGAGCGAGACACCTCCACCGCCACCCTCAGAACTCTATGATATTTCAGTTCAAATTTCTGAAATTGAACATTTACCAAGCGTGGTAGAAAAACTTTCACCCTTCTTAGGTATCAACGAAACACAAATCATCAGCCTTTTAATCACTCCACCCGCTATTATTCTAGGGAGTGTTAGCCTAGCAACACTATCTGCTCTGAAAAGATTGTTAACTCTAGAAGGGGTGAACATCATTGCATCAAGACCGACAACAGCAAATTACGACCTGATCTCCTCAGTACTTAACAGCTATCAAACTCAACAGCTTAATCAATTTCTTCAACGACTGAATCTTTCATTACAAGCAAACAATGGACTGTGCTTATCAAGCTTGGACTATAGGACTGCGCAAACCATTTGGAAACACTTTGGTCACAATTTGCCTATTAAAATTATTAACCAAGACTTTTATCGCTATGACATATTAATTAATAACTTACCAGACATTATAGAAGTAGCAGCTCAACAGTATTTAGAAAACACTATTGGCATTAGCCCTGCAGATTACCCATCAGTGCAAGCCCATTTACCCTTAGTCATTCATGAAAGCATTTCTCACCAAGAAGCATTAAAACTGGAAACAGAATGTGCAACTCATGGACTACTGGTCTCAAAGATTAATATCACCTTTCAGCGCTTAAAAATTCAAATTCACACCGTTGAAGATCTCTCGCCCGTAGACACACTCCTTCAGCAGCTAGGCTTAATAGACACCCCATTAAAGAAACTCCCCTATATCACAAGAGATACATCTGAGACTTTCGCGCGATTTGCGAAACATCTTCTCGAGAGGAATGGTGCTCAAGTTAGCTATCAGGAGTGTGCAGTATGATTTCAGAAAATGTCCATATCATGCATTTAGGCTTGGCTGAGCAAGGCAAAATTTATGCATTGAAGAATGAGCACCAAGAAGCATTGAAGCATTACCGTGAGGCGATAAAAATCGCGGTTTCATTGAAGGCACCTGAAGTCTTCTTTCGCCACTACACCCAATGTGTGGTGGAAAGCCTAGAACGCAAAGGCAGCTACGATGAAGCGATTCAATTTTACCAAGCAGCGCACGAACACTACACAGCTCAACAAGTCAGCTCCAAGCTACATAACAAAGATCATGCCGATATTCTTCAAAAGCTTGGTTGCACGCTGCTCAAAAAAGGCGCCACAGACGAAGCCAAAAATGCATTTAATCTGGCCATAAAAACCGCTGGCGATGCGGATGTATCTTTGTCAAAAGAGTTACTTGGGTGGCTTCAGCGAGGTTACAGCATCAACCTTACACGAATCGAACAGCTACAAACCAAACATCACTACTTTGTAGTACGACAAGGTCAAGTCAATGCAAAGATTGCTCGATCGCTGTCTCAAGGGGCCGGCATGCCGGTATAGAACAAAAATGAGGTTTCACCATGAACGACTACGATGGAATGTCACCGGGTCAGGTGCTGAATGATGCAAGTGTCGCCGATTTTATAAAATCCCTGGGGCTAGGGATTGCAGAAGCACAAAAAGCCCTTGATGTTAATTCTGTTGAACAACTCGATGCCTTTATCCGACCCATCTCAGGACTCGGTGGAAAGTCACTTTTAGAGCTCGGATTACAACCTGCTTTTTACCACTTTCAACATGCAGATCTTTCCTGCTCCTTACAACTTTCTCTCAAAGTTCAGAAATCCTTTGGAGTCGACTTTGGCATTGAAGCCAAATATGAAAACTCAGATAAAACTAAGGATTTCGATGAAAACACACTTAGCCAAACAGAAGGGTTCTCTACAGAGCGAACCCAAACACGAACGGCTGAAATTAGCATAAAAGGCAATTCACGCGGCGCGATGCAAATCAATGGCCAAAGCGTTAACCTAGATGGACAAAGCCTCGACGAGCGCATCAAAAACTTCGCCGAGGCAGTTAGAGGTAATCAAGATATCTCCCGTGCCATTCCCGTGCAACAACCCACCGCCATTAGTCCACCACCACAAAAAGTCAGTGATGATATTTCAGATGACGAGGTTGTATTCACACCCAATAGCGTCGCATTTTTAGGCAATAAATTTAATCGGGCGACCATTATCATTCGAGAAAACCCATCAAGTAGTGAAACCTATCAACTTAAAACCAACACCAGTGTTGATGTAGAACCTGATACCAACACTAAAGGCTTTGCCACTAAAGTAGCTAATGCGATTGATGCGATTGAAGGTTACAAGGCCTCTGTTTATCCACACGAAGAACCACTAGGTCAGTTTTATTTTGGTGTCAATCTAGATATCCCCTATTCCAACAATGCTGCAGATAAACAGCGCACCAATGAACTATCCACTCAGGAAAGTAGCGAACTTATAACGCTTTACGCTCGTGTGATAAAAAACAGAGGCATCAAAATGAAAGTGATTGGCCATGCCAGTCGCACAGGAACGGAGGAACTGAATCAAGACCTCTCGAAACGTCGTGCCGAAAGTATCAAACAGCTTCTAGTTAACTCTGGAGCACCCGCATCAATGATCTCAACAGAAGGAAAAGGCTTTAATGATGCGCCAGCATCAGATGGAGAAAATCCGCTACGTCGTAAAGCAGAAATACTCCTCGATGAATCCGTTCATCTTGTCACCGTTGATGCACTTCAGGGACATGTCATTAATAAATCTCAAGTGCTGCCAAACAAACAATCAGACACTACCAGCCAAGGTAATGGGTTTATTTACGTATTGAACGCGGTCAGTCTTAACAACTTAAACAACAAACAAATCTCTATCAAAGGCACGAACTTTACCTTATCTGGAACCGCCGTCGACGGTTTAGAAACCAACTCACCTGAAGCGTTTGCGGCTAATTTAACCAAAGATGTAAACGCACTTAACGCACTGGCAGTCGAAGCAACACGAAGAGGTCATATCGCCTACTTAAGCAACGCATCTGATGAAGTCAAACTAATCCTCGTTAGCGAATCTTCAAGAGAAATTAACCTAAGTGGCAGTGACGGCGTCACCGTCAAAACTAATTTCACTCGAACTCAAACCCAAACCACTCGAAAAGAACGCGAAGGAAACACCACGGTTGCGGTGGGTGCATCGCTTAACGTTCGTTATTCACGTCAATTTGAAATGGAGATTACGGGCAACTCATCAATTTCTGCACGACTGGTTTCAGTTCCACCACCAACTGAGTTTGTTGAATCGATGCAAGCCATCCTGAATGACAAAAAAGGAGGCTCCTAATGTCAGCCGTGCCCAAAGTAACGCGGGCATTACTCAACGCCCCCTTGCCATCCATCATTGAGCGACTGGGTATCTCCATCGCGCAGGCACAAGCGGCTTTAGACCAAAACTCTATCGCGCTTGCGCAAGAAATGGCCGCAACTGAAGTCGATATCGGAGACAAAAGCTACAACCTGCTGACACTGGGCTTCCAACCGAGCTTTTATGCCTTCACCGAAGCCACTGTCGAAGCCAAGCTTAGCTTCAGCATGATGGAATCTACAGAATTCGGCGTCAATGCGGGTGTAAAGGCCGGCGCTTTTGGTGGACCAGTGATGTTTGCCGCAAGCGTTGAAGCCTCCTATGCCCGAAAATTTTCAGTGTCAGCCAATGGAATGAGTTCAATTGCCGCAAGACTTGTCTCTTTACCAGCACCTGATGTGTTTACTCAACTCCTTAAACAACAATACGAAACGCCCGTGACTTAACGGACTAGGAGAACAGCAATGTCAAACGATCTATCACTTGGACAAGAACTACTCAACGTCCCCATGGGCGACATGATTCGTGACATGGCCTTTGCAATTGCAGATGCTCAGATGCAGCTGGATGCTAACTCCGTCGAAGTTGCCGAAATGATGAGTGGATTAAAAGTCATCTATGATGAAAATGGCAATAAAGCTTTTGATGACAGTAGGGTTTATTTTGGGCACACCTACGATGGTGACACTCGGGTACCCACACGCGTATCCATGCTAGAACTTGGCTTCACACCCACTTTCTATCAATTTGTTGACACCATTATAGAAGTCAAAATTGCCATCAAAATCACTCAATCAAACTCCTCATTTGATCGTCAAAAAGACACTTCGCGAAACACCAACACAACCCTTTCCGGTGGTTTAGGATTGTTCAAAGCCACTGGAAGTCGAAATAAAACCGTCAACACCAGCCAAGTGGATGCCACCTACTCCTCCCGATACTCGTATTCAGCAGAAGGCGCCAGCTTACTCAGAACTAAGCTCTGCCCTGTTCCACCACCGCCCATTCTGGAAGATCGAATTCGTGCACTGATGGAATTAGAAGCGTCCAGACAACCGAAAGTAGAAGGCTAACCATTAAAGACTTCGTTTATTAATGAAGGAGTGAGGGAATATGAGCGTTGGACAAGAATTACTGGCTGTCCCCTTTCCAGAAATGATCAAAAACTTAGGGGTTGGGATTGCAGAAGCACAATTAGAGCTGGACCTGGTTTCCTTAAGAATTGCACAAATCATGGCAGGACAGGACCCTGGAAATGAAACGGCAGATGGTCAAGCAGCAGAAAACCCCTACCGTGTTGAGTTTACCGATGGAAAAAAGTACAGCCTACTGGAATTAGGTTTTACTCCCACCTTTTACCAATTCGTTGACACCGTTATCGAGTTGAAAATGTCGATCAGTACACAAACCGAAACAGAAAGTAAAAACAAATCACGTCAAGTCAAAGCGAAAGCTGGAGGCGTCATGCTGCCTATTCTCGCCGCAGGCTCCATGAGCGTGTCATCTGTGTCAGCCAGCTTCGCATCACGCTATCAATACTCAGCGGAAGGCAGTTCAATGATGCGAACTAAGCTTGTCCCTGTCCCAGCACCAGCCATCCTTGAAGAGCGCATACGAGCCATGATGAACCCTTCAACCGACTAAACATGACTTAGCAGGAACATAGATCATGCCTGGTTTTAGCTGGAAAGATCTTAAAAAATCTAAAACGTCCACTTCGGGGGAAGTGGCACCTCCCCCTATTCGCACACTTGAAGATGCAGCACAACTTTCACCGATGTTATCGAAACTTCTCGTGCAGCGTGAAAAACTGGAAGCGGAAATGCAGTCCCTATCTAAAGGACAGTCAGGTGTTCCTGGCACATCAGGTCGCGAATCCAGAATATTTCCGGTGCAAACACTCAAACAAAGAAGAGATGAATTACATCAATGGGAAACACACAGGGAACGACAAAAAGAAAACCACTTAACTAGGATGCAAACAGCCGTTAAAGACAAGATAGTGGAACTTGAAAAATCGCGAACGCAAGAAAACACTCTACCACTAAGACAATTTTATTCTGAAAAAGAACAAGATCGACCAACAAAATTAGATCTTTTAAACGATGCAATTCCTCCTCTACGGCAAACAGCAGCCGAAAAACCACTGGGCGAAAAACTACCGAACAAATTCAATCAATTTCGTGATCGATTCACGCAAGCACTTCCCAGTGACAAGGGTTATGAAGCACTCAAGCATCGATTATTGTCAGTAGAAGTCGGCAGTTTAGCGGACATAGGTCAACGCCTAGATCAACAAAGACAAGCTGCACTCGAAAAACTCATCCAAGAACGCGAACAGGAAGCACAAGATGCCTTAAGACGTGAGCGAGCACTCGAAAATTACAAAACACGTCAACGCGAGCAGGAATTCACGACATGAATAATAACGAATACATCGAAGGTACCATCGAATCCTTACTAGGCTCCATTGCAGATGGCGTAAGAGAAGCACAAGAGTCACTTAACGACTTACCACCAGTTGATATCTATGGCCGAGCCGTTCCTTCCTATCATATTCCTTACGTAGATTTCGATTTGGCTGTCAATTTAAGCATGCGCCAAACGACAGAAACGACCACAGGCAACACCAACCTTCCCGCAATCAAACGCCTAAGATTCAACCCCATCAGCAACACACAGACTGCGGAAATTAGCTCTCACATATCAGGTCGTATCGTATCAGTTCCGCCCGGAGAAGGATTACCACTCATAGAACTCTTTGCTGAAGAAGACCCCGATAAAAGAACCGCCAAAGATAGATTGATCAGAATTTTAGCGCGCAACAGCCACGGAGAGCTGATCGGTGGTCGTAAAGTGGAGATCAATATCAACTGGGAAATGAGCATGCATCTAAATAGCAACCAGACCTTGAACCGAAAAACAGCGGCGCGACTGGAAAGCTCAGCACTCATGACTCAAGAAAATGGTCAGACTGAAACCCATCTATTTTTTGGTCAAAACACACGAGTAGGCACCGTCCTAATACTAGACATCAATATGGGTAACTCAATGACTCGGTTAAGCGTCATACGCTAAGGAATTAAATATGAGCATTGCACGACTTATGGTTAGGGCAAAATTAGTAGACGAAAACAACAAGCCGATATCAGGGCGAAGAGTACTATTGCAAAGCTTCGAGATTGGCAGGAATACCTGGATCAATCTGATCAACAATCCAACAAACAATGATGGAGAAATAAACACAGCAGTCAATCGCGCCTTTACTGCCGCTCCTATGATTCAACTGCTCAGCAATACCCAAGTCATCAGCGAAGGTGGCTTAGTTCAGTATGACTCAACCACCCGAGTACTAAACATCGATTTTGGCGTGATAGAAATTCTAGACAATGAAGCATACCCATTGATCCCTGCCGACGCCAATAACACATTAAAAAAACAAGTCGGTGGATTACCTAAGCGACAAAATATCAGCTTTACACCCATGCTCGGTGTCCTATCTCAACCCGGTGTTCTGTCATTCAAAAGAACCGAAGATCTAAAAGCGGAGATCTTGAAAGAGTCAGCGACGATCAATCCCAGCGTTGCAGCAACGGCAACAAAATTTGACACATCTAAATACCAAACACTGCTCGATCGTGTCGAGGTGGATTTAGCACAGCAATCGATCAGTAAAGGGATTTTAGAAGTAAACTATAATAAAACCAGAGCTGAACTGCTCATCAAAGATGAACACCTCGTTAAAATGAGATTGGAAACACAACAATTACGCGAAGATTTAGAAAGACAAAAACAAGAAGAAATCAAAAAACTGCAAAACACTTTTGAAAAAAAGGTAGCAGACCTCACCAAAAAAACGAGCACGCTGGAAAAACAATTAGGCAGCGAAACAGATATTCTTTCATTGCAACGCTCCATCTCAGCAGGATTGGAAAACTTCAGCAAACAACAATCGCAGTCAGGTAGCAACCTTCGACTTGGCCGTGTGCAAGTCAATGTCAAAGGCCTATTCAGCGGTTCAGGTGACCGCATCACCTTGGCTGATTCACGATTGCTGGAAAATGCCACCAATGCTGCAGCGCTTTCGGAAATGGTCATTGAATACCTGCCAGAAGTACCTGAAGAAGAATCATCACAAACCAATGTACCTGACTTAAGTGGCCTAAGTGAATCCGCGGTCGCTCGCTTGCTTCGGGAACTTGGATTTGGCTTAGATGCTGCTTATGGCGATCCAGATGACCCTAAACAGTTCGGTGCAGGACAAGCTTTTAGACAGTCACCCGCTGCAGGAGAAAAACTCGCAAAAGGCAGAAAAGTGCTGGTTATCTTCGCCCATTAACGCAGAAACAGAGGTCAACATGGCAAGCAAAATTCAAAACCTAATACAAGACACCGTTTCGGCACCCTTAGGCGATATTATTGCTTCTGTCGGTCAAGGAGTAGCCGATGCTCAAGCTGCGCTTGACCAAGGATCACTGGCACAAACCCTTCGGCTGTACCAAGCAGGTGATGATAAAACCATGCAGATGTTAAAAGACATCGGCTATCAACCCACCTTTTACACCATTCCAGAGGCAGAGGGCGACATTACCGTCGCCATGAAAATGGAGCTCACTTCAACCGAAAATACCGGTGGCACGGCAAACACGCTAAATCCGAGAAAAAGTAAAATCAGAATGTATGCGACGCCCGTCGATGCCGGTTACTCGAATCGATACAGCTACACAGCTGAAATCCAGGCACGCATACGCTTCAAAATAGTTCCCATACCGCCACCAGACAACCTTAGCAACCTGATTCCAACACCTGAAAAAGAAGACGAGGTATAACATGAAAATCAAAAACCATTTGCTATACCACGACAACAACGATCGTGTTGAATGGCAGGAAACACCCAACAAAAGCGGTCATCTCAAAGAACAAAAACCCCGCTACATCATCATGCACTATACCGGCGGTAGCAACGTTCAATCTGCGATTAACACCTTCAAAAACAGACAGGCACAGGCTTCAGCTCATTTAATCATTGGCAATGATGGTCGCATCGTGCAAATGGGACGTTTTCATGAGCGCTGCTGGCATGCGGGTAGATCAGAATGGCAAGGCATAAAAGGACTCAACAGTTACTCCGTCGGTATCGAATTGGTGAACTGGGGTTGGTTAAACGGAGGTCAAGGCAATTGGCGCTCATGGGCAGGCACTCGAGTGCCTGATGAAAACGTCGTTCAACTCAAGCATAAACATGACGCCACTCAACGAGGCTGGGAAAGCTTCAGTGAAACGCAAATCGAGGTCACTCTCAATGTCGTCAGAGCACTCCTTCATCAATACGACCTAACCCCTGACTGCATCCTTGGTCATGACGATATATCGCCCGGAAGAAAACAAGACCCAGGTCCAGCCTTTCCTTTTGATCGCTTCAGAGGTTTGTTAGAAGGCAGACGAGAAACGGAACAACCAGATATCCTTAATCCCATCATCTTTGAACCAAAATTCCGTGTTACCGCCTCATCGGGGCTAAACATGAGAAGTGGCCCCAGCATCGCAGACACCGTGATCAAAACACTACCCAGCAACTCTCAAGTGATACTACTGGAAAAACTCGACCACTGGTGGCTCGTCAGTGAAATTATCAACAACAAAGCGGAAACCACCGGCTGGGTGTATAGTCACTGGCTCTTCCCGATAAATTGAGACTCTTGGCTGACTAATTTACTCAACAGCTGATTATACTAAACGTCCATATTAAACAATGCGATACAACGTACTACCAGAGAACTGATTAGCACATTTGATAATACACAAACGCTGAAACCGTTCTATAGTACAATACCAACGCTATCACAATGCTTGATAATTCGCGGTATGAATAAGGACGTAGTATGAACAAAGCCGTATTAGTGACCGGCGGTGCCGGATACATTGGATCGCACACCACCGTTGAATTATTAGAAGCAGGACATCAGGTTGTCATACTTGATAACCTATGCAACGCCAACCGCGAAGTGTTTAACCGGATCGAACAGATCACCGGCAATGCGCCTATCTTTATTCAAGGTGATATTCGCAACTCTCTAACCCTTGATCTGGTAATGCAACTCTACCCTATTCATACCGTTATCCATTTTGCAGGACTGAAAGCGGTCGGTGAAAGTGGACAGCAACCGCTAAACTACTACGAAAACAACGTTCATGGCACCATCGTTCTATGCCAAGCCATGCAACGTGCGGGGATTAAACGCTTAATCTTTAGCTCATCGGCGACCGTTTATGGCGAGGAAGCTCCCGTACCTTACATAGAAACGCTTCCTCGGGGAAAGACCAGCAACCCCTACGGCACCTCTAAATCCATGGTAGAGCAAGTACTGACCGATCTGTATAAGGCTGATCCTGAATGGTCTATCGTTCTGTTAAGATACTTCAACCCAATTGGAGCACACGATTCAGGCCTAATCGGTGAAGACCCACGAGGCATCCCCAATAACTTAATGCCCTACATCGCTCAAGTCGCGATTGGCCGACTACAACAACTCTCTATTTTTGGGAGCGACTACCCAACACAAGATGGCACTTGTGAAAGAGACTACTTGCATGTTGTGGATCTGGCGATTGGACACCTTAAATCCATGCAAGCATTGGACAGCGCGGGTATTCATATCTACAACCTCGGTACAGGGCAACCTGTCTCTGTCCTATCTATGGTGAAAACCTTTGAAGAAGTGACTCAGCAACCTCTTCCCTACCGAATCACGGATCGACGCGCAGGTGATCTAGCAGCATTCTGGGCTGATGCTAGCAAAGCTGAAAATGAGTTAGGTTGGAAAGCAGAGCGTACACTTAAGCAAATGATCGAAGACACTTGGCGCTGGCAGTCCAATAATCCGAATGGGTATGAGAGATGAGAGATGAGGGTCAGAGTCTGTGGTATCCCCACGAATTTAAGACATGACACTTGATGACCTTTTTAGCTGCTCTGCAAACTCTTTGATACCCTTTCGCCAAATCCGATCAGGTATTCTAAGGTTATTCATTAGCAGACGTTTTCC
>NZ_WBOL01000023.1 GCF_008973715.1 Nitrincola schmidtii
GATGACGGGGACTTCTAAGTACTGAGTGACGCAGAAAACAACCAGAGTAGCGTAACCTCTAATACCAGTTATTTGCTGCAAAAAAACTGCGGCATATAACTGCGGTTTTTAACCAGCGTTAACAACATTCACCTATCAACACAAATAACGATTATAACATCTGGCTGATGAACTTTATTTGAACAACTGATCCGGATCACAAAGATCAATACCTTTAAGTTTAACCAGACGCTCCCTCAGTCGTTTGAAGGCTGTATCGCTGAAGTCTTCCCCTCGCCTAGACTTGTATCCAGCAGCATTCAAAAACTTTACAAGAGCAGTAGCTTTGATAGCACCACTCTTTCTTAAAGAGGATTTGATCTTCATAAGTCCATGAAGATACACCTTGAACTTGTGATCACTCATAAGCTGATCAAACAGCTCAAGAGCGTGATCATCTGCAAGAGTTGCATTCTTTTGTGTAGCCTTGCTCGTTCTAATAGCCATTTAGAAACAACACTTTAAAGTTAATTTAAAACCACCTGACGGAATGTAAAAAAACAACTTAATAAATACTAGCACAACACCACTGATGGAGTGCTAGTAATGAGAGTTAAATGCAAAAATGATTTTAAAAGAAAGATCTATTCCTGTGAGCTCAGAAATGCCTATGAAAGACACCATTTAACCAGAACTAGACGTGGTTACCTGCAGATGTTGCGTAGCTATGACTACATGGGTCAGATGCTACTGACCTACAGATATGAAACAAAAGATCTATCAAAGATAAAACGTATGTTACAAACTGTTAATCACTTCGTTACAGGCAAGCTATACGGAAGAAGACGGTACGAAAGAGATAATGAAAAAAACGGAATCAAATGGGTTGCTGTGGTAGAGCGAAATACATTAGATGACGGTCTTCACATACACGTTCTCATTGTTACCCCTAACACTCAGTTTATTCGTGAAGAATACAAAAACATCAGATTGAATGAAGTTTGCTCTTTTATAAAGGAAAAGTGGGTAAGTATGGGCGGAGGTATCAAAGGTAGCCATCGTTACTTCAATGATGAACAGTATCTTGAGGATACACTGAACTACCTTATGAAACAATATAACAAGGACGCAGATCATTTTCTTTTTGATCATGCTCCAAAGCTACCAAAAAGAAAATGATCAAACTGTATAAATAGTAGTACTGATTTAACTGTATAAATAAGAGTAACATTAGTATTCAACAATATGATTTCACGTAGCGTCTATGGTAATCATTGAATACTATCCCTAGTAACTAGGTACTGGTTGGAAACTCAATGCCAGTACTTGGCTGTACCCCAAAAGAAAACCAAATCCTAGAACGAGATGTATGAGAGGCTTGTGATAATATTATCTCTCAGAAAAATCCCTCAAAGAGTTTAACAAAACTTAATAGACCTTCCATTAACATTAACCCATCATTGAAAACATTAAGAAGTTCCCCATAAGTTAATAACACTCCATTTAAGTCATAGAAGAGTCCAATAAATTTCATCCATCATTCCAAACATTAAGAATGTTCCCCTAGAAGTTAATGAGAGTTAATTGAACTTCTAGAACATTCCATTAAAAATTCACCCATAATAGATAGTCTAAGTCAGTTCCTCTGATGGTTAACATGGTTTTGAATACTTCATTAAAAGACTCAAGTAAGTTAACAATTCTAATAAAAACCTAGAAAGCTCCTCCAACAAGAAACAGGTTAAAAAACTCTTTAAAATTAATCATAACATCAAAAAAATCAATAGAATCCCATAAGAAGTAATACAACTTTAAGACTGTCCTATAAAATTGAATCGTACCCTTAAAAGTTAACCATTCTCATAACATGAAACATATCTTCTAATATCACAGTAGTTTCAGGTATACAGTAAGATATTCGGTGCACCCTACTGTGCAAGGTGCACCAGTAAGTAATATGTGCACCCTATTGATATGTTATTGTAAAGAGAGGAATCTTATAGAAAACTATTAAATTCCTAAAACTCTTATAAAGATCCTTCATCTCCCTTTTAAATTTGACATACACCATCATCAAGTTTAATATGAATAATCACTTATCTAGAGATCTAATAATATGTCTTATACAAAGTATCATTTTGTTTTAAGTCCCTCTGAAACTACTAGTCTTATTCTAAACTCTCATGACTCAGTTGATATTGGTGAGATCATTAATATCGTTGATAGCTCTATCAGCAAAATGATGACCGTTAGAGGTTCTCACAATAACAGCTCCAAGAAAGATAGAATTTCTTCTAAAGCTAACAAGACTACTAAAGCCAATAAAAATAAGTCGAACAGAAGATCTGACACTAACAAAACACCCTATCAAACTCCCACCTATTCAAGCCAACTTCCATTTCTATTAGGTCATCTCAATATCATGTTAGGAGTGGTGGTTTCATTCATATCAAAGGTACTTCTAGTGGCACTGAAATGCACATCCGTAATAATGAAGCTAGTAGTATCTTTCTTGCAGTCAGAGGTAGTTCGATCACTTGTTATAGTGGCTTACTACAGCCTTCTAGCTGTTTTATCTTTCATGTTTTATGTTCTGTTCAATACCAAAACAAGGAGTGCCACCTGAATCACTAGATTGCCCCCACTCCACTTCGATTAGTAACAAGTTAAAATGAATTCAAAGACCAATAGAAGGGTCATTAGTTACCAACAGATTCACTGCTGGATAGCTTCAATACACATTAACAGATAGCAAGATTCGAATGAATCGTTTTAAAGATCTCTATAGGGGGCTAGAAGACGCTTTATACTTCACCCATAAAGATCATACTGATAAAGCATTAAAACAGCTTACAGCATTAGTTTGATAGCTCTCATGGCCACATTGAACTCCCCCATCGAATCTATTCTTTAGATCCTCTATCGGAGTAAACAGTGGATTTGGAGGGACTCACCTATGCTCTTTCACTTCACCATCTGCCAATTACTATCAACGGCAATTGAAACTTCGCGCTTGATTTAGATGTAACGAAAAAGAGGTCATTGAAGACCAAAGCAAACATTAAAATGGCAGATCGATTTTAATAAGACTAAAGGCGCCTAGGGGGCGCTTTAAATCCGACCCATAACAACCTACTAGCAAAACTCAAAAACCGCTTCTATTATTGATTTCCTAGCTCTCAGATCATACTAAATCATCAAGCCACCAGAAATCATTCATTCTTTCAATGGATAGACAGGTAATAACTGCTTTGATACCCCTACCACGAACACTGATCAATACCCATTAGATTTATTGCGGACAATACAGCCGCATATTATCCAAAGACCGCTGATCACGATTCTTGTGATAGTGATCTGTCCAGAATATACATTGAGGGGTATTCAGCTGTCTCAATCGTTCTTGTTGTCTTTGCTGTTCCAGTCTTAGCTGTTGTGATTGAACTTCACGTACCCTTGCCTCTTCAATAGCCTTGTTTGCTGATTGAGCAAGTAGCCATGCGCTTCCTGTAATGAAAGCAAAGGAGACCATCCAGATGATAAGAACAGCAGCAACAATACCAATCATGATATCAACCCACAGTGGCCTCCCCCTATGGTGGATGCGCTCATATACATACTCCCTTCTGACAGGGTTCTTCAATTCATCAGGCTCCAACCTAAAGCTATCAAGGTTCAATCCTTTTCTCTTTCCTTTATCATCCATCGTCTATGCACCTCATGCGCAAGTAATTTTGAGACTCTTGTAATCCTGAGTCCAGCTGTCAAACTAATCTACTGAATATAGGGGATTTCCCTAAGCCAATATGAGTAGCCATTATATTCATAAGAGTTTGATGATGCTAATGAAGGCTCTAGTCAGCTCATGGAATGGTAAGTATTGTTGGTATGATCACGTTAGCCAGCATAACCAAATCAGCTGAGAGGCTTCTACAGGCCTTCTGAAGACTGTTTAGCTTTACCTGTAAGAATCTAGATTGAAGGCACTAAAGAGCCCAATTGACAGGGCTTAAAGGCTTAGGAACTAGTCTAATCAGATACCAGTAATCTTTAGCTCACTACAGAGGTGATTGTTTGAGAACTCCATCATTTGAAAGAATCAACAAGACCAAACATTCAGGGAAAATCTATTTTGCTGGTTCAAGACCAGTCCACCCTAATCCAACGTGGTTTAAGTACTATTGGTGGATCTTCACTGCCGAATCTCCAATTGACGGTCATTCTTTCCTGTCCGATGAGAATAAGTTGACCTTCTTTGAGTACGAAAGAGAGTTAGAACGTTTTAAAGGTATTGGTCTTGAAGCATGGGTGTATAACATTAAACTTCACAGGCTTGTTGAAGGCTCCCCATTTGATGAGACCAAACTTAGAGCAAGAGGAATCAATGACTTTGCCCCAGCATTCTATGAAGACAAAGATCCTGTAACTTCTGATGGTTTCAAATAGCAGGACGCCAGTAATGTTTTGGGAGTAACGCTAGTGTCTAGAATGAAGAACAAGAAGAATACACTACAGCGACAACCGACAAAAGCAACCGGAGTTATATTACCACCTACTCATACACATGGACCTGTGTTAAAGGTTGACATAAATGAGTACTTGAAAGAAAAATCAAGAGTAGTAAGCATTAAAGAACTTTCAAGTAGTTACCATTTAGACACTGAACTAAAAGAAGATCATCCGAAGAAAGAAAACGATGAAGTTCATATAACTACAAATGAGAAATATCTTTCCAGTGAGAAGATAAGGAATCTAGTACTTAATGGGCAAATTCAAGATCTTCAAGATTTATGGTCTGAAAGACATAGAAAGATACTTTACAGAGAAGATGCTTGTATCATTTTAGCAAGGTTGCGGTTCTTAGAAGGCATTGATCCAAAAGAGCTACCATACACAGAACTGCTGTCCCATGAGTCCGTTGAAGAGTTTGAGCCATTATCTGTTCACAATGGTAATCACATCCCCACCAATCAGGACCCTTATGACAGCAAAGAATCAGCAACTGCTGATCAATATGAAGGTGACAAAAGATATCAAGAGATCACTCTAGCAATAAGAGACGGACAAGCCAGATTCCGAAACATGCTCTTATCACATTATGGTTGCATGTGCATGGTGACTGGTGAGAAGCTAGATTCTGTTATTGAAGCTGCTCATATCTCACCTTATGACGGAAACAAATCAAACAATATCGGCAACGGTCTTTTGTTAAGAGTCGACATACATAGATTATTCGATAAAAATCTGTTAGCCATAGAGCCAAACTCATTGACGATTCATCTTCATCCATCACTGGAAGGAACTAGTTACAGCAACTTGGACGGCAAGAAACTGCTAATCCATCAGAAAACACTAATAGATCTCAAGAAGCTTGGTGAAAGATTCAAACTATTCAGATGTCAGTCGACTCCACAATAACCACGAGAAGTGATATTGTAAGGACCTCAAACATCCATTTGGTTTCGCTACATTTCAGCTTGACTAGCTGGCCAGACCAAGTGCATGGGATAAATTTGAGCTGTCTAATTGACCATCTTCTTTACCCCATATTTGCTGCAATATGAAGCTATGACTTAAGGAACGAGTATGGAATTTGTAACTATTGATGTTGAAACAGCAAACCCCGATATGGCGTCAATTTGTCAGATTGGAATAGCTTGTTTCAAAGATGGCCTGCTCACACAAGAAAGATCAATCCTTGTAAACCCAAATAATTACTTTGATCCAATAAACGTAAGCATACATGGAATTAAAGAGTCCAGCGTTTCATCTGCACTATCATTTGAAGAGCTATACAACGATATAAAGTATCTTCTATCCGGCAAAATATGTGTTAGCCATACACACTTCGATAGAATCTCTCTGGATAAAGCCATACGAAAGCACTCACTCGATCCAATCGATGTTATATGGCTTGATTCTTCACGTATAGCTAGGCGTGCATGGGAAGAATGCGCACGGAAAGGCTACGGCCTTGCTAACATCTGCAGAATTATCGGCTATGAGTTTAAGCATCATGACGCTCTTGAAGATGCCAAAGCTTGTGGCGCAATAGTCCATGCCGCTATCGAAAAGTCTGGGATAACTATTGAAGGATGGTTGACTCAGGTTGGACAGCCAATTTCAGGATTGTCCGCATCGAGTGGAAACGCTACCTTAGAGGCCAACCCAGAAGGTGAGCTATATGGCCAATCTGTAGTATTCACAGGGGCGCTTTCAATCCCACGTAAAGAAGCTTCAGCAATGGCGGCGAATATTGGATGCTGTGTAGCTACATCAGTCACTAAGAAAATTGATTATTTGGTAGTTGGCGATCAAGACGTATCTAGACTTGGCGGCAAAGATAAAAGCTCAAAACATATCAAGGCAGAAGAACTAATAGCTAATGGCGTTCAAATCAGAATTTTGACAGAAAGTGACTTCAAAGAGCTCGTAGATTGTGTTGTTGGAAGTAGTTAGTAGCTTGTATAGGTAATGATTTAATCTTTCTAGATCTACTAGAGTTAAGAGCTAGTAAGCACAAAACATAGGGAGATTGAGGGTGGTTGCAGTCAATGGTCATACAAATCAAATGCCTCTATACTTAAATCTTGTTACATAATGTTTAAAAATTATAACCAGATACTCTAATATGAGATTTCATCTATCTAAGATAATTTGTGGAGTTAACAATGACATTGGAATTGTTCTTTGTGCTACTAAGTATTTTATTAATTGCAATATGCATTTTCCTTTTCATAAGAAATAAGAAAATAGAAAAGGAATTAACTGCTACCAAGTTAGAAAATATAGATTTTCGAGATAAGTACAGCCCCATCATTGACTTAGACCATTTGTTGAACAAGCGTAAAAATGAGCTATCTATTTTAAAAGTCAAGTACGATAAGCTGGTTCCAATTTTTCAAGAAAAACATGAAAGTTTATCTAATGACTATAGTCAGCAGATGAAAATTTATCAACAGCTTAAGTCAGAGATCGATAATCTATATGGAAACATCGATTCCGCCTCATTCGGCATATATGAACCCTATTTTGATTATGACACACCTGAAGCATTTAAAGACGCAATTAAAGACATTCGCAACAAACAAAAAGATATGATTAAAGCTGATAAAGCTGCACCTTGCGATAAAGAATGGCAAGTTGGTGGTAGCTCTAGTGAAGGCAAGAAAATGGTAAAAAAACAGTCTAAGCTAATGTTAAGGGCATTCAATGGCGAATGTGATGCAATCATAGCCAAAGTAAAGTGGGATAATATAAAGGCCATGGAATCCAGGATGAAAAAATCTTGGGAAGATATCAACAAATCTGGTCAATCCATGGAGATTTATATAGATAAAGACTATCTCGAACTTAAAATTAATGAGCTGCATTTAAATTTTGAGTTGGCTGAAAAAAGACAGCAAATCAAGGAAGAGCAGCAAGCTATCCGAGAACAGATGCGTGAAGAAGAAAAGGTTCGTAAAGAGCTAGAAAGAGCTAAAAAATTAGCAGAAGATGAAGAGAGACTTTACACAGAGGCTTTGGATAAAGCTCGTAAAGAGTTGGAAACTATTCATGGCGAGGATACTGAGGCATTTATGCATCAAATTGCTGAACTAGAAGCAAAGTTAGCAGAGGCGCATGAAAAATCACAACGTGCAATTTCTAGAGCACAGGAGACAAGATCTGGACATGTTTATATTATCTCCAACGTTGGTTCTTTCGGAAAAGATATCTACAAAATAGGTATGACGCGGAGGCTCGAACCTTTGGATCGAGTAAAAGAGTTGGGTGATGCTTCTGTGCCGTTCCTATTTGATGTTCATGGTATGATATACACAGAAGATGCACCAAGTTTGGAAAAAGCTTTACATGAGCAATTTAATGACCGTCGCCTAAATCTAGTTAACAACAGGAAAGAGTACTTTAAGGTATCTTTGTCAACAATACAGGAAGCTGTGAAAGATAGGGGGCTAGAAGTAGAACTAACAAAAGTTGTCGAAGCTCAGGAGTATAGAGAGACACTAGCTATAAGGCGAGAACTACTCTCGAAACAATCATTATCTGATCAAGAGCCCTCTAATACTATGAACTTGCCTAAGGGGTTGCCAGCATCAATATAAGGAATGGCTTATTAGCTATATTTACGTCATTCATTATAGGCTGTTCGACAACTCCTAAATACACGGAGCTCTCACCTAATTTTGATACTGACCTTTCTCATTTGAATTGCCAAGAACTGCTAGAAGAAGAAAGTAAAGCACGTAGGCTATTAATCTGGCTCAATAGCACTGAAGGAGAACAAGCTAATCATGATAAGTTCAAAGGTGTCTTTTCATTAGTTGTGTTTCCTCCTGCATCTCCGTTCTTCTTTGCTAATTCGGCAAGCAGGGAGCAAACACCGAAAAGACTTAAAATGGTTTATGATCAACTACTGATTGAAATAGATACGAAAAACTGTTTTTGAGCACCAATAAAGCCAAGGTAACCATATGAAAGTACTGAAAAACACTGTAATTCTTGTATTCGTAACAGTATTACTTGGATGTGCATCAAGCAATACAATTCATTTTGGGTCTATAGATACCAGTGAAAAAACGATATCGGCACCCCTGGCACCAAAGGGATAGTAGGACCTCTAAAACAAGTACTTTTTTCAGAAGACTGGATGGTTGATGAGTACGACTTACAACCGACACGCTACAAGCTAGTTATCAATACAGTAAGAGCCCAGCTTGTATGTTGGAATGAATTTTCTGAAGTCTCATATGAAGTTTTTCTGGTAGATACTTCAACAGGCCGTGAAATATTTGTCATTTCGGGTGATGACTGTGATGACTTTAGCAAAGCATCAACTGCTTTCAGAAACGCATTACAGAAGGCAAACTAACAATTCTTCGGCATTCTCATTACAAGGCGTTTTTCGAAATTCCACCTCAATAAAAATAATGGAGTGACAGCACGTACATTGATTCACATGCAATCACTACATCATCATTCGAAGTATGAACTTCCTTCCCCAGATCTGATCTATCGCTCTAAAAGTGAGGTACCATACTTTCCGCCTGCGCCCACAGAGCATCTACGTTAGCAACTCTTGTGAAGAGACCCTCATAGCCTCCATTAATCCCATGAACGATAGCCCATCTTGATACTGATGGGTGATTTCCAAACAAAGCACCTGCATCAGCAACATTGTTTGGAACTGAATATTCGTATGATAACGCAGGATGACCTCTAACGTTCTCTAAGGTATCGATAGGTAAAACGGATACCAAAAGCTTGTGATAATCAGGACAAGCCGAATGAGGACAGTAAAATCTCACTTCAAAGTCAGGTTTCCAGTCACCAACAGCTGGAGGGTTAGCATCCCACTCCCATCCAGCGAGATCAAAAAAAGTTGCCCATACCACTTCAAGCCTTGTTTTGAAATAAACACCATCATATTTACAGCACATATCTTTCTCCTAAATTAGTCTTCAAATACCACAACAGCAGGTTGTGTTGACTATTTAGGGACAAGTTACTGAGTGAGTTGTGTTGCAAAACAAGATAAATATGACTATACAGAATTGATAAAGTCAAAAAGTAGACAAAATTTAAGGGATTGAGATCGAGTTAAGCGACAGTGCTGGTTCTAGTTTTTGGTGTTACTACCAAGGAACCCCACCGATCATCAAAAGCAAATTCCCTAGATTAAGTACTGAGCGACGTTCAACATGCGGTTATAGCTACGGTTACGCCGCCGTATAACCGCTTATTTTTTAGGCCATTACAGCAAATATTGTACAACACGAAGGAAGTAAAATGAGTAGTAATATTTCATCAATATTAGACAACAATGAATGGAGCTGGAACTATGAGAAAATGTACATAAAACCAAACATTCCTGCTAAAAAGCTGAATGCAGCAATTAACTCATATGCCTCTGCAGTAAATCCAGATCGCGTACTTGTTCTTTTAGATGACACTGTTTTTGGCGGTTCAAAAGAGGGGTTATTACTTACTGAAGATGGAATTTACAGTAAAGAACTTTTTCAAGAGCCAAAATCATTCTCGTTTGACCAAATAAAAAGCATTGCACCTGGCACAAAAAGTAGAATCTTCATTAATAATTCAGAGTTCTTTAAAGCAACAGTTGTTGAGCACTTTGCAGTCTTAGCACTTGCGTCAAGGATCGCCACGACGCTTGGGATTAATGATGATAAAGACAGGAAGCCAGCTAAAGCAAAAACAGAACCAAGCATTAAGAATGCCAATAAAAGTAAACTTGAAAACTTACATGATAGGTCTTTATTAAATTTAAAAAGCAAGTTCGATGAAGGCTGCTTACTACTTGATGAACTAATAGATAAGCAAATGAGAATATTATTATCTCAAAGGCAAGATGTCGAGAGCGCCCTGATTAAAAGTTCAACAACGACCGTTTCTAAGGAAGATATTGAAGCACAAAGTGCTGAATTTTGCCTTTTGTTATTTCTAACGTTGCATTTCTATTCGCTTTCAAACATTTCAGATGATTTCAAAAATGGTATGGGAGAGAGTTTTCAGCTACTTCATACCCTATCTCTAATGTATGCTGAATCGTTTATGTATAATTTTGAACACATATACAACAAAAAATTTAGTATAGATGATGAAGCCCTACATATAGTTCCCTTTATGTTTATGAATAAAGATGGAGAAAGTAATTTCGATCTTAAAATGCCAAGGGAACAAGCTCTAACAATGCTATTGGAAAAGCTTGATCTTCCAAAATACACAGCTCAAAAATCCATTGGGCAGTTTGAAACTGCTGCAAACTGGTGGATGAATGCATTGGTTAGAGAAATGATGAAATAAGAAACGTTAACGTAGCCTAATAAGTATATCCAGGTGACGCCTACGGCGCACCAAGGGCATTGAAAGAGATTAGTGAAGCAAGCACCAAGAGCAGGAAGCACTTAATGTCATTCATAACAATAGGTTAGATGAGTGTAGCAACTTTAAAAGAATTAGGATTAATTAATGTTATATGGTTAATTTATTTAGGCTTTTATAAAGCATTCGATAATTAAGATATGAATTTTAACATAATAGAGCAACAAACAAATAAACTTGAATAGATATAAATAACGCAGAGTACATGTCGGATCTTTAGAATCACTTGAAGAAAAAAATTTTCAATGTTTTTTTGGTTGAAATCTGAACTCAGGAGACAATTACAAAGAAATCTAAAACAAAAGTTAGACAGTACTAAAACCTTTTATCATGAGCTAAGAATGCACTTGGGCCTTAAACACCCTAGCTCACATTTAAAGTAACTTATTAATCTTTAGGCTTTTCAGCAAGCCACTCTGCAGATTTTTTTGCAACTTTACCTGACTCTTTGGAAAGCTTACCAAGTGTAGAAAAATAGCTTCTAAGAAATCCAGGTAATAAGTTTTTGAAGGGATAAATAAAACCTGCAATAGGGAAGAAAAATATTACTGCAAGAAATAGTAATTTATATATTCTTCTTATATTAGCTCCGATTATAGACACAAAAGAATATAACCAAAGACAAGCCAAAACTATGAAGAACAAGACAATTAAAGGATTTTCCATAAACACTCTCTATGCTAGGATCTACTATAACAATATTATATTAGTGGATATGACGAAGTTAAGCAAGGAAAATACCTTTTAAACAACTTAACCTATTTCCATCATGTCTTTTGATAATAAAAATCATTACCATCAATTATAAGATCTGAGCTAGTTGCCGATCTAGAGTCTTTCCATTCCAAACGCTCATAATGATGTGTTAATCAGTATGGTTTAGTGCTTCTTTCAAGAGGCACTATTGAAACCAATAACCTCTTCAATCAAGTTTTACCATTGAGGTTTCCGTATAAGCATCTGTTGAGTGGATGTAGCGCATAGTTTCAGTGATGTGTTTATGGTTGGGGTTGGGGTTATTGATATGGCTACTCACTCTTACACCGAAGGTGCCACCATTGTAACCAAGCTGGTCACTACACTCCATCAAGGGAAATCCAATAATATTTGCGGTGTGATACCAAATCTGAAGATCAAGTATCACACCGCAAAAATTTAGCTATTTACATTTACCAGTTGATTTAGCAAAAATATTTGCTATATTTTCATTACTAAAACCATCAGCTTGATAAGCGCCACCTTTCATCATAATATCGTCGACTTCTTGGTTAAACTCTACGATTTGAAGATTGAAATTTGTATCTGTGACAATACAGTCTGATACTAAATTATCTGGGAATACTGGAAAGTCTGCCAATATAATCACATGGTCTTCATGATCTCCCCAAATGTAATCATCAAAACCAAGTATCAAGTATGAGTATGTATCTTGATTAGCAAAAGTTTTTGTACCGACCAATGCTAGTAAAGCAACCATTGCAACGAGTGCCAATTTTAGTTTTTTCACTCTTCACTTCCTCTTTGTAAGTTGAAAGCACTTTATAATTCATAAAAACTAAAACATCAATTAATACAAGGTATTAGCATAATCGATGAAGCAGGACTAGTATCAACTTAATGAGACTTTATTCTATGACCTGATGTGGCCTACATTACGTCCATAGGTGCCACTAGAGTTAATGGTGTTTTTTAGAGTGCTATATATTACAATAGGTTAGGAGTAATATAGAGGCGCTCGCCACCTCCACCAAATTGCACTAAGGTGTTAACGCTGGTTAAAAACCGCAGTTATATGCCGCAGTTTTTTTGCAGCAAATAACTGGTATTAGAGGTTACGCTACTCTGGTTGTTTTCTGCGTCACTCAGTACTTAGAAGTCCCCGTCATCATT
>NZ_WBOL01000024.1 GCF_008973715.1 Nitrincola schmidtii
TAATAATCTGTTGCCAGATGTGTCGCTTGGTTTGGTTGCTCATACCGACCTCCATCGATTAAAAGTGATGGAGATAGTGTGTCGCGGTTACATCTTAAATTATAGGTGCTGTTTTATGGGCGCTTACTGCTCAGCGGCTCTTTGTATAATTTCTTGTATTTCACTGGTGACTTGCGCAACCAAGCGGGTATCTTTACGTTCTGCATGAGTAGGCATAATCTTACCTGTAATATTCATATTTTCTATGTTGCCATAGTGGCGTGCAGTGAGATGTATTTCAAGTTTTAGAACTAGGGTCGGAGTAATAATTCATGAAGAAAAGTTGTCATCTGAGATCCTTAACTCTATCCTATTGCAACTTAATCAAGCGATGGCGCAACTTGACTGTGAGTTAGCTCGTAATTAAGCCGTTTCTGGTTTTAAGTCTTCGTCGCGTATTGTGAATTGGCCGGTTAGGGAGCCGGTTGAGAGTCAATCAGCAAGATGGAAGTAAATTAATTTTAGTTTGTAAGGCTTAGTATGAAATTTCTTGTCACCGGTGTAGCCGGATTTATTGGCTCAGAGGTGGCTCTGAAGATACTTTCAGCGGGGCATGAGGTTGTCGGTATTGATAACCTAAATGCTTATTATGATCCAGCACTGAAGCTGTACAGACTCGAAAAATTAAAACCTTACGAGCGCTTTGTCTTCAAGCAACTGGATTTGGCCGATCGTGAGGCAATGGCTGAACTGTTTGCGCTGGAATCCTTTCAACGTGTGATTCACTTAGGTGCACAAGCCGGTGTTAGGCACTCTATTCATGCTCCTTTTGATTATATCGATAGTAACCTAACCGGTATGATGACCATCCTAGAAGGGTGTCGTCACCATAAGGTTGAGCATTTAGTTTACGCTTCTTCCAGCTCTATCTATGGACTGAACAGTAAGATTCCTTTCCATGAGTCTGATCAGGTCGATCAGCCCATCTCGCTTTATGCCGCGACCAAAAAATCCAATGAATTGATGGCGCACTCTTATGCGCATTTGTATCGCTTGCCAGTAACCGGTCTGCGCTTCTTTACTGTTTATGGGCCTGCTGGTAGACCTGATATGGCCCCTTGGTTGTTCACGGAAGCGATTTTAAAGGGTGAACCTATCAAGGTGTTTAACCACGGTAAATTAAAAAGGGACTTTACCTATATAGACGATATCGTAGAGGGTGTAGTTCGGATACAAGACGCACCACCTGTTCAGGAAACGCCATATCAACTTTTTAATATTGGTAATAATCACCCCATTGAGTTGAGCCGTTTTATAGCTGCTATTGAGTCTGCTTGTGGTAAACAGGCCGAGAAGGTTTATCTAGAAATGCAACCGGGTGATGTTGAGATCACCTATGCCAATACTCATGCTCTAGAGAACGCCGTTGGATATAAGCCTTCAACTAGCATAGAAGAGGGTATGGAAAAGTTTGTCAGTTGGTATCGGTGTTACAAAGAGACTTAAATAATGGAATTATTGAAGAGAGTATTTGGATACCAATCTGATTTTTATAAGTATTTAAACAGCGTTTTGATAGTACTTTTATTATCTATGCTGGTTGTGAGTAACGCAAGCCAAGTCAGAAACTTGTTGGCGTTAGTTGCAGTTATTTATTGTGTGGTATTTATTCGAAAAATCACCTTTAAATGTGCTGGGCATTCTTGGTGGATATATGCTGTTGCATTTTTTGGTTTTTATCATATGTTGCATATATTTTTTCTAGGTGATCCGTCAGCACATATATCTGGCTATGTTAAGTTTTTATTAATGCCCGTTTTCTTTGTTTATCTTTTTAATACTGGTTTTGATTCAAAGGCTATCTTTGTTGGTGCTACGATAGGTGGTTTTTTGTCGCTCTATTACGGTGTTCCAGAGGTCATAAATACTCATTCAAGCCATAGGCTGAGTATTGGTCATAATCCTATTGTTTTGGCAACCTTGTTGCTTGTTTATGTTGTCATTTATTTAGAGTTGATATTTTCTAGTAAATATATTGTCATTAAAGCTATTGCTGTTGCTTTAATTTTTGGTTTAATTTATTTAATTGTGAATACTGGTGTGAGAGGTGCTTACATATCCTTATTGTTTTTGCTTGCTATCTTCTCCGTTAGATTGATTCTACATTTAAGTTTTCATAAAAAAATCCTAGCGGTTGCTCTATTACTTATTTTATCGAGTGTTGGGTTGTACTGGGCAAGCTCGCAGCCCGCTGTTCAGGCTAGATATCAGGCCACTGTTTTGGAAGTTGAGCGCATTCAGCAAGGTGACTACGTAAGATCTAGATCAATATGGGCAAGATTTAATGCCTGGCAAGTAGCATTTGCTATGATTCACGAACGTCCACTTTTGGGTTATGGAGAGACACGCAGTGCATTACTTGAGCATTCTGAACGCATAGTGGAAGAGCGCCAAATCACCTATAACTACTTTAAAAGGCTGCCGCATGCTCACAATGAATTTTTGCAAGTTTGGTTAGAGTACGGTGTTTTTGCATTACTTGGTTTGTTATTAATATTTTTCGCACTGGTTTACCGCCCACCTATAGGGTCTGAATGGCTGCTTTACAGCTTCTTAATAGTCTTTATTTTACTTAGTATGACAGACTCAACTTTCAAAAATAATATACTGGTCACAGCCTTTTTTGTTGTCGGAAGTATTTTAAGGTTATGGCGTGATCCAAATATAGGTAATGGGATAAAAGAAGGGCAGCAAACTTCATGAATGCTTATTTTCTATGGTTAGGGAGTCCTTTGCCCTTTGTTGCAAGGCTTTCAGTTATGTCGGCATTACATCATGGTTTTGATGTTACGTTATTTACTGATAGGCCTCAAAAGCTAGATGAAAGAATTAAGCAGGTTGCTTACACAGATATTTTAAGTGAAATTTCTCTAGCCGACGTTCGACAGTCAGGAAAACCATGCTATGCAGGTTTTTCAGATCTGTTCAGATATAAATTACTTAAAGAAAACACCGGTTGGTGGTTCGATTGCGACACTGTTATTCTAAAAAATGTTGATCAGTTTTCGATGTTAGTGATTGATAAAGATGTTGCCGTGGGTTTTGAATCAGAAAATGGTTTAAATGGCGCGGTACTCTATTGTAATAGCTCTAATGATGCACAGCGATTGTACAGGGATGCTATTAAGCTTGCTGAGAATGATTTTCCATGGGGTGCAATCGGACCCGATCTAATCACAAAACATTACTTGCAAAATGATCAATCAAATATTCTTAAGGTCGAAAAAAATATTTTTTATCCACTATCCTATCGTGAGTTTGATAAAGCTTATCGTAAAGAGCAACTAGGTCATTTAACTGAACAGGTTGAAGATAGTTTCTGTTTAACCCTTTGGTCAAGCTTTTTACGTCAAAGTGGGCTAGCTTACATGGCTCCGCCTACTGGAAGTTTTTTACATCAGTTATCCAGTGAGTTGTGTGTTAGCTTCGAAAACACTGATGATAGCTGCGTTGATCAACAAATGCGGTTGTGGAAAGCATCACGAGATATGCAAAATAAGCGTGTACTGTTTAAGCGACTTTTGAGTATAGGTTAGAGTTTGATCTTTTCATAAAAGCGTAACCATTTACGGGCGCCTTCAATATCCCCTTTGACAAACCTAGTCATGATCAATCTTTTAAGGCCCTTAAGGTCTGAAAGATTAAGTTGTTGTTGAGTCTTCCGTAAGCGCCAAAGAATCAGCACCTACAATTTAGAATGTAACCGCTTCAAACTAACTCCATCAAATTCAATGTATGGAGTTCAAAATGACCAACCAAAAACGCCAAGACAACTGGCAGCAGATTATTACCCAGTGGCAGCAATCTGATCTTTCAGGTGCTGCTTTTTGTCGGCAGCAGTCCGTATCGTATCATCAGTTTTCCTATTGGCGACAAAAGCTGACAGATGACCAGATCGGTGAGTTAAAACAGCCCACAGGATTTACACGCGTCACACAGGTCAAAGAATCAATTACAGCCAGTGAACTTGTATTGACCTTGCCAGGTGGCTTTAGCATCACCGGACTGCAGGCCAACAACATCCATCTGCTGGGTGCTATTTTGAGGCAGTTGTGATGAAAGGTCGATTCCTGCGTCCTTCCTATGCGTTGCCTGAGATCTATCTGTATCGCGTACCGATCGACTTTCGCAAACAAGCCAATGGACTGGCACTGCTCGTGGAACACGAGTTGGGACACAGCCCTTTTAGTGGGGCACTTTATGCGTTCACCAACAGGCAGCGTAATAAGATCAAGTGCCTGATGTGGGAAGGCAACGGTTTTATCCTGTATTACAAAGCATTGGCTGAAGAGAAATTCAAATGGCCAAGCCCATCTGATGAGCTAATGTCCCTGACGGGCGAACAAATAAACTGGCTGTTAGATGGCTATGATATTACCCTGCTGAAGGGTCATAAAACTCTGCATTATGAGGCCGTTGGGTAAGTTTTTTACGTGCCATAACAAGCTGTTTTTGCTATACTTTGTGCATGAAAAAACCACCTGCAAACCCTGTCATAACCCCTGATTTTAGTGGCCTTTCGGCCACCGAATTACTGTCTGTGGTTGCCGGGCTTCAGCAGCAGTTGGTTGAAAAAGAAACTGAAATCCAGAAGCGCAATGATGCGCTCGAACAGCGTAATCAAACCGTCAAGCAACGTGATCAGTATATTCAGCTGCTTGAAGAACTCCTGCGCTGGAAACGCATCCAGCAGTTCGCTGCCAGTAGCGAGAAGTCGGCTCATCAACACCACTTATTCGATGAGGCTGAACTTGAAGCCGAGATCGATGCACGGCGTGACCAATTACCAGACGACATGGAAGAAGCCGATGCACCGCGTGAAAAACGTAAAGCACGTCACCGGGGCTTCTCTGAACATCTACTGCGTGAACGTGTCGAACTGACACTGACCGATGCAGAGAAAGCCGGTGCCAGCAAAGTGTTCTTTACCAAGGTAAAGGAAGAGCTACAGTTTATTCCAGCTCAACTGAAGGTACTTGAAATCTGGCAGGAAAAAGCCGTCTTCATTGAGCAGGGTGAAGAGCGTATTGTGGCCGCTCAACGCCCAGTACACCCCTTAGGTAAGTGTATTGCTACTTCGTCATTGCTGGCCTACATCATCACTGCAAAATATGCGGATGGCTTACCCTTGTATCGGTTAGAAAACATCTTTAAGCGTCATGGGCACGAGATCAGCCGTACCAATATGGCTCATTGGGTGATCCGCTTAGAGCAGGTGTTCAAACCACTGATCAATCTGATGCGAGAAGTACAAAACAGCAGCGACTACTTACAAGCGGATGAAACGCGGATACAAGTGCTCAAAGAAGACGGTAAAACAGCCCAATCGGATAAATGGATGTGGGTGACACGCGGAGGGCCACCGGACCATCCCTCGGTCTTGTTCGAATACGATCCCTCCCGTGCTGGCAATGTACCCGTACGTCTATTAGATGACTTTAGCGGCATCTTACAGGCTGATGGCTATTCCGGTTATGGCCGTGTCTGTACTGAAAACAACATCACCCGCATTGGTTGCTGGGACCATGCCCGCCGCAAGTTCGTCGAGGCATCAAAAGCCGCTAAGCCCAAAGGTAAGGCCAAACAGGCTAAGCTCTCTAAAGCTGACATGGCACTGAGTTATATCAACAAGCTCTATGTCATCGAACGAGAGATAAAAGACTTGAGTGTGGCTGAGCGTTACCGCATCCGTCAGGAGTTGAGCCTGGCAAAGCTGAATGAGCTTAAGGCCTGGTTGGAAGCCAACGTCACACGCGTGCTAAAAGACTCCCTGACTCGCAAGGCGATGGAGTATACGCTTAACCAGTGGCCAACCCTTGTGGGTTACTGCGAACGTGGCGATCTACAGATCAGTAATGTCTTGGCTGAAAATGCCATCCGTCCCTTCGCTTTAGGCCGAAAAGCGTGGTTGTTTGCCGAAACCCCTCAAGGGGCACGTGCCAGTGCAACCTGTTACTCATTAATAGAAACGGCTAAGGCGAATCAGCTCGAACCGGCTGCTTATATCCAGCATGTCCTGGAACATATCACTGAAGCTGAGACAGTAGAAGCGTTAGAGCAACTGCTGCCATGGAATGTATCGACGGATAAAACTCCGAAAAAAGTGGCGCAATACGATTAGAGTCAAGGTGCGGATTTAGCGGCGCTTACAGTCTTCCATCGCTCAGAAAAAACTGAGTAAAGATTTGCTAATTCTGGCTTTTTTAACAGTAGTCTCGCAATGCTGTAGAGTTGGTAGTAACAAACATACTTCCGGATCATCTTGATCGATTTTTCATCATAACCTGCCTCGGTCAATTCCTTGACCATTCTAATTCCTTGATCAAATATTGAATTTAATTTTGCTTCGTTAAAGTTTCCTGTTAGTGACGCCACATGCTGTCGATAGAAGCATAATTTTTGCTGCAAAATACAGATTTTATTTGCCTTCATTGAAAGAATGGGGGTGCAGTAAAGATCTTCTGCAAAGGTAATCATGGGGAAGTCAAATCCATCAAAAAGTGAGCGTTGATAAAGCTTTCCCCAGCTAAAGATGCTGATTTTTTTATTTAGAATACCTTTAGCTGCTGAGGGTTGTATTACCTTTGCTGGTTTTAATGCTTGTATTGTCAAGCTAAGCGAAGCGTCTTTAGCAACATTCAGATGTTTATGCCCAACGATATCGGCTTTTTCTTTAACGGCAATCTGGTGTAATTTTTCGAGCGTTTCTTGATGAATTAAATCATCACTGTCTAGAAAGTAGATATAGCTTCCGCTACTGCATGTTACGCCTTGCTCCCTCGCCTTAGTAATCCCTCTATTTTCTTGGTGCACCACCCGCACCCGTATATCCTGTTCAGCAAACTCATCCAAAATCGCTGCCGAACCATCCGTTGACCCATCATTCACACAGATTATTTCAATATCTTTATAGGTCTGCTGCTGCACACTGATTAGGCAGTCACGCAGATACCGTTCTGAATTGTAGATCGGAATAATGACGGAGATTAGTTGGGGGTCAGATACCGTCTTGAACGTCAAGCTTTAACCCTTGTCTGATTCACAATTCCACTTACAAAAAGGTCAGCTTTCAGCTGGCCTTTTCTCGTTTTCAAGTTCACCCTCATGCTTTCTAAAGAGCATACCCCTAAAATTATCTGACCGTCTACCACATGGATTTGGAAGACGAGCTTACACGGAGGAATCAACAGCGATTCAGATGGATTCAGAGGTATCCATGACCCTGCAATACCGTTTGAAACTTCAAGCCTTAACAGCTTTATTTTCATCAAAAGGTAGGTTGCTTTTTAATACACCGTAGATGATATGAATGAGCTTGCGCATCG
>NZ_WBOL01000025.1 GCF_008973715.1 Nitrincola schmidtii
GGAAAACGTCTGCTAATGAATAACCTTAGAATACCTGATCGGATTTGGCGAAAGGGTATCAAAGAGTTTGCAGAGCAGCTAAAAAGGTCATCAAGTGTCATGTCTTAAATTCGTGGGGATACCACAGGGTTGGAGTAAGATCTCTATCCTTTTCTCTCAATGAACCCAGTCTTCGTAGATGCGCTGAAGATGTCAAGATGCGAGGGCTCTGAGAACAGTTTCTGGCTCTTTAGAAACTACATTTAGAAGAACTAATGCTGGTCCGTGTGGTTTACGATCGCCTCTTTCCCAGTGACGAAGAGTGCTGACACTAATGCCGAAAGCTGAAGCAAACTCACTTTGTGACATACCTACTTGAGCTCGGACTTGCTTTACATCTAGTGGAGTGAACTCATGTATAATCGCACTTTTTAATTGTCCATCAGAGTATTCAATAGCCTCTTGAAGACCCTGCTTAATACTTGAGAATGCGCTAGCCATTTGAATCACCATAATTTTTTAGAAGTACACATGTGAATTTGGCGAGGTCATTGCGTTCGGTTTTACTGATATTTGCCTTTTCACCTTTACCAAAAATGGTAAGAAGAAAAAGAGGCATTGTTTCATTGTGGTAATAATAAATCACACGAACGCCACCGCTTTTACCTCTTCCTTGTGCAGACCATCGTAACTTTCTAATACCACCAGTGCCTTGAATGAGATCTCCTGATTGCGGGTGCGCAGCCAGGTAATTTATGATACTTATTTTTTCATCTTCCTTGAGCAAGCCTGAAGCTCGCTTTTGAAATTCTGGTAGTTCCACGATAGTCTGCATAATTAAAACTATAATCCATTGGATTATATCTAGTCAACTTTTCTTAACAGAGATCCGGGCCTAAAATGAACAAGTTTGATAATCAAGAGCAGGAAATTCTGGATGTTTTTAATGGAGATCGGGGTCGGAGTCTGTGGAGGTCGGAGTAAGATCTCATGCCCCCAGACTTTCTGTTACTCGTAATGGCTCCATAGCCGAAGTACTTTTATGACTTTCTCTTTTTCAAGCACTTGATACACCCAGCGGTGCTGAATGTTGATCCGGCGTGAGTACGCGCCTGAAAGGTCTCCAATGAGTTTCTCAAAAGGTGGAGGTTTGCAGTATGGATCTTCTGCAACTAAATCGAGTAATTCCTGAGCTTTTAGCTTCAGACCGCCAGAAGCCAGTTTCTTTGCATCTTTCTGTGCTTGTTTGGTGAAAACCAACTTCCATGTCACCAGTCCAGTTCCTTATCGCATTGATCAATTGGAGTTGCCATTCCTTCCCGGATAGACTCGCGCATACCAGGTATAGAAAGAAGATAAAGTGTTTCCTGGATAGCAGCCCAGTCCTCTTCAGCCACTAAAACGGCTTTATTTCGCTTTCCCATAATAACGATCGGTTGATGGGACTCCGCCGTTTCATCGATCAATCGATAAAGGTTGCTGCGGGCTTCGGTAGCGGTAATTCCAACCATGACGTACCTCGTCTGCTGTTAACTTACAAATCATATTTCATTGTACGTTATATGGTACGTGCGTCAATGCGATCGCATCTTAAAAATCATTAATATTATTACTGTCCTTCGTCATCAGCGTCATCAGTCGCGGATGTACAAATAATTTTTCCTTTCCTGAATCGATTTCTTGCAACACACCAATAGTTGTTAACTGCTTTAAATAGATTGAAGCTGTTTGGCGTTTTGCAATATTACGTTCAACTAGGTTGCTGATACGGCAATAGGGTTGTTCAAAAATAAGCTGAACAAGCTCGTAGCTATATATTTTTGGTAGCTGTGCTTTTATGTAATCGGTTGTGCTTTCCATCAGTGCTCTAATTGCAGTGATTTTATCGCAGGTCCATATGGCAGTTTGCTCGACACCTTTTAACATAAATAACAGCCAGTCTTCCCAGTTCTGATCTTTGGTGACTTGGTTTAAGAGGCGATAGTACTCTTGTTTGTTGTGAACGATGAAACGACTTAAATACAAAATAGGTAGCGTTAATAGGCCGCATTCAATAAGGTATAAAACGTTTAAGATACGACCTGTTCGGCCGTTTCCGTCATGGAAGGGGTGTATAGCTTCAAATTGATAATGACTAACCGCCATCTTTATCAGAGGATCTAGTTCATCGGCATCATGAAGAAATTGCTCCCAATTGGCTAACAAGTCGCGGATAACGTTTTCTCCAGCAGGTGGGGTATAGATAATTTCTCCCGTCGCTTTGTTTCCTATAAAAGTACCTGTTACTTTACGAATATCCATTTCTGTGTGCTTTAACCTACTGCATACCTCAATGGCAGTCGCTGTGCAAAGTGGTTTTCGTTCAAGCTGAATATAGCCTTCATATAGCGCCGTTCTGTAACGTAAAGCTTCCTTTGTTGCATGGTCGGCGCCTTTGTCTTCCAGTGCATACTGAAAAATCTTATCGGTAGTGGTGACAATATTTTCAATTTCTGAACTATCTTTTGCTTCAAGCAAGGGTAACAGGTTAATGAGCATGCTTTGGTTAGGAATGAGCTGCCCGGCCTTTTTTAACTCTGCTACAGCAGCACGCGCAGAGATGCAGGCTTTTAGTACAGCCTTAGTTTCTATGGCATCTAGGTGTGGTGGTAATCTGGGTAATTGGTTATAGGGCTGTTCTGCTTGCCATGTCATGTTTACATGTCCAGTCTAAATCGACATAAATAGCTTATCGAGTCAGTTTATGTCGATATAATCGACATATCAATTTAATGTGTCGATTTTTTATTGTTTTCTCAACATATAGTGAGATCGGGGGTCGGAGTAAGGTCTCCTATATACCGTCTAGCCTTGATACGAACAAACATATGGCAAGTCAGGGTGGGGAAGATGAAGTTTTTCTGAACTATCTTTTGCTTCAAGCAAGGGTAGCACTTACCCAGTTATCTTCACTAGTAGTCTTTAACTAAATTATGTCGTATATTCTAGAAAGTTTAGTTAAATGATAGGTTGTGGTTTTAAAAATGACCAAAGGGGGGTATTAAGAGATGGGATATAGGCGGCTGGAATCAGAGCAGGTACGTGTTGCGGTTAATGCGCGCCAGTTGTTTCAGCAGCTAGAGCAACATCGATTGCAGGCAGATAGCGTTGCAGGCTCAATGCATTGGAAAACTATTCACGATCGAGAATACCTTTACCGTGCCTATTCCTATGGCAAGAATCGTTCATTGGGCGTTCGTTCTCTCGAAACTGAGCAAATTAAATATAATTTTAAACGTAGACAGGCAGACTATAAAGCCCGCGAAGCTGAATACCGCAATCAGTTCAAAAAGTATGCGGCATATATCAAGGCCAATGATCTTAATCGTTTTCCGCTGGCAGGTGCGCGTGTGCTTCGCTCAATGCACAAACAAAAGATACCCTATCGGCTGATCGGTACGAACGCGCTCTATGCATTTGAAGCACGAGCCGGTGTGTTGATTCAACCTGAGCATCTTGCAACTGAAGATATGGATGTATTGATGGATGCTCGTCAAGGAATACGCATTATAGCTAACTTGCAGGAGGGGTCCCTTTTGTCTCTTCTTAAAAGCAGTGACAAGAGCTTTCGGCGAATATCTGCCTCACCTTATGAATTTGCTGCCGCCAATGATAAGGGCTTCAGGGTGGACTTTATTACTCAAGGGGTTGGCTCGCCCATGCAGCGAAGTGCATTTGATGAGTTACTGGAAACAGATGATCTTCATCCTGTCGTGATCGATAGCTTGAAATGGCATGTGTCAGCGCCGCATTATGATGCAATCGTTTTTGATCTACAGGGAATGCCGTTGCGTGTTGCGACCGTTGATCCGCGCGCTTTTGTATTGCATAAATGGTTTGTCAGTCAGCAGCCTGATCGTGAGCCGATGAAGCGAATCCGTGATGAAGATCAAGCGCGGCTCGTTGCCACGATGATTCAAAATGAGTTAACGGATCTTCCTGTTAGCCGAGCCATCAGTCGAATTTTTCCTCATATTCTTCAAACGGCTGCTACAGATGCATTGGATGATTTTTCGCTGTAAATCGAGAATGGTGATCGGGGAAGATCGGGTCGAAGTAACAATTGACTGATCACTTGCGTGTGCTTGTCACCATCAATGAGGAGAAGTTACTCCGACCTGTTTTTTATTGAGCTGTGAAGTGCTCAGCTGCAGCATTCAATACCGATTGGGCAGACTCAGCGTCTTCAAACCCTAATCCTTCCATGCCGCCATCGGGTCCTTTGTAGCTTGCAAACCAAATGTCCACAATCTGGCTGACGCCAGGAAACTCTTGATCCAACTGGGTCATGCTTTCAATGTGAGCAAACGGAGATTCTTGAGTTAATACAGCAACCAGCTTGTCATCTTGCTCGCCGTCATCAAGCATTTTAAGAACACCGATCACACGAACTTTGGCGACTTCACCGCGAGGTAAGGCTTGACCTAGGATGATCACATCCAATGGGTCGCTGAGGTCGAACTTTGATGACTTGTCTCCATCTATAATTTTAGACCTGCTATCATTAATCAATAATGGTTAATAAGTTAGGATATACAGATGTGTTCGATGCAAGCCAATGTCAGGCTTAGTCAAGAAGAGCGGGAGGCGATAGTCTCTGTTCTTCGCGCAGAAGATCCTGAAGGTAAAGTCTATGTGTTTGGTTCACGCGCGGATGTGAATAAACGAGGTGGCGACATTGATATTTTCTTTCAAACAAGTAAAAAGTTGACGTTAAGGGAACGCCTTTTTTTGGAATATCGTTTGCGAGCAGAATGCGATACAAAAATCGACTTATTGGTTAAAAGTGCTGATGAACCAAATCAGCCGATATACGATATTGCTAGAGAAGGAGTGCTTTTATGAGTTCAAGCGCTATTCAACTACTTAACTCCAATCTTTTAGCATGTGAGCAGCGAATTCTTAAGCTTAAGTATTCTCTAGAAAAAGTTGCTCATTTGTTTCCGGTAACGCTGACTACCATCGCTCTTTTAAATGATGATGAGGAAGAGTCGATAGACGCATTGATTCTTCGCTATTCCCAGTCGGTAGCAATGATTCAAGATCATATTTTTCGTGGTATCGCTATTGTTGAACAAGAAGATATTTCAGATAAATCCAACCGTGATAGAGCACTCCTCATGGAAAAGCTTGGCGCGATTAACTCGGCCGATCTTTTTGGAACAGCAGCACTGTTAAGAAATAAGTTTGCACATCATTACCCAGAAGAAGCTGAAGCTCGTCTTGAGCGTTTAAATTTGGTGATTGAGGAGTCAGATACCGTCTTGAACGTCAAGCTTTAACCCTTGTCTGATTCACAATTCCACTTACAAAAAGGTCAGCTTTCAGCTGGCCTTTTCTCGTGTTTGCCCAGCGAAGCTGGTAAACCCGTCAGGTTGAAAGAAACCTGAGTCACCCTGACTAAGGGGAAGACAATCCGAATGGCAAGGGCGTTGCTGGCTAACGGCAGGGTCTGAAGGAAGCCAT
>NZ_WBOL01000026.1 GCF_008973715.1 Nitrincola schmidtii
CAACCGGATGCCTTTCAGCTATCGATCTGCTTAGCTCTCTTCGCTAATTCGTTACGTTCAACCAAACGCCTTGGGCGTTATATGGTCAAGCCTCACGAGCCATTAGTACAGGTTAGCTCAACGCCTTACAACGCTTACACACCCTGCCTATCAACGTCCTGGTCTCGGACGACTCTTTAGGGGCCTCAAGGGCCCAGTGAGATCTCATCTTGAAGGGGGCTTCCCGCTTAGATGCTTTCAGCGGTTATCCCGTCCGAACGTAGCTACCCGGCAATGCCACTGGCGTGACAACCGGAACACCAGAGGTTCGTTCACTCCGGTCCTCTCGTACTAGGAGCAACTCTTCTCAAATCTCAAACGCCCACGGCAGATAGGGACCGAACTGTCTCACGACGTTCTAAACCCAGCTCGCGTACCACTTTAAATGGCGAACAGCCATACCCTTGGGACCGGCTTCAGCCCCAGGATGTGATGAGCCGACATCGAGGTGCCAAACACCGCCGTCGATGTGAACTCTTGGGCGGTATCAGCCTGTTATCCCCGGAGTACCTTTTATCCGTTGAGCGATGGCCCTTCCATGCAGAACCACCGGATCACTAGAACCTGCTTTCGCACCTGCTCGACGTGTCTGTCTCGCAGTCAAGCACCCTTCTACTCTTGCGCTCATTGGCTGATTTCCGACCAGCCTGAGGGTACCTTCGTGCTCCTCCGTTACTCTTTGGGAGGAGACCGCCCCAGTCAAACTACCCACCACACAATGTCCTCAATCCAGATAATGGATCTAAGTTAGAACCTCAAAGTTGTCAGGGTGGTATTTCAAGATCGGCTCCACGCAGACTAGCGTCCACGCTTCTAAGCCTCCCACCTATCCTACACAAACAAATTCAAAGTCCACTGTGAAGCTATAGTAAAGGTTCACGGGGTCTTTCCGTCTAGCCGCGGGGACGCTGCATCTTCACAGCGAGTTCAATTTCACTGAGTCTCGGGTGGAGACAGTGTGGCCATCGTTACGCCATTCGTGCAGGTCGGAACTTACCCGACAAGGAATTTCGCTACCTTAGGACCGTTATAGTTACGGCCGCCGTTTACCGGGGCTTCGATCAAGAGCTTCGCCGAAGCTAACCCCATCAATTAACCTTCCGGCACCGGGCAGGCGTCACACCCTATACGTCCACTTTCGTGTTTGCAGAGTGCTGTGTTTTTAATAAACAGTCGCAGCCACCTGGTATCTTCGACCGACAATCGCTTAAAGAGCAAGTCTCATCACAATCATCGGCGTGCCTTCTCCCGAAGTTACGGCACCATTTTGCCTAGTTCCTTCACCCGAGTTCTCTCAAGCGCCTGGGTATTCTCAACCTGACCACCTGTGTCGGTTTGGGGTACGGTCGTCTGTAACCTGAAGCTTAGAGGATTTTCCTGGAAGCAGGGCATCAACCACTTCACACCTAAAGGTGCTCGTCATCAGGTCTCAGCCTTAAGTGAGCGGATTTGCCTACTCACTCAGCCTACACCCTTAAACATGGATAACCATCACCATGCTGGCCTAGCCTTCTCCGTCTCCCCATCGCAGTTACAGCCGGTACGGGAATATTAGCCCGTTTCCCATCGACTACGCATTTCTGCCTCGCCTTAGGGGCCGACTCACCCTACCCTGATTAACATTGGATAGGAAACCTTGGTCTTCCGGCGGACGAGTTTTTCACTCGTCTTATCGTTACTTATGTCAGCATTCGCACTTGTGATACCTCCACGGTGCCTCCCGGCTTCCGCTTCAACGGCTTACACAACGCTCCTCTACCATGCCAAAAACAAGTCTTGGCATCCACAGCTTCGGTACTAGATTTGAGCCCCGTTATATCTTCCGCGCAGGCCGACTCGACTAGTGAGCTATTACGCTTTCTTTAAAGGGTGGCTGCTTCTAAGCCAACCTCCTAGCTGTCTGAGCCTTCCCACATCGTTTCCCACTTAATCTAGATTTTGGGACCTTAGCTGGTGGTCTGGGTTGTTTCCCTTTTCACGACGGACGTTAGCACCCGCCGTGTGTCTCCCATGATTGCACTCTTGGGTATTCGGAGTTTGCATCGGGTTGGTAAGTCGGGATGACCCCCTAGCCGAAACAGTGCTCTACCCCCCAAGGTGAGACATGAGGCGCTACCTAAATAGCTTTCGAGGAGAACCAGCTATCTCCGAGCTTGATTAGCCTTTCACTCCGATCCACAGGTCATCCGCTAACTTTTCAACGGTAGTCGGTTCGGTCCTCCAGTTGATGTTACTCAACCTTCAACCTGCCCATGGATAGATCGCTCGGTTTCGGGTCTACTCCCAGCGACTAAACGCCCTATTAAGACTCGGTTTCCCTACGCCTCCCCTATTCGGTTAAGCTTGCCACTGAAAGTAAGTCGCTGACCCATTATACAAAAGGTACGCAGTCACCGTATTAAAACGGCTCCCACTGCTTGTACGTACACGGTTTCAGGGTCTATTTCACTCCCCTCACAGGGGTTCTTTTCGCCTTTCCCTCACGGTACTGGTTCACTATCGGTCAGTCAGGAGTATTTAGCCTTGGAGGATGGTCCCCCCATCTTCAGACAGGATATCACGTGTCCCGCCTTACTCGTTTTCACAGCGTATAGGTTTTCGTGTACGGGGCTTTCACCCTCTACGGCCACACTTTCCAGTGTGTTCCACTAACCACAACACCGCTTAAGGGCTGCTCCCCGTTCGCTCGCCGCTACTTAGGGAATCTCGGTTGATTTCTTTTCCTTCGGGTACTTAGATGTTTCAGTTCCCCGAGTTCGCCTCTCAAAACCTATGTATTCAGTTAAGAGATACCTAATAAATTAGGTGGGTTTCCCCATTCGGACATGTGCGGATCAAAGCTCGTTTGCCAGCTCCCCGCACCTTTTCGCAAGCTACTACGTCCTTCATCGCCTCTGACTGCCAAGGCATCCACCGTGCACGCTTATTCACTTGACCATATAACCCGAAGGCGTCTGTTCAATTAAATCGTAACGATCGATTTCGCCGGTTGGCGCTTGTATTTCTACAAGACAATCTATTTCTTTCAGTTCGAATTGTTAAAGAGCGTTTAAAGCATTAGATGCTTTAAGTCATGCCTTATTTATTAAAAAAAGATCGTCGATCTTTCCAATAAGGCATTGCTTAAAACACAAGGCTCTAACTTCTAATCAGGTAATGCGTGTGGACACTTGAACAGGCCAAGCTATCGTTTAAGGAGGTGATCCAGCCCCAGGTTCCCCTAGGGCTACCTTGTTACGACTTCACCCCAGTCATGAATCACACCGTGGTAACCGTCCCCCTTGCGGTTAGACTAGCTACTTCTGGTGCAACCCACTCCCATGGTGTGACGGGCGGTGTGTACAAGGCCCGGGAACGTATTCACCGCGACATTCTGATTCGCGATTACTAGCGATTCCGACTTCACGCAGTCGAGTTGCAGACTGCGATCCGGACTACGACCGGTTTTCTGAGATTTGCTCCACCTCGCGGTCTCGCGGCCCTCTGTACCGGCCATTGTAGCACGTGTGTAGCCCTACTCGTAAGGGCCATGATGACTTGACGTCGTCCCCACCTTCCTCCGGTTTGTCACCGGCAGTCTCCTTAAAGTTCCCGGCATTACCCGCTGGCAAGTAAGGACAAGGGTTGCGCTCGTTACGGGACTTAACCCAACATTTCACAACACGAGCTGACGACAGCCATGCAGCACCTGTCTCACGGTTCCCGAAGGCACAACCGCATCTCTGCAGTCTTCCGTGGATGTCAAGAGTAGGTAAGGTTCTTCGCGTTGCGTCGAATTAAACCACATGCTCCACCGCTTGTGCGGGCCCCCGTCAATTCATTTGAGTTTTAATCTTGCGACCGTACTCCCCAGGCGGTCAACTTATCGCGTTAGCTGCGCCACTAAGACAGCAAGTGTCCCAACGGCTAGTTGACATCGTTTACAGCGTGGACTACCAGGGTATCTAATCCTGTTTGCTCCCCACGCTTTCGCACCTCAGTGTCAGTATCAGTCCAGAGAGTCGCCTTCGCCACTGGTGTTCCTTCCTATATCTACGCATTTCACCGCTACACAGGAAATTCCACTCCCCTCTACTGTACTCTAGCCTAGCAGTATCAGGTGCAATTCCTAGGTTGAGCCCAGGGCTTTCACATCTGACTGACTAAACCACCTACGCGCGCTTTACGCCCAGTAATTCCGATTAACGCTTGCACCCTCCGTATTACCGCGGCTGCTGGCACGGAGTTAGCCGGTGCTTCTTCTGTGGCTAACGTCAATGTAAGCAGGTATTAACTGCTTACCCTTCCTCACCACTGAAAGTGCTTTACAACCCGAAGGCCTTCTTCACACACGCGGCATGGCTGGATCAGGGTTGCCCCCATTGTCCAATATTCCCCACTGCTGCCTCCCGTAGGAGTCTGGGCCGTGTCTCAGTCCCAGTGTGGCTGATCATCCTCTCAGACCAGCTAAGGATCGTCGCCTTGGTAGGCCTTTACCCTACCAACTAGCTAATCCTACGCAGGCTCATCTGATAGCGAAAGGTCCTAAGAGCCCCTCCTTTCCCCCGTAGGGCGTATGCGGTATTAGCTTGAGTTTCCCCAAGTTGTCCCCCACTACCAGGTAGATTCCCACGCGTTACTCACCCGTCCGCCGCTCTCAAAAGTAGCAAGCTACTTTCTACCGCTCGACTTGCATGTGTTAGGCCTGCCGCCAGCGTTCAATCTGAGCCATGATCAAACTCTTCAGTTTAAAAAACTGTCGATAACATCTCATCAGCCTAAGCCAACAAGCGCCATCTAATTCATGCTCAAGAACTTACATCTACATCTAAATGAATTCACATATAGGTTGCTTATTCTCGATTAAGCTTTAAT
>NZ_WBOL01000027.1 GCF_008973715.1 Nitrincola schmidtii
TGTTAACGCTGGTTAAAAACCGCAGTTATATGCCGCAGTTTTTTTGCAGCAAATAACTGGTATTAGAGGTTACGCTACTCTGGTTGTTTTCTGCGTCACTCAGTACTTAGAAGTCCCCGTCATCATTTAAGGACGATTCATGCTCCGCTTGAGTCTTGGCGATCTCAAGATAGAACTCCGTAATATCATTACCATAGGCATCCCAGATCGCGGTTTGAACTAGATCCATCATTTCATAAATACGAGCCGCCTCATCCGGTGTCCAGAATGTGGTGATTTTGAGCGTTCTCATTGACTTGCTCCCTTTCTGGTCTTGCCTCTCGTCGCTGCTTTTTCTTTTGCTTCCTTCATGCGATATGAACTGCCTTCAATCGCCACCACTTCACTGTGATGAACTAAGCGATCAATCAGCGATACAACACAGGCAGCATTGGGGAACACCTCATTCCATTCACTAAACGGACGGTTAGTCGTGATGATCGTCGGATATTTTTCATAACGACGATTGATGATTTCAAACAGTAAATCTGCATGCCGATTGCTATAGGATAGATAACCCACCTCATCAATAATCAGCAGGTTAGGTTTACTGTAATGAGTGAGGCGTCGTCTCAGTGCATTGTCACCATCTTGTGCAGCTAAATCATTGAGCATCGACGCCGCCGTGGTCAATAAAACGGTATGTCCTTGCATCACCGCTTGATACCCTATGTTCTGTGCGAGCGTGGATTTGCCCACACCGTTACTCCCCATAAAAATAATGTTGCTTGCATCCTTCATGAAGTCCAGCTGCATGATCCGATGGATGGCCTGTGAATCTATTTTGGTCGGCCAACTCCAATCGAACTCGTTGATCAATTTAAAGCGACCGAGCTTGGCGCTACTTAAGCGACGCTCTAAAGAACGTTGTTTACGCTCCGTTAATTCCCATTGTAGGAACTGAGTTAACCAGGGTATTTGTTCGGATGTGAGTTTATCCCAGTGGCTGAGTAAGCCATGCAGATTGAGATCACTAGCCTGTGATTTTAACGTGTCTTGATCATTCATGATTGTCATCCTGCGAGTATCCTAAGCTGTCATAAACGCTGAGATTGGTCGGTTTAACCTGGTAGTGCTTCACTTTATCCGGGACGTGTACCGCAATAGGGGGTGGCTGTTGGCGACTTTCTCGACGGCACGTTAGGATTTGTTCTACACCCTCTACTGTCGGTGCTTGACGTTCGATGGCTTCACCCATTGCCTCATGCAGGGCGAGTGCGCCATAGTCATCCAGTAATTGATTCAATCGATTCACGGCACCTTTAATCGGATGACCTCGGGCGATGATCTGCTGCAAGAGAGGCTGCACATGACACGAGAGACGGCATAATCGATCCTGACCACGATGCTGTTGTGCATTGGTTTTGGCCAGCCAGAGTGCGTTGATATGGATTTCGTTTTCTATCTGCTCACCTTGGCTAAAGCTACGCGGATGCGTCGCGATCACCTCGGATTGACTCAGAATACGCACCTCATTCAAACAAGCACTGACCGTCACAGCCGTTTGCACGTGCTGATGCGGTACGGAGTATTGATTACCATCGAACCTCACGTAAGGCGTCTTTTGCACTCGTGCAACCACTTGCTCACGTGTGTCAAAGGGGTTGTCGGGGAGTGGTAATAAGAATGCTTGCTCTTGCGCGAAGGCCTCTCTCACCGTGAGTTGTGGATCTTCAGGGCAACGACGATCCGCGCTGCTGCCCATACACCAGGCGTATGCCTGTTCATTCAGATCCTCTAAGGATGTGTAATGGCGACCAGCAAAGAAGTTGTCGCGGATATAGCGAATCGCACGTTCAACCCGACCCTTTTCATTGCCCCTAGCGGGTGCAGCGGCCCGTGGTTCGAAGTGATAATGGCTGGATAACGCCAGTAGTTCAGGATGGAAGCGAATCGCACTGCCTTGACGTTCCAGTACCGCTGTCTTCATGTTGTCAAATAAGCACACCTTAGGGACACCGTTAAAGGCTTCAAACGCCGCGACTTGCCCACGTAAAAAACTGGCTGTTTGCTGGTTCAGATAAAAGCGTAAAAAAATTTGTCGTGACCAACTCAGCACCATCACATAGGCCATTAATGTCCGTTTTGCTTGACCTATCTGGATATGGCCGAAGTGTCCCCAGTCGACCTGGGCTTGCTCTCCGGGTAAGGTTTTTAAGCGAAGATAGGCTTCGGGTTGTTTACGTGGTCTCAGCTCACTGATTCGATGACGGAAGTGGCTCGAACATCCTAAGTAGCCCCGCTGCTTTGCCATGTCATAAAGACGAGCAGCCGTCAGCGTCGGATATTGTTCTAGAGTGGCGAGTATGAACGGTATATAGGGTGTGAAGATCGAATCACGCATCGTGCGCTCGACTTTTGGCAATCCTGCTTGAGACAAGACGCGGTCAACCACCGTGTGATGAATGCCTAATTGGGTTGCAATGGTACCGGTACGCCATTTTTCTACAAAGTGATAACGCAGTATGCGTGCTTCGATCTCTTTATCGATCGTCATCTATTCAACCTTATTCAAGCGACATCAGGTTGCATAAAGGACATCTGAGAGGGTTAATACCTCAGACGATCTCGAAAGGCCCTGCCGCGTAAAAAATGATGTCGTAAAAAAGGGTTGCAGACGTCACCACAGTGGTGGCAGACCATCATTGGGTCTTGTGTTGGTTCTGGAAACACCGTTTTACGACGCGTTTGTGTGGTCTTGAGTACAACATTCGGCGAGGTAAGCTGAATAGACTGATGCGTTACTTTTTGCTTTTGATGATGCCAAAAGCGCTGTTGGCGAGCTGCATTATTAAAGCGGCCTATGCGACTACCTTGATATTTTTTGGATGCTCGGACCAATGACGTTTGACGTGCTGTTGAGGCACAGCCACCCGTACAGTAACGATGTCCACGATCACAGTGAGAGCAAATAATGACTTGTGCATGGCAGAGCAAGCAATGATAGAGACGACTTGAGGTTTGCATCGAAATAAAGGTCGATGAGGGCTGGATTTAATCCCAATGTATGCAACAATCAATGGGTCGTGCGCTGGCACGATTTTGAGGGGTATGGCGTCATCTTCGACGGCTAATCAATTCTGGCGTCATACCTGTTCTCAACGACCCTTTCGTTATAACCCGAAAAGCCATTGATCGCTCGAACTATTCTCCAACAAATACCCATTCACTCATCAAAACTGAATCCGTCGAACACATTAAGTGAAATTAGGAAAAAACTAACGAGGAAGATATTCGGCAAATATACGCGGTTTTAGAGCAGCGTTTACA
>NZ_WBOL01000028.1 GCF_008973715.1 Nitrincola schmidtii
AAGGTGAGGGAATAATCTGACCCACAGGTTGAACCGCCCAAGAGTAAAACATCCTCACTCACCTAGGTTCATTATGCCTGTACAAACATAATGTAACCGTTGAGTAAGATACAAGAGTATTTGATTACCACATTCGCTCAAATTAAAAATTACTTACACAAAAAACAGCTTATTTTTTGATGGTTGTTGCATTTCCTAATGAATATCTAGGGGCCGCTCATCATGAATCTACCAATGATTTCAGGTGTTTATGAGTTAACACAGAGCGAACAGGTATCTGCTGACCTTGAACTGGATTTTACATCGTTTCCTGTCGTAGATAAGTCGTCCATTTTGCAAGCACTGTCCGATACTTTCCATTTCCCTGACTATTTTGGCCACAATTGGGACGCCGCTTTTGATTGTTTGCTGGATGCATTGGAAGAGTATGAAAATTTCGACGTTCTGGTTAGGCTGCCAGCATCGACTCAATGTGATGAAGAGGCGTTAATAATGCTGCGTCAGTTGATGCAGGATGTGGTGGCATTGCAGCCTGTTGATAAGCGGGTTAGGTTTTTGTTTCTTTCTGTTGCTGTCTCGTAAGACCTTCTAGGATAAACATTTACAAAATATGTGCAACTGACTAATATGATTCATATATAGATCATAATGTATCTATTTGTATCATATGTAGATCAATATGCCGAAATCTATTACTAGAGCTTATTCGACTTATACTGCTGAAGCTTTGTCTTTGCTTGCGGGGTTGATACGTGTAGCTAGACTTGAAAAAAAGATGAGTGCCCAGGAAGTCGCTGATCGTGCAGGTATTTCAAGAGGAATGCTGTCGCGTATTGAAAAAGCAGACCCAAAATGTGAGATAGGGGCGACATTTGAAGTTGCTCGGATCGTCGGAGTGAGTTTGTTTGAGAGTGAACTCAGTCGCATAGTGATGCAAGTTAAGCATGTTGAGGAAAAACTGGCACTCTTGCCAAAAAGCGCTCGCAAACCCCAAAAGGTAGTTAAGGATGACTTTTAAATTTCGAGATAACGAATCGAGTTGGATTGGTGTTTGATGTGGCGTCGGCAGTTTCTGAACCCTTATTCTATTTCAGGGTATGATTAACCATGGCTAGCCAATATCCCCATAATTTCAGATTGGTTCGTACCATTTTTCCGTTACTTATTTTAATTGTTGCGGTGGTTTTCTTTTGGTCGCCAGCAAAAGAATCAGACATCGTTTCAACGCAATTGGTACAAGGTGTTGTGGTCGAGGTAAATACTGGCGAGGCCGAGTCCTTTAGAACCGGCAACCAAGTGAGTATGACAACGGCACGTATTGAACTTCCCTCTGGCGAACATACGCGGGTTTTGGTGTTACGACAGTCGTTAACGGTGGGCGATCGAGTGACCTTAACTGAAACACGTTTCAACGATGGACAGGTTAAGTATCGATTGGGTGAGTAAACCACAAAACATTTCAAGCTTTCATTGAGAATAATATTTCTCAATTTTCTATCACTTTGCTATATTTTGAGAAAATATATTCCCAAAGTAGGTCGAAAATGGAACTGCATGTCGACATTTATCATTCTGGACAGTGGCATCACGCCGCAGTATTGCACCTACTTAATCCTGAACAGGGACGCTTAAGTCCTACACGTTTAATGTATCTACAGGATTACGCCCTTGATTGGATGTTTAGGGATGACCGTTTTGCTTGTAGTATAAATTTACCCATTGAATTGATGTTTCATCACCGGTCAAATCAATGGTTTGGTTTTTTAGAAGACATTGTGCCATCTGGTGCGAGTCGTCGTTTTTGGGTCAATCGTTTAGGTATTAGCCATCTACCTCAGGGTGCTCAAGACAGTATATTGCTGAAAACTTGCACGATCGCTCCGGTCGGTAATCTTCGCATTCACAACTCTTTACCTTCAAAAGCTGATTTTTCTACCTTAGACAAAAAGCGATTCGATATTGCTGATGTCATAGAAAGGCAGGTGGATTTTCTAGATTATGCCCAAGAAATGGGAGCTGTGAGTGGTGGTGCTACGGGTGCGTGTGGTGAAGCTCCTAAGCTTTTGCTGAGATGCTCTATGGATGACGAGGTTTGGATAGATACGTGGCAAGATGATCCTTTAAATCAGGATGCATCTTATCTCGTTAAGTTTCCACGCGGAAACATGACGTCGATCGATTGTGATATTTTGCGTGCCGAATACCACTTCTATCATGAGTTAACCGATTTGGGTGTTGAGACGATCTCTACAAAAAATATGCGCTTAATTGAAGGTAGTCGTTACCCATCCTTATGGCTTCCTCGATTTGATATCGCCTTCAACCAAAACCAGCAAGAACGTTATGGTTTGGAGTCTGTTTATTCTGTGCTTGAAAAAGAAGCGGGTAGTTTTTTGAATCATTTTGACGTATTGCGGCAGTTAGTTGCAAAGCTTGCCAACCAGCAACAGGTACTGAATGGATCTGCTAAATTTGATCAGCAGCAGTTTATCAGTGAATGGTTAAAAAGAGATTTGCTGAATGTCATCTTTGGTAATTCAGATAATCATGGGCGGAATACGGCGTTCATAAAGAAAGCATCGGGAATCACCCTTGCACCTGTGTATGACTTTGCGCCGATGAGGGCTGACCCTGAAGGTGTCATCAGGACGATGAAATGGGGTGCGCCTTTTGAGCAGGGTGATGGGAATGAATTCTATTGAACAGCGTTTAAGCCGGTGGGGGTTGTTATGAAAAAAACCACAGGGCTAGATCGAGAAACGGCATTGATGGAGGCTCTTCAACGACTTTACGATGGTGAGATAACAGAAGGTGCTTTATTGCGATACTTGCGTAAAGAGGTGTTGGGGCTGACTCAGGATCAATATGCAGCATTGGTAGGCATTAGTCGACGAACCCTGTCAGATATCGAACTAGACCGTGCACAGTTGACTGTGAGTGTGATGAGTAAAGTGTTCAAGCCGTTAGGCTTAAAAGTGGGCTTACTGCCTAGAAATGGTAATTTAATGAATACAGTTAAAACAGGAAGATCGGGGTCAGATACCGTCTTGAACGTCAAGCTTTAACCCTTGTCTGATTCACAATTCCACTTACAAAAAGGTCAGCTTTCAGCTGGCCTTTTCTCGTTTTCAAGTTCACCCTCATGCTTTCTAAAGAGCATACCCCTAAAATTATCTGACCGTCTACCACATGGATTTGGAAGACGAGCTTACACGGAGGAATCAACAGCGATTCAGATGGATTT
>NZ_WBOL01000029.1 GCF_008973715.1 Nitrincola schmidtii
TCGTGTTTGCCCAGCGAAGCTGGTAAACCCGTCAGGTTGAAAGAAACCTGAGTCACCCTGACTAAGGGGAAGACAATCCGAATGGCAAGGGCGTTGCTGGCTAACGGCAGGGTCTGAAGGAAGCCATAGGAAGTAAGGTGTACACAACGTAAGTGAACCTGATTCGGCAGCATGGATGGGTAAGCGTGCACGATATCGCAAAGCCCGATACTTAGTCAGATCCATACTGTGATTGAGGGTGGGATACCTTGCAGGGAGTCGGTGCAGTAACTGGGGAAGCCTGACACTGTAACCCTTGAATGAGGGTGCAACACCGCAAAGTGAAAGCTAAGGGTGTTGTTGGTGCGAGGTGGCAGATGAAGCCGTAGTAGTTATAAAGTTCTGGCCTGCGAAGCCTAGCAATAGTGTGGAGGGTAAAACCAGAATGATGGTCAGTGGAGATCTGATTGACAGGCATAAACCAAAAGTACATGTCTGATGCGAAGGGCTGAAGTTATTCATAAAATGGAGTGAATCCAAGTGGGACATCAATCTAGGTTCACATGCTGTTCGACGGAACAGGGGGCATGAATAGAGGCATGATGGGGACATCATGATGCTCATTCATCCTGAACGGGGGAGTAGAGTAATACTGTGGCGGCAGATTGCCTTGTGCTAGTACCCGGACAGGTTACTTGAAACATACCACTAGTGTGATGAAATGCTTGCAGTCACCCTGACTAAGATGGGTAAGCATGAGGAAATTCTACAGTTTATATGGGTGTTTGCTCTCTGAACAATGCTTATATGAAGCCTTCAAACACGTCAAGCGTAACAAAGGTGCTGCCGGAATTGATGGGCAGAGTCTGAGTGAGTATGAGGAAAACTTGAAGGTGGAGCTGTCGTGCTTACTAAATGAGCTGAAAGAAAAGCGCTATAAAGCGCAGCCAGTTAGGCGAGTCACCATCGCAAAAGAGGATGGTGGAGAGCGGCATCTCGGCATTCCAACAGTTCGAGACCGTGTGGTGCAACAAGCACTACGTCAACTGATTGAACCTCTCTTTGAGCCAGACTTTCATCCATCGAGTTATGGATACCGACCGGCTCGCAGTGGACATCATGCGATACATAAGGCGGAGCTCTTTATTCGCCAGTATCAGCGGCAATGGGTCGTAGATATGGACTTGTCAAAATGCTTTGATACGCTCAATCACGACATCATTATCCGTCAATTCCGCAAAAAGATCCGAGATGGCAGTGTGTTATCACTCCTCCGACAGTTCTTAGAAAGCGGAGTCATGGTAGGACATCACGTTGAAGAAACGAATGTCGGAAGTCCACAGGGTGGAGTCATTAGTCCACTGATAGCGAATGTTTACCTCGACGCCTTTGATCAGTTTATGAAAAGCCGTGGTCATCGTATCGTCCGCTTTGCGGACGATATACTGATACTGTGTTGTTCAAGATCTGGGGCAGAAAACGCCATGAAGGTAGCAGAGCATTACTTGGAAAACGAGCTACAGCTAACAGTCAACACACGTAAAACTCACATTGCTCACAGTAATGAGGGCATCAAGTTCTTGGGTGTGGTGATCCACAGTCGATACACGCGCATTCTAGAGAAGAAAGTGATAAAACTGAAGCAGAAGCTTAAACAGATCACCAAGCGCAATCGTGGAGTCGGGATGCTTGATATTGTTAAAGAGCTGAATCCTGTCTTACGAGGCTTTGTGAATTATTTCCGAGTAGCTAACTGCTCTCGAGTACTCAACACGCTTATCAGGTGGGTCAGGAGACGCTTACGTTGCACTCAGATGAGGCAGTGGAAAACACCGGCGAAATTGCATCGCAGACTAAAGCAGCTGGGCTATCGTCCTCCGTTTAAGTTTATCAGGATGCAAAGCTGGCGAAATGCTGCTTCACCCTTAGCGCACTTTGCAATATCTAATCAGTATTTGCATAAAGAGCTTAAACTGATAGATATATCGAAGGTAAGGACGGGTATCTTAGTCCCTGAATTGGGATAGTGGGTAGCATGAGCCGTGTACGAGGCCCGTACGCACGGTTCTGTGAGAGGGATGAG
>NZ_WBOL01000003.1 GCF_008973715.1 Nitrincola schmidtii
TGCACAGCCATCATTATTGGATAACACGATACAAGGCTTATCGACCAAGTCAGGACGGAACAACAATTCAGCACTGACATAAAAAGAGTTCATGTCACATAAAGCATAGATCGGCATGCGTTACCTCTGCATCGCTCTGACTAAGTGCGTGACGACACCAAATAGCTGTAAGTCAGAACCTTCGTTGAACTCAATGGGTGCGTACTGACGATTTTGAGGTAACAATCGCACTCTCGGTTTTAATGCCAGCGTTTTGACAGTAAACGCGCCATCGACAGCCGCTACGACGGTGTCGCCATGTTTTGGCTTAATCGATCGATCCACCACCAAAATATCACCCGCATAAATACCGATCCCATTCATTGAATCGCCATCACAGCGAACCATATAGGTGGAAGAAGGGCGGGGAATGCAGAGTTCATTTAGATCAAGACGTGTATCCTCATAGCCTGCGGTAGGGCTGGGAAAACCACAGGGAACGGATTCGCTGTAAAACGGGACGGCTGTTGCACTGAGTGAGTCAACGTCAACCGGCCCTAACAGAGTGACGTTCATAACAGACACCTAATTCAATACTGGTTATATGTACAGTATAAGGGAGATATCAAAAGGATTCGAGTGTTATCAAACTAAATCAGCTCGTATGGAGTGAAGAGTTCATAGTTATTTTCCCGGGTATAGTGCTTCAAATAGCCTATCAGATGGCCCAAACTCTACTCTGCAATATTGAAGCAGAAAACATTGTGCATGCGCATAGCGAGTTCGGGCATATTACTGTCAGTATTGGCGTAGCTTGTGTAACCCCAAATGAAACCAATACCTTACAAGATCTTATCAGTCATGCCGACGAAGCTTTGTATCGTGCTAAAAAACAGGGTCGTAACAAAGTATGTGTATAAGAACGATCAGTTAACTATATCCTTAGCACTAGTTCAAATTATATCCCAGTTGCTTGCTTCGGATAGAAAGTGAAGCCTTGAATTCACTGACAGACTTTGGCAACCAACGCCATAACATCATTACGAGAAAGTTTTGGCTTACCTAACTTTAATACTGTTAAGGTAGCGTGAGCCAGTGTTAAGGGGATTTGACAAAATTGTTGAGCAGGGCCTCTTGGTAAAGAATTTGTATAAGCGTCCCCTAAACTGAGATTGTAACGGGCATATTCAAACATATCTTCCAACTGCCAACCTTCAGGGAAAAAGCTCACACCACGCAGTTTATCTTCTTGATGATTACGAAGAATATTAATTGCCTGTAATCCTCTACCAAAACCGATAGCGTCATCTCGATTTGTTTGCGCATTGTCATGCCATGCCCATAAGTCAGACAAGAGTATCCCTACAGCACCAGCCACACTGAAAGTATACTGATCCAAATGAGATTTGGTTTTGATCGTCCAATTATTTTCAGACCAATACGCCATTCTATCTGCCATAGCCGCTGTCGAATCCCAGATTCTGCCACGAATGCTAGATGGCGCGAGTAAAGCCCATTCTCCAAAACGAGAGCTTACCTCAGGTATCACATCTTCATAAGCGCGAATAACAATCGTCATTTCTTCTTGGGCCATATTTTGATGCCCTGATTGAAGTACTAGACTGATATCACGCAATATTTTGGCTTTAGTTTGATTGTCCAGGTGAGGATGATCTTCAATTTCATCGATCGCTCTCATGCATAAATAAGCAGATGCAACCGCCTCTTGCAGGTTAGCGGGTAAACGAGTAATGGGAATATAAAAGGTTCGACTCGTTTCCTTCAGAATTTGTAATGCATCTTTGTGTACTTTCACTAATATTGATCCTCATGCCTACAGAACAGACCTATACAAATTCTGTTTAGTAATCTTAACTTAATTTTCTACAGTTGGCATACCTATAAACCACCAACGGGATGTGATCCACTGTTTACTGAATTATACATGACAAAAATGTGATATCCGCGTCATCCCTTAGAAATACATTAACATCTATCCTTAGTTAGACTCATACATTCAATCAAGAGTTCGTCATGCGTAAAGTACTTATACCTAGAGTTGCTTCAACTGCTCGTCGACTCTCTGCTAAACGACTGTGCGAGCTACAGCTTTGCGGCTAGCATTATTGAACAAATCTTATTGACACTTATGTCTAGATTGACTATATCAATAGACAGTATAGTCTATCTACTCTAATACCGAATACTAGAACAATATGAGTAAACTTTATGAGAAATATATTAATTGTTGATGACTCATCAACTATGCAAATGGCACTTAAGATTCTGGTAAAGGATATTGAGGTTTGTAATTGTTTAGGTGCATTAACATTTGATAACGCGATTGATATATTAAATAATAAAAAAGTAGATGTACTTATAACAGATATTTTTTTAAAAAACGATTCAGGAATTGACATCGTAAGAGAAGTTCGTGCTGGAAGAACAAAAGCTTCCCGTGATATACCCATTATTGCCATTAGTGGTGAATCATCAGTTGATATTGTTTTGAAAACGCAACTATTGGGTTGTAATTTTTTCTTAACGAAGCCTGTTTCTATAGATGCATTAAAGAAGCACCTTAGCCGAGCTTCTAGATCATTAATAAACATTAAACAATCTGAATTCTATGACTCTATTAAAGCACATATTAATGAATATACTATTCAAAGCATTATGTCGCAATTAACAAACTCAGGAATTTCAACTGATGTAATGCTTGTATATACTTCTAAAGCTACTTGTAAAATCGAAATTTCAGATATTGAATCAATAATTGAAAAGTCGAGTAAAAATAATGCGCAGAAAGGCATTACTGGAGCTCTATTTTATAATGATGGTTATTTTTTACAGTTCCTAGAAGGAGAAATGTCTGATATTAAAGACAGGCTATCGGTTATCTGTAGTGATAAAAGGCATAAAGATATTAATATAATCCTAATGAGCAGTATTAAAACGAGAATGTTTGAACGCTGGGCTATGGGTTATGCAAGATTTGAATCAGAAGAGGTTATCAATGATGTCGCATTTACTCACAGTAACGACAATCATATTTCTTTTGAACAATTTGATCAAAAAAATGCAGTGAAGTTAATTAATAGTTTTTCATCAGGTGAGTGGAAGCTATCTGACTGACAACATACTGGGTAAGTTTTGGTATGTCGAGGTGGAAGGTGCATATTATAAAAAATGGAAGCCTAGTGAACACAAGGATTCTATATTTGGAAGATTCTAATATTGCTATACGTTAAAAGATTATTCTCGGGTGGCAATCTTATCTCTCTTATTAATTAGATAAATCCACTTCACCGTTTTTAAAAGCTATGAATTTGGAATTTATGCTTTAGTAGCTGCAATGTTAACGATACTAACCATCGTTATTGTTTAACTCGTGTATTTTCAAAATTGTGCTTTCTTTCAGTCGTATAATAATTAGACCTTCCACTCACCCGGTGTACGCCATTGATCTATCCAAAGCACAATGTCTGCAGCAGGTTGAGGCTTGGCAATGCAGTATCCTTGAGCTACTTCGCATCCGAGTTTCAGTAAGGCTTTTCCTTGATCAATTGTTTCTACACCCTCAGCCACAGCTAGACGACGAAATGCGCGTGACAGACCTAATACGCCTTCTAATATCGCATAATCATCATCGTCATCTAGCATATCTCTGACAAAACTCTTATCAATTTTAAGCGTATTCGCTGGTAGTCGTTTTAAATAGGTTAGTGAAGAGTATCCGGTTCCAAAATCGTCCAAAGCAAAGTGAACGCCCAGTGATATACATTCATTCATTACCTGAATAACCAGTTCAAGATCACCTAAGGCACTTGATTCCAAAATTTCAAGCTGCAAGTCCTGCGGTGAACAGTTGGGATAGCGTTGTAATGCATTGTTCAGTGTTGCTACAAAGTCTGGATGTTGAAGTTGTGAGGCGCTAATGTTGATGCTAATTGGAAGTTTAATGCCTTGTTTGTTCCAGTTTGACATCTGCATCAATGCGGACTCAAGTACCCAGTTATCGACAGCGACTTCAAGTGAATGACCTTCTATCAGTGGCAGGAACTGACAAGGACCCAACAGTCCTTTTTTCGGATGTTGCCAACGGATTAAGGCTTCTACCCCCAGTATCTCGCCACTTAACATATTTACTTTTGGTTGATAGAACAGAACAAACTCTTCCGTTTCAAGAGCTCTTTGAATACGTGCAATATTGGCATGATGACCACGTTGGGCCTGATCATTAATCAGATCAAACAGATGATAACGATTCTTTCCGGCCAGCTTAGCTTGGTACATGGCTTGATCTGCTTGACGTAGTAGTTGATCAGCATCAATAGCATCTGCTTGTGGATAAAAAGTGATCCCTAAACTGGCAGAAACTTGAAAGGTAATATCGTCGTCAACGAAAGGAACAGAGGCTTCTTCTAACAGACGATCAAAAACAGGGAGGCTGGCATCAGGGCTTTGAAAATCCCCCATAACAATGACAAATTCATCACCACCAATTCTGGCAAGGGTATCAGTCTCTCTTAGCACAAGCTGCAAACGTTTTGCCAGTTGAACCAGAAAGCGATCACCCGAGTTGTGTCCATGTCGATCATTGATCAGTTTAAATCCATCGATATCGAGGTAAGCTACGGCAAGAACTTTGTCGGTTCGTCTGGCATTGGCCATAGCCTTTTGCATCCGGTCGGACAGTAACACTCGATTTGGCATTGAGGTCAATATATCGTAGTGTGCAATTCGTTCCAGCTGTCGTTGCTGAACCTTTTGTTCGGTGATATCCCGAACCGTTCCTTGAATTAACATCTGTCCATCTGTTTGGGTACGAGTCAATAAAACGGCACAGTTAATGATTTTTCCATCTAGGCGTTGGTGTAACCATTCAAAGAAACAGGATCCATCTTGTATTGCTACTTTTAACTTTTCTAAGCATAACTCCATCGATGAGCGCCCGCAGGGTTGCTGGCTGGGTGACAAATCGATAGGTGTCAGAGGGCGAAGTTGTTTAAGGTTCTCAGCGCCAAACAGTTCAACCATTGCTCGGTTGCCATCAATAAACGTCCAGTCGGGAGGAGAGATGATCATCAGTGCATCGCGCGACTGTTCAAATAAAGATCGGTAACGTTCCTCACTTTGTCGAAGTGACCGTTCTAATGACTTTTTATCGGTAATGTCAATCGCTATTTCTAACCTGACAAGTCGACCATCATCCCAAGGAATAGCTTGGTCGTGAAGTTGAAACCAACGATTTGTCTTTTCATTAAAGTGCTCCCAGACGACCGGACTGTTGGCTTCACCAGCCTGATTGATTAACTGCGGATTAGTACAAAAACTACAGGGACCGTCCACCTTACCTTGAATGGCTCTCCAACAGGTTTTTCCTGTGATATCTCCCACCAGTTCTCGTCCTTTTTTGTTGACGAACAACACCTCGTGATTTTCAATATCAGCAACGTATACAACAGCATCTGTACCATCAAGAATATTAACCAGTCGTTTATGAGATTCGGCAAGTTCATCCGTTTTGCGAGCTAAGTGTTCCTCCATCACTTTGCGTTGTTTAATATTTGATACCAGACTGGTGAAGAGAGCTAAGATACCTTGCTCTTCCTGATCAAATGACCGTAATTTTTTTGTGGAGTCAAAGCCAACAAACCCGGTACATTGGCCGCTGATCATGAGTGGCATGGTGATTAGGCTTTTGATATCTTGAAATTCCAAGAGGTCACGAAAAGGCCCCTTGGGCAGATCGAATACTGAAGGAATAATGCCAACTTGCCCGCTAAGATGTTCCGGTAACATATTAGTCGATAATGACAGTGGCAATTGTTGTGACTTTTCAATCATTGGCTCCACACCTTCAGCACACCATTCATGTGTATTGCTTAAGGTTTGATTGACGAAATCATACTCAAAGACATGGGCACGGTCCGTGTTCAGAAGCACTGACATTTGAGCAAGTGCATGTTCAATGACAGCGTCAATGTTTTCAGTGGGAAGGTTGATGAGCGATACTGCTAGCTGTAGAATAAACTCTCGGTAAGACTGTTGGCGCTTTAGTGCCGTATTAGTTCTTTGCTGCTCATCAATTTCATGAATATTTTGAATTCGACTAAACGCATTTTTGACATACAAGTCACTAATAAGTCTTAATAAAGTTTGGTTCTCATGGCTTCTGATTTTCTCGTTTGCTAGTGCAAGAGCCGCTTGGTCAGATAACCCTGCTATTTTTGACTGCATGACATGCGCCATGTAACGATCAGCATCAACAATGTGTAATATGAGCCACTCCGCTAAATATTCGAGGGCATGCTTAGCAACATGCTTTGCATCTTGCTTATCTAATTGCTTAATTAATAAAGAAACTTTTTTTATAAAAGTTTGGTGCGCATGCATGCGCTCCTGTTGAATCTCTTCATTATTTAAGTAACGTGTCCAGATGGCTTCTTCTGTTTCGAAGTGACGTTGTGCTAGTTCCGCAAGTTCTTCACATTGTTTTTTAATAGATTCTTGGTTGGGGGCCAAGGTAGCTTCATTGGCTAAACGATTGAGAATAGCCAGCAGCATTCGGTGCTGTTTGTCTATTTCGCCAATGCCTATTTCTAGATTTTTATTCCATGGGAAAATTTTAAACACTCTAAACCCCAAGGTTAATTGTGCGTTTGATTGGTGCTGAGTTTACACCCATAGATTAGCACTCTTTGTTCAAAATGCACCATGACTGATATAGCATTAAGGATAGAGGTTCAGTCAACTTAATTAAGTATTAATTCTGGAAACTGCTAGTGATGTTATGTTGCACTTGGTTTTTCGCCCACTCTGCTTGCGCGATCTTATCCATAAAGCTCCACGCCAATAATCTGCTGGTTTTCTGTCCTTGAGACATAGAAACAACCTTGACTTGAACTGCACCTTCACGTTGCAACTGCTTTTTCAATAGAGGTAAATTTTTCTCTTTAGAAACAAGGCTGGTAAACCAACATATCTGTGATTTGAACGCAACGCTTTGTTGAATCATGCGTATTAAGAATGCTGACTCACCACCTTCACACCAGAGTTCAGCTGCTTGGCCGCCAAAATTTAGATGAGGTTTTTGTGTATTTTTAGGTTGTTTATTTAAATTTCGCCACTTTCGCTGACTCCCGGATTCTGCTTCTTGCTGGGATGCATGAAAAGGAGGGTTGCATAGGGTTAGGCTAAACCTATCTGAAGGTTGAATAGTATTGGTAAAAATATCATCAACTGATGAGGTTAAACGGATTTTAATAAGTTTGCTAATCGAAGGATTGGATTGAACAATCATCTGGGCAGAGTTTACGGCGATCTTATCTACATCGGTACCCACGAATTGCCAACCGAAAACACGCGAACCAATGATGGGATAGATACAATTTGCGCCACAACCAATATCCAGAACTTTAACGCGTCGTCCTTGAGGAATGATCTGTTGATTGGACTCTGCCAGTAAGTCTGCTGCATGGTGAATATAGTCAACTCGACCAGGAATAGGCGGGCAAAGGTAGCCAGGCGGAATCTGCCAGTATTTAATCTGATAATAATGTGCTAAAAGTGCTGCATTTAAACAGAGGACGGCTTGGTTATCTGCGAAATCGATGGTTACATCACCGTTTGGGGTGTTGCGAAGAAACTGAGTCAGCGCAGGATAACTGACTGTCAGTGCATGCAAGTCGTAACGCCCTTGATGTGGATTACGCGGGTGTAATCGTGAGACTCCTGATGCTGTCGGTAAAACTGATCTGGTCATTGAGAAATATTTCTTTATAAAAGATATTATCTTAAAGGATTTTGCTAACAAGAGTGCGCCATTTTTTCAAAATAGCATTTTACCTTGTGGTCAATCCACACTATAATTCGAAACAGAAAATTCGGAAATATTAGAGGTTCATAATGAATAACCACTCAAGACGTTGGTCACTGACTACCGCGTTCATCTTGTCAATGTTGATCAGTCCCTACTTATTAGCGCAAAGTCCTGAAGGCCAACCGGTACTGACACTGACAGGTAACATTTCAGTCACTAATCAGGGTGATGCATGGGTTTTTGATCGTGAAATGCTGGAAGCGCTTCCACAGGCAAAGATTATCACTGAAACCCCTTGGTACGATGAGGTTAGTGAATTTGAAGGGCCGCTAGGTTCAGCCATTCTAGAGGCTGTTGGTGCCAACAGTTCAGACAATCTAAGAATCATTGCGTTAAATGACTACAGTGCTGTGGTTCCAGCGTCTGATTTCATCGAGCATGGAGTTATTCTTGCCATGAAACTCAATGGGGAAGTGTTGCGTGTTCGTGATAAAGGGCCATTATTTTTAGTTTACCCCTTTGATGCTGATCCAGCGTTGAAAACAGAGGTTTACTACAATCGTTCTGTATGGCAAATAAAAGCGATCGAGATCCATTAAGTGGCAAGTTCATGCTAGGCTCTTAACGTGTCTTCATTGCCGCACTTTCGCAGAACTTGGGGAGTACTATTAACCTGTGCTCTCCTTTTTTTGTCTGCCATTTTTTTTATATTGTTCACTCTAAATGATCGTCATCAGCAGTTAACTGAAGCAGCTCGAGAAGACGCACTTTGGGCTGCATATCAACTGGATCGAGAAAATTTAAAACTCAGTAATTTACTTAGTGGTTACGAAAGCAATCCTTCAAGAGCGAATTGGGACTCTTTAGAGTTACGATTTGAGATTCTTTACAGCAGAATTGGGTTGCTTCAGCGTGGTCACATTGGGGAGTTGTTCGGATCAGAGATAGGTAATCTTGCACCTGTTTACCATGAATCGATTCAGCTCATTTTCGAGATGGATGATTTCTTCCAGAAAGGGGCCGAGACTGTTTCTGCGGAGCTTCCGAAAATTATCGAGTTATCTAATCGACTTGCTGTATTAACAGAGCGTCTTGTTGTCGACATGAAAGGTTTAAGTGCTTTACGTATTAATGAAGAGCGCAAGGATCAGCAAAGCAAATATCTTTACGTAACACTGTTAATTGTTTTGGTTATGCTCACGACTGGCATATTGATGTTTATGTTATTTCGTCACATGAGATTAACAGCCAAGGCACGCATCCATGCTGAATCCATGGCAAGTGATTTACAAGATGCTGTCGTCAAAGCTGAGCGAGCATCTCAAGCAAAATCTGAATTCCTAGCCATGATGAGCCATGAAGTGAGAACACCTATGAATGGTATTCTTGGAATGGCGAGCTTGTTACAAGATAGTGACTTAAAACAAGAGCAGCAGCAGCAGATCAAAACTTTATATTCCAGTGCTAACTCGTTGCTGGCAATTCTTGACGATATTCTTGATTTTTCTAAGTTAGAAGCAGGACGTTTGACATTAGATTCGGTACCCTTTTCGCTCGTTAATTTGGCACAAGAGGTGATAGCTTTATTTGATGTCACCGCTAAGAGTAAACAGATAAGTTTAGAATTAGTTTTAGATGATAAGTTATCGAGTCACTACCAGTCTGATCCGGGTCGATTCCGTCAGGTGCTGCTCAATTTACTGGGTAACGCAATTAAGTTTACTCATCATGGAAAAGTCACTCTGACCATTAGCCAAGTGGCGCCAGATCTCGTAGCTTGCTCAATTGAAGACACGGGAATTGGCATCAGTCCACAAGTGCTTGAAACCCTGTTTACCCCTTTTACTCAAGCAGATCTTTCTACAACCCGTCGTTATGGGGGCACTGGGTTGGGTCTGGCCATTAGTAAAAAAATCATTGAGCAGATGGCTGGTAGCATCAGTGTTGTGAGTGAAGAGGGTAAGGGCAGTTGCTTTTCATTTCAGATACCCCTTCAATCGATTGATGCGCCTTTAACAAACAAATCTGAACTACCAAGCTCTACTTCAACAGACGTCACTGCTGATAAAGAGCCAATCGCACCACGGATTTTGTTGGTTGAAGATAATAAAGTTAATCAGATGGTGGCCGTTGGTTTGTTAAAAAAACTCGGTTATACCTGTAGCATAGCCAATAATGGTGCAGAAGGATTGGCGTTGGCCGAGACTCAGTTATTTGATTTGATTCTGATGGATATGCAAATGCCTGTCATGGATGGTGTGACTGCCACAGAAAAAATTCGTCAACTTGATCATCCCTCTGCCTCAACCCCTATCATCGCTGTGACGGCGAATGCCCTGCCTGAAGATCTTAAAGCCTGTCTTGATGCTGGGATGAATGATTTTTTATGTAAACCTTTCAGTAAGAAAGATCTTTCAAATCTAATTGAGCAGTATTTAGCTACGCGCAGTTAAGTTTTAAGCATCAGATTCATCCACCAACCTCTCTCAATGCAACAAGCTGTTGCCCATAACAGCTTGTATATCAGTGAAATCTTGTGTAGTTTTTAAACAGTTAATGAAAAAGCATCGATAGGTCTAGGTTAACAGGTTTTTTATCAATATACAGAATAAGGGATTGATTATGCGTATCTTGTTTTTGTTACTTATTCTTATACAGGCACATACCGTGTATGCGCAGGTTGATCTAGATAAACTTAGATTCATAACTGAAGAATACCCTCCTTATAATTTTGTTGAGAACGCTAAGTTAAGTGGGATTGCGGTAGATTTATTGGAACGAGCATTGGCTTCAGAGGGAAAGCGGCTTGATCGTGACAGTATAGAGTTGCTGCCTTGGGCGCGTGGATACGAAACTGCTCTTAATACCCCTAACACGGTTCTTTTCTCTACTACTCGAACAGAAACTCGCGAATCTCTATTTCAATGGGCAGGTCCTATCTCTGCCGACCGAGTGGTATTAATGGCTCGTAAATCCAGTGGGATTAAAATCAATAGTGTTGATGAGCTAAATCAATCCAGTCTAAATATTGCTGTTATACATGAAGATATTGGTGCTCAGCGATTACAAGAGCTGGGAGTTAATCCAGCCCGTATTCATACTGCCATGAATAATACCAGCGCATTGACTATGCTAAATGCCAATCGTGTTGATCTATGGGCCTATGGTGAAGATGTCGCTTTCTGGTTGATGGATAAAGGTGGATATGATCGCGACGAGTTTGAGCCTGTTTTTACGTTAAGTGAAGCGTATCTTTATTTTGCGTTTAACGTCGATTCAGATCCTGAACTTGTGCATCGCTTCCAAAATGCAATCATGGCTGCTAAAGAAGATTTCCCCAAACTTAGATTATTGACGGAGGACTATCCGCCATTTAATTATCTTAGTCAATCTGGTGAGGTGGTCGGATCTGCCACGGAGTTACTTAAAACGGCATTTGGAATGATTGGTATTGAAGCAGAGTTTCAACTACTTCCTTGGGCTCGGGCATTAACTGAAACTCAAATGATAGAGAATACCTGCGTCTACTCCACCACTAGGACGCAGGAAAGAGAAGAGCAGTTTGTCTGGATTGGGCCTTTGCTAAACAATCAGTGGGGAGCATTTACGTTGGCGACATCTGATGTACAGGCCAAACATTTGGATGAGATTAGCCATTTGCGCATGGGGAGTTCTCGAGAAGATGCGATAGCACAGTATGTACAAAATTTAGGCTACGATCTTGTCTTAGCATCGTCTGATCCAGAAAATTTAGATCGTTTAAAAGCTGGCTTGATTGATGTGTGGTTAACCAGTATCGATGCCGCCGAACATCTTGCAAGTAGTCAAAATATTGCTTTAGATAAACTTTTTATCTTTAATGATACGCAACTTTATCTTGCCTGTAACAAGGCAATGAACCAAAATCTTCAGCGGCTTTTACAAGTAACCTTAGATTCAGTGCTGAATATGCAGAATGTTCGTTAAGTCAATTCGGAGATAGACGTTTGATAGAAAGGAATGGTTCAGAGAGCTCATCGAATAAAGTCTCTCGTCTTCGAAGTCTGACAACCAAACAAGCATTAGCAACCTTATTAGCTGGACTGATTCTGAGTCTTATTGCTGGTTCTATCGAGTTAATCTTTGATGCCCGTAAAATGCGCGACGAAGTGCAAAGTCAAACATTGCAAATGCTTAAGTTAGTCGAAGCGACTGCAGCAGAAGCAGCTTTTCAATTAAACCCAGAGCTAGCTGAACAGGTAGTAACGGGACTTTATTCAAGTGATACTGTCTCGAAAGTTACGTTACGGGATGACTTTGGGCGCGTCATGTTCAGCCTAGGCACTGACGATCAACTAGATAATGCGTTTTATCATTACTTGTTTGGAAACATCCTGAGTTATCGACAGATTTTAGAATATCGTGTTCTTGCAAATGCATCGGGTCGTATCGTTGGCGACTTGGAGTTAACCCTATCGTTACAATCCTTGGGGCAGGCTTTTAGTGAGCGGAGTTTGTTGATTTTCGTTCTCAGTTTGTTGAAAACCTTAGGCATCGTATTGTTGATGGTTTGGGTGTTTGCGTTCTTGATTACAAGGCCTTTATTACGGGTTTACACGGCACTTCAAACCATCAACCTTGAAGAGCCTGGTCGGTGGAAGCGACCTTACCTTAAATACAACAAAGGTGATGAGTTAGAGCACTTAGTTAAAGGGTTGGATAATTTGTTAAATGCTTTTCAAAAAGGACTTGATCAACGGGATCAATTACATACCTTATCAAGTATTGATGCGTTAACCGGATTAGCAAATCGTCGTCACTTTGATGCCCGTATTAATCAGTTATGGCAAGAGGCAAGAAAAGATAAGAAGCCTCTAGCATTACTCTTTATGGATATCGATTTCTTTAAACCCTTTAACGACAACTATGGTCACGCTGCTGGAGACGAGTGTCTGCAACAGGTAGCCAAGTTACTTCTGACTACCGTAACGCGTCCTGATGATTTAGTGGCGCGCTATGGTGGTGAAGAATTTGTTTGTGTGCTTCCAGATACTGATCTGCAAGGTGCTTATCAACTTGCCTGTCGATTGCAGGAAAATATCAAAAAACTCAATCTTCCACATGCCTATTCGCAATGTAGTGAACGAATCACCTTCAGCATAGGTATAGCGGCTGAAATCCCAATGGACAATGAAATAGCGCCAGACCGACTGCTACTCTTGGCTGACGAACGCCTGTATATGGCGAAATCAGCGGGTCGAAACCAAATTATCCTTAAAGAAAATGCTGTTGAAGCTGAAAGCGTTTAATGATTTATTTGCTGGATTGAATGCTATACGTCTACAAGTGTCTTTTATATGAATATATTTCATGTCATAAGGCGTCATCAAAAAATCCTAACAATGCATCTAAGACGTAACGGTTAATAGAAATGAAGTCATTTCTATTAAGCCTTTCCAAGAGAATGATATGTCTTGAATAGGTTCATGGCTGTATAAGAGGGATTAAGCGTGAATAATAATAAACAAATAGATGTATCCGAACTTCCATTTGCTGCACCCTGTAGAAAAGTAAGCGATGATGCTCCACTACGTTGGTTACAAAAAGGAGTAGATGATTTACGCGCAGCACCTCGACAGAGTTTAGTGTATGGCGCTTTGACTGTGTTGTTAAGTTGGGGGATGACCTTGGTGACTATGCAATTTGGAACCATTGGTCTTTACCTTGGTTTAGTCAGTGGCTTCGTTTTTGCTGGACCTTGGTTGGCGTTAACCCTTTATGCAATCAGCTTAAGGCTTGAAAGAGGTGAGAGAGTATCCCTACGGTTATCGATACGGGATGCTGGTAGAGCCATTGGTTCTGCTACAGTTTTTGCTTTCATCTTAGTGGTTGTATTGCTTGTATGGGCGCGTGCGGCCAACACTATGTACATTTTTTTTCCTGAAGTGAGCGATCCAAGTTTTAGTCAAATGGCAGTTTTTGTCATAGCGGGGATGTCTGTTGGCGCCCTGTTTTGTTTGGTCATGTTCGCAGTCAGTGCGTTTTCCTTGCCTATGCTCATTGACCGTCAGGCCGATGCTGTCACGGCGGTTGTAACAAGTGTGAACGCGGTGATGCGGAACAAATACCCATTAATGCTATGGGCAGTTATGATTTCCTGCTTAATCATGATAGCTGCCTTAACCGCATGGGTCGCACTTATCGTCATTATGCCTGTCTTGGGTCATGCATCTTGGCATGCATATCGAGAAACAATTGATGCAGAGCAATGGCCGAGCAGTATTTTGAAAGAGTGAGTTGCTTTCAACCCACTCTTTTTATTTCAAACTGCTGATTAATCAGTAGCGTGTATGACTCGATGAACAAATCCAAGCTTTTCGATAACAGGCTGAGAGATGACAAAGGGGTAGGCATGTTCATGCCCCATGCTGCGATTTAAGCTGTTCAGTGCGAAGGTTAAGGGTAACCATTGTTCTATCAGCGTTTCTATTGAATCGGCTTTGTAGGGGTCAAAATTATTGCGTACCATTTTTTCAAAATCATCACCTGTTTTCGGGCGTATACCGATGTTGAACTGCCAAGCGGTTTCTAAAGTGTCAATAATATGTAGGTAATGTGCCCAGGTTTCTGCCCAGTCTTCCCAAGGATGCATAGTGGCGTAGGAGCTAATGAAATTATCTTGCCAATCATTCGGAGCGCCTTCTTGGTAGTGGTTTTCTAATGCTTTGCCATAATCTAAGGTATCGTCACCAAATAGTGCTCTGCATTCCCCCAGTAACTCGGTATTTTGAATCAACTTATTCCAGTAATAATGCCCCGATTCATGTCTAAAGTGTCCAAGAAGAGTGCGATAAGGCTCATCGAGTGTGCCACGCATTTTTTCACGCTCTACCGGATCAGCTTCTTTGATATTGATCGTTATCAAACCATTGGCATGACCTGTTAATACCTTGTCACGCTCACTAAAGGGGTGGGGGCTATCAGCTTTAAAATCGAAACCTAAACCAGTTGGGTCTTCACTTAAAGGAGGAAGCGGAAGGTTAAGTCTCATCAATGAATAAATTAAGCGTCTTTTTTCTGTTTCAAGGTCTCTCCAAAGATCCACATGACCTTCAACGCTTAGGTTAGGTATGGTTTGATTCAGTCGACAGGCAATACATAGTTCATGGGGATCGTTGCTGGGTATCATCCAGTTACAGGAGTCATGCTGTTCGTAATTAGCGCATTTTCGATAAAATGACTTTTGTCCTTGTGGTTGCCATAAACTGTTTTCAAGCAAATTTAGAGAGGTGAGTTTGCGTTTATCTGGCAGAAAACCCAAGGTTGCATCACAACGCTCACAAGTGACATTTTCAAAATACAGTCGATTGTCGCAATGACCGCAGCTAAATAAACGCATAGGGTGCTCTCCTAGCAAGCCGTGTTTCGGCTAAAAATAATACAACCATTATCCGCTAGTCCCTCAAGAGTACAACCCACGTGACATCACTTAACACTTCTAATCACGTTCTTACTGCACCTTTAATCAACAACTCTGCAATGTTACCCTTATCACTAACCATTTCTAAATATGATTTATGTATTTATAACGGTTTTGTTAACAACTGAGGTAAATGAATGAAGATTGTAAGAGTGCAAGATATTATCGGTACTGAGCGCGAAGTGCATGGCCCAGGATGGACGAGTCGTCGAATGTTGCTTAAAAAAGATGGCATGGGTTTTTCTTTCCATGAAACCATCATTCCAGCAGGCGCTGAGCTCAACCTTTGGTACAAACATCATCTCGAAGCGGTTTACTGTGTGGCCGGTAATGGCACTATTTATGACAAAGCAACCGGTGAAACACATCAAATCAGCGATGGTACCCTTTACGCGCTAGATAAACATGATCAGCATACCCTTCGCGGTGGTACTGAAGATATGCGCTTGATTTGTGCGTTCAACCCACCCGTCACAGGTCGAGAAGTTCATGATGAAGATGGCGCTTATTTGCCTGACACCAGCGAAGATTAATGCCTGAGTTATAGCTGTGTAGTGACATCAAGCCCCAATATTGAGCAATCATGTTCGCTATTGGGGTTGTCGTCGATGTCTTTTTTGCTGAACTTAAATTCTATTTAACAGTTCTGTTTTTTTCGCGTGGTACTCTTCATCCGAGATTGCCCCAATTTCTTTTAATTTGGCAAGTTTTTCAATCAGTTGAATAGCTTCATCAACAGATGATGTGCTCGGTGTTGGGTTTTGAAAAGCCTGACTTGGATTATTCGGGCTGGTTTGATGGTATTGAGGTTGGATGGGCTCTGCAAAATTCTGTTGTGGTGCTGGAGGTGTCCCTTGTCCCGAAATGATTGGCAAGCTATTAACGGAGATGGTGCCATATTGGCTACTAAACGTTAAAGAAGAATCACCACCTTGTTGTTGGCTAACACCACCAATGCTGTGATCAAGCGTATCATAGACGGTAACTTGACCATTAAGCTCCACCGCTAAACGATTCGGGAAAACAGCGTAACGAATGTTGTTTTGGGCACCTGTGCTGAAGGGGTTGCCTAAATTACCTGGCCACCATTCACTACTGCCCGGCATACCTTGTGGAATTTTGACAAACACTTGCAGGTTGGCAAGGCCGTTGGAAAGCTCGCTACATAGGTTATCGACTGTCATTTTTAAGCCGTAATTGAACATATCGCCCACCATGGTCATACCCCCACGCATCCATTGGCCGGCACCGCCTAACTCAGGGCAGTTGAATTGAGCCTGAGTACCACAGCCATTATTGACTGCTATTAGCATGTGCATCACTGCGTCGTAACTTAAATTGTATTTAGCGCTAAGATTATTAACGAGTTGTTGGCCATCTTGGGTAAGGTTTTGCATGATTTATTCTCAAAAAGTGGGATAATTCGAAGCGTTAGACTGACAGGAGTTGAATAACTTCAGGTGTGTGTCGTGATAAATATGTTTTCTTATTCTAACATACTGCAAAGAATTAAATGCCATTCGGTGTTCTTTATTTAGGGGCGGCAAAATTTAAAATTGCTTTCCATAAAGTTAGGTATGACAGTATATCGAATCAGTGCTATAAATGAATGTAGTGTTTAAATACTGAGTATTACCACATGATTTCTAATGATGCTCAACTTGAACGACATCATAAAATTCGAGGACTGTTTGATCAGTACATCGAGTATTATGCTGGTCGTCATGAACGGCTTATTGATTTTTTTAGTAAAGAGTTCAGTGGTTTTGCTGGTGGTGGAAGTGTATTAGTCAAAGATCGAGAAGAGTGGATCGCAATTACACGACAAGATTTTGCTGAAGTTCCTGAACAGATCAAAATTCAATTGATTGATCTCTCTCAACAAGATTTAAGTAAAGATATTGTTTCTGTGACGGCTTTCTTTCACATGCATCTTTCTGATCCTGAAGTAATTTTCTCAAGAGAGATTGTCAGGCTGGTACTTATCTTTCGACTTGAAGAGGAAAGTTGGAAAATTGTTCACAGCAGTTTTTCTGTGCCTTATCACTTAGTAGAGCAGGGTGAGGTTTTCCCACTTAACTCATTACAAGAGCGTAACCGTATTTTGGAAGAGTTGGTAGAAGAACGCACCAAGGAATTAAACCAACGAGAGGCCTTTTATCGGTTACTGACTGAAGACACCTTAGATGTATTGTGGCGTACTGATGCTAATCTTGTGATTACCTATGTAAGTCCTTCAGACGAGCGGTTGCGGGGTTTTAAATCTGAAGAGGTGATAGGGCACCATGTATTTTCATTATTTAATGAAGAGGGCGTTGCCATTGTCATCAAAGCCTTAGAAAAGCGACAAGTTTCAGAGAAGGAGGGTAATCCACTAGGTTTCGTTAACTTCGAAGCCCCGCATGTGTGTAAGGATGGAAGTGTGATTTGGGGTGAGGTTTTTTCAAAAGCGGTTCGTGATGAGGCTGGAAACATTATCGGCTTTCATGGCATTACCCGGGAAATAACGAAACGTAAAAACATGCAGGATCAGATTAAACAGCTGGCCTTTTATGACACACTGACACAATTGCCTAATCGCCGTCTTCTAATTGATCGAATTAACCAAGCTTCAGCCGCCAGCAAGCGAACAGGGCATCACGGTGCATTAATGTTTGTCGACCTAGATAACTTTAAACCACTCAATGATGTTCACGGCCATCATGTTGGAGATCTGCTATTGGTTGAAGTAGCGAAGCGCCTGAAAGATTGTGTTCGTGAAATGGATACCGTAGCACGTTTCGGTGGCGATGAGTTTGTGTTGCTGCTCGGTGATTTGGATACCAGTTTCGAAAAATCAGTCGCCTATGCAAGCAGTGTGGCAGAAAAAATTCGTTGTCGCCTTTCGGATATCTATCAACTGAAGGTTAAACATAATGACCAAGCTGAAAGGCTTGTCGAACATCGTTGTACGGCCAGTATTGGTGTATATGTGTTTATCGACCACAAAGCAAACCCCGATGAAATTTTAAAGTGTGCAGATAAAGCGATGTATGATGCGAAAGCTGCGGGCCGAAATACGATTAAGTTTTATCAAGAAAGCGCTTAGCCCATCTAAGGCATTAGCGACACATTATTCTTGAACTTGATCAGTCGGCAACAGGAAATGCTGTTTGGGTCGGTCAAGTTCATGCTGACTTGCGTTGACCGACGTATCTTTCAACTGCACCCCTGAAAGTTTTCTTCGATAAGACTCCAGAAATAAAAACATTAATGTATGTGTCGCTTCGTCATAACTCAGCCCTTGTGGGCGTATATTAGAGATACAATTTCGAGCGGCATCAGTTAGACCCAAGCGGGGAGCATAGGTATAGTAAATCCCTAAACTATCTGGAGAGCTTAATCCGGGTCGTTCGCCAATTAGCAGTATTACCGATTGCGATTTAAGTAGTTCACCTACCTCGTCAGCTATGGCAACTCTGGCTTGGCTAACCATACAGATAGGTCCAGCTCTAAAACCTTCAGCGTTTAACCCTGCGGCGATTCTATTCACCATGGCAACCGCATGGGAAGCAACGGCGGTGGAGGATAAACCATCAGCTATAATAATCAGGGTGTCTGGAGTTGAATGGTTACTGGCATGGTTTTGCAAAAATGCTACCGATTCTGCACTCAAGCGACGGCCAAAATCAGGGCGTTGTAGATACTCTCGACGATCCTTGACCCGACTTTTCAGTCGATAGACCTCAAAGCCCTGTTCTTGTAATTGATGCTGCAGGTGATCTTCATCTAAGGGAAGATGCACGGCATCTCTGGCTTTAGCATGGTCTAATTGAAAGGCGAGTTGCTCGCGGGTTGGAAGACTAACACCGGCTCTACCCAAGCCAATACGAGCATCCGTATGCTGGCGCAGGGTATTCCAGCGGTTGTGAATAACAATAGGCTCTTTATTCATCGTCCATTCCCCTTTGGTAAGCTTAACCTCGCAAAATCACCTGGTAACTCACTCGCGGTGTTAAGCTGACCTTGCGCATTAAAAATGCCTTGCTGTTGCAGCCAGCGTTCAAATTCTGGTGCCGGTTTTTTATTCAGCACTTGTCGAACATATAACGCATCATGAAAAGAGGTAGTTTGGTAATTCAGCATAATATCGTCAGAACCTGGAATGCCCATGATAAAGTTAATGCCTGCCACACCTAATAAGGTCAGCAACATATCCATATCGTCTTGATCCGCTTCCGCATGATTGGTGTAGCAGATGTCACACCCCATCGGCAAACCCAACAGCTTTCCGCAGAAATGATCTTCTAAGCCTGCACGAATAATCTGTTTACCATCATATAGATACTCTGGTCCAATAAACCCAACCACCGTATTGACCAATAGTGGTTCAAAATGTCGTGCCACTGCGTAAGCTCTAGCTTCACAGGTTTGTTGATCAACACCGTGATGAGCATTAGCCGATAACGCACTGCCTTGTCCTGTCTCAAAGTACATAACATGGTTGCCTAAGGTACCTCGATTCAACGAGCGACCAGCATCTAAGGCTTCACTTAACAAGGCTAAGTTAATGCCAAAACTAGTATTGGCTGCTTCAGTGCCTGCAATAGATTGGAAAATCAAATCGACCGGCACACCTTTGTTAATGGCATCAATTTGCGTTGTCACATGGCTTAAGACGCAGAACTGCGTGGGTATTTGATAATGCTGAATGACATCATCTAGCATCTTCATCAAGGTGGTAACAGCGTAATCATTGTCAGAGGCAGGATTGATACCAATCACGGCATCGCCACTGCCATAGAGTAACCCATCCAAAACGCTCGCTGCGATCCCGGCAGGATCATCGGTCGGGTGGTTAGGTTGTAAACGCGTTGATAAGTGCCCTGATAATCCTAGCGTATTTCGAAAGCGCGTCACGACGTTACATTTAGCCGATACATTAATCAGGTCCTGTATGCGCATGATTTTACTGACTGCTGCGACCATTTCCGGCGTTAAGCCTTTAGCGAGCTGTTGCAGTGTCAAGGTATCGGCGTGATCCGATAACAACCAATCGCGGAAATCACCGACTGTCAGATGTGCCACGATAGAAAAGGCTGAGGTGTCATGCTGATCAATAATCAGCCGTGTCACCTCATCTTGTTCATAAGGAATCAGTGGGTCGTTCAAAAAGGTCGTTAACGGCAGATCGGCTAATAACATTTGTGCTGCAATGCGTTCCTGTGCATCCTCGGCAGCGATCCCTGCAAGGCAATCACCCGAGCGCAATGGAGTAGCTTTCGCCATTAAGGTTTTAAGATCGTTAAACTGATAACGCTGAACACCGATTGCACATTGATAAGCCATGGCTTTACTCACGCAATATATTTTATTGATAGCCTGCCTTTCGAAAACACTACGCACGTGTAGTGTTTTTATATTGATTACGTTATCAAACCCTTATCTATAATTCTCTAGCCCAGTGCTAGGTAGAGAATGTGTGATAGATGACTCGTCAACGTTTTAACTACAGAATCAATCATCCCTCGTTAACACTTCCAACAACTCTATCTCGAAAATCAGGTTAGCATTGGCTGGGATGAGATTGCCCATTTTGCGTTCACCGTAAGCTAGCTCTGCGGGTACCCAAAGCTTTCGCTTTCCGCCGGTTTTCATCCCTTTCAGCCCTAAAACCCAACCCTGTATCACGCGTTTGTGGCTTAATACTGTTTGAAAAGGTTCGTTGCGTTTGTATGACGAGTCAAACTCAGTTCCGTTTTCAAGCCATCCCCGATAATGTGCAGTGATCAATGCCCCTTTCTCTGCTGCTTTGCCAGTGCCTTCGATAAGGTCTTCTATGGTTAATTTGGACTGCATGAAAATTCCTTAGACTATCAAGATGAATTTTTTAAGAGGATGGCGAAATAAGTAAAATTTAAACTAAAACCCAATGCTGATCAAAAACTCATCAATTCCCTGCAGGTAAATGGCTTCACTATCCAAAAATCCGGTGTTGTGACCACCATGAATCATTAGCAGTTGTTTCGGTGGATTAGCCAATTCATACACCTTTTCACCCTCGCGAAAGGGGACTAGTTCATCATCTTTGCTGTGGATGACTAACAAGGGCATTTCGCGATGAGTGACGTATTCAGCCGTAGGGTAATGAATACGCGCTAAGAGTTTTACCGGCAACCAAGGGTATAACTGTTGGCCTAATTCGGGCATTGAGCGGAAGGGGGACTCTAAGATTAACGCGGCTGAATCTGTTCGAGAGGCTAATTCAGCTGCGACCGCAGAACCAAGCGAGCGCCCAAAAATAATAAAGCGATCTGGGTCATGCCCAGAGTTGTCTTTTAACCAGCGCCAGCCAGCATCTGCATCCATTGCCGTTCCTGCTTCAGAAGGCTTGCCTTCACTTCGACCATAGCCGCGATAATCCAGAATAAGAACAGCAAGACCGAGTTGATGAAACTGCGCTAAGGATGGCAGTCTATGTGAAATATTACCGGCGTTGCCATGCAAAAATAAAAGAGAAGCGCGAGGTTCGTCATGGGGTAACCACCAAGCATCTAACTGTAAATCATCTTCAGTAGTCAGTGTAACCGATTGCCAAGTTAAGCCAATATCACTGGGAGTGCCGATAGGTTCGCGTCCAACATCCGTTAAAAAAATTGAGCGCTCTTGTGACATCCACATGATTAGTAGAATCAACAAGTAGATGGCGCTAAAAAACACACCTATGCGTAAGATCGTTTTAGCGTAGTTCATTGACTTAACCTATTGATCCTGAATTCAGAGAATGAGTGTACATCTAATCATTGAATCATACATTGCTCTGTGTACTTATCGAGAATTCCAGCTATAGTTTTGTGACTGCTCACCGCCCTTTAGGCGATGCTTCCAACGTCACAGGCCGTAACCGATACGTGATCGGATTTACACAGCCTCAGTTGGCAGGAACGAACAGTCCTTCCGCTCGTAAATGAATCAAACCTTGCTGGCGGATATTGATCGCAGCATTGATGTCACGATCAATATCTGTTGTGCCGCAGGCAGGACAATCCCACGTGCGAACAGCCAGTGGTAACGATGCGATTTTGTAACCGCAGCAAGCACAGGTTTTGGTACTGGCAAACCACGGATTAATCTTCACCAGGTGCTTACCGGCACGCATCGCTTTATACGTTAACTTTTTGATCAAACCATCCCAGCTTACATCCGCAATGTGCTTGGCGAGCCGGTGGTTTTTCAATAAGTTTGTAATCTTTAATGTCTCAACAACCACTGCTTGGTTATCGTCAACGAGTTGTCGAGACAGTTTGTGCTGAAAATCAGCACGAGTGTTGGCCAGGCGCTCATGCGCCTTGGCTACCAGTAATCGGGCTTTCGCCCGACCCCGACTGCCTTTCTGGCAGCGTGACAGGGCTTTTTGCTTGCGCCGCAGATTAGAGGCTGCATTCTTTAAAAACCTCGGATTTGGCGTTTTAACGCCCTCAGAGGTGATGCAGACATCCGTCAATCCCATATCGATACCAACGACTTGATCCAGTGTTTGTATCGGTATGGGCGCATTCAATCCATCGTCGGTTAAGATCGATGCGTAGTATTTACCGGTTGCGGTACGACTGACCGTAATACTGCGGATAGATCCTTCCAGATCACGATGAATTCTGGCCTTAATAGCTGCTATCTTTGGGATCTTAATCCAATCATCACCCACGCTCACACTGGTACAGTGATAGCTGGATTGTTTGCTACGCTTAGATTTAAAGCGTGGAAACCGTGCCGTCTTCTTAAAGAATTTGGCAAAAGCTGTATCCAGATGGATTATTGACTGTTGGAGTGCAATGGCATCGAACGATTTAAGCCAATGGTATTTACGTGACTTTTTCGCCACCGCCAGTAAAGGCTTGATGTCACGCTTGGCACGCAAGCTCACACCGTGGTGTTGATACTGGTTACGTATAATCAAGAGCGCTTTGTTGTAACAAAAGCGCACAGCACCGAATTGCTGGTTTAAAAAAACAGCCTGCTCGGGTGTTGGATAAATACGTACTCTGGTGGCAGAAATCATGTTCACATTATACCATACACATTAACAACGCGTTGCTTTGTGCGCTTATATCACCGCCAGCATTGGGCGATGGTTTACGCGCAGATTTGCTAAAGAGTGGAGGGTGTATGAATTACCTAGAATACCAACAGATCAGTTGTCCCTACTGCGGTGAATGGATTGAAGTGCAAATTGATTACCAAGAAGCGGGCGATCAGTATATTGAGGATTGCCAAGTATGTTGTAGCCCGATTACCATCAAAGTGGCATTAGATGAAGAAGGCGCTGTGTATGTCACAGCGCACGCAGAGAACGATGTTTAATTAATTATCCCTAGCCAAAATATATACAGCCAACTACTGCTTTAATAGTGTAAGAAGTGCTTCGGCAGTCGCATCAGAAGAGGCTGGATTTTGACCTGTCACTAACAAGCCATCGATTGCCACATGACTTTGCCAGTCTTGTGTGCGCTCAAAGTGGCCACCATTTTCTTTAAGCATATCTTCGACTAGGAAAGGGACAATGTCCGTCAGTTGAACTGCATCTTCTTCAGTATTGGTGAAGCAAGTAACCGATTTGCCCTTAACTAGAGGGTCGCCCTTGCTGTCTTTCGTATGTTTGAAAACGGCTGGTGCATGACAAACGGCACCTACCGGTTTGGATTGTTTGTAAAATTCCTGAATTAATTTAATAGAGTGCTGATCTTCTGCTAAATCCCATAAAGGGCCATGGCCTCCGGGGTAAAAAATAGCGTCAAAGTTATTCGCGTTCACATAGGCCAGTTTTACGGTATTGGCTAAAACTTTCTGCGCATCAGTATCTTGGTTAAATCGTTCTGTCGCAGGTGTTTGAGCATCGGGTACCGAACTATTTGGATCGATCGGTGGCTGACCTCCCTTAGGCGAGGCGAGTGTGATGTTTGCTCCAGCATCAAGAAAAACGTAGTAGGGAGCAGCAAATTCTTCTAGCCAGAATCCTGTTTTATGCTCTGTATCGCCAAGTTGATCGTGTGAAGTTAGTACCATTAAAATTTTCATAGAGTCTCCTGTTTTGCCATGAATTCAAACTACGTAAAATATTAACAATGTGATCTCTATTTGCTGAATTGATATCTCTTGCCTTATTAAATAAGCGGATATTCTTGCATTGACTTTACATATCAGAAATGAGTTTAATGGCATTTTTAAACAGCACACTGCCGACATGCAATTCTTAACGCGTCTTTTTAAAGCACACTTTGCTTGGTTGATCCTTACACTGGGCTTGCTGCTGTCTCTCTCTATTGCTTGGACAGTAAAAAAATCTATCGAAAGAGATGCAGCGCATCGTTTTGAGTTCGCAGCTGCAGAAGTCACCCTAAAAATTGAGGAAAGATTACAAGCTTACGCACTGATTCTGCAGAGCGGTGTGGCTTTTTTCAATGGATCTTCTGACATTGTTGATCGTGATCAATGGCGAGTTTTTGTTGATACCCTTAGAGAGCATTCCAGTGTTTCAGGTATTCAAGGGATCGGATTTTCAAAAGTTATTCTCACCGAAGATTTGCAAGAACACATCGACTCGGTTCGTGCAGAGGGCTTTCCTGATTATACAGTTTATCCAGCAGGTGAAAGACCGTTTTATACTTCAATTGTTTACTTAGAGCCTTTAGATTGGCGCAACATGAGAGCGATTGGCTTTGATATGTTCTCGGAACCTGTGCGTCGGACAGCGATGGAAAAGGCAAGGGATACAGGCAAGGCTTCTCTATCGGGTAAGGTTGAACTGGTTCAAGAAGTGGACACCGATATTCAGGCAGGCACCTTGATGTATGTACCAGTGTATCGTCAAGGCGATGTGGTTGACAGTGTTGAATCTAGGCGTTCAGCTTTGCTTGGTTGGGTTTATAGTCCCATCGGATGAAAGATTTAATGTCACAGGTATTCATCGACTGGACAACTATCGAAGATAATGTGCTGGGTCTTCGAGTCTATGATGGAACAGATGAGAACCCAGAACGTTTATTGTTCACTAATTACTCATCATTGGATGACTTAAAGCAGTCCTCGATCTTTAATCAGAATATTACACTGAATTTTAATGGAACTGACTGGCTGTTAGTGTTTGATGCAAAAGCGGCCAGTGCCAATATTAGTTATTTGAGTGCTTGGGCTGTGTTATTCAGTGGTTTTGCTCTCAGTGGCTTACTGTGTGGTTTGATGTTATCCCTTAATACGACGCGTCAACGTGCCAATCTTATTGCTGATAATCTCACACAAGAAATTCAAAAGCGCGAATCCCTACTTAAGGAAAGTGAGTTTCGCTGGCGATTTGCGATCGAAGGGGCAGGCGATGGTCTTTGGGACTGGAATCTTGCAGATGGAAAAGTATTCTTTAGTTCGCGCCTAAAAGATATGTTGGGATATTCTGCTGATGAAATCAGCAGCAACTTTGATGAGTGGCGTTCTCGTGTTCACTCAAAGGATCTTAAACAGACCATGAGTGAAATCCAAGCGCACTTGGATGGAAATACCGAGCTGTATCGTCATGAATATCGTCTTAAGTGTAAAGACGGTAGCTGGAAATGGGTATTTGCAAGAGGGGTTGTAGTTGAACGGGATGCTGACCATAAACCTCTTCGCATGATAGGTACGCATTCCGATATTACCTCAAGAAAAGAGACAGATGAAAAGCTTCAGCTTGCCGCCAGTGTTTTCAGTCATGCGGGTGAAGGCGTCATGATTACTGACACCAGTGGGCATATTATTGATGTGAACGAAGCCTTTACACACATAACAGGATTTGGTGCTGAAGAGGTGATTGGAAAAAACAGTCGTATTCTAAGTTCAGGTCGACATGACAAAGAGTTTTATGCGTCAATTTGGAACTCTCTTAAACTAAAAGGTTTTTGGCATGGTGAAATTTGGAATCGCCGTAAAACGGGAGAGGTTTATGCAGAAATTCTAACTATCTCTGCCGTTAATGACGAAGATGGTGCTGCGCGTCATTATGTTGCCATCTTTTCAGATATAACCTCCGTGAAAGAGTATCAAACTCGACTTGAAAGCATTGCTCATTACGATGTGCTAACACGGTTACCTAATCGGGTGTTGTTATCTGACCGTTTACATCAGGCGATAGCTCAGGTTAAGCGTAACCGAAAAATGTTGGCTGTCGCCTTCATTGATCTGGATGGGTTCAAAGCAGTTAATGATAATCATAGACATCAAATTGGTGATGAGCTGTTAATTGCTATTGCTTCTCGCCTTAAAGCCGCTATTAGAGAAGGTGATACCATCGCTCGAATTGGGGGTGATGAATTTATCGTGGCGATGGTGGATTTAGGATTCCGTGAAGAGTGTTATCCCATGTTAGATAGATTGCTTTCTGTGGTTTCAAAACCGGTGAAAATTGGCGAATTTATGCTTCAAGTATCAGCTAGTATTGGTGTTACATTTTACCCACAAGAGGATAATCTCGATGCAGATCAGTTACAACGCCAGGCGGATCATGCAATGTATCAAGCAAAATTAAAAGGCAAAAACCGTTATCATGTATTTGAAGAGCTTTAAGATCATTCAAAAGGCTTTATGAACTCTCGCTACTACCGCCGTGGCCCCGAACATCGATACGGCGAAATCGTCGATTTTGTCTCGATTCGAAAGCTTTACGATTTTCGTTCTGTTGAGATAGGTCGGTGGGTTACGCGGAATGAAAACGAGGAAGCTGCCGCGCTTTTTTACGATGCTCTGGCAGACTTAATGACGATACTAAATGGTACTGAATCGCTCATCTCATTGCGTGGAACCCTAGCTTTTCAATATGGAATAGGGGGGCGACCGGGCGTAGCCGCACACTATCAACCTGCAACTCGCTGTTTCTCACTGGCAAAAAATGCAGGTCCCGGCAGTATTGCGCATGAATGGTTCCATGCCCTTGATCACTATTTAGCAGATAAGTGTTTTAGTGATGCTCCGAAGATAATGTTTGCCTCCAGCGCTTGGCTACATGACGCAACACCCGTGGTGCATTCACTCAATGACCTTCTATTTAAATGCTTCAAAGCCATATTTCTTGATGAAACAGGTCTGGAGCCAAGTGAACTTTTTATGGCGTCGAAAAAAGTAGATCAACAATCCGGAGTGCTTTACTGGAGCTTACCTGAAGAGATGGCTGCTCGCGCTTTTGAGTCTTATGTTCAAGATCATGCGATTTGTAATCACTTCTTAGTAAAAGGGACTAAGTCATCGAAAGAAGCGCTGTTGGGGCTCTATCCTCAAGGTGAGCAGAGAGCCATAATCAATACAGCATTTCAGGAATATTTTCGTCACTTGGGAAATAGCTTGAGAAAACAGCAAACGCTAACACGTTAAGGTGCTGCGTTCTAATCCATCTGCCTATTACGCCTGCATTAGCTTTTCCCTACATTTTTTCTTATCGTCTAGGAAGCGAGCGCACATTAGGATATTTTCTACCTTCTTGAAAGTCGGCAAGAATATCTTGCATCTCTTCAGTTGTCATGTGTCCTATGTAGCGATACCAAGTTTTGCTATCGGGTCCAATAATTAAGTGCTGTGGTATGACTCTTGAGCCTTCTTCTATTAACACTCGATTGGGTGGAAGGTTAAAACGATTCGACCAACGTTGCGCATCTTGGACAGTCGCATCGACAAAAGGCTGATCACCTCCCGTCATGACTGTATAAATCTGTAATTGGGTTGATGCAGTGTCGGTCAAGCGTCGAATATGCGGTGCTTGTTGTGAGCTTGCATTGCACCAAGGAGCGGCATAAGTGACCCAAATCCAATGGTATAATGAAGTATCATCACACACATCGATAGTCTCACCATTAGCACTTAAGCGACTCGATCTGTCTAGGTTACTTGTACAGCCTCCGGCAATATCCCAGTCAGTATAATATTCGCCCGTGGGATCTTTTGAATTGCATCCGGATAGGATGAGTAGAACCATAAGAACGACAAAAATAAGGGGATATTTCATTCATGCTGCCCTATGCAAATCGATCAAACTTAATCATTAACACCAGCATAGTTCACTTTCTAACTAACTGATCAAACACACCACCATTACTGAAATGTTTTTCTTGAGCAACCGACCAATTGGGATAAAGATCCTCTAGCTTAAATAAATTAATTTGCTGAAAATGTTCAAGATTCTGGGTGCTGACGAGTTCTGGGTACTGTGGGCGATAATAGTGTTGAGCTGCGATGCGTTGACCATCTTCCGAATACAGATGTTCAACATAGGCTTTGGCTACTTCTGTACTGCCTTTTCTGTCGGTATTGCCGGTCATGACCGCCACCGGTGGTTCAGCTAAAATGGACTGGCTAGGAATAATAATCTCAAGACCATTGTGGCTAAGATTATTGAGGCTTAATAGCGCTTCATTTTCCCACGCAATCAAAACATCTCCCATACCTCGTTCTACAAAAGTAACACTGGATCCGCGAGCACCTGTGTCCATTAATAAAACATTGCTGTAAAGTTTTTGTACGAAATCTCGTGCAGATTGTTCGGCTAGATCACGGGATGCATCATCAGCATCATTGAGTTGTTGAATACCACCCATGGCATTGAGATAGGCATGTCCCCATGCCGCTAGATAGTTCCAGCGCGCACCGCCGGATGTTTTAGGGTTGGGGGTAATGATGCCAACGTTTTCGTTAACTAAATCATCCCAGTCTTTGATATTTTTAGGGTTTCCTTCACGCACCAGAAATACAATGGTAGACGTGTAGGGTGATGATGCAAGAGGTAACTGTTCCTGCCAATGCTTATCCAGCCGACCTGTTCGTTCTGCAACCATATCGATGTCATAGGCAAGAGCCAACGATAACACATCAGCATTGAGTCCTTGCATGACTGCTAACGCTTGACGTCCAGAACCGCCATGAGACATCCTGACGCGCACAGTATCCCCAGTTTTTGCTCGCCAATGATCAACAAAACGTTCATTGTAATCTTGGTAAAACTCACGAGTTGGATCGTACGAGACATTCAATAAGTCAATATCGGCTGAATAAGCACTGATTGGAAGTGTGATAAGCAAGGCAGCTAGAATATTTTTGAATTGCCCACGTTGATTCTTGTCCGTCATGATAACTGTTTCCTTGAACTAAAAGTGTGACAAGGATAAGTGTTATTGTTTAGATCTAAAAGTAATTAATAATTATTTTAATATAACCAAAATTAAAATAATTTTTTCCTAATGTTACTGGTGCTAGTTCAGTATAATCAGATACACACAAGGTCAAGGAAGCGTTTTATGACTGTAGATCAATGGATTATCATTTCTATTTTTGCAATCACCGTGTTGATGTTCCTATGGGGGCGTTGGCGGCACGATATGGTGGCGTTTGGTTCACTATTGGCCTGTGTTCTAGCTGGTCTGATTGATCCTGCTGAAGCCTTTAGTGGCTTTGGTCATCCTGCTGTGATAACCGTGGCCTGTGTATTAATTCTGAGTCGAGGATTACAGAACTCTGGTGCTGTGGATGCATTAACGCGTGTTGCGTTACCTGCGAATGCGGGGCGCATGGTCAGTATGTTGGCCTTAATGGGGTTAGGAGCCTTCTTATCTGGCTTTATGAACAACGTCGGTGCTATGGCGCTGTTAATGCCGGTAGCCATTCATGTGGCGCATCGATTAGAACTTACGCCGGGTCAAGTCCTGATGCCTTTGGCTTTTGGCACTATTCTAGGCGGCATGACCACGCTCATCGGTACACCGCCCAACCTAATTGTTTCGGGATTTCGAGCAGAAGCTGGGTTAGGCAGTTTTGCCATGTTCGACTTCACCATTATTGGTTTTGCAGTCGCTTTCGTGGGTATTATTTTTATTGCCCTGGTAGGCTGGCGTCTTGTTCCAGCACGACAACAATCGGATCTTGAAGGTTTTGAATCAGGGGCTTATATCACCGAAGTTAGAATTGAAGAGAAGAGTAAGTCGGATGGTTTACGCTTGTTTGAGATCGAAAAAGCTTTAGAGGATGTTGACTCTCAAGTCCTAGGTATCGTTCAACGAGAAGTCAAAATTATTGCTGCTAATTCAAATCGTCGTGTCTATGCAGGCGATATTTTGATGATTGAAGCAGAAGTGGATGCCCTGGCTGATGTGCTATCCATTTTAGGTTTGACCCTGGAAGAATCGGTAAAGGAGGAACAGGATTCAGACGAAAAGCCTGCACAGGTGGAAAAAGTAGCAGCGAAAAAAACCATCAAAGAGAAGATTGACAACAAACAACCAGCAAGTAAGACGTCAGCTAAAGATCAAGAAGAGGAAGAAGAGGAAGAAAGCTCCAGTAAATCCAAAGAAATAGAGTTAATGGAGCTTGCGGTACTGCCGAACTCACCATTATCAGGTCGTTCAGCTAGCGATATTCTGTTAAGAACACGTTATGGCATCAACTTATTGGCTTTTTCTAGAGAGGGGAGTCGATCGAGAAAACGCTTGCGTTCTATTGCGATTCAATCAGGTGATTTATTGCTGATGCAAGGGCCTCCTGAATCTATATTGGAGTTTGCAGCCGATAATGCCTGTGTGCCACTGGCACAACGCGAGTTACGTATTCCAGATAAAATAAAAATCTGGCAAGCCAGCTTAATTATGCTGTTCTCTATTGCAGGAGCTGCCTTTGGTTTGTTGCCAGCAGCGATCGCTTTTGCATTGGGCGTATTAGCATCTATGGCCTTACGCACGGTACCACTGCGGCAAGTGTACGAAGCCGTTGATTGGCCTGTGATCGTGTTATTGGCGTCATTGATTCCAGTAGCGGCGGCGATGGAAATAACGGGAACAGCCGATTTAATTGCCCGAGTGTTGGTTGAAAATGTGGCGCAGGGTAATGCAGTGGTAGGCTTAGCATTAATTCTGATCGTGACGATGTTCTTATCGGATTTGATGAACAATGCAGCGACAGCGGCCGTCATGTGTCCAATCGCGATCAGTATTGCCAATACCCTGGTGGTGAGTCCTGATTCGTTTTTAATGGCCGTGGCGATTGGCGCTTCCTGCGCATTTTTGACGCCGATAGGTCATCAGAATAACACCTTGATTTTAGGGCCTGGTGGGTTCAAGTTTAGTGATTATTGGAAACTTGGCTTTCCACTAGAAGTTCTTGTGATTCTAGTATCATTACCCTTGCTGTTACTGGTGTGGCCGTTGTAAAAAAAGCACCTACTCAACCACACCTTAGGACCGCTATAGGGGTGTGGAAGAGTAGGCGAAAAGTGATGTCCGTCTAATCCATGGAATTTTCGTTTAGACGTCTTCTAGACCCAGCTCTTTGACAGAAATTTCGCGCATCTTAAACTTCTGAATTTTTCCAGTAACGGTCATTGGAAACTCTTCGACAAATTTAAAGTAGCGTGGGATTTTGAAGTGGGTGATTTTCCCTTTGCAGAAGGCTCGCAATGATTCATCGCTCATTTCATCAGCGCCGGGTTGAAGTTTGATCCATGCAATCAGTTCCTCACCGTATTTTCTATCGGGAATACCGGTAACTTGAACTTCTGCAATGGCAGGGTGGGTGTATAAAAATTCTTCCACTTCTTTGGGATAGATGTTTTCACCACCACGAATTACCATGTCTTTAATGCGGCCTTCGATCTTGATGTAGCCTTCTTCGTCCATGCTGGCCAAATCACCTGTATGCATCCATCCTGCAGCATCAATCGCTTCTTTAGTGCCTGATTCATTATTCCAGTATTTCAACATGACGCTGTAACCACGTGTGCACAGTTCACCAATTTCGCCACGAGGCAAAATACGACCGGTAGCCGGATCTACAATTTTGCTTTCCAAATGCGGCTGAGTGCGTCCTACGGTGGTCACACGTTTTTCCAGCGAATCATTGGCACCGGTTTGCGTTGAAACCGGACTCGTTTCAGTCATTCCGTAAGCGATCTGAACCTCTTTCATGTTCATTTTATTGATCACTTGTTTCATCACTTCGGTCGGGCATAACGAGCCTGCCATGATGCCAGTGCGTAAACTGGAAAGGTCCATTTTGTCGAAATCCGGGTGACCTAGCTCAGAAATAAACATGGTCGGTACACCGTACAGAGCAGTTGCACGCTCTTGATGAACCGCTTGTAAAACCGTGGCGGGATCAAACCCTTCGCCTGGATAGATCATCGTTGATCCATGCGTCACACAACCCAAGTTACCCATCACCATGCCAAAACAGTGATACAGCGGAACAGGGATCACTAGGCGATCTTTTTCGGTAAAGCCCATACTTTCGGTAACAAAGTATCCGTTGTTTAGAATATTGTGATGAGAAAGCGTTGCACCTTTTGGAAAGCCCGTGGTGCCAGAGGTGTACTGAATATTGATCGCATCATCAAACTGTAACTCTGATTGAGTTTGATCCACTGTTTCTTGCGGGATTTCTTTGGATAACTCAACAAAGTCTTGCCAACGCCACATGCCCGGATGCTTTTTCTCATCAAGGTTAATGACCCCTTTTAGCAGCGGCAGTTTTTGCGATTTTAGCTTTCCTTCGGCACACATTTTTAGTTCAGGTGCTAGCTCGTAAAGCATGCTGCGATAATCAGAACCTTTAAAGCTGTCTGCTGTGACAAGGTAGCTGGCTTCTGATTGATTCAGGGCATATTCCAGTTCGTGGGTACGATAAGCGGGGTTGATGTTAACCAGAATCGCACCAATTTTTGCAGTCGCAAATTGGGTTAAGGTCCACTCATAACGGTTAGGTGACCAGATACCGACCCTGTCTCCACGTTGAACACCGATCGCTAAGAGTGCCCGTGCACAGCGATTCACGTGTTCTTGAAGTTCTTTGTAGGTCCATCGAATATTTTGGTGTAACACGATTAGCGCATCGTTATCAGGGTAACGGTTGGCTGTCGCATCAAACATATCTCCAATGGTCATGCCCAGTAGAGGTTTGCTGCTGGTACCGCTGGTATAGCTTGGTAGTGTTGACATAGTTCAGGCTCCATTATTTTTTTTATGCAAAGAGGCTGTTTATTTAAAAACTAAAGGCTAACGAAATTGAGTGTGATACTCCTCATTCGGTGCCATTTCCACGGCCAGTGCAACACGGTTAGTCATGTTGTAAAAACCAACCAGATTGCAGATATCCCAGATTCCTTGGTCACTGAATCCTACATCACGTAAGGCATTGGCATCCTTAGGAGTGACCTCTGAGGGGTGTCGCGTTAATTTGGATGCATAATCCAGCATGGCTTGGTGCCTTGCTGAAAGTTTTGCACTGCGATAATTCATCACCAGATGTTCACCTAGCGCAGGATCACCGCTAAGTTCGCGCACGGCTGCGCCATGAGCGACTAAGCAGTAAAAACATTTGTTGTCGGAAGAGACAACCACAGCGATCATTTCTCGTTCCAGAACTGTTAATTCACTCTCGCCAAACATCAGTTGGTTGTAGAAGCGAGAAAATACCTCTAGTTGTTCTAGATTTTGACTGTAGGCCGTTAACACATTTGGGATTAAGCCCAACTTTTCTTGGCACTTATCAAAATAGCCTTGCACGGATTCAGGTAATTCGGCAAAAGAGGGAATCGGAAGGTCGAGTGCTACCACTGGATTACTCATCACAGCCTCCCATCGCTAAAGCGACTTTAGAGCCACTGGTACGATTCAGTTGCTGAGTAATCCAATGTCCGGTGTTAATCAGTTTTTGTAGGTCGACACCGGTTTCTATGCCCAATCCATTCAATAGATAAAGTACATCTTCCGTGGCGACATTGCCGGAGGCGCCTTTGGCATAAGGACATCCTCCCAATCCAGCGACAGAAGCATCTATCACCGCAATACCTTCTTCTAACACCGCGTAGAGATTGCCGATTGCTTGACCATAGGTGTCGTGGAAATGTGCTGCCAATCGGTTGATTGGCACCTCTTTACTCACGGCTTCCAACATCCGCTTGGCTTTTAACGGAGTACCCACGCCAATGGTGTCGCCTAGGGAGATTTCATAGCAACCCATCTCGAACATCGCCTTAGCAACTTTAGCGACCTGTTTAGGGTCAACATCACCTTGGTAAGGACAACCCATCACGGTAGACACATAGCCTCGCACCTTAATGCCTGACTGTTTAGCGGTTTCCATAATAGGGGCAAAGCGTTCTAAGCTTTCCGCAATCGAGCAGTTGATGTTTTTCTGGGTAAAGGCTTCTGACGCTGCACTAAACACCGCAACTTCATCTGCCTTAGCGGCAATCGCCGATTCTAACCCTTTCATATTTGGGGTCAGGGCAGCGTAGGTCACACCGGGTTTCCGAGTGATACCGGCCATCACATCGCTTGCATCACCCATCTGAGGTACCCATTTGGGTGATACAAAACTGGCTGCTTCAATATGAGAAAGTCCACATTGACTTAGGCGATTGATCAGTTCCACCTTAATGGCGGTAGGAATCAACTCACCTGGTTCGTTTTGCAGCCCGTCACGCGGACTCATTTCGAATAGTCGGACAGAAGCGGGGAAGCTCATACGACAACCTCTTCCTGTTCGTCACTGGTGACGGCAAGGAGTTCAGCACCTTCTGAAACCAGTTCACCTTCATTAAAATAGATTTCATCTACCACACCGGCTTTAGGTGCCTTAATGGCGTGCTCCATTTTCATCGCTTCCATAATCACCAGTGTTTGTCCGGCTTTCACCACATCGCCTGACTTCACCATAATGGCAACGACAGAACCGTTCATGGGTGCGGTCAAGCTTCCGGCCGCACTGACATCTTCAAGACCAAAGGTCTCTTCATGCGCTTCGCAGCGGAAAGATTCACCTTCGTGGAAAACCACGACTTCTTTACCCTGTTGTGTTGCATGAACTGTAATGCGATGACCATTAATGACGGTTTTTAGCTGATCGCCTACTAGGTCTACCGCCAAGGTGTAAAGGCTATCAGCCACGCGAATTTCATAGTGATGGTCTTTTTCCAGCACTTTAAGTTCATGAATATGATCGCCTACTTTGAGGGCTAACGGCTTGGCGTATTCAGAGTTGAGACGCCAGCTATTTTGATGCGCAAAGGGTGACCAGCGGTCTTCATTGTTGGGATTATGGCTACGCTTCTGCTCCAGTAAAAAGCCAGCGGCCAAGACTAGCGCTTTATTCAGATCTAGTTTGGCCGGTGGAAACAACAACGAGCGATGCTTTTCGATAAATCCTGTATCCAGATCGGCTTCGCGGAAAGGTTGGGCATCCGCTAGGGCATGCAGGAAACGAATGTTGGTTTTTACGCCATGAATTCGATACTGCTCTAGCGCCTGAACCATACGGTTGATCGCTTGATCTCGATTTTCATCCCATACGATCAGTTTGGCGATCATTGGGTCGTAATGCACACTGACCTCATCTCCTTCAACCACACCGGTATCGACTCGCACATGAGCACTCTCGTCGGGTGTGCGTAAATAGTTCAGGTGGCCTGTTGCGGGTAAAAAGTCATTGTCTGGATCTTCTGCATAGATACGTGCTTCCAGTGCATGACCGCGAATGCGAATTTGATCTTGCAGTAACGGTAGAGGAGAGCCTTCGGCTACACGCAGTTGCCATTCAACCAGATCCTGACCGGTGACCATTTCGGTGACGGGGTGCTCGACCTGCAGGCGAGTGTTCATCTCCATAAAGAAGAAGGAGCCATCTACGTCATAGAGGAATTCAACGGTTCCAGCACCTACGTAATTAATCGCTTGAGCAGCTTTAACAGCGGCTTCACCCATGGCGATACGCGTTTCGGTTGAAAGTCCTGGTGCTGGCGCTTCTTCCAGCACCTTCTGATGACGGCGTTGAACTGAGCAATCGCGCTCAGCTAGGTATACACCGTTGCCATGACTGTCACAGAACACCTGGATTTCGACGTGACGAGGTTGAGTTAGGTAGCGCTCGACCAGCATGTCGGGATTACCAAACGCATTTTTAGCTTCGCGTTTGGCAGCGGATAATGCATCGTCAAACTCATCAATATTGTTGACCACACGCATCCCTTTACCACCACCCCCTGCAACGGCTTTTAATAGCAAGGGGAAGCCACATTTGAGGGCTTCAGCACGCAGCGTTTCAGGATCTTGATCGTCACCATGATAGCCTGGGACTAGGGGCACACCGGCTTTTTCCATAATCGCTTTAGCGGCAGACTTAGAACCCATCGCAGCAATAGCAGAGGCGGGTGGACCAATAAAGACGATACCGTTTTTGCTACAGGCTTCAGCGAAATCGGTGTTTTCAGATAGAAAACCATACCCAGGATGGATCGCTTGAGCACCACTTTGTAAAGCAATATCGATGATTTTGTCGCCACGCAGATAGCTTTCGCTGCTGGGGGCTGGGCCTAATAGAAAGGCTTCATCTGCCAGTGCCACATGACGTGCATTGCGGTCTGCTTCCGAATAAACGGCAACGCAGCGAATGCCTAAACGGTGAGCCGTTTGAATCACGCGGCATGCGATTTCGCCACGGTTAGCAATTAGAATTTTACTGAACATTATTATTATTCTCCTGATTCCAGTGTGGACGACCAGTTCGGACGGCGTTTGTTCAGGAAAGCACTGAGTCCTTCCTGCCCTTCATCACTCACGCGAATATCCGCGATACGTTGAGTGGTTTGTTCAATCACAGGTTGTGTGATGGGCAGGTGGCTCACAGCAAAAATGAGTGACTTTGCTGCTTGCATGGCCTGAGGACTGTTCTGATTCATGCTGGCAATAAAGGCTTGAGCAGCGGATAACAGCTCACTGGCGTCATCAACCAGATGATGAACCAAGCCAAAATCATGTGCGGTTTCTGCGTCAAACACTTCAGCGGTTAAGAAGTAGCGTCTGGATTGGCGCTCGCCGATGGCACGAATGACATAGGGACTGATCACGGCAGGGATCAAACCGATTTTGACTTCGCTAAGACAAAAGCGAGCGTCCCGACTGGCAATCACGATGTCACAGCAAGCGGCTAGACCGACTGCGCCTCCATAGGCTGCGCCCTGAACTAATCCGATCACCGGTTTACTAAAGTGGTTCAGCTTATTCATTAACTGTGCAAGTTGACCGGCATCGGTGAGGTTTTCAGCATGACTATTATTGGCCATGCGTTTCATCCAGTTTAGATCAGCACCGGCAGAAAAGTGTTTGCCTTCAGAACGTAAAATCAGCAGACGAAGTTCACTGTTTTGTTCCGCTTCGTCTAGTTTGCTGATGAGTTGGCTAATCATACTGTCGTCAAAAGCGTTATGCTTTTCAGGACGATTAAGCACTAGTTCTGCAATTCCCGCCTCGAGTGTTCGAAGGGTGATGATTTCAGTAGTCTCAGACATCATCAACTCCTTACATTCTGAACACGCCAAAGCGTGTTTCTTCAGTGGGTCGATTAAGGGTTGCTGATAGACTTAATGCAATGACTTCACGAGTTTGTGCTGGGTCAATCACACCATCATCCCACATGCGACCACTGGCATAATACGGGTGGCCTTGATGTTCGTAGGTATCAACGATCGGTTGTTTAAATTTAGCTTCATCCTCTTCCGACCAGCTTTTGCCGTTACGTTCCATGCTTTCGCGACGAACAGTTGCCAAGACACCCGCCGCTTGCTCACCCCCCATGACAGAGATACGAGCATTTGGCCACATCCACAGGAAATCAGGATTATAGGCACGGCCACACATACCATAGTTACCGGCACCAAAACTACCGCCGATTAACACAGTTAGTTTGGGTACATTGGCACAGGCAACGGCCATCACCATTTTTGCGCCATGCTTGGCAATGCCTTCTGCTTCATATTTGCGTCCGACCATAAAGCCGGTGATATTTTGCAAAAAGAGCAGGGGGATATTGCGTTGGCAGCACAGTTCGATAAAGTGCGCGCCTTTTTGGGCAGATTCGGTAAATAAGATGCCGTTATTGGCAATAATGCCCACGGGGTAGCCATGAATATGAGCAAAGCCTGTAACCAGTGAAGCACCGTAATACTGTTTGAACTCGTCAAACTCGGAGCCATCGACCAAGCGCGAGATTACTTCACGAACGTCAAAAGGCTTGCGAAGATCGGTACCGACGATGCCGTAGAGTTCTTCAGCATCATATAAAGGTGCTTTGGGTTGGGCGATGGCAATATCCAGTTTCTTTTTACGATTCAAGTTGGCAATACAACGTCGTGCAATTTGCAGTGCATGCTGATCGTTTTCAGCATAGTGATCGGCAACACCCGAAATTTTACAATGCACGTCAGCACCGCCGAGATCCTCAGCGCTCACCACTTCACCCGTAGCGGCTTTAACCAAAGGAGGGCCAGCCAAAAAGATGGTGCCTTGATTGCGCACGATGATTGACTCATCAGCCATGGCGGGAACATAAGCACCGCCAGCGGTACACAAGCCCATCACCACAGCGATTTGCGGAATCCCTTTTGCAGACATGCGTGCCTGATTATAAAAAATACGTCCGAAGTGATCACGGTCAGGAAACACCTCATCTTGACGAGGCAGATTGGCACCTCCTGAGTCTACAAGGTAGATACAAGGTAGGTGGTTCTGTTCAGCGATCTCTTGCGCGCGCAAATGCTTCTTTACCGTTAAGGGGTAGTAGGTACCCCCTTTGACGGTGGCATCGTTGGCAATGATCATACACTCGACGCCTGATACGCGACCCACGCCGGTAATGATACCCGCGGCAGGTACGTCTTCATCATAAACTTTATAAGCTGCTAATTGAGATAGCTCTAGAAATGGAGAGCCATCATCAATTAAGCGGTTGATACGTTCGCGTGGTAGTAATTTTCCACGCGCAAGGTGTCTAGCCTGGTAGTCAGCTCCGCCGCCTTGCTGAATCTTGGCAATCTTTTCCTTTAGATCGGAAACCGCAGCTGACATGGCATCTGCTTTGGCCCTGAACTCATCAGAACGGGCATTTATTTTTGTTTGCAGAATTGGCATGGTTATGCTCCCAGTGAGTAGCCATCAGTTATTTAAGAAAAGTTCGCGACCTATTAACATCCGGCGAATTTCTGAGGTACCTGCACCGATTTCATAAAGTTTGGCATCACGTAATAAACGGCCTGTTGGGTATTCATTGATATAACCATTACCACCGAGTAACTGAATCGCATCCAGTGCAATTTGCGTTGCCATTTCTGCAGAATACAGAATGACACCGGCGGCATCTTTACGAGTGGTTTCACCGCGATCTGATGCCAATGCCACCATGTAAACATAGGATTTTGCCGCGTTCATGCGGGTATACATGTCGGCTAATTTGCCTTGGACCAATTCAAACTCACCAATGGCTTTACCGAATTGCTTTCTATCACGGACATAGGGAACCACGATATCCATGGCTGCTTGCATAATACCCAGCGGGCCGCCAGCTAGAACCAAACGCTCGTAATCAAGGCCAGACATCAGTACTTTGACGCCACCATTTAGCTCGCCCAGTAAGTTTTCTTTAGGCACTTTGCAGTCTTGGAATACTAACTCACAGGTGTTGGAGCCGCGCATACCCAGCTTGTCGAGTTTTTGTGCTTGGGTGAATCCAGGGCTATCGCGTTCAACGATGAAGGCAGAGATGCCTTTAGGGCCTGCATTCAAATCGGTTTTTGCATAGATTACATAGACATTGGCATCCGGACCGTTGGTGATCCACATTTTGTTGCCATTCAATACATAATGATCGCCCGCATCACGTGCGGTCAGTTTCATGGATACCACATCAGAACCTGCATTCGGCTCAGACATCGCCAATGCGCCAATATGTTCACCGGTGATCAGTTTAGGTAGATATTTCTCTTTCTGTGCCTGAGTGCCGTTACGATTGATTTGATTAACACAAAGGTTAGAGTGTGCGCCGTAGGAGAGGGCAACAGAAGCGGAAGCACGACTGAGTTCTTCCATCGCGATTACGTGCGCCAGGTAACCCATGCCAGAACCACCAAATTCCTCATCGGCAGTAATACCCAAGAGGCCCATATCACCAAACTTTTTCCACAAATCCGCAGGGAAGAGATTGGCATGATCAATATCTGCTGCTCTTGGGGCAATCTCACTGGCAGCAAAGTTATTGATCTGTTGACGAAGCATGTCGATCGTTTCGCCTAAACCAAAATTTAATTCAGAGTATTGAGAGATCATGTCTAATTCCTATTTGTTATTTTTAATGGAGTGATGGATCTGGGTTAGTTGCCTGAATGGAGGGTTTGACCTCGTCAGGGGATGACCCTTTTTTTGCCTTTAATTCTTGAAGTGCCGCTTCGCAACGAAGTTGAGCACTTTCTAATTCTATTTTCGCCATCTGGATGTCGTTGAGCTGCTGTTCTAACTGACGCTGCTTTTGACCCAGCGTGTCTAGCATTTTGAGTAACTGTCTTTCGCTACCGCTTTCGGTTTCGTCCCAAAGGTCGAACAACTCTTTCGATTCGGCCAATGAAAATCCCAGGCGCTTACCGCGTAAAATTAACTTCAGTCTAACTCGGTCTTTAGAACTGTAGATGCGAGTCTGTCCTTTACGCTCTGGCTTCAGTAGTCCTTCATCTTCATAAAAGCGAATGCTCCGCGTGGTGATATCAAATTCACTGGCCAATTCGCTAATAGAGTAGGTTCTTTTTTTTAAGCTCATGGAGTATTCCTCATCTTCGTCATTTGAGATTACTCAAAGTTAACGTTTACGTAAAGTGCTTTTTTGTGTTATTTTTACACAATGTTTAGTGGGTGTGTTGGTTGTAATTAAGTTAACTAACTAATTTAAATATAAAAATAACAATTTTATTAAGAATTCCATCACCTATTAGACCAAAGTATAACTTGTAAAGCTTTGCCGTTCGTTGCTAATTTAAGTTGACGCTTACGTAAATGTAATGCGAGCAGGCTGGTCTACAACAATAAAAAGAGGCTGCACAATCTTATGAGTTCTGAATTCGTTCTAGAAACCCGAGATCTTGTGAAAGAGTTTAAGGGGTTCACAGCCGTTGATAAGGTTAATCTGAAAGTCCGTCGAGGCCATATCCATGCCTTAATAGGCCCTAATGGTGCTGGCAAGACGACCGTGTTTAATCTATTAACTAAGTTCCTGATTCCGACTCGGGGACATATTCTCTTCAATGAGCAAGATATCACCTCGATGAAGCCTGCTGCGATTGCGCGCAAGGGCATTATTCGATCCTTTCAGATATCTGCAGTCTTCCCTCACATGACCGCATTGGAAAATGTCAGAGTGGCGTTGCAGCGATTTGAAGGTAACAGCTTTCATTTCTGGAAAAGTGAAAAGGCCCTGAATAAGCTCAATGATCGTGCTTACGCACTGCTTGAGTCGGTGGGTTTGGAAAGTTTTGCGGATACAGTTACCGTAGAGTTGTCTTATGGTCGCAAGCGTGCCCTTGAGCTGGCGACCACGCTCGCCATGGAACCTGAGCTGGTACTGTTAGATGAACCCACACAAGGAATGGGTCATGAGGACGTTGATCGGGTAGTGGAGTTGATTCGTCAAGCCGCCGTCGGTCGTACCATTTTGATGGTTGAGCATAACCTCAGTGTTGTCAGCAAATTATGCGATCAGATCACCGTGTTAACGCGGGGTGCTGTGCTGACCGAAGGTGATTATCAAACCGTTTCTCAAAATCCTCAGGTAAAAGAAGCCTACATGGGCAGTGAATCCAATGTTTTAGAGGGGGCTCACTGATGGCCGATGCAATCAAACCCAACTATGAACAATTAAAGATTACTGATCTTCATGCGTTTTATGGAGAATCTCATATTCTTCATGGTATCGACCTGTTGGTGCGTCGTGGCGAATTAGTGACGCTGCTTGGGCGTAATGGTTCTGGTCGAAGCACAACCTTAAAGTCAATCATGAATATGGTTGGGCATCGAACCGGTTCAATCATGATCAATGGTCGTGAAACAATTGCCACTCAAGCCCATCATATTGCTCGTTTAGGCGTCGGTTACTGTCCTGAAGAACGTGGTATTTTTTCCAGTCTTAATGTGGAAGAAAACTTAATGCTACCTCCTACCGTTCGCAGTGGTGGCATGAGTTTAGACGAAATTTACGACATGTTCCCCAATCTGTATGAGCGTCGTTTCAGTCAAGGAACCCGTCTCTCTGGTGGTGAACAGCAGATGCTCGCCATGGCTCGCATTCTGAGAACTGGCGCAAATATGCTTCTTCTTGATGAAATTACCGAAGGGTTAGCGCCGGTTATTGTGCAAAAGTTAGCTGAAGTGTTGATCAAGCTTAAAGAAAAGGGTTTGACCATCGTGCTGGTTGAGCAAAACTTTCGATTTGCCGCCCCGTTAGCAGATCGTCATTACTTAATGGAGCATGGGCAGATTGTTGAAGAAATTCAAGCGTCTGAACTCAACCAAAAACAAGAACTATTAAATACCTACCTAGGTGTTTAAATGATTGACCCTTTGTAACTAATCGAAAGTAAAGTAGTTACAAAACGTGTTTGACGTTAACAACAAAAATAAAAGCCAATATGGCAATGGAGAAACACTATGAAAACAATGAAAAAACTCCTCACTGCGGCGGTTGCATCAACAATGATTGCAAGTGCTGCTCAAGCCGCTATCTCTGATAACGAAGTACGCATCGGCTACCTGGCAGATATGTCCGGTACCTATCGTGATCTGGCAGGTCCCAATGGACTGACAGCCTTGAGAATGGCGGTTGAGGATTTTGGCGGTCAAGTGAACGGTGCCTCTATCCGTGTTGTGAGTGCAGATGACCGTAATAGCCCCGATGTCGCCTCCAGTACGGTTCGTCAGTGGATTGAGGCTGATGGTGTGGATATGGTTGCCGGTATGGTCGCCACCTCTGTAGCACTTGCTGCGGTTAACATCATCGAGCAAGCCGATAAGTTAGCAATTATCTCTGGTTCAGCGGCATCAAGTATCACCAATGAACACTGTACGCCTAACCATATTCACTATGTTTATGATACCTATCCCTTAGCCAACGGTACGGCAAAGGCGGTTGTGGATGAAGGAGGTAAGTCCTGGTTTATCTTGACCGCAGACTATGCATTTGGTCATGCGCTGGAAGCGGATATTGAGCGGGTTGTTACCAACAATGGTGGTACTGTTGTACAGAAGGTTCGTCATCCTTTCCCAACGGGAGATTTCTCTTCGTTCATTCTTCAAGCGCAAAGCTCAGGTGCTGATGTTGTCGGTCTAGCCAACGCTGGCTCTGATACCATTAATGCGATCACAACAGCAGGCGAGTTTGGTTTGACTCAATCAGGTCAATCAATAGCAGCAATGGTCGTCTTTTTAAATGACGTACATGCGTTGGGTGTTGATGCCGCTCAAGGTATTCAGTTGACCACTGGTTGGTACTGGGACATGAATGATGAAACCCGTGCATGGGCTGATCGTTTCATGGAAAGAACGGGCGTTCGTCCAGGTATGGTTCATGCGGGTATCTACTCCAGCACCATGCATTATCTTAATGCGGTGCAAGCCACTGGAACGGATGATACCCAAACCGTTCGTCGTCACATGATGGATACACCAATCAACGATATGTTTGCCACCAACGGCATCATTCGTGAAGACGGTCGTATGGTCCATGATATGTATCTTGCTCAGGTAAAAACGCCAGCTGAATCTACCAACGAATGGGATTTGTATAACATCGTTCGTACCATTCCTGCTGATGAGGCTTACCGTCCACTCTCTGAAAGTGTATGCAGACTGGTTAACAACTAATCTGTGTGGCGCGCTCATTTTTGAGCGCGCCGTCAGCATGTTTGACTGAAAGTTATTTTTAACTGGGATATTCATTATGAGCATGATATTCGGAGTACCTATTGCTGTACTCTCAGGTCAGCTTTTGCTTGGACTGATTAACGGCGCATTTTACGCCTTATTAAGTTTGGGTTTGGCCGTTATATTCGGTTTGCTTAAGATTATTAACTTTGCCCACGGCGCATTTTATATGCTGGGTGCTCTTTGCACAGTGGTTTTATTTAATACGCTTGGCATTAATTATTGGGTGGCTTTATTCCTTGCGCCTTTAATCGTCGGTACGCTTGGAATTTTGATTGAGTATTTTTTACTCCGAAAAATCGCTAATGAAGACCATATCTATAGCTTGCTACTGACCTTTGGTGTGGCACTGGTTATCCAAGGTGTGCTGACCAATATCTATGGTGTTTCTGGTATGCGTTATGCCATACCCGAAGTATTTAGAGGCGGTGTTAATCTTGGCTTTATGTTCCTACCTTACTATCGTGCTTGGGTTATTGTGGCGGCACTGGTTGTCTGTTTCGGAACCTGGTTCATGATCGAAAAAACCAAACTAGGTTCTTATCTGCGTGCCGGTACAGAAAACTCAAAACTAATGCAGGCGTTTGGTATCAACGTACCGCTACTGGTCAGCTTAACCTATGGTTTTGGCGTTATGTTGGCTGCGTTTGCCGGTGTGCTTGCTGCTCCTATTTACTCGGTTAACCCTGTGATGGGTGGAAACATTTTAATCATTGTATTTGCGGTGGTCGTGATCGGGGGAATGGGGTCGATTGTTGGATCTATCTTTACCGGTCTAGCAATGGGCATCATAGAAGGTCTGACGAAAGTGTTTTATCCAGAGGCATCTAGCACCGTTATTTTCTTAGTGATGGTTATTGTTTTGTTGGTACGTCCAGCAGGCTTATTTGGAAAGGAGGCATAATCATGTCGACTTCAGCAATAAAAACTCATTCTCGCAAAGCCTATTTGGAATCTAAGCAAAGAGCTGCGCGTCGAAACATGATTCTGTATGGGGTATTGGTTGCCTTCGCGTTAGTCGCGCCAGTGATATTCTATCCGGTCTTTTTAATGAAGGTGCTGTGTTTTGCCCTGTTTGCCATAGCGTTTAATCTTTTATTGGGGTATGTCGGTTTATTGTCATTTGGCCATGCGGCTTTTTTGGCAACCGGAGGATATACCACCGGTTATTTGCTCACCACTTATTCCGGCTTTAGTCCTGAAATGGCGATTATCATTGCAACCTCCGCGGCAACCTTGCTCGGGTTTGCCTTTGGTGTGGTCGCGATCCGTCGTCAGGGTATTTATTTTGCGATGATTACCCTAGCGTTGGCTCAGTTAGTGTTCTTCTTTTACTTGCAGTCGCCCTTCACCCGTGGTGAAGACGGAATGCATGGTATTCCAAGAGGGACACTGCTAGGTTTTATCGATCTGCAAAATAACTTGGCGATGTACTATTTTGTTCTTGCCGTGTTTATTTTTGGCTTTGCGTTGGTACAGCGTATCGTGCATTCCCCATACGGGCATGTGTTAAAAGCCATTAAGGAGAACGAACCGCGCGCAATCTCGTTGGGTTACAACGTTGATCGCTACAAGCTAGTTGCTTTCACAATTTCCGCAGCACTGGCCGGTCTAGCCGGTTCTGTCAAAACCATTGTTTTCCAACTCGCGTCATTGACTGATGCGCACTGGCACATGTCAGGTGAAGTGATTTTGATGACATTGGTTGGCGGTGTAGGAACACTACTCGGTCCCGTTATCGGTGCAACCTTTGTGATCAGCCTGGAACATCAGTTAGCTCAGAGTCCAGTAGGAGATTGGGTGGACGTGATTTTGGGTGTGATCTTTATTCTGTGTGTATTGATGTTTAGAGCCGGTTTTGTCGGTGAATTCCAGAAATTCTATAAAAAGAACTTCAAATAATCTTATTCAGGATATTGGGTGAGGAATGACGATGAAGCTACTCGTCGCTGTCAAAAGAGTCATCGATTACAACGTTAAAGTGAGAGTTAAATCGGACCGGACGGATGTTGATTTAGCAAACGTTAAAATGTCGCTAAATCCTTTTTGTGAGATTGCAGTAGAAGAAGCCGTCAGGTTAAAAGAGAAGGGCGTCGCTTCTGAAGTGCTGGTGGTTTCCATTGGAAGTAAAGCCTGCCAGGAACAACTTCGCACGGCTTTAGCCCTTGGAGCAGATAGAGCGATTCAGGTTGAAGGTCCTGATAATCCAGATTCTCTGTCGGTAGCAAGAATCCTTGCAGAAATCGTTAAACGAGAAGATCCGGGTTTGATTTTGTTAGGAAAGCAATCTATCGACTCGGATAACAACCAAACCGGACAAATGTTGGCGGCGCTCATCGATCGTCCACAAGCGACGTTTATCTCTGAAATAATGATTGAGGGTGATCAATTAACCGCTACCCGTGAAGTGGATGGAGGTTTACAAACACTGCAGCTGACTTTGCCAGCCGTAGTGACGACGGATCTGCGCCTTAACGAACCGCGTTATGCATCCTTGCCAAACATTATGAAAGCGAAGAAAAAGCCGCTAGACGTCATGACTGCGGATGAGTTGGGCATCAGTATCAACAACCGCATAACACTGGTCAGTGTTGAACCACCCGCTGAACGCAGTGCCGGTATTAAGGTGTCTTCTGTAACAGAGTTGGTCGACAAATTGCGTCAAGAAGCGAAGGTGATTGCATGAGTATTTTGATTCTAGCTGAACATGATAATCAAACACTAAAGCCAGTAACCTTAAGTGTTATTGCTGCGGCTAAAGTAATCGGTGGGGATATTGCTGTTTTAGTGGCGGGTCAATCATGTGCTCAAGTCGCAGAACAGGTCGCTCAGGTAGAGGGTGTGAGTAAAGTGCTGTTAGCGGATTCATCCAGTTATCAGCATCAACTCGCTGAAAATATTGCACCTTTGGTTGCTGAACAAGCGTCGGGTCTAACACATGTCTTAGCGGCTGCCACCACGACTGGGAAAAATATTCTTCCTCGCGTGGCCGCCTTGTTAGGGGTGAATCAAGTCTCGGAAGTGTTAGCGATCGAATCTGCAAATCGTTTCAAGCGTGCCATTTATGCGGGTAATGCGATAGCAACGGTTGAGTCTGCTGAGCCAGTGCATGTCATGACTATTCGTGGTACCGCATTTGATGCCGTTTCGGCAACCGGAAATAGCGCAGAGATTGTTAACCTGTCTAATGATTTCAACAGTGCGGACATTCGCTTTATCAGTGAAGCCTTAGCAGAGTCAGATCGTCCTGAACTAACCGCTGCCAAAGTAGTGGTCTCCGGTGGTCGTGGAGTCGCCAGCGCCGAGAATTTTGAGATGCTGTACCGAGTTGCCGATAAGTTAGGTGCTGCGGTAGGCGCTTCAAGAGCGGCGGTCGATGCCGGCTATGTTCCGAATGATATGCAGGTAGGTCAAACAGGTAAATTGGTTGCTCCTGAGCTGTATATCGCGATCGGTATCTCCGGCGCGATTCAGCATTTGGCCGGTATGAAAGATTCCAAAGTCATCGTCGCCATCAATAAAGATGAAGAAGCGCCTATTTTCCAAGTTGCTGATTATGGTTTGGTTGCCGATCTTTTTGAGGCAGTTCCTGAATTTGAAAAAGCCATTTGAAAGCGTGATTTAAAAATGCGTTCAGCTAGGAGAAATCAATGCCTTGTTACCGGATAGATTCAGTCACCCCCGTGGTTCATCCCACTGCATTCGTTCATCCAACCGCGGTGTTGATCGGTGATGTTCAGGTGGGACCAGGCTGTTACGTCGGCCCTAATGCCTGTTTACGGGGTGATTTTGGTCGCATTATTCTGAAGCAGGGCAGCAATATTCAAGATACTTGCGTGATGCATGGCTTTCCAGGTTCAGACACAGTGATTGAACAGAATGGTCATGTGGGTCATGGTGCTGTGTTGCATGGCTGTATCGTGGGTGAGGATGCGTTGATCGGCATGAATGCTGTGGTGATGGACAATGCCGTCATTGCTGCGCGCTCTTTTGTTGCCGCAACGGCCTTTGTCAAAGCTAATTTTACCTGTGAAGAAGCCTCTTTAATTGTCGGTGCTCCGGCTAAAGTAGTCAGACAGTTATCGGATGACGAAATGGCGTGGAAGCGCAAAGGTACGGCTGTGTATCAGCGCTTAACCGAGCGTTGTCATGAAAGTTTAGAGCTTTGTGAACCGTTATCCGAAGTAGAAGAGAATCGTCCTCGTATTGATGCAGGTAGCTTGCAGCCTAAAAAAACAAGTGGGATTTAAAGGCATTATGAACGATATGACCACCATGACAGATAATCGACTGGATCAGTGTTCAGCAGGAAAGCCACAGCTTAACGATTGTTTTGTTGAGATTCCGGGCGGACAAGTATTCGTTAGAACCTGGTTGCCCGCGGTGATTCAATCAGATGTTCCTATGGTATTGCTGCATGACTCCCTAGGCAGTGTTGCTCAGTGGCGAAGTTTTCCACAGCAGCTGGCGGAGCATTTGCAGCGTCCTGTCATTGCTTATGACCGATTGGGTTTTGGTCTATCAACACCGCGCCAATCACTGCCATCTTTTGACTTTATTACTGAAGAAGCAGAAGTGGTTTTTCCAGTATTGTGTCAGGCGTTGAATATCGACCACTATTGCCTGGTTGGGCACAGTGTCGGTGGTGCCATGGCCATCGCAATCGCGTCCTTGCATCCTCGCGAGTGTAAAGCGGTCATCACCTTGGCTGCACCGGTTGAAATTCATGATCGCTTATTAGAGGGGATAGAAGAGGCAAAGCAGTTTTTTGCACACACTGAATCCTTTAATAAACTCAGGAAGTGGCATGGTGAGAAAACCCGCTGGGTGTTAGATGCATGGACTGAAACTTGGTTAGCGGATGATTTTAGTTCTTGGACGATCTATCCCTATTTGTCAAAGATCACCTCTCCGGTATTAGCGATGCATGGTGATTCCGATGAGTATGGCCCTGCCAGTCTGTCGGTGCGGATTGCCGAAGGTGTCAAAGGGCGAGGGCAGCAAGCAACGATTGCGCAGTGTGGTCATATTCCTCACGCTGAGCAAACAGAGGCGGTGTTAAACCTAATTTCTGCATTTCTGCAAAACGCTAAAGATGGCGGATGATAAAATACTGGGTTATCTTTCCGTCACTTTTGCTTTAGGGTTCTTCGGGTAAAAGTGATCGGGGACACGCGCTTGTCGGGTAAATTCTCGAGTATTTTTATAGGGCATTTTCATAAATCCAGAAACGCCTAAGCCTTCAATATCGGGTAATGCTTCTACGATCCGTTGCAGTGATGCAGCGAAATCGGCTGTTCTGTCAGGATCTAACAGCACATAGTCGTTATGGATTTTTAAATGCTTGGGAAGTGCCTCAAATATAATCAATCCGGTATGGCGTATCTCATTCAGGTAAGTGATTTCTCGCATAATACTGTCTGGAAGTTGTAAGAATTCATCGGGGTCTTCTCCATCTTCAAAGTAAGAGTGATTCCGGCTGTTGTCTTCTTGCAAAGGCGCTTGAGTTACTTCGAAAGCAATGGTCATATCAGGGGGAGGAGTAAACCGCTGATACTCTTGTTCTCTGTGCAGGTGAAGTGTTGTTTTCGCATCAAAAAAACAGCACTTAAACACCCCTTCACGATGAACCGCACGGGCCAAGGTCACGAGCGTATTGACTGCATGGTTAAAAGGTTGCTTTAAATGGGAATCATGTAAGTTAAGGCTAGAATCAATATAGATCTCATTATCTTCCCAGCGTATCGCTAATCCACCTAATACCGGATATTTGCCTAATCGACTGACCGCACAGAGAAACGCGCGTTCAGTACTGCCCATGCTATGCATAAAGTTTTTATAGTATTTTTCCAGTTCAACATCATTAATTTCATTCAAGAGCGATGCATCAATGTGACCCTCCCGCAGAAAACTTTTGCGTGAGCTGTAAACCACCGTTTCCATGCTGTGTTGCTCTTGAAACACCCAGACGGGAATCAGGGGTTTCTCAGTGGGTCGCTCTAATTCGGGTACACTCCAGCGCTTGATATAAGGCATTTGCGAGATCAAGTAATCGCCTGCTCGGCGTTTTTCCTCTGCATTGCCAGCCAACAGCGTTTGCAGTGTGATGGCAAAGGCTTCTGGAAGTCCTAGAGCGGTGACCGGAATCGCGTCATAACCATAACGACAAGACTGTCCGGAGGCTAGTGCATAAAGCGTTCCCGCCAATCCTTGCTCGTCAAAACGTGGAGAGCTGAGTTCACCGTTGAGTTGTTCTTCACCGATAAAGTAAACATCACCGAGTCGTGCATTGGTGGTGTGAAGATCCTCACTGAGGCTACTTAACCCAGGTGCAATGACCGGCTGGCCATCAGCATCCTGTTGAGCAAACACACTTGAACCCCAGTCAATCAGTTTGACCTGTTCACGAATCGGGTCAAAGACAATGTTGGAAGGTTTGATATCGCCGTGCACGATGGGCGCGGGTTGATCATCAAGCCTAAAGGCTCTTAGGGTTGTTAAAATCTCGACCAGTTGTGCGGCAATCTTAATGATCAGTCGTGGTGAAAGGGGGCCTTGCTGAATAGAAAAAGCCTCCAGATCCATCCCTTGTGCTCGTTCCATCATCAGTACAGATTGACGTGAAATAGCCGTGTATTCGCTCACGGCAGGAATGCCATGATGTAACACTTGGCTTTGCATCCAGGCTTCATCTTCCAGTCGATCCTGCACCGCTTGAGGTAGGTTGATGCGCGAGAATTTGAATACATAGTCACATTCTTCGTCGGATCGCCCAGCAAACACAAAACCGTACGCGCCCTTGCCGATAAATTCTATATCGGAAAATCCCAGTAATCTGAGCTGATCCATACAGAGCTGCACCCAGTCTTTAATCTTTTGAGCATCTTCATGGCTCATCAGATAGATGGATTGTTCCTCATTGATATAAAACTGCTGCAGCAAAGGGCGCGTCATCACCAAAAGACCTTGTTAGCGTAGCTTGGTTAACATGCTGATTGGGTTTTCCAAGTAAGCTTTCCAAGTATTGCAGAAGCGCGCCATGCTGGCACCATCAATAATACGATGATCACCAGACCAGCTGATCTGCATGATTTTTCGTGCAACCACCTGATCGTTTTCATCAAAGCGAGGCAACTTTTGTATTTTACCCAAGGCTACGATAGCCACTTCCGGCTTGTTGATAATGGGTGTCGCCACCGTTCCACCTATCACACCGATATTGGATAGTGTAATGGTGCCACCTTTCATCTGCTGAGAGGTCAGCTTGCCGAGTCGAGCTGCTTCTATCAGTTGGTTTATTTCCTGGGTAATGTCTAACAGCGTCAGATGTTGCACGCCCTTGATATTGGGTACCACCAGACCCGATGGGGTATCCACCGCAAAGCCGATGTTGTGATCCTCTTGGTAGAGGATTTCGGTACAGGCTTCATTAACACGGCTGTTCAATAAAGGATGTTCCTGTAAAGCTAGCGAGAGTGCCTTTATAAACAGAGGCATCAGACTCAAGCGTAAACCTTCCGCCTCAAAACTTGGCTTTAAAGTATCACGAGTTGCTTCTAACTCGGTGACATCCAGTTCATCAGCATAAGTGAAGTGAGGAATACTGCTTACCGAATCTTGCATCTGTTTGGCCATCAGAGCCTTGATGCCTTTGATGCTCTCGGTTTTATTCACAGTATCCGTTTGACTTGGCGTCACTTTTTCATTCGAATTAATGTTGGTGTCGTTACTTGCTTGAGCATGATGCTGTAGATGTTGTTGAAGGTCCTCTTTGTAGATACGGCCGTTTTTGCCACTGCCCTCAACGGCTTTCAGATCCAACTGCATCTCTCTGGCGAGGCGTCTAACGGCTGGGCTGGCAATCGGTTTATTACCAACAGCATTAGCAGTTGCGAGTGGGCATTGACTGGTGCTCGCTGGCTTAGACTGTTTGATCGGTGTACCTACGGTTTCTGTATCAATTGTTTCTACGGTTTCTTCGATGGCGTCTTGTTCAGACTCTACTTCTATCTCAAATAAGGGTTGGTGAACCTTAGCGATATCCCCTTGCTGATAGTAGAGTTTACTGATCACGCCGTTATACATTGAGGTGATTTCGACTAAGGCTTTATCGGTCATAACATCCGCAACAGGTTGATCTTCTGTGATGGTTTCACCTTCTGCGATGCGCCACTCGACCAGCTCACACTCAACAATGCCTTCACCAATATCAGGCAGGATAAAATCAATTTTCATGGCTTACTCCAAACTGAATCGGCAAATTAGTAATTGATGCTCGTGATGATAGCTTCATAGGTTTTCAGATGATCCGGTAAGTATTCCTTCTCCAGTGCAAGCGGGAAGGGGGTATCCAGACCGGTGACACGCAATATGGGTGATTCCAAATGCAAAAAGCAGGCTTCTTGAATAGCTGCCGCGATTTCTGCACCAAAACCGGAAGTTTTGGGCGCTTCGTGGTTGATAATCAATCGTCCCGTTTTTTTAACGGACTCAGCCAGCGTGTCTCTGTCCCAAGGCAATAATGTGCGTAAATCGATCAGTTCGCAGGAGATACCATCTTTTTCGGCAAGATCGGCTGCTTTTTCGATGGCTTCCATTTGAGCGCCCCAAGCCACCAAGGTGATATCCGTGCCCTCACGAACCACCTCGGCTTTACCCAAGGGAAGTTGGTAATCCTCGTCGGGCACTTCGCCCACAGAAGCACGATAGATGCGTTTGGGTTCAAAGAAAATAACTGGGTTGGGGTCGCGAATGGCGGCTAACAGTAATCCCTTTGCCTGTTCTGGGTTGCGTGGCACCACCACTTTTAAGCCGGGGGTATGGGTAAAATAGGCTTCAGGAGACTGTGAATGGTAATGACCACCATTGATGCCACCTCCGTAGGGAGTGCGAATAGTGATGCCACCCACGTTAAATTCATTACCTGAACGATATCGGAATTTAGCCGTTTCATTGACGATCTGATCAAAGGCCGGAAAGATATAATCGGCAAACTGAATTTCCGCAATCGCCGTCATCCCTTGGGCGGCTAAACCATTGGCAAAACCAACAATACCTTGCTCGGTCAGTGGCGTGTTAAAGCAACGATGCTTGCCGTACTTCTCTTGAAGGTGGCTGGTGGCTCTAAATACGCCGCCAAAATGTCCTACATCCTCACCGAAGCACAAGGCTTTTTCATTACTGGACAGTGCAATATCTAAGGCGTTATTGATCGCCTGCAATAAATTCATCTTACTCATCACCTAACCTCCCGGCTGATTTAGGATAGGCGTCAGGATATTTACGCAGATGTGAAACGAGTTCAGCCTGTTGTTCTTTAAGATGCCAAGGTAGGGCGTCATAGACGTCAGTGAACAGATCATTAAGGGGTGGGGCGGGGAGCTTTTCCGCTTTTTTCATGGCTGCCACGATGGCATCCCGATGAAACTGCTTGCGTTGGCTATCCTGTTCTTCATCCCACCAATGTTGATGAATTAACCAGTTTTTTAAGCGCATCACCGGACATTTGGCTCGCCAAGTATCCTCTTCCGATTTATTGCGGTAACCACTGGGGTCATCGGAACTGGAGTGAGCACCCAAACGATAGGTCATGGCTTCAATTAGCACCGGTTGATGATGTTCTACCGCCAGTTTACGTGCTTCTTGAGTGGCTTTGAGCACAGCAAAAACGTCATTACCATCGACACGAATGGTTTTAAGACCATAACCCACTCCACGAGGCGCAATGCCATCACCTGCGTACTGTTCATGTGCGGGTGTTGAGATTGCATAACCGTTGTTGCGGCAGAAAAAAATCACTGGAACTTTGAACACGCCTGCCATGTTGAGAGCCGCATGAAAGTCTCCTTCAGAGGCCGCGCCTTCACCAAAAAAACACAACACACAGTTAGGTTTTTGCTGGGCTTTCAGAGCAAAGGCATACCCAGTGGCATGAGGAAGTTGTGTGCCCAAGGTTGAAGAGACGGTCATATAGTGAAGCTCGCTGGACCCATAGTGAATCGGCATCTGTCGGCCTTTGCCAAGATCTTTTTCGTTAGAAAAGAGCTGATTCATAAACTGATCGGGCGTAAATCCACGAAAAGCTAACGCGCCTTGTTCACGGTATTGCGCCATGATCATGTCGTCATCTGCCAAGGCTGCGGTACTGCCAATGTCAGCCGCTTCCTCTCCAGTTTCCGTCATGTAAAAGCTGATTCGGCCTTGGCGTTGCGACGCTAATAAGCGCTCATCTAGGGCACGTATGAATAAAAATGTGTCGTAGATTTTTAAGGCAAGCGTTTGGTTTATTTCGGGAAGCGAAGCGCCAGGGTAGAGGGTGCCGTCTTCTCGGAGGATTCTTAGGGTTGGAATTTGCAGCGATGTTGCATCATAGAATGCCGGCTCATGCACGATCAGTGCAGCCGTCTCACGTTTATCAGTCATAATAAACCTTCTTGTTTTTATTGTAATATCTACTGATTGTGTCAATAGCTATCGTCTCAGACAGGATCACTGTCTTTACAAGGTTAAAATTAGCTTCTTAACCGGTTGTTGTAAAGAAGCTTTCAACCAAGTGCGGTAGATCTGGTTACGCTAATCTAATAGATTAATATTTTTCTTGGGTGTAACTAGTTTATAAATCAATGGAATAGTAAACAAAGTTAACAGTGTGGATACACTAATGCCCCACACTATTGCGGTTGCGACGGGACCAAAGATCAATGACTTTCCACCTAGCCCCAAGGCTAACCCCATTAAGCCAGCCATGGTGGTGGCGGCTGTGATAAGGATAGGTACCAAGCGTCTTCTTGCTGCATAAACGATGGCATGTTGCACGCTCATGCCTGCTGAGCGCCGACTGTTAGCGGCTGCCATTAACACGATGGCAGAGTTTACAGCAATGCCTGATAGCGCGACTAATCCATAAAGGGTATAGAGGCTAAGCGGGTTGTTGCTTAGCCATAAACCATAAGCAACCCCAGTAAATGCCATAGGAATGGTCAGTAGGATGATAAAGGGTTGAAAGTAGCTTTTGAATTGAGCCCCTAGAATTAAGTACATCAGGCCAACACCTAAGATAAACAATAGGGTTAGTGCACTTAAGGATTCTTGTATATCATCAAGCTCGCCAGAGAAGTCTAGGTTAATGCCCGGATGCTCCGTTGCGATGAGTTGCCAGGCATCTTGGATGCGCTGATTAGCTTCCAATGTATCGATTTGATCGCGATCTAAATTCGCTTCAAGGGTAATCGCGCGGCTGAAGTTGTAATGACGCAAACTTTCAAAGCCGGTTCTAACCTCAATGTGAATCAGTTCACTTAACGGAATCAATTGACCGCTCGGCGTTGCTATTAAGGTATCTAGCCACTGACGAATATCATCTGTTCTGGTTGAAGGGGCACGCACGCGAAGGTCTACTTGTTCTCCACGATCTGTCATCTGTGCAACAATTTCACCATCGGTCATGATACGAAGTGTTCGAGTGACGGTGACAGGATCCAGACCCGCACGACTTATGGCAGGCAGGTTTAACTGAGTGACCAGTTGTTGCGCACCGGGTGAGGCGTCATTGCTGATATCTGTCACACCGTTAATGCTTTGTAAGATGGCGGTTAAATCATCGACCGCTTTCTGAATGAGGGTGTAATCATCACCACGTACTTTGATGCTGATCGGCATCGAGCTTGGAGGTCCGCCGGAAAGTTTTAACAAGTTAATTCGAGCAGGAGCAGGCGCTAGTAGCGGGAGTTGATCGCGAAGTTCTTGAATAATATCGTCCGCACTTCGACCATTGTTCTGACGTGAGGTAAGGCTGATAAAAACTTGTCCGTAAGACTCTCCCAATAAGGGTTCTGTCTCGGTAAATATCTGACCCGCATAGGTCACCATAGAACGAAGCTCGTCAGGCTTTATCAATTCTCTTGATAAGAGTTCAACCTGTCTTGTTGCCTCCAAGGTGTTATCGAGAGTTGATCCTGCTGGCATTTCAACATTGACATAGAAAACTTGCAGAGTGTCCGCTGCAAAAAAGTTGGTGGCAATCCGTTCACTGGCAAACAGATAGATTGCTGATGAAAAAGCTCCGCACAATAGCAGTAATGTAACCCAGGGATGACGGAAACTTCGAACAAGAATTCGTCCATAGAGATTTCTTAAACGCATCATGATACGTTCACGTTGACTAATGCGGTGTTGCTGATAGGCAGGGTCTGATTGCAATAGTTTGGTTTGAGATGGCAGCATCCAGAAAGCTTGAATTAAACTAAATAGCAGTGCAAAGGTCACCACTAAAGGCACGACGCGCATAAAATCACCTAAAATACCAGGCATCAGCATCAAGGGAAGAAAAGCGGCGACTGTCGTCATAATGGCAGCCAATAAAGGCCAGCCAACTTCCTGCATAGCTCCTAGGGCGGCCTCAATCGAATCGAGACCACGCTGCAAGCGTTGATGCATTGCCTCTACCATGACCACCGCAACATCCACGAGCATGCCTAGTGCAATAATGACGCCTAATAAGACCGTGAGATTGAGTGTTTCATCCTGCGCTCTCAATAAAATAAATACACCGGTCAACGAGAAGGGTATCGCTAAGGCAACCAAGACACCGATTCGCCATCCTAAAAACAGCCAACTCACCGCAAAGACGAATAACAACCCCTGAAGAGCATTGGATTGCATGATTTCAATCGCTCTTCGCGTGGTTTCGGTTTGATCATCCGCTAAAATGGCGGTGATACCTTGAGAGGAATTAAGTTGGTTCCAGTCGTTTAGGTATTGGTCAAGTGTTTCAACCAGTTCTAAGGTATTGGCACTGGCGTCTTTCATTACCGCCATCATGACGGCGGGCTGCTGTTCAAAAAGGACTTTTTGCGTCGCATCTTGGCGAGCACGTTGAATGCTAGCGACCTCTTCAAGTAACACTTCACCAGTCTGGATTGGCAGTTCAAGGCGGGCCAACGCTTCCGGATCGGGTGATTGTCCTATGTGACGAATTAACCACTGTTGATTGGATACCGTCAATTTACCCGCCGCAAGATCCTGCCACTGCATAGCAATCATATCGGCAACTTGAACAGGGCTGACACCTAACGAGGCCAATCGATTGAAATCCAGCTTTACTTGAACTTCAGGATCGTTGAGCCCGAGTGTGTCAATACGATCTATGCCACGAAGTTGTTCTAAATCACGTTGCAGTTGATAGGACATTCTTCGCAATGACTCATCATTATCCATACCCTGAACCACAATAGTGGCAGCAGGAAAGGCGTTGGCACTGGTGATTTCAAGAATCATTGGCTCGACAATATCGCGTGGCAGTTCACTACGCTTACTTTGAATTTCTCGTCTTAGGTCGTTAACGCGTTTATCGAAGGTGCGCTCATCAAGATCACGAAAGCGAACCAAAATGTTCGAAAGACCTACACGGGATGTGCTGGAGACAAAATTGACATCATTCAGTTTACGCAGCGCATCTTCCATTGGCTGCGTAACGCGCATCTCAATATCTTCTGCACTGGCACCGGGTAGAGCGGTGACAATCACGATCCAGTTAAAGTTAATGGTCGGATCTTGCTGGCGTGGCAGCATTTGATAGGATAATGCCCCTATGACTAACACTAATACAAAAACAAGGTTAGCTAGAACTGTATTGCGAAGTAGCGCTCGAATCATTCTGCCGATCCCACCTGAAGCCACTGTTGTCCTTGGATGACAATCTGTGCATTTTCCAATTCACTGGGTACAGGGTGGGGGCGTCCTTCCTGAGCATCGATTAAAGGATAAAAACTGAGTTCATTTTCCAATAGGGTAAAGATACCCAATTGCCCTGACCGGCTAACGATATACTCAGCCGGAATAAGCGGCTGAGCTTCTGTAAGAATCAAGGTTCCAGAGCTACCAATCGTTACAGATTCAGGTGCATGATACCACGCCTTTTGACTACGATTACGTGTATCAATGACAGGGGATTGTCGAATCAATTCAACTGGAAAGCGGTCATCTCCCAGTTCAAATTCAGCCTTTACGCCACCATGCAAATCAAAGCGATTGACCGGAAGGGTTACTTCAATTTCTGCATCACTCAGTTGCTGTAACGACAGTAATAGCGAGCCTGGCGATGTTCGTTCACCCACACCCGCATGCTGGGCGGTAATGGCGGCTTCAAAAGGTGCTTTAACAGTACAACGATCGATTTGGCGCTTAGCTAACTGAATTTCCGTATTCATGGCCGCTAAACGAGATTGTTGTCGTGCAACTTCACTTTGTGCATCTTCTGCAGATAGATTATCGGTTAACTGACGTTCACGCAAAGAGCTTAACCGATTAGCTAAGCGTTGAGCTTGAGTTAAGCTTGCTTGCGTCTCTGATAAGCGAGAGCTTAGAAGGTTAAGTTGATCCTCTGCATCACGACAGTCCAGAGAAACCAGTGCCTGTCCTTGAGCAACACGATCGCCAGGGCGAACAAAAAACTCCAAAACGGTTGTCGCTAATTCGCTCGCAAGTTGAGTGTCATTTAGGGTAATGACTGACGCCGCAAAACGGTGTTGTCGAGATTGCTGTATCTCTGACATCAGTGCGGTAGTGAAATTGGGTACTGCTTCTTCAGCTAAGGCGAGAGGCACGATACTTAGTGCGCTGCTTATAAAAAAAGTCATCAGTATAGAGTGACGCATATAACCCCTTAACCTATCAATGGATCGTGGAACTTCCTATACGAACAATATTTGTATCACAGTTCATTGGGTTCTTGCTCTGGTAATGTTAGATTGAGATAAATAAAAGTGTGAAATGATAAATTTTGAATAAAAAATACCCTTTGGGTGTGCCCCCTTAGAAAACATTATTCAACGAATCTAGGGGATCTTATGATTAAAATTCGTGTCGGTTATGAGTTGGTTTATGAATGTCCTCAGCCAACGCCCATGTTACTACTACTTAATTTACACTATACGCGTGCATCCGATATTTTAATTCCGGATCATATCGTGACTTCACCGTCAGTGCCGATTACGGCTTATCGCGATGGTTTTGGCAATTGGTGTAGTCGAATTACGGCTCCTGCCGGAGAAATTCGTATTTCAACGGATGCCATGGTGAAGGATACAGGCTTAAGAGACCCGGTAAACATTAACGCTAGACAACATGAAGTGTGTGATCTACCGACAGATACACTGGTCTATTTGTTGGGTAGTCGTTACTGCGAGACGGATCGTATGGTTGAGTTAGCCTGGTCTTTGTTTGGTAATACCCCAATGGGTTGGCCTAGAGTGCAAGCCATTTGTGATTTTGTCCACAATCACATCAAGTTTGGTTACGAATTTTCACGATCAACGAAAACTGCTTTTGATGCCTACAATGAAGGTGCCGGTGTGTGTCGAGACTATACTCATTTGGCCATTACACTGTGCCGCTGTATGAATATTCCTGCGCGATACTGTACCGGTTATCTTGGTGATATCGGGGTACCTTATTCACCCGCACCGATGGATTTTTCCGCTTGGTTTGAAGCTTATCTAGATGGTAAATGGTATACCTTTGATCCACGCCATAATCATCCAAGAGTTGCACATTTGTTGATGGCTCAAGGGCGAGATGCGACCGATGTGCCGCTCAGTAATGTATTTGGTCCTAACGTATTAAAGTCCTTCAGAGTTTGGACTGATCAAGTGGAGTAAAGCTATTGTTGCGTTCTGATGAAACCGAAGTATTTAGTGTCATAAATCCGGAAGGGCAAAGCGATTATTTGCTAGTGTGCGATCATGCATCTAACAAAGTTCCTTTGATTCTAAATGACTTAGGTTTAACTCCTAAACAATTACATGATCATATTGCGTGGGATCCTGGTGCCGCAAAAGTGGCTGAAGCTTTGGCACAACTTCTTGATGCCACGCTGATCATGAGCGGCTATTCTCGACTCGTGATAGATTGTAATCGTGCACTTATCAGTCCTCAGCTTATTGCGCCGATCAGTGATGGGATTAAAGTACCGGCAAATCAAAACCTGACTCATAAAGAGCGTCAACAGCGCATCGATACCTTCTTTACGCCTTACCATCAAGCGATTAATGCGGTAATTGACCAGCGAAAAGATAGAGTCACAAAACTGTTAAGTATCCATAGTTTTAGTCCAGCGCTGGCTGAGTCAGGGAAAGACTCAGCTCGCCCTTGGCACATCGGTTTATCTTTCAAGGGAAAAGCAGAGTTAACGGATTTACTCCATGCTGGACTGACTCAAAATAAACAGCTATGTATTGGCTATCATCAACCCTATGAAGTCGATGAGGAATTTGATTTCACCTTGATTGAGCATGCTGTTAAACGCGGGTTGGATCATGCCATGATTGAAGTGAGACAAGATCAGCTCGTGGGTGAGCAAGCGGCCAAGCAATGGGCGCATCGCATCGTGAGTGCACTTAATCACAGCTGATCCTAGTCAATTTGAAGTCTTGCAAGGACCTTTCACATTAGCAACCCTAGGTCATACGCCGTTAGCTCACATTAAAACCATGATCACTGGTTGGGAAGACCCGCACACTGACGTAGCTCTAGGCGTTGTGCCAGAGGCTGATGTTGTTAGTACTGGCTCGGTAGTAGAAAAACAGACTTAAAGTGGGTTGATGCACTCCAATATCACCGATAAATTGTTCGCAGGCATGGTTATCACCGCTTTTTTTGATAATCCATGCTTGCGAGCTTCTTCTAAGACAGTGTCTAAATCTCGAATTCCCCAAGCACTATTTTGTTTTTTCAGCGTAGAGTCAAAGTGAACATTGCTGTCTGCCGGTGTTTCACCTTGTTGCCAGAAAGGGCCATACAGATAAAGCAATCCTCCCGCAGGTAGATGATGTTGAGCAAACTTCATCAAGGCTTCGGTCACAGTCCAAGGGGAAATATGTAAAAGGTTAATGGCCACAATGACGTTGCAGGGGTGATCAATATGGGGACCTTTTGCAGTCACGTCTAAATACTTAGATCTGACGACTTTGGAAGTCACTCGTTCATTATCCTCATAATGTTCTCGCCAAGCTTCGATGCTTTTCAATGAGGAGGATTCAATATCGGTGGGTTGCCACAGGTGAACTTGTCCCAAGTGTTCAGAAAAATAAATCGCATGTTCTCCGGTTCCTGATGCTATTTCAAGCACATGAGCTGGATTTGGAAGATGATCATTCAGAACCGTCAAAATAGGCTCACGATTTCTTGTCACTGCTGGGGCATAGAGGCGTAGGTCTATAGTTATCATTATATTAACCCTTTATTAAGCATGCATTAGTAAAACAAGATTATAGTGGTCACTTCCCTGTGAGGTTTTACTAATGCGTTTATTGTAGACTAGTTTTTCATCAAATGGCCGTATCCAGAATTAGCATTAATACAAAGCCTAGCATTAAACCGTTGGTTGCAAAAAATTCGTGCCCCTTTCTGTGAGACTCAGGAATGATTTCATGACTGATGACAAATAGCATCGCTCCAGCGGCAGCTGCCAATCCCCAAGGGAGCATGGCCGTGCTGACTTCCATCATGGTCGCTCCAACGATCGCCATAATCGGTTCTGTTAAACCTGATAACACACCGATAGTGATAGAGAAGAGTCTAGAGTAGCCCGCGGCAATTAGCGCCATTGCAACAATGAATCCTTCAGGCATGTCTTGAATAGCAATACCGATTGCTAAACTGTGACCATCACCTGAAGCGTAACCCGCACCTATGGCTAAGCCTTCGGGAATATTGTGCAATGCTATAGCAAGCACAAATAGCCAACTTTGACGCAAACGAGTACTAGCGCGACCATCAGTGCCTTTAAAAAAGTGTTCATGAGGAACTGCTTTTTCCATCAATAGCATGACAGCAGCACCCAGCAATAAAGCAAAACCTACTTTACTAGATGCCATCACCATAGAGGAGGTTTGTTCTTGCATGATTTCGATTGAGGGAAGTATCAGTGAAAAAATACTTGCAGCTAACATGACGCCAGCACCAAACCCCATGAGAGTATCTAGCATACGATTGGTGATCTGTTTGGTGAACACTGCGAAAGCCGCGCCGATTGCAGTCGAAGCTGCAGCCACCATGCCCGCATAAAAAGCATGTCTGACGACCTCTCGTGTTGTTAAAAGAACACCGAGTTGATAGAGCAGCAGCGCCACACTTGCGGTTAAAATAAGTAAGCCAAAAACCTTACTAAACGAAGGTTGAAAACCACTGTGGCGAGACGATTTGAGCGACGGTATGTTCATCAGGTGCCTCAGTTTTTGGTTGATTCATTCATTGCTTATGAGTATTAGTATCATCTACTGGGAGTGTATTCGCCATTTAAATGATTTTATTGTTACGTTTGTCTTAAACTATTAATCATTTCTCTTTGATAGCTTTTTCATTTAATCTGTCCCGTCAGTGTTTAATTTGAGCTAGATTGTGATGTTTTACGTAATAACAAATGATTAAGGTTTAAACAGGGAGCAATATGAAATCTTACAGTGGGTTTACATTGATGTTTCGTTCGTTATTACTGGTAGTTTTCATCTTCATTTTACCGGTAGGTTGTGCGCTAACATCGCATTTTACCAATAGTGAACGTTCCAATGATTGGCGAACCGCCAGACAAGATAGTTCAGGCATAGCGCCTAATCCATCAGAGGTTAATGAAGCTGTCATACAGGTTTATGCAGCTCGTGCCTTTCGCTGGCGAGGTGCATTTGGCGTTCACACTTGGATTGCAGCCAAACCTCAGGGAGCGGATTATTACACGCGCTTTGAAGTCATCGGTTTTAGTGTTGCGCGTGGTGGGCAGGCGATCCGCATTGCTCAAGGTACACCGGATGGTTACTGGTATGGAAGTTACCCAACGTTACTGCGAGATTTGCGTGGAGGCGATGAGATTGATGCGTTGATTGCGCGCCTTCATGAAGCCTCAAGTCAGTATCCATACAACGATGAATATCGAATCTGGCCAGGCCCTAATAGTAATACGTATATTGCTTATTTAGCTCGAGAAGTACCGGAGCTTCGGCTCGTTTTACCACCCACCGCCATAGGTAAAGATTACTTGCCTGAAGGCGGTGTATTTGCAAAAGCACCCAGCGGTACAGGTTTTCAAGTGTCTTTAGCAGGGTTGCTCGGTGGATTGATGGCAGTAGAAGAGGGGTTAGAGGTTAATTTTCTTGGATTAAATGCGGGCATTGATTTTTGGCCTTTAGCGGTTAATTTGCCTGGGCTGGGTAGATTAGGAATGCCTGTCGACACTAGTCTATCTAACCCGTAGGCTCAAACTGGCTCTCACTCATGAGGATAGGGTACTATGGTATCTCCAGCACACAACAGACAAGTAAAGGAGTTAACTATGTTTGGAGTTGAAGTGTCAGGGGTTTTGGGTCTGCTACTGCTGATCCTAAATATCTATGCCATCATCAAAATCGTGCAGAGCCGCGCATCAACAGGTAGGAAAGTGTTGTGGGTTGTTCTGATTCTGTTACTTCCTGTGATCGGCTTTATTTTGTGGTTCCTTCTAGGACCGAAATAGAAGAAACTAGATAGAAAAACCTAGACAGTTGGTCTGAAAAATATCCCCTTTGCTAGGTTAATAGTTATTATAATCGTTAGCCTAGCAATACTGCTTAACCTAAGTAACTAAACTAGAATCGGCCACACCCTTGAAATTACAAATTCCTTTTTGGCTTTACCTAGTCGCATTAATATTTGGCGTTGTAATGGGGTTGGCTGGCCTGCGATACACGCCAGACGGTCGAATCAATTTAATGTTGATTTGGCTGGTATGGTGTGGACTTCCATTCATCGGAGCCTGTATTTCCGGTGTGATGATGTTTAGACGCCACCAACCCCCTTGGCTAGTCCGATTTGCAAAGCTACCGGGGTGGCAAGTGGATCATCAATTCCAACTCAGGCTATGGTTAAAGCTTCACCAGCTTTGGTATCTAGTGGGTCTGGGTATTTTACTGGCATTTTTGACACTACTGCTTTTTACAGACTTGGCCTTTGGTTGGAGTTCAACCTTAATTAGTGATCCTGAACGAATTCACTCGATTGTTAGTCTGATTAGTTTTCATTGGCAAGCCTACTGGCCTGCAGCGGTTCCCGATTCTGCTTTGATTGAATCCACTCGCTTTGTTCGAATAGCACCTAATGCAGAAAATATCTCCAATGCGGGTGATTGGTGGCCCTTTATTTTGGCAAGCTTGTTGATCTATAACTTATTGCCGCGCTGCTTGTTAATCAGTGTCTGTCTATTGCAAATAAAACATGCCAAGCCGCCAAAAGGAACCTTTGCTCCTATTGCGACAGCTTCAGACACTTTATCGGCAGCGGTGGATGAAGATCAGCAGGATGACAAGCTTCAGTATGAGCCGATGTCGCTATGGCAAAATGCAACCTCTGTCTATTGGGAGTCACCCGCAGTATCAGCTGATGAGATTCAATTCGGCGTTGCTGATTGGCAGGAAGATCAACATCAGTGGCAGGCACTGATAAGCAAACCGCCAAAGCAGTTATTATGGAAAGTGGATGTTAGGCGTTCGCCTATTGCTGAGCTAGGCGATAAAATTCAACAAGCCAACCATAAGGGGATAAAACAGGCGCTGTTTCTGATAGAACCTGAAACGGCTTATCCGCCTCACTTGGTGTTGAGTTGGCAAGCGTTTGCAAAACAACATCAATTGATATGGATTCAGTAATGGTACGTGGCTCGGGTGCTAATTTTTGCGTCGTTGGTCATCCTAACAAGGGTAAGTCTTCGATAGTGGCGACACTGACAGAAATAGACAGTGTGGTCATAGGGCCTGAATCAGGAACGACTCGAACGGCTAACGCATTCAGTTTTAGTGTGAATGATGCACTGGTATTGACGTTAACTGACACACCTGGTTTCCAGCGTGCAAGAGAAGTGCTTCATTGGCTGCAGCAAGAAACCGTTGCCCCACATGCAAGAGCTGATCGCATCCGAGCTTTTTTATCCGATCCGAGTCATCGACAGCGTTTTCCTGATGAAGTTGAGTTACTGACGCCTATCATGCAAGGCGCTGGTATTGTTTTTGTGACTGATGCATCCAGCCCTGTTTCAGGAAGTGATCTGGCTGAAATGGAAATTTTACGTTGGACAGGGCAGCCACGTATGGCCGTGATTAATCCCATCGCAGGTGAAGCCCATCAAGCGGAATGGCGCCAAACCTTAGATCAATATTTCCAGTGGGTTAGAGAGTTTGATCCTCTGAAAGCACCCTTGGAAACACGCCTACGTTTACTCAGTGCAATGGCAGAATTGCTAGAAGCGAATCAACGAGACTCGGTATTATCTCTTGTTGATTTTCTTAAGCGTCGTGACCTTCAACGTGTCGATCAATTAGCTCCACAAATTGCCCACTATTGGTGTGAGCAGGTCACAAGACGACTTGATGTCGACAAATTTCCTTCGGTCAACACTGCTGAAAAAGCACTCCATTTATCTCTAAATGAAGCAGAGTCAGAGCTGTTTAACGAATGGGTTAAGGCCTTTAACTATTCACAACTATCGTTTAATAGTTCATCCGACTGGATGGCTGACTATGCTGATTTGATGAATGTTGAGCAATGGTCTTATTGGGGGCTAAAACAACAGCAATTACTCTGGGTTTCAGGCGCTGCTGGCGCTGCAGCAGGATCTTTGATCGATGTTGGTACCGCAGGTGGGTCGATGTTGTTAGGGGCGGTGACTGGAGGTTTACTAGGCACGGCAGGTGGCTGGTTAATGACTCAAAAAGTGCCTGGAAGTCGCTTTAACCTGCCCGGTATCCGCAAGCATCAGTTTGTTGGCCCCGTTCAACACCCCAATTTTCCTTTCGTATTAATGTCTCGCGCTTTAAGTTTTGTTCAACAATTAAGATCTCGAACACACGCAAGACGAGATCAGCTTGAGCTAGCTATGAATGCGTCGAATTGGTCTTCTTCAGAGCAAGTCACGTTATTACGCTGGGCAAAACAGCTACAGTCAGATAAATGGAATCATGCTTCACAACAAGCGCTTGAAGCATGGGTTCAGCAGAAACTCTTTGGAGATTCTCCACAATGAATAATCATCAAGTTCTCTTTCTGTCTCATGGTGGCGGACCTATGCCGCTGCTAGGGGATAAGACACATGTAGAGATGGTTGAATGCTTAAAATCCATCGCTCAAAAAATTAGTAAACCTTCGGCTATTCTCGTGATCAGTGCCCACTGGGAAGAAAGTGTAGCAACGATTACTGCGGGGAGTAATCCATCGCTAATATATGACTACTATGGATTTCCTGAAGAATCGTACCAGATAGAATATCCTTGTCTTGGCGCGCCTGAACTTGCCGAAAAAATACATAGGCAATTAGCCAGTGCTGGTATTAATGCAAACTTGGATAAAGAGCGTGGTTTCGATCACGGCGTTTTTATACCGTTGAAAATAATGTTTCCTGATGCTGATGTGCCTTGTGTCCAGCTTTCACTCATCAACAATCTTGACCCAGAGGCCCACATTAAAATGGGCGAGTGTATTCAAGGATTAGATTACGACAATCTATTGGTCATTGGGTCTGGCTTCTCATTTCACAACATGAAAGCCTTCTTTACGGCGGATACCCATGATTCAAGATTGAAAAACAGTTCATTTGAGTCATGGTTGTTAGACACCCTTAGCAGTCAAAGAATTGATGAAAAAGAACGGCGGCAGCGATTAGTGAGTTGGACGAACGCTCCAGCTGCTCGCTTTTGTCATCCAAGAGAAGAGCATTTACTGCCTTTGCATGTATGTTATGGGGTTGCTCAGACTGAATGCAGCGAGTATTTTCAATTAAAAATTCTTAACAAAGAGTCGAGTATGTATTTGTGGTCATGAATAGATACTTTGCTCAAAAAATTGTTTAACTGTGAGTAGTGCTAGCTAAAGCTCTCAGTAATTGATCGGTTTCATGGCACACGTATTGCGGGTCAAGGCAATTTTCCAGCTCAGCATCGGCAAAGGTTAAGAAGCGCCTTGCTGCATGGGGCAGTCGGCGATCTCGTCGAACAATAAAATGCCAGTGGCTTTCTAGGTTAAAGCCATCCACAGACAGCTCGACTAGCCCAACAGTCCCTGTTGGAATAACATGGCGAGAAATCACCGCAATACCCATCCCAGCAGCAACGCCGACACGGATTGCTTCATTACTGGCCATTTGCAAGCTGCGATTTAACTGCAGGCCCTGTGTTTGTAACCATCCATCGAACAGCATGCGCGTAGCCGATCCGGGCTCTCTGAGCAGAAATCGTTCCTGTAACAACGTTGTCATAGAAATTTTTTCCTGTGCGGCAAAAGGATGGTCTTTTGCAACAATGATGACTAAGGGGTTTCGCAGAAATCGCGCTGCGGCTGCATGATCCAGTGCAGGAGGGTGGCTAAAGATATAGATATCGTCAAGCTGTTGATTAAAGCGTTGAAGCACCTGTTCTCGGTTACCTATTTCCAAGGTTAAATCAACATCAGGAAAGGTTTTGCTGTAAGGTCCAAGTAATCGCGGTAGCACATACTGCGCGGTGTTGACCATGGCGATACTGAAGCGACCCTGTTGACCCTCTTGTACGCTATCCAACTGATCTTGAAGATCATTGACACGACCCAACATATCCAATGCAGCAGCATAAACGATATAGCCACTGTCGGTGAGCTGCATCCCTTTTTTGTCTGAGTAGAACAGCGTCTCTCCAACCGATTCACTCAAGCGCTTGAGTTGCAGTGAGACAGTGGGTTGGGTCAGATGCAGTTGACGAGCAGCTTCAGTAACGCTGCCAGTTTTAACGACACAACTGAACACTTCTAATAATCGAAAGGTTAAATGATTTAATTTCATATCTCTCCAGTATAGATGATTATCTATGTATGTATATTGATAAATTAATTGGAATAAATGTATTTATCAAGGCAGAATTTGCCAAAATCCAGATGGAGTTCTAAAAATGCCTGATATCGTGGTCATGTTCTTCTTACTCGGCTTGGTTGCCGGTATTGTTCGCTCTGATCTGAGTGTTCCTAAAGCTGCCTACGATGTTCTCAGTTTGTTACTGATGTTGACCATTGGTTTGAAGGGTGGTTTCGCGCTGCATGGTCAGTTGCGGATGTCACTGATTCCTGAACTCTTGGGTGTTATTGCCATAGGCGCGCTGATCCCCATCGTCCTAATGCCAATTTTGCGCCGTTTGGTTCGTCTATCCATTGCGGACAGTGCCAGTCTTGCAGCGCATTATGGTTCGGTGAGCGCAGGTACTTTCGCAGTTGCCTTGGCTTATGCACAAACTCAACTGCTGGATGTAGGGCCAGAAGTCACGCTGTATCTGGTGATGCTGGAGCTTCCTGCTATTATCGTAGCGATTTTGTTGTACCGTCGTGCTCAACCTAGTGTTAACGGAACCTTGGCGGGTGTTTGGCATGAAGCCTTGACTAACCGGGGCGTCATATTACTGGTCGGTGGTGTGGTGATTGGCTTTATGTATGGACCTAATCAGGGTGCTAATGTGACTGGTCTGTTGATGGGCGCTTTCCAAGTGGTATTAGCCTTGTTCTTACTGGATATGGGCTTAACAGCCGCGTCTACCTTAAGACCGATACCCCTGCAGCATTGGCGTTTGCTGACCTTTGCACTGGTAGCACCGCCGATTTTGGCGATGGTGGGCTTATTAATGGGTACATGGCTAGCGCTGCCAATAGGCTCTATCGTGATTCTTGCCAGCATGACAGCCAGTGCATCTTATATTGCCGCACCAGCAGCTATTCGTAACTCGATACCGGATGCGAATATCGGTTTGGCTATGCTAGCGGCATTAGGATTAACCTTCCCATTGAATGTCATTTTGGGTATTCCGCTGTATCATCAGATCGCATTAGCGTTACAAAGTGTTTAATCCGATCATGCCTTAATCGTTTATGGGGTTTTGGTCGTAGGAGTAATATGTCAACGACCCCAACCCCATTAGCAAAGCCCAGTCCTCGATTGTTATTGCGTCTAGGACGCTTTCTTTTACCCTATAAACCCCAAATTCTGTTTGCCAGTATTGCCTTGATTATTGCTGCTGCCTGCGTGTTGCTGTTGGGGCAAGGGTTACGCTTGGTTGTCGATCGAGGTTTTGCTGCCAGTGATCCGCGTTGGTTAAATATTGGCTTACTCGTCACCTTAGGTGTCGTGGCCATTATGGCACTGGCATCTGCCGCACGTTTTTATTGGGTCAGTTGGATAGGTGAGCGTTTGGCTGCTGATCTGCGTTGCAGTGTCTTTGATCATTTGCTTTCGTTGGAGCCTGAATTCTTTGCTCGTAATGGCGCCGGTGAAATTCAAAGTCGACTTACCGCCGATACCACCGTTTTGCAAACGCTGTTTGGTTCTTCTATCTCCATGGCGCTTCGTAATTTACTGACCTTTATTGGCGCACTGATTTTCTTATTGATTACCAGTCCGTTGTTAACGCTGTTGGTATTGGTAGGCATTCCATTAACCGTGGTTCCCGTGGTCTGGTTTGGTCGTCGAGTGCGTCGTTTGTCACGTACCAGTCAGGATCGAGTGGCAGAATTAGGACGTTATGCAGGTGAAGTGCTTCATGGCATTGAAACGGTTCAAGCATCCGTTCATGAGTCAGAAGATCGAAAGATCTATGGTCAGCATGTAGAAGATGCGTTTATTGCAGCGCGTCAACGCATTGTGCAGCGTGCGTTACTGACGGGTTTTGCAATGCTGGTGATTTTCTCTGCTGTGGGATTAATTTTATGGCAAGGCGGGCAGGATGTATTATCCGGGCGCATGTCACCGGGCGAGCTAACTGCATTCGTGTTTTACGCCTTAATTGCTGCGGGTGCGATAGCGACGTTGGCCGAAGTGGCTGGAGAAGTTCAACGCGCAGCAGGGGCAACTGAGCGCCTGATAGAATTGTTAGATGCTAAACCGATGATTGCTGCGCCAGAAGTTGTGACACCATTACCTGATCCATTAACCGGACAGGTGACCTTTGATCATGTTTCCTTTGCTTATCCATCAAGACCAGACTCGCCGGTTATTCAACAATTGAGTATTTCCATTGCTTCGGGTGAGCGTATTGCGTTAGTTGGTCCCTCTGGTGCCGGTAAATCCAGTTTGCTCAAGCTGCTACTTCGCTTTTATGATCCTCAAGAGGGAGGTATCTTCTTGGATGGAGTGGCTTTAACGTCACTTGATCCGCAAGATCTTCGACGCTGCATGGCATTGGTTTCGCAAGAGCCTATCTTATTTACTGGAACGGTCGCAGAAAATCTTCGCTTGGGTAATATTGATGCTAGCGATGATGAGTTGAAGCACGCGGCGCAACAAGCTCAAGCTTGGGAGTTTATTGAACGACTACCACAAGGGCTGAACACCTCCATTGGAACGGGGGGGTTGCAGCTTTCCGGTGGTCAGCGTCAACGTATTGCCATTGCCCGTGCCTTACTCAGAGATCCCCGTGTACTATTATTAGACGAGGCCACCAGTGCATTGGATGCCGAAAACGAACAGCGTGTGCAGTTTGCCTTAGATAAGTTGATGTTAGGACGTACCTCATTAGTCATAGCACATCGACTATCGACGGTTGTGTCGGCAGACCGAATACTAGTGATAGATCAAGGGAAGTTGGTTGCCTCTGGAACGCATCAGGATCTGTTGGAAAGCTCAACGCTTTATCGGCGTTTGGCTGAATTACAGTTTAGAACTCATTAAGTCATTAATCTCTAAACAAAGGTGAAACGATGGAATTTAAGCGTGTTGTTGTCTTAACCGGTGCCGGTATATCGGCCGAATCGGGTATCCGAACGTTTCGTGACCAAAACGGCTTATGGGAAGATCACCCCGTTGAAGATGTAGCGACGCCAGAGGGTTTTCAGCGAAATCCTAATCTAGTCTATCAATTTTATAATATGCGTCGTGCGCAGCTTTTAGATGCTAGTGTGGTGCCTAATGCCGCCCATCAGATCTTGGCAGAATTTGAGGCGGAGCATATCGCTCGTGGCGGACACTTTACCTTGATCACTCAGAATGTTGATAACTTACATCAGCGTGCAGGCAATCAACGCATCATAGCCATGCATGGTCAACTGCAAAGTGCACTCTGTAGCGTTAGTGGTTTATCGATTCCGTGGACCAATGATTTAACCGCTGAACATCACTGCCAATGCTGTGAAACACCGTCATCATTACGCCCTGATATTGTTTGGTTTGGTGAGGTGCCTTATCAGCTAGATGATTGTTTTGAAGTCGTTTCTAAAGCAGATCTTTTTGTATCCATTGGAACATCCGGAAAAGTCTATCCAGCGGCTGGTTTTATGCAGGTTGCCCAAGAATCGGGGGCAGAAACGGTTGAACTTAATCTCGAGAAAACCAGCAGTGCGTTTGATCAAGGCTACTATGGACCTGCGACCGAGGTGGTAGTCGATTTTTTTAGTCGATTGATGCAACGCTAAGACGATGAGTCAAACCCATGAAGCTATTTTAGTGGAATGGTTTCGCTAGTAATCAATGTTACTTGGCTTGCAGTTGTCTCCATAGATCATCCACGATCGGTTTATTAACCAGTGTGCAGCGATACAGGCGAACTTCCAATGGCGTCTGCCATTCTTCACCTTCACAGATCACTAATCTTCCTTCGGTCAATTCTCTTTCAATACATAGCTTAGGCATCCAGGCTATGCCATGCCCCTGAAGTGCCATGCCTTTTAAGCCTTCCGCCATGGCGGTTTCGTAAACGGTTTTAAGGCGTAAACGAATAGGATGGTGCTTCAGTAATAAGCGAACCGTTCTTCCTAAAAAAGCACCTGAGGTATAGGAGAGTAACGGAATTGGCTCATCGGATAGTGATTGTAAACTGTACAGCGGGTTGCCTTCCTCATCAGGTTTGCAAACAGGTACCATCGAGGTGTCTAGTAAGTGAATCGACGGGAAAAGAGATGGGTCCAGCTGAAGTGTCGCATAAGAGTCATAGTAAACCTGCATCATGTCACACTGACCATCTCTCAGGGCATGAACCGCATCTTCTACATTCATCGCGACCAAGCGAATCGATAGGTCATTCGTGAGTTTACCCAGTGAGTTAAGCCAATCTGGGAAAAAGGTAAATGCTAATGAGTGAGCAGCAGCTACCTCAAGAATGGTATGTTGTTGCGGTGAGAGTCCGCGTAAGCGTGCCAGTGTTTCATGTAGCTGACTGACGATACTTCGAGCGGTAATCAAAAATAGTTGGCCTTCAGCCGTTAAGCTAATCGGTGTTCTGGATCGGTCAATCAGTTGAACACCAACCATGTCTTCTAATGATTTAATCCGTCGACTAAAGGCTGGCTGAGTTACATGACGACGTTCAGCCGCTTTGGAAAAGCTTTGCGTGGAAGCGAGCGCTAAAAAGTCTTCTAACCACCGAGTTTCAAAATCCATCAATACATGCCCACATTATGCAATATTTGCATAATGTATCTGATAACGGCATTGGATTATAGACCTATCCTTGTATGACAATGCCTCAAACAGTCAGTAGGACTGTGTCACATTGCCTTTTCTTAGAGAGCCATCATGATTATTGATATTCCGCGCCAAGATGAAATTCTGCAACAACCACACCGTATTGAAAAAGATCTACTCGGAAATCTGGCCGTTCCAGCCAGTGCCTATTATGGCGTACAAACTCAACGAGCGTTGGAGAATTTTGCTTTAACCGGTGTGCCTTTAGCGCACTTTCCTAAACTGATTGTTGGTTTGGCGATGGTCAAAAAAGCAGCCGCTTCTGCCAATTTTGATACGGGACATTTGTCTGCTAAGCATAAGGATGCGATTCACTTCGCTTGTGATTGTCTTATTAATGGCGAGTATCATGATCAGTTCGTTGTCGATATGATTCAGGGTGGAGCGGGCACCTCAACCAACATGAATGCTAATGAAGTGATTGCCAATATTGGTTTGGAATATTTAGGTCATGCGCGAGGTGCATATCAACATCTGCATCCAAACAACCACGTCAATATGTCACAGTCGACAAATGATGCCTATCCCACTGCCATACGTGTTGGGCTGCAATTGTCTCATGCAGAGCTAGTGGATAGCCTAGCGTTGCTAAAAGATGCCTTTGCAACCAAGCGAGATGAGTTTAGTGACGTTATCAAAATGGGACGTACACAATTACAAGATGCGGTTCCCATGACACTAGGGCAAGAGTTTGGTGCTTATGCAACCACCCTCGGTGAAGACATAGACCGTATTGCGGGTATGTATGATTTACTTCGAGAAGTTAATTTAGGTGGAACCGCCATAGGTACGGGTATTAATGCTGATCCACTTTATGCAGATTTAGCGGTTCGTCATCTATCAGAAGTCTGCGGTCATCCGATGCGTTTAGCGGCTGATCTGATTGAAGCGACTTCTGACATGGGAGCCTTCGTGCTCTTTTCTGGTATGACTAAACGTTTGGCCATTAAGCTATCGAAAATTTGTAATGATCTTCGTTTGTTATCCAGCGGTCCCAGAACGGGGTTTAACGAGATCAACCTGCCACCGCAGCAACCGGGTTCTTCGATCATGCCAGGTAAAGTGAATCCAGTGATTCCAGAAGCGGTGAATCAAGTTGCCTATCAGGTCATCGGTAATGATTTAGCGATTACCATGGCTGCTGAAAATGGACAGCTACAGTTAAACGTGATGGAACCGTTAATTGCTTACAAGATTCTGGAGTCGATGCGATTATTGCGTCGTGCGATGGATATGTTGCGTGAACGTTGTGTGGTGGGTATTACCGCCAATCGTGAACATTGCCTACACTTAGTCACACATTCAATCGGTATTATCACCGCGCTAAATCCTTATATTGGCTATGATGATGCCACCCGTATCGCTAAAACCGCCTTGGAAACGGGTAAAGGGGTATTGGAGCTAGTTAAAGAAGAAGGTTTGATTGATGAAGCCTTGCTTGAGCAGATTTTAAAACCTGAGAATATGGTCAATCCGAGACGAATGACGACAAGTACATCTTAAACACGTCACGATACTGGTTTAACAGACTCGACAGCCTCCATTGATCCGGTGGTGGTTGTTCGGGTGAAGTCTTCAGCCAAGCTAAACATTGTTTTACCGCCGCTTCAGCCTCACGCTCTATATCGTCAGGATAGCTGTCATAACACTGACTCTGCGGAATATATTCTGGATAGGCTAATCGGTTTGGAGCGAGTGCAACACAGCCTGACGCCATGGCCTCAAGCATCGACAGTCCCTGAAAATCATGCAAGGCTGTAGAGATAACGATATCGGCTTGCTGCAATAGCTGTTGATAATCTCCAGCACTGTCTAGGTAGCCAGCGTGCAAAAGTTGTTCGGCAAATGTCTGCTGAATCTGGTTAAAGGCTTCAGGTTGCTGACGGAATTGTTCACCGACCAGACTTAAGCGGAAGTCCTGCCCTGTTGAGGAAAGCTTTTGTAAAAAACTTAGTAGACGATCAGGTCCCTTGTCATATTCCCAGCGATGATTCCACAAAAGGTGAGGGCACTCGATATTGTTAATCTTAGCCGGTTTACTAAACAAACCGTCTTCAATAGGCACCGGAAGGATAGAGGATTTAGCTAAGAGTTGATCAGGTAAGCCTTTGGGTAACGCATCGGGCAGTTTTTTCAGTAAAGCCGCAACACCGTCGATAAAGCTTCGACGATTCCAATCACTATTAAACAGTAGGTGATCAGCCGCTACCGCACTGTAAAGGTTAATCATTTGTGGCTCGACACTATTGAACTGTTGACTAGAGTCCGGAAATGCAAATTGATTCTCATGAAAATAGAGAAGGCAGGGTACCTTCGCCAATCCTGGATGAAATCCTTTGATATTGGCTAAATCTGTCATGGATGTCGCTAAAATAAGATCCCAAGACTCTTTTAAGAGTGGTTCATTTAACCAACTTAAGGCATTGCCGCGAATGCGCCAACTGAAATAGCGAGGAGGCAGGCTGAGCACCTGCCACTCAAACTCAGGAAGTCCCTCTATCAACTGACGCCGCCAGCGCTGATGGCTGGCGGCGTCATAGGCTGATAACAGAAGGATTCTGGGTTTAGGTTGATTCATTGATTAGAAAGCAGGGACCACTGCACCTTGGTATTTTTCAAGTATGAACTCTTTGACGGCATCGGTTTTGATTGCATTAATCAATGATTGTACCGCTGCATTTTCTGCTTTGTCAGCATGCGTCACCAGAATATTCACATAAGGTGACTCACTGCCTTCGATGACCAGAGCATCATCACTCGGAGATAAACCAGCTTCCAGAGCGTAGTTGGTATTGATCAATGCAAGATCCACTTGATTTAATACACGAGGAAGGGTGGCCGCTTCAATTTCACGAATACGCAGATTTAACGGATTTTCCGTGATGTCACGAGTCGTCGCCGTAATACCAGCCTCTGGGTTAAGCGTGATTAAGCCAGCGGATTGAAGCAGTAATAAAGCTCGACCACCGTTCGTGGCATCATTAGGAATGGCGACTTGAGCACGTTGCGGTAGTTCACTCAGCGCTTGATATTTGACTGAGTAAGCGCCAAAAGGCTCAATGTGAATGCCAGCAACGCTGACTAATTCAGTCCTGCGATTCTCATTAAAATTATCTAGGTAAGGTTGGTGCTGAAAGAAGTTGGCATCAATACGTCCTTCATTAACCTGAGTATTAGGTTGAACATAGTCTGTAAAGACTTTGATATCTAACGTAATTCCTTGATTCGCCAATTCAGGTTTTACAAACTCAAGAATCTCCGCGTGAGGTACGGCTGTTGCCGCAATACTGAGGGTCTCTGCTTGAGCTGCTGATACGGCAGTGAAAGCGGCCAAAGCAAAAATCAATTTTTTCATTTATAACTCCGAGGAAAAATAGGCAGTTTATTTGCGTGAATAATGGACGACCAAACGGTCTCCAAGGCTTTGTAAAATCTGTACCAAAATCAGTAGAAGTACGACGGTGACCACCATTACATCGGTTTGAAAACGTTGATAGCCATAACGTATGGCAAGATCGCCTAAACCACCGGCACCGACCACACCCGCCATGGCTGTGTAAGAAACGAGTGTAATCGCCGTAACGGTAATGGCAGCAATGATTCCCGGGCGAGCTTCTGGTAATAGCGCGCTAAAAATGATCTGTTGGGTGCTGGCTCCCATCGCCTGAGTGGCTTCAATGATACCTTTATCCACCTCTCTTAAGGCTGTCTCAACAAGACGAGCAAAGAAGGGCGTTGCGCCGGCAACTAAAGGAGGAATCGCACCTGCCACACCCAAGGACGTTCCGGTGATCATTAAGGTGAAAGGGATCATGACGATTAATAAAATGATAAAAGGAAGCGAGCGCAACACATTGACCACCAATGAAAGTGCTGCATAAAAGCCTTTTTGCTCATACATCTGTTTTGGGCCAGTCAAAAACAGCAAAACGCCTAAGGGCAGGCCCAACAGTACCGTAAAGATGATCGAGCCGCCTAACATCATTAAGGTGTCGAGCGTGGCCATCCAAATGTCAAACCAGTCTATATTGCTAAAGAAATGATTCATCCGCGCAATACCTCAACGGTTACCTGTGCACTTTGTAGTTGTGCAATCGCAGCGTCAGCATCTCCTCCAACGAGAGAAAGAGTTAGCTGCCCATAAGGCGTGTCACGAATATGATCGATACGACCACCTAAAATGCTGTAATCCACGCCAGTTTTTCTAGCGACATGACCAAGTAAAGGAGCATAGGTTGCATCGCCTTGAAACGTCAGGCGAACAATTCGACCCTGAACTCGCTCAAAATCGCTGTTCATTTCTTCTTCATCTAGCTGTTCAGCTTCAAAGACAAAGCGTTGTGTGGTCGGATGTTTAGGATGCAGAAATACATCAGCAACCGGTCCTTGTTCAACGACTTTTCCTTTATCTAGTACCGCAACCTGATCACAAATGCGCCGAATGACATCCATCTCGTGGGTAATCAGTACAATAGTGAGATTTAGTTCACGGTTTAACTCATTTAAGAGTTGCAGCACTTGAGCCGTTGTCTGTGGATCTAAAGCGCTGGTGGCTTCATCACACAATAGTATCTTCGGTGAGGTGGCTAATGCCCGCGCTATACCAACACGTTGCTTCTGACCGCCCGAGAGTTGAGCTGGGTATTTATTGGCATGATCGGTTAAACCCACGCGATCGAGAAGCATCGCAACACGCAATTTGATCTGATCTGATGACAGTTGACCGGCCAGTTTGAGTGGCATAGCAACATTGTCAGCAACTGTTTTGGATGACAATAAATTGAAATGCTGAAAGATCATACCAAGCTTCTGGCGAAACTGACGTAAACCTTTGGGTGAGAGAGCCGTGACGTCTTCACCATCGACTAGAATACGACCAGAGCTCGGCTCTTCAAGTCGATTAATCAGACGTAACAGCGTACTTTTACCTGCACCAGAATGGCCGATAAGACCATAGATCTGACCTTGCTCTATCTGCAAGTTGCAGGGCTCCAGTGCTGTAATCTCACGTTGACCGACTTTGTAAGCCTTGTGCACACGTTGAAATTCAATCACGAAGTGTAAAACCTTTTGGGTTGTAATGCTTTTTGGGAATTAAAAAATAAAATCTTATGCGATTATAGCATTTTTAAGGGTGGCTTATACAACCTAATTAGATAAGTTTTGAGGTGGATCTGATCCTCATGCGCTAACGTAATGCTTTAAAAATAGGAGTTTAACATGTCAAGCACACTCGTACTCGGCGGTGGTTCAATCGGATCAGCAGTGGCTCAGGTAAAATCTGAAGGGGGAGCCGCAGTCACATTGGTAACCAGAACAAAACAGGCATTACCCTCATCTATTGAACAGCGGATTATTTCATCTTGGCAGTGGGATGATGTTATCGCCACGCTTCAGTCGTTAACCCTACCTGATGAAGTGATTGTGACCAACGGGTTACTCTGGTCTGAAACGCAAATGCCAGAAAAACGCACAGAAGCACTGACCCAAGAAGCCTTACTTGCTTCGTTTTCAGCCAATGTTTTAGTGACTGCAGCGTGTCTTCAGCATCTTAGCGGACGTTTAAAGCGTGACTCAGCCTTTAAATTTTTGGCGGTGTCGGCAAAAGTCGGCAGTATTTCTGATAATCGTCTGGGTGGGTGGCATGCTTATCGTGCCTCAAAAGCAGCGTTGAATATGTTGGTGAAAACAACGGCCATTGAATGGCAGAGACGCTTCCCAATGGCTGCATTAGCCACCTATCATCCAGGTACAACCGATAGTGGTTTATCAAAGCCTTTTCAGCAACGTGTTCCTGATAGTCAACTTAAAACCCCAGAGCAGGCTGCTCGGTGTTTGGTTGATGTGCTGGAAACAAATGTCACCCCTGAAGACAGTGGTTACTTGTGGAATTGGGATGGAAATAAATTGCCTTTTTAATTTACACCATTGAATGCATCTCCTAAAGTCTTTGATGGAGCAAAAATAAAACTAACAAGGAGGATTAATGATTCCATCAGTGATGCATGCCATGTGTTTAATGGGTCATGGAGGTGTTGAGCAACTGGTTTATAAATCTGACGTGCCAGTACCCACACCTAACGTTGACGAAGTTCTTGTTCAGGTAACCGCGACCGCCAAAAACAATACCGATCGTAAGGCTCGAGAAGGACTCTATCCGGTCGGTAGTTCTGATGAAGTAACCTCCTTTCAAATGGGAGGATCGCCTACATTAACCTTCCCTCGAATCCAAGGAGCCGATATTGTCGGTCGAATTATAGCGGTGGGTCATCAAGTCTCTTCTAGCCGCATCGGTGAGAGAGGCCTGTTAGATTTTAATCTCTACCCTGATCACCGTCCTGACCTTAATTTGATGCCAGATTATTATGGTCATGGTGCTGATGGTGGCTATGCAGAATATGTCGCCGTTAAAGCAGAGCAGTTCTATCACATTCCGAATGATGAGCTTTCTGATGCGGAATTGGCTTCAATGGGCATGTGTTCTTATCAAACTGCCTACCATATGTTGACTGCTGCTAAAGTGGTTTCTGGTGAACGTGTGTTGGTTTCAGGTGCCAGTGGTGGTGTTGGTACCGCTTTGATTCAACTCTGCCGTATTATCGGCGCAATCCCTTATGCTGTCAGCCAACTCAGTAAGGGCGAAATGCTCATGAAGCTTGGTGCAGAAGAGGTGATTGACCGTGGCGACTTGAATACCTTTGTGGAACGTACCCTAGCAAAAACAAAAGGTAAGCCCATCGATGCGGTGATGGATCTGGTGGGTGGTGAGATGACCGATCGCTTTATCGATACCATGATACAGGATATGCACCAAAGAAAGACCTATCCTCGGTTAAGTATCGCTGGGGCAAGTGGTGGCAATATAAGCCAAATGATGTGGACTAAAATCTATCTTTATCAAGTGCAAATCTTTGGTGTGTCACATGGTACCCAAGAGGAAGCAGCGCAACTGATGAAATGGATCAGAGGTGGCCAGCTGAAACCTGTATTGCATAGTGCATTTAAACTGTCTGAACTGCACCAAGCAGAAGCGTTTTTTGTTAGCCGTAACCAACAGTTTTTAGGAAAAATTGTCATCGTACCCGACTCTCAGTGGGATATTCATGGCAAGCCCTATGCCAACCCATCTCAATAAGGAGATTCAGGGATGAAAAAGCACCATCTTAAGGTTTTAGATACTCACGCCGGCGGAGATGTTAGCAGGATTGTTTACGACGGCGTGGGAGACATACCCGGTGACAGTGTTCGCGCTAAAATGGAGTACCTTCAGCACAATGCCGATGGTTTAAGGCGTTTACTCTTAACGGAACCCTATGGCATACCTGAAATGTCCGTGGATCTTTTAGTACCCGCCTCTCATCCAGACGCCGTAGCGGGTTATATCATTATGGAGGTCATGGGTTATCCGATCTATTCAGGGTCTAATACCTTATGTACTGCCACGGCGGTTTTGGAGTTGGGTATTGTCGAGAAAAGGGAGGGGATGCAGCGCTTTAAATTGGAATCACCCGCAGGTCTGGTGGAGATCCAAGCTGAAGTTAAAAGTGGTGTGGTAGAGTCAGTTTCCTGTGCTGGATTACCCAGTTATATAGAGCAGTATCGCCAAGAAGTGAGTGTACCTTCCATAGGTAATGTGACCTATAGCATTGCTTATAGTGGAGGATTTTATGCCCTAGTGGATGCTAATGAGCTAGGTTTTTCGCTGCAATTAAGTGAAGAGCGTCAGTTACCAGAATGTGCCCACAAAATCATTGAAGCGATTCGCAATAAAGGGGATCTGAAACATTATACATTGGGTGATGTTGGATCGATTCCGTTTTTACACTTTATGGGCCCAGTTGAACAAAAAGGTCCAGGAGCTTATCGCTCAAGATCCACAACCTATGTCCATCCTGGCGTTATTTGTCGAAGTACTACCGGCACTGGAACTTCAGCACGATTAGCACTGATGCAGTTGGAAGGAAGTATACAGCCAGGTGAAACTCTGGAAACCTGTTCACTGCGTGAAACCCGTTTTATAGGTAGTTTTTTGGGGTGTCGTTATGATCAAGGAAAGACCGTCATTGATAACAAAATTCGCGGAAGATCTTATGTTCTGAGCAAAATGGACCTCTGTGTAAATCAATCGGATCCAATGGTCAGTTACCTTCCTAAGGATCATTGGCCAGGTTGGCCTATCTAACAAACCATAAAAATATTACCTAACACCTCTCGTTTTAAGTAAGTTTTTTTGCTATTTTCAAAGCGTTGATAAGAATAACTAACTGTTTTTAAAACATTGAGGTGTCAGCAATGATGTTTGCTGAAATAGAAGAAGCGACTGCGTTTCTAGAACAGTATCCCGATATTGATCTGTTCGAATTATTTATAGTCGATGCCAATGGTATCCCACGCGGAAAGCTGTTGCATCGTGACGAGTTAATGACCGTTTTTCAAACTGGCCGACCCTTGCCTAGTACCATAATGGGACTGTCGATTTTGGGTGAAGATGTCGAAAACTCCGGATTAGTCTGGGATGTCGGTGATGTCGATTGCATGGCTTTTCCATTGTCGGGTAGCTTGGTTCATCTGCCTTGGCGTCAGATTCCAACAGCAGCTGTTCAAGTCAGCATGCACCCAGAAAAAGGCTTACCTGCTGCAGTGGCCGATCCAAGGCACCTGCTGATCCGAATGATTGATAAACTCAATGCGCAGGGTTATTACCCAGTCATGGCATGCGAGTTAGAGTTTTATCTACTTGACCCCAAAACACCCAAGCGAGGGTTACCGCAGCTTGCAGCAGAACCGGGTGGTCGTATTCCCGATGATACTCAAGTTTATGGCTTACGCGAGCTGGAGCAGCTAGAGCCATTTTTAGCTGACCTTTATGCAGCCTGTAAGCTTCAGGGTATTCCCGCTAGAACTGCGATATCTGAATATGCTCCTGGTCAGGTCGAAATTACCTTGCAGCATGGTGATGCACTGGTTGCAATGGATCAAGCCGTCCGTTACAAACGCCTAGTAAAAGGTGTTGCTCATAAACATGGTATGCAAGCCTGCTTCATGGCGAAGCCTTTCACTCATCTTTCAGGCTCTGGCATGCATATGCACATCAGTCTGAATGACGCACAAGGGCATAATCTCTATGCCAGTGAAGATCCTTCAGGAACGGATTTATTGCGTTGGTCCATTGGAGGATTGCTATCCTCTTTGAATGATTCGTTGTTATTTTTCTGTCCTAACGCCAACTCTTACCGTCGCTTTCAGTCTGAAAGTTATGCACCCTTAGCGCCGACTTGGGGGGTGGATAATCGAACGGTATCGATGCGTATTCCCGGAGGCCCAGCGGTTTCTCGACATATTGAACATCGCATCTGTGGAGCAGACGCGAATCCTTATTTAGCTGCTGCGTTAATTCTGGCAGGGGTTTTACGCGGCGTTGAAAATCAACAAGATCCGGGTCCACCGGTGACGGGTAACGGTTATGCGCAGGTGAATGAAACCTTACCCAGTGATTGGCTAACAACCTTGGATGCCTCTGCAAACTCAGCCTGGTTAGCCAGCACCCTTGATGCTGAGTTTTTAACAGTCTATTTGGCGGTTAAACGGGCTGAATATCGGCAGTTTATGGCTGAAGTCAGTGAGCAAGATTGGCGCTGGTATCGTTATTCAACCTGAGTTGATAGGGCTTTAAGGATTTAATATGAATGCAACAAAAATAGCGGGTGCTCCACATCAAGAACGCCTGCCTTCTTACTATCATTCCACTTTGAATGACTTTACAACCTACCCATCACTCGAAGGCGATATTGAAACCGATGTCGCCATCATTGGCGCTGGTTTTACCGGCATAGCGACTGCCGTCGAACTGGTAGAGCGTGGCTATCGAGTTGCAGTGGTTGAATCCAATCGAGTCGGTTGGGGTGCATCTGGACGAAATGGCGGGCAAGTGACCGGTAGTTTATCGGGTGATGCCGCAATGCGACAGCAGATGCGAGCCACGCTCGGTGATGAAGTCGATGATTTTATCTGGTTTTTACGCTGGCGTGGACATGACATCATACGACAACGTATCGAAAAATACGGTATCGACTGTGATCTTCGCTTTGGTCATTTACACACAGCGATGAAACCGATTCACCTGCAAGAACTTGAGGAGAGTTTTTCCGAAGCTCAAGCCAGAGGGATGTCTGAAGAAGTTAGTTTGCTGAATGCTGACCAAGTAAAGTCGATTTTAGCGACTGACTTATACTGCGGTGCAATACGCAATAACCGCAATATGCATTTGCATCCACTCAATCTTTGTATGGGTGAAGCAAAAGCAGCCAGTTCTTTAGGTGCTCAGATTTTTGAGCATACCTATGTGCAAGATATTGAAGCCGGTGCGCGTCCTGTGGTGGTCACTGACAAAGGGCGCATTCTTGCTCAGCATGTGTTGCTGGCCGGCGATGTTTACCACCGTTTAGCACAAAAGCAACTGGGAGGTATGATTTTTCCAGCAATGGGCGGCATCGTCACAACTGAGCCTTTAGGCGATTTAGCCCGGCAGTTAAATCCGGAGTGTTTAGCGGTGTATGATTGTCGTTTTGTGTTGGATTACTATCGCATGACGGCAGATGGTCGCTTGTTATTTGGCGGTGGGTGTAATTATTCTGGACGTGACTCGCGTGATATTGCCGCTGAACTCAGGCCTGCCATCGAAACAACCTTTCCACAGCTAAAAGGGATAAAGATCGATCATCAGTGGAGCTGTGCGATGGGCATTGTGGTCAATCGTATCCCTCAACTGGGACAGTTATCACCGAATGTTTGGTACTGTCAGGGTTATTCCGGTCATGGCGTCGCCAGCAGTCATATCATGGGAGAGATCATGGCCGATGCGATAGGTGGTCAACTGGAAAAATTTGACGTATTTGAGCGATGCTCTCATGTGCGCGTACCCATGGGCGATTGGTTAGGTAACCCGATGTTGGCCGCCGGGATGTGGTACTACCGTTTTAAGGAAGCGATGCGGTGAGTGATCAACGAATGAAGGTACTGGTCATTGGCTACGTCTGGCCAGAGCCTAATTCGTCCGCTGCTGGTAGCCGAATGATGCAGCTGCTGCAGTGTTTCTTAGAGCAGGGCTGGCAGGTCGATTTTGCTAGTCCTGCGCAACAAACGGAGCATCAGGTCGATTTGCAAACCCTAAGCATCACTAGTCATGCTATTCGCTTAAACTGCAGCTCTTTTGATCAGTTTATTCAGGAAATAGCACCTAATATGGTGCTGTTTGATCGTTTTATGATGGAAGAGCAGTTTGCATGGCGAGTGGAAAAGTACCTTCCAGATGCATTGCGTGTTCTCAATACCGAAGATCTTCATAGTTTACGAGATGCTCGACACAAACTGATCAAGCAGTCTAATGGTTTACAAGCAGATGTTTTTAAGCCGGAAGACTTACACACTGAATTAGCGGTCAGAGAAGTGGCCGCTATTTTTCGATCAGACTTAACCTTGATGATCTCATCAGTTGAAACCGAGTTATTGATCAATCATTTTCAGGTTCCTAGCTCACAACTCTATACCTTGCCATTTATGTTAGAGCCTAGCTGTCCTGAGCAGAGAAATGATCGTCTCACGTTTGCTCAGCGTAAAGATTTTATAACCATTGGTAACTTTCGGCATGCGCCAAACTGGGATGCAGTCCTATACCTAAAGCAGATACTTTGGCCGGCCATTCGTCAACAGTTACCCCAGGCTCGGTTGCATATCTACGGGGCTTATCCACCCCCTAAAGCCACTCAGTTACACAATCCCCAGCAAGGATTTTTGGTGCAAGGTTGGGCAGAAGATGCAAAACAAGTGGTTGGGCAAGCCCGGCTGCTGCTAGCGCCACTGCGTTTTGGAGCCGGCTTAAAAGGAAAGTTAGTAGAAGCGATGCAAGTGGGAACTCCTAGTATTACCAGCCCGATTGGTGCTGAGGGGATTGTTGCGGATGACCTATGGAGCGGAGCGGTATGCTCCACTGATGACAGCTTTATCGAGCAGGCGGTTTACTTGTATCAACATGAGTCGGAGTGGTATGAAGCCCAGCAACTGGGCGATCAGGTACTAGACAGGCGCTTTAATCAGACTTGTTTGAAAACCCCATTTGTTGAGCATTTGATTAATCTATATAACCAACGTTATGAGTTAAGAAGGCAGCATTTCATTAGTCAGATGTTACGTCATCATAGCCTCAAAAGTACTCAATACATGGCTCAATGGATTGAAGCTAAAAATAAACTCAGTTAGAAGTAAAATCCATAACAGGGTGTATAATCAGATTATTGTTTAAATTAATAAATATGAAAGTCCAGACTTTAATTTTATAGGACTGCTTATGCTACTGACGCGCGTATCAGAGATAGCCACTCAACAGGTTATTACCCTTGAAGAAAGTAATGTTATTCAGGATGCTGTTAACCTGATGGCAGACCATCATATACAGGATGTTATTATTAAAGGTGGGGAGGCGCTAAGAATCATTACCTCTGATATCGTTATTATGTTGCGCCTAGCGGAAGTTGATTTTCAGTCGCGATTATCCAGCGTAAGTCTTCCAGTCGTTCCCTGTGTTCACCCTGATCAAAAAGTATCTGATGCCTTAGTCGCGCTTCAAGGTTCTAGTACTGAACACCTTTGTTTAGTGAATGATCTGCAGCAATTAGTGGGTATTCTTAGTTATACCGACCTGATTCATTACTTAGATCCTAGAAGCTTAGCAGAAACACGTCGTATAAAAGAGTTCTTACGGCTTGCCGATTTCACTCTCTTATCACCTGAGACAGATTTAAAAACAGCCATGCTAAAAATGCATGTTGCCAGTCACTCAGCCGCATTGATTCAATTGCCCAATGATGAAATAGGGATTTTAACTCTAAGCGATATTACGCGTGCGTTAAAAAATCAAACAGATTGGCAAGAATCTGTTTCGTTGTTTATGACGAGTCCCGCATTTACGGTGCAAGACAGCTTAACACTTCAAGATGCACTCACTATTAGTCGAGAACAAAATTTTAAGCGTCTCGTTATTTGTAATGCCTCAGGTAAGGTGGTTGGATTACTCCATCAGAAAGACCTCGTTGCATTGGTTTCTGAGCGTATTCAAGGATTACTTCGTCGCCAAGAGGAGCAAACCTTGGAGTTAAGTCAGTTCGCAGAAAACGTACCCGGTATGCTTTATCAGTATCGATTATTTCCTGATGGTCGAAGCTGTTTTCAATATGCAACCAACGGTATTTATGATGTTTACGGATTTAAACCCGATGATGTTGTAGAAGATGCTTCACCGGTACTTCAATACTTGCATCCCGATGATCTGGAAAGAATTAGCCAAAGTATTCAATACTCAGCTGAAACTATGAGTATTTGGGAAGTGCAGTATCGTTATATTCATCCTGATAAAGGTATTCGCTGGTTAGAAGGGCGTGCAACTCCAAAAAAACTATCAGATGACTCAGTTGTTTGGCATGGTCATATCTATGATATTACCCAATCCAAAGAAGATCAGTTGTCTCATGAGGCGATACGTTCTAGATTTGAACTGACAATGGAAGCCACCAATACAGGTCTTTGGACTTGGGATCTACAAACCAATCTTGTCGAGTGGTCCGCGATTGCTTATCAGCAACTGGGGTATCAGAGTAATGCTTTTCCAATCACCTTAGACAAGTTTAGGCAATTGGTCCATCCTGATGATATCGACCAGATGATGCAGGATGTTCAAGTCAGCATACAGAAACACTTTAGTTTTGATGTGATTTTTAGGTTGCTTCATGCTCAGGGTCATTGGATATGGATTCAAGGACGTGGTCGAGTAACGCAAAAGGATGAGTTAGGTAATCCTATCTATATGATGGGCACACACACGGATATCTCCGCATTGACCACTGCCCAAAAGTCGATTGCAGAAAGTGAGAAACGTTTTAGTCAGTTAGCCGTTCACAGTGGTACAGTGACCTGGGAAGTCGATAAGGCAGGTTTGTATACCTATGTGAGTCCTGTTTGTATCGATGTTTGGGGATATCAACCGGAAGAGTTAATAGGCAAAGTTTGTTTTTATCACCTTCATCCTGAAGAGGGCCGTGAACAATTTAAAGACGACTCTTTGCAGTTGATTAATTCAGGTGAATTGTTAACACAAGTACTGAACCCTATTGAGCATAAGTCTGGTAAGACTATATGGGTCCTTACCGATGGATATCCCATTAAAAACGACAATGGAGAAGTCATAGGTTATCAAGGCAATGATCGTGATATTACCGCACAAAAAATGGCCGAAGATAGAGCCAAAAAACTAGAAGAAAAAACCAGCCGTCATCGTATTGCTCTGGATCAAATTGCCTTAACTATTGCCGCTCAAGATAAAGAAGAAGCCATACTGAAGACCGCTTGTGAGAGTATTGGAAAGGCTCTACTTGCGGATAGAGCGCTCATCTATGATATTGACTTTGATGCTCAACAAATTACAGGTCTTAATGAATGGTTAAATACTGAGGCTTGCCCCAATATTTCACCTTCGATAGGCACTTATCCGCTTGCGCTATTTTCTGCTGGCGTAGGAAATATGCGTATCACCAAGGATTGGCTGATGAGTCATCAAGATCACATTAATCCTCTTTTCAATGAAGATGGTTCGGCTAATTTGCTGCATCAACAGATGTCGATAAAAAGCCTATGTTGGTATCCCTTTAACTTCACTGATATAGGCTATCAGCTCATCGTGTTTAACTGGGTTAGAGAATCTCAGTATCCTTCAACAGATGATAAGTCCTTCCTCGCATCTGTCGCTCAGCTAATAGAGTTAGCTGTATTGAAAATAAAAATACTTGAAGATCAACGTGAAACTGAACAACGTCTCAAACTGTTTATGGAGCAGTCAACCATTGGTGTTTTCGTAACTGATCTTGAAGGATATTACATTCAGGTTAACTCATCTGGAGCGCATTTGCTCGGGTACACAGAGTATGAGCTGCTTGGAAAACACTTTAATGAATTAGTACCCGAAAGCTTAAAGCGTGAGCATGAGTTATTGAAAGATGCGCTTTTCTTGCAAGGCTCCGTTCAGACTGAAATTGGATTAAAACGAAAAGATGGGCGAGTCGTCCCTGTTGCCTTCAGTGGAGTACATCTGCAAGGTAAGGGTTTAATGGCTTTCTGCACCGACATATCTGCTAGAGTTGCATCCGAAAAGGCGTTGAAAGAAGCTAAATTAGCAGCTGATGAAGCCAATCGTGCTAAGTCAGAATTTCTCGCAAACATGAGTCATGAAATACGTACACCGATGAGCGGTATTATAGGCTTGAGTCAGTTTAGCGATGAAGAAGATGAAGTGAATGTTCTTCAAGATCGAATGAAAAAGATCAACCAGTCTGGTCGTCTTTTATTAGGCATTATCAATGACATTTTAGACTTCTCAAAGATTGAAGCGGGTAAACTAGAAATCCTACCCCAGCCTTTCTTTATTTCAGTTTTACTGGACAATATATATAGCCTATTTGCTGAGATGGTACAGTCTAAGCAATTAGAGTTTAAGTTAATAATTGATGAGAAGGTTGAAAAAGCCTATTTAGGTGATGAGTTGCGATTGCGACAAGTGCTTACCAATTTAATTGGTAACGCGATTAAGTTCACCAGCAAGGGTAAAATAGAAGTACAGGTAACATTAAGCAATGAAAAGCCTGTTTCAGGTCTACGTTTTGTAATTAAAGATACTGGAATAGGTATTTCCAAGGAGCAACAAGGAAAGCTCTTTGAAGCGTTTTCGCAAGCGGACAGCAAAACCACTCGGGAATATGGTGGTACTGGTTTAGGGCTGGTGATTAGCCAGCGCTTAGTGGTTGCCATGGGTGGCGAAGCGATCGAAGTGAATAGTGAACCGAGTAAAGGTTCATGTTTTACATTCACGCTACCTATGACAGCTTGTTCTGAAGAACAAACCCAATCGCTGTTAAACCTTTCTCAGCAGAAAGATTTAAATGATCTTAACTTAAGTGGATATGTCTTGGTGGTTGAAGATAACCTAATCAACCAAGAAGTGGCTCGTAGCCTTTTAGAGCGCTTGGGGTTAAGCGTACAGATTGCTGAAAATGGGCAAGTTGCTCTAGAAGCTATAAATAAGCAAGTTTACGATTTAATCCTGATGGATATTCAAATGCCAGTCATGGACGGTTATGAAGCTACCAAGCGAATTAGAGCGCTGGGTATTTCCGTTCCTATCATTGCGTTGACTGCTGCAGCAATGGTTGAGGATCAGCAAAAAGCCTATGAAGCGGGAATGGATGACCATTTATCTAAACCGATAGATCCTGAGAAACTACACTCTGCTTTAGAGCATTGGTTATCTAGTGACTCCATACAGGGTGACAAACAGAAGGTCGAGCCTGTTACATCCCTTGATGAAGGTGAGATTCAGTTATTTAATATTGACTATGGTTTGTTGCTGTTAGGGGGGAATTTTGCTCTCTATTATAACTTGTTATCTAAGTTTCTTGATCAGGTGAAATCCGATACGGTTAATTTGATTGTTGAGCTTAGAAATCTCTCTAACCAGAGTGGTTCTGAGGCATTTGTTAATGCTCAAACAATAGCACATAGCTTAAAAGGGGTTGCAGGTAACTTAGCCTTACAAGCTCTGGCAGAAAAAGCATCAGTGATTGATAAAATGATGAAGGATCATCAGATTCCTGAAATATCTTTCGTTGATAATTTTGAAAAAATCTTGCAATTAACCTGTGATGAGGTGAAGCAATGGCTGAGTCAGCAGCAGGCGCAGCCATTACAAACTGCACTCGTCGATGATGCTGAACTACTCCAGATTGCAAAAGAAATAATGCTGTTACTACAGAAAAGCGAATATATTGATGAGGATAGTCTTTCTCATCTTCAGCAGTTGTTAGCAGTAAACTTTCAATCTGAATGGGCTGAAATTGATCAAGCATTCCTTGATTTTGATTATGACCTTGCAGCATCCTTATTGGAAAAAGTGATTGTCTCAATTGAACGAGGAATGAGTTGATGTTTAAACAAACCATTCGTTCTTTGAGTAATCGATTATTAATAACGTCTTTAGCCTCCATTTTGGTTGTAGGCTTAGTTTTAACGATCGCTATCGAACTTGTTGTTTTAGATAACAATCGACAATCCTTGATTGAGCAACAAAGAAGCTTTACTGACCTTGTTGCCAATCGGATAGATCAAGGTTTACAAGATCGAATTGGTTACCTGTACTCGCTTTCCAATCAGTTACATGATGGCGATGATTTATTGTCGATTGAGCAGATCAAAAGCCTACTGGATAAACGCTTAACCATTCATGACTTTTTTAACAACGGGTTAGTTGTTGTTGATAGACATGGGATTGTCATTCAAGACTCCCCAGAACTTGCTGGACGAAAGGGTCTAGATGTAAATAGTCGTGATTATTTTCAAGAGGTTAAACGTACTCAGCTACCCATGATTACCGAGCCCATCATGGGACGTGCTGCATTAGAGCCGATTTTTATCATTATTCATCCTATCAAAAATGATCAACAGCAGGTGATTGGGTATATTTTTGGCACGATACGATTGAAAGATGACAATTTGTTGATCAATATTTCCAAAGAAACCATTGGTGATCAGGGCAAGCTGTTGGTTCTGGATCTAAATAAAGATCTTGTCGTTGCCAGTTCGCAGACAGACTTAGCAATGCAGGCTATTAGTACGCTGCAACAACAGCATTTGTTAGATTTGCTAGAAAATCAAACATTTCAAGGTCAAGTGACGGTTGCTGAACAAGAGCAGGTTTTGTTTACTGCAACACCTATGCAGACAACACCTTGGATAGTGGTTCATAGCTTTCCTGCAGAGATGATTTTAGCACCTGCTAAGGAATTATTTCTTCAGATCAGCATTATTATGATTTCACTATTATTGATTTCAGGTCTTATTACATTATGGGTGATCAGGCGCTTAGTTCGCCCTCTAAAAACATCAGCTGAACAAATTTCTGTCATGTTAGCTGATCCTTCACAAGTTCGCCCTTTGACTATTCAGCGTCATGACGAGGTAGGAATTTTAGTATCCGCATTTAATCAGTTACTTGAACAACAGGAGATTCAGGCCAATCAACTAAGGTTCGAGAAGATTAAAGCAGATTCAGCCAATAAAGCGAAAACAGAATTCTTAGCAAATATGAGTCATGAAATAAGAACGCCATTAAATGCCATTATTGGTTTAAGTGAGCTTCAACTTTCCGTTGATTTACCTGAAGAGTATGTCCAGCATAGTTCACAAATTTTGTTGTCTGGCAAGTTGTTGCTTGGAGTTGTGAATGACTTATTAGATTTCTCGAAAATTGAATCGGGCAAGATGAATACAGTATCTGAACCCTTCAGAATGGAGACTGTAATAGAGCAATTATCGGTTTTGTTTTCACTTCAAGCGAAGCAAAAAGGGCTTTATCTGAAGATGAGTTTGGACAGTCAGTTACCTAGTGCTTTTATCGGTGATCAGTTGCGCTTAACCCAAGTGCTGACAAATTTGTTGTCCAATGCGATTAAGTTTACAAGTGAGGGTGTCGTTGAGTTATCCATTGAAGAGTCCAGTCAGCAGCTTCCATATCACCGTATTAAGTTCAGCGTGAAGGATACCGGTGTTGGCATTAGTGAAGAGCAGCAAACTGAACTGTTCCAAGCTTTTAACCAGGTCGATAACTCCATTACTCGACAACATGGCGGTACTGGTTTGGGGCTTGTGATCAGTCAACGTTTGGTTCAGTTGATGGGTGGAGTCGGTATCACTCTGGTAAGTAAACAAAAGGAGGGTAGCTGTTTTTCATTTGAACTGAAACTTAAAGAGTCTACCGAGCTATCTAACGATGAGAGTCATTCTAATCACAAACGCTATAATCAAAACTACAAGAGTGATACGAATACTATACAGCGAGTACCCAACGAGAGTTTCACTAAACAGCAGGTGTTAGTGGTTGAGGATCATCCGATTAATCAGCAGATGGTACAAGCTCAACTGGAATATATGGGTTTACGCGTTTCACTAGCTAATAACGGTGCAGAAGGGGTTGAAAAAGTTCGAGAGGGACAATTTGATTTGGTACTTATGGATATCCAGATGCCAGTAATGGATGGTTATGAAGCAACGCGCGCGATACGTCAGTTCAATCAAGACATTCCGATTATAGCGCTGACTGCAGCCGCATTAGTTGAAGATCGTCAGAAAGCACTCGATGTAGGTATGAACGACCACTTAGGCAAACCCTTCAGTAGCCAGCAGTTATTTGACCTATTAAAAGGTTGGTTAAATACACAAGTAGTTGATGAACACCTAGGTGACTCACAACCTGTTGAGACTGAATATGAACCTGACACCACTTTACCGTCAACCCGTAATGATCGTCTAGCGACAGTGCTGATTGTGGATGATGTGTCAGCGAATATTAAGATATTAGCTAATTTACTGAAGGATGAGTACACCATTCAAGTAGCCAATAAAGGCCAAAAAGCACTCGAAATTGCACGTAGTAAAACCCCGCCTGATTTGATTCTGCTGGATATTATGATGCCTGAGATGGATGGTTTTGAGGTGTGCAGAGCGTTAAAAAACAACGTCAGTACTAGTCGAATTCCGGTGATTTTTATCAGCGCTCTAGATGAAGTCAACGATGAAAGGCAAGGATTGGATGTCGGAGCTGTTGATTACATTACCAAGCCTTTCCATCCTGATATCGTCAAAGCACGTGTACGTAATCACATGAATCTAAAAATCAAAACTGATCTTTTAGAAACTATGTCGCATATTGATGGATTAACCCAGGTAGCTAATCGTCGTAGTTTCGATACTCAGCTCACTAAAGAGATACTGCGTTCTCAACGAACCGGTAAACCTCTGGGTATTATCATGCTAGATATTGATTTCTTTAAGCCCTATAACGATAACTATGGACACGGCAAGGGTGATGAGTGCCTTGTTAAAGTCGCAGCAGAATTGCAGAAAGTGGTTTCACGATCAGGCGATCTTTTTGCACGTTATGGTGGGGAAGAGTTTGTAGCTTTGTTGCCAGAAACCGACACTAACGGGGTCAAGATAATCGCTGAGCATATGCGTAAAGCGGTCGATGATCTTAAAATACCTCATGAGTTTTCATCAGTGGCGGAGCATATTACGATTAGCTTAGGGGTTTCGGTAAAACTTCCGGCAGAAGACGACTTCCCTAACATTCTGAAAGCCGCTGACAAATCACTTTATCGTGCAAAACATCAAGGCCGTAATCGTGTTGTTTGTGAACAAAATGAGGAGTAGGCAATGGCTCAAATCTGCTTAAACGTTATCGTATCGGGTCGCGTTCAAGGTGTTTGGTTTCGTAAATTCACACAAGAAAAAGCCCAGGCTTATGGTGTATCAGGATGGGTTCGAAATTTAAGTGATGGAAGAGTTCAAGCGCTGTTATGTGGAGAAGAGAAGAACGTACGTCAAGTCGAAGCTTGGATGAGTCAGGGGCCCGAACTATCGACCGTTGCAGAACTCGTTTCACAATCTACACCCTGGCAAGATTACGCTGAATTTCTGATAGAAGCAGATGCTCAGTCAGCCAGTGACTAGAAAGTATGTTAAGCGACGCGTTAAAGGCTAGTGACCTAGGTTTTGTTCCAGCATAAATTGTTCAATAGGGCATGGTTTAGCAAAAAGGTACCCTTGGAAGTGCTTGCAGCCTAACTCTTCCAGTGATCTATGCTGTTGTTCGGTTTCAACTCCTTCAGCGATAACATTCAAGTTTAGGCTTCGTCCTAGCTCAATCACCGTTTTAACTACGTTGAAAGCACGAATATCCTTGTGCATATCGCTAACAAAGGATTGATCAACTTTAAGTGTATCCAGTGGAAAGCGTGTGATCATGCTAAGGGATGAATAGCCCGTTCCAAAGTCATCAAGCGAAAAACGTATACCTAACTCTTTGATTTTATTTATTTTAACAATAGTTTCTTCAACGTTATCTATTAACATGCTTTCTGTGAGTTCAAACTCTAAGCGATCAGCAGGGGCACCTGTCTCTTTCAACAGTAAAATCACCTGGTCAATAAAATCTTTGTCATGTATTTGCACCGCACTGATATTGACTGCGAGAACCAAATGAGCGGTTTTTGGATTTGCTGACCAGGCGACCAGTTGCTCACAGGCTTGTTTAAGTATGCGCTGACCTATTGGCAAAATAAGTCCAGAGGCCTCTGCTACCGGAATAAATTCTGCAGGAGAGACCAATGGTTTACCTAAGGGTTGCCAGCGAACAAGTGCCTCTGCTCCCGTTACTTGACTATCTGTGTATTGAGCTTGATAGAAGAGCAATAACTCATCACTTTTAAGTGCTTGACGTAAACCAAATTCGATTTGAGTGCGATGTTCAGCTTGCTGTTGCATCTCCTTGTCAAAAAACCTGACTTGCTGGCGTCCTGCTTTTTTGGCATCAAACACTGCCAACTCTGCATGTTGGATCAACTCATTGGCATCGTGATTTTTTTCTGAAAAAAGAACCACACCAATACTTAAACTGGTTAACACTTCTTGCTGGTTTAAATGAAAGGGTTCTTCAAGGGCGAATCTAAGTTGATCTATAATCTTTTCAACCTCGGTTAATAGGTCATGAGTATTTAACGAAAGATCTTCTAAGATCAGCATAAACTCGTCACCGCCGAATCGAGACAAATTGACATTGCTATCTAAATATTCATATAAACGTTTGGAAAACTCTGTCAGAAGTAGATCGCCCATTTGGTGGCCCAAGGTATCATTAAGGCTTCGAAAGTTATCGATATCGATCAGTATCAAAGCACCATTAGCCGGTTCTTTCTTTAAGTTGACTAGCAGCGTTTGCAGTCGATCCATGAACAAGCGACGGTTAGGTAGCTGAGTTAAATAATCATAAAAACTCAGTTGATGAACTTCTTGCTTTTGACTGGTAAGAATATCCGATAACTTTTCATCATTTCGTTGCAGTTCGTCACGGGTTGAGTGAACTTCACGTTTCATTCGCTTGAGAAAAATTAACGAGAGAGCAAGGAGCAGTGTGACAAGGCCTGAAGCTAGCCAAAAAGCGGTAGGTATAACGAAAACGGTTGTTTGTGTCTGCCAGCCTTGCAAAATCTGCTGGTAGGGTGAATCCGTTTTATCCATCCATTGTGAAATCCAGAAATCGACTCGTTCTAGATGCTCGGTAGAACCTAGGGGTGATGCAAAGTAAAGCTGAGCAGGCTGAAAAATGATGGCAGTAGGTTCCAGATTGTATTGATTAGCATGAAACCCCCCAAACAAATTATTAGTCGCCAATGCATCGGCTTGGCCAGCATCAATCAGCTCTAAGCCTTGTTGAAATCCCTTAATAATCTGCCAATCGATGGTGAGTTCAAATTCCTTTGCTAACTGGGTTAAAAAACTCTGTTGTACTGAGCCATCTAAAACCGCAACTCGTTTTTGATTGAGATCTAGCACTGAACTAATGGAAGTATTTTTGTGAGCAAAGACTTGTGACCAACTGTGCAGCGCGGGTTGCTGATGAAAACTCATCGATTCTTCACGCGCCGATGTTTTAGCGACGTCAGGCATCAAATCAATTTTTCCATCTTTGAGCAGGGTTAGGCATTCATCCCATTCGCACAGTACAAGCTGTAAATTCCAGTTTTCACGATCAGCTATCTCTTTAATAAGATCACCAAAAAAACCAGAAACCTCACCCTCAGCATTGATAAGTATTTTAGGAGGATTATGGTAGACACCTATACTTACAACTTGATGATTCGCTAAGCTATGCACCGACATAAGCAGGAGTGCGCAAGTCAGCAAACCGTTAAGTGACCTTGAAAGTAGTGGCATTTAAAAATCAAGTCCTTATATTACCTTGTAACTACTAGGTACTAGTATAGTATTTATATCGCGATTAATCAGCACTACAATTCAAATGAACTTTCTAATTTAATCCATTGATTTATATATTTAACCTAAGGTTAAAGATCAAAAAAGGATATCGATGAGCGAATCTAACAGTGAGCTTCAGTTTGATCACCCATTAATTCTTCAAGGCAATCAACTCGAAGACCTGCGTCATTTGATGGTTAGCTGGATGCAGGCTAACCCACTGAAACCTTTTGAAGACGAAGTGATTCTGGTGCAAAGCAACGGTATTGCTCAATGGCTGAAGTTGGCTTTGGCAGCAGACCCAGAGAAAGCCGGAGGTTTGGGGATCGCCGCTGGGATTCAAGTGATGCTTCCGGGGCGATTTATTTGGCAAGCCTATCGAAAACTTTTTCCACAGCTTCCCATTGCATCGCCTTTTGATAAAGGACCGCTGACGTGGCGTTTGCAGGCATTACTGAACCGTTTACCTGAATTGCAAACACGCCTTGCAGACCCATCAGTCATTGAACCTTTACAGCATTTTCTCAATCAAGATGCATCGACCTTCAGAACCTGGCAACTGGCCGCACGACTGGCTGATTTGTATGATCAGTATCAAATATATAGGGCAGATTGGTTAGACGCATGGTTACAGGGTAATGACGTACTGATTCGTGCTAAAGGACAAGTTGAACCCATTTCATTAGGACAGCGTTGGCAACCTGAATTATGGCGTTGGCTTCATCAAGAGATTCGCCAATCGCAACTTGATCAACCCTTTTTAAGTTATGCCAGTCGCTCCAGCGTGCATCAACACTTTTGCAGTCAACTTGATCAGGCTGATGGAAAGTTGAATCTCAAGGGTATCCCTAAACGAATTATTGTTTTTGGAATCTCTTCTTTACCGCGTCAAACATTGGAAGTGCTGAGTCTTCTAGCTCCTTATTCTCAGGTGATGCTGTTTGTGTGTAACCCCAGCGAGCATTACTGGGGGGATTTGATTGAAGGGAGAGAACTGTTTCGTCAGGCATATCGACGTAATCCAAACAATCCCATTTCTGCTGATCTTGATGTGAACCTGTTACATCTGCATGGTCATCCTTTACTGGCTGCTTGGGGAAGGCAGGGACGAGATTACTTACGATTGCTGGATGAGTATGACGAAACCGCCAGTTATCGAGATAAGTTCGAAAAAATCGATATCTATGTTGCGCCAAAAAATGACTGTTTGTTACATCAACTACAAAAAGATATTTTCGATTTACGTCCTTTAAAAGAGCGACAAGATTTAAAGACTCGAGTGGCAGAAAGCGATAGAAGCTTGAGCTTTTTGGTCGCGCATAGTGCTCAGCGCGAAGTGGAAATACTCCAAGATCAACTGCTGGCTGAATTTGAAAAGGCAGCCGAGAAAGCTAATCTGCAGGGTGACTCGCTTTCACCACGTGATATTCTGGTGATGGTTCCCGATATTCAGGACTACGCCGCTCATATCGATGCGGTCTTCGGTAAGCTAGATACTAAAGATCCTCGTTACCTACCTTTCCATGTGGCGGATCAGGGACAGCGACATAAAGCGCCTTTACTCATCGCCTTGGAGCATTTATTTCACCTTCCTGAATCCCGCTTTAGTGTCAGTGAACTACTGGATTTGTTAGATGTACCCTCACTTAGGACACGATTTGAGTTAAGTGAGTCAGACTGTAGGGAGCTGAAGCATTGGATTCAGGGTGCAAATATTCGTTGGGGATTGGACGCTAAACAACGCGGTCATCTTCAACTGCCTGAAGTGGAGGGTAATAGCTGGCGCTTTGGTCTGAAGCGAATGCTGTTAGGTTATGCCACAGGAGAACAAGATGCATGGCGGGGGAGTTTACCCTATGCCGATGTGGCTGGTTTAGCGGCTACTAAACTGGGTTCATTAGTGACACTGATCGACCAACTGGAAGCCTATTGGCATGAACTGCAATCTCCAGCCATACCCTCAGTCTGGGTAAATAGAGTTCAGCGGCTTCTTGCTGATTTCTTTAAGGCCGAAGCGGATCAAGATCTTAATTTAATCCTAAAAATAGAAAAGCAACTGGAGCAATGGCACACAGCCATACAACTGGCAGAAGCTGATCAGCTTGAGTTGAGTCTTGAAGTGGTTAGAGAAGAGGTGTTAACCGGGTTGGATCAGCAAAGCTTAAACCAAACCTTCTTTGCCGGAGCGATTAACTTTGCGACTTTGATGCCGATGCGAGCCATTCCATTTAAGCAGATTTGGCTGTTAGGAATGAACGATGGCGCTTATCCCCGACCTGTTCGCCCCGTCGATTTTGATCTAATGGCCAGTGATTATCGTCCTGGTGATCGATCCCGTCGAGAGGATGATCGTTACCTCTTCCTTGAGGCGATGCTGTCAGCTAGAGATAAACTCGTCATCAGTTGGGTTGGACGAAATATTCGTGATAACTCCGTTCGCCCACCGTCGGTTTTAGTCGGGCAGCTTAGGGATCATTTGAAAGCTGGGTGGCTAGGACAAACCGATGATCTTTTAAAAGAACTGACCACTGAACATCCATTACAGCCGTTTAGTTCAGCTTATTTTGGGAAATCCATGACTCAGTCAACAGAGCTGTTTAGCTATGCATCCGAGTGGCTTGCCGTTCATCAAGGAGCATCATCCGCTGATCCTTTGCTGCGTGCAGAATTACCAGCGTGGCAGCCTGAGAACCCCTTGTCTTTGAGTCAATTGATAACGCATCTGAAACTACCCATCGATAGTTTTTATGCGCTGCGCTTACAAATTCCAAGAGTCGATCAGATACAGCAACTGAAGGATACCGAAAACTTTTCCTTTGATGGCTTAGAGAATTGGCAACTTAAAGATCGTTTGATTGCTGCGTCAATCATTCCAGCTTTAGATCAGCAAGACTATGCAGAATTGATCAGTCAGCAGGTCAAACGCTTACAGCAAGAAGGTGTGTTGGTAGAGGGTAGTTTAGGTGAATATCAAGGTCAGCAGTTAATTGATGGCCTAGACACTCTGTATGCAGAGTGGGCTGAAAAGCGCCAGCAGTTCAGTCGCGTCTTGGATGCTCATCAGGTTCGATTCTCGCATCAAAGTCAATGGGGGTTATTGTCACTAGAGACTCAATTAGATGGTTTCTATCAAGATCCCAATACTGATGAGGTAACACAAATTATTGTACAGAGCAGTAATCTATTTAATTCTGCACGAAAGCGCCGCTGGCCTAATTTTCTGCGTGGTTGGTTGATGCATCTGTTAGCACAGCAGGCGGGTTTCTCGATGACGACACACCTAATGAGTCCAGAAGGCCAGATCAGTTTCACACCGTCCGAATCTGTGGCTGAGGTAGAGAAAATCTTAAGCAGGTTATTGGAGTTTGTGCATATTGGTTTACAAAAGCCTCTCAATCTCAGTATTGAAACGGCGGTTACTTGGTTTGAGCTTCAAGAAAAAAACGGTTCTGAAGGGTTTGATGCACCTGAGGTAGAAAACGCCATGATAAAAGCGCTAGAGGAGAGTATGAGCAAGAGCCGCTTTCTTCACCATCATTGCGAGAATTTGGCTGATCTTTGGATGGAAGGTGAGTTTGTCAGCTTGGCTGAAGGATTATATGGTGATTTTTTTCAGGCGGTGAAGCATCTGAAAAATCTGAAAAAGGAGCAGCGTTAATGAATCAGAAGGTTCAACTACTGGATCCATTAACCTTTCCACTGAAAGGTCAGGCATTGATTGAAGCCAGTGCGGGTACGGGTAAAACCTTCACGCTGGCATTACTTTACTTACGCTTGATCATCCAACATGGTCAGGAAAATGCATTTACTCGACCTTTATTACCACCAGAAATTCTTGTCGTCACCTTTACCAATGCCGCAACCGCTGAACTGCGAGATCGCATACGAGCCCGCTTAGTCGAAGCGGCTGCTGTATTTCAAGGTGAGGATACAGGTGATAGATTATTACATGCCCTCAAAGATCAAGTTCCATCAGCAGATCACCCCCGAGCAGCACGACAGTTAACCATGGCGGCGCAATGGATGGATGAGTCTGCTATCTCTACCATACATGGTTGGTGCTATCGCATGTTAAAAGAACATGCCTTTGATAGCGGCAGTGCGTTTGAACCGAATTTAGAAACCAACGAAAAGGAATGGCAACAACGTGCTTCAGAAGATTACTGGCGTTGCGACGTCAATCCACTTCCTTTAACAGAGTTAAAGCAACTGCTGTCCTGCTGGAAATCGCCGAAGGCGTTGTTTGATGATGTGTATTTCTGCTTGGATAAGCTGAATTACATTGATGCTCCTGCGGGCGCTTTGTTTAATGTGTTGACTCAATTCAATCAAAACCTAGCTACGATTGTGTCTGGGCTGAAATCTGAATGGCTTCAGCAGGGCTATATCCTTCAATTGCAGCAGCTTTTTGATCAAGAGGCTAAGCGTAAAGCTTTTAAATTAAGTAGCCTGAACGCAGGTCATCGTCAATCAATCCTTGATAAGCTTCAGGCATGGCTTGATCAGCCATCAATGCTTGATCCAGATTGTTTTAAGGGATCAAGCGGACTTCGTATGACTTCAGAGGGAGTCGCAGAGATTTGGAATGAAGGCTTTGAGCCACCGGTTAATCATCCGGCTTGTGTTGCCATGACTCAGCTTAAGCAGCAGATGGAAAATTTACCCAAGCTGAAACCTCAACTACTAGCCCACGCAGCTCATGCGATTGCAAAACGTATCGAGCAGAGTAAAAAACAGTCCAATAGCCTAAGCCAAAATGATTTGTTACTGCATTTGGATAGGGCACTTTCTTCTGCACAGGGAGAGCAACTAGCGGCGGCAATACGAAAGCAGTTTCCGGTTGCCTTAGTGGATGAGTTTCAAGACACCGATCCAGTTCAGTATCGTATTTTTCGTCGTATCTATCTGAATGCTTCTCAACAAGAGTTAACACCCGATCAAGCGCTCGGTTTCTTTATGATTGGCGATCCGAAGCAGGCGATCTACGCGTTTCGTGGTGCTGATATCTATACCTATCTGCAGGCACGTCAAGACAGTGAAGGGCATCATTACACCTTGGGAACCAACTTTCGTTCCTGTCATGAGTTAATCCAGTCGGTTAATAGTGTGTTTGCGTTGGGCGATCAACGACAGAAAGGCGCTTTTCTATTTAAGTCTGAATCCTTTGATCCAGTTCCTTTTCTACCTGTGAATACCGGTAAAAAAGAGTTACTCGGTCTTCAAGTTAAGGGTGTGCAGGTATCTTCTTTGCAGGGATGGTTGATCAGCAAGGAAGATAGCAAGCTGACTAAGTCAAAAACTAACGAGACCCTTGCGCAAGCAACCGCCTGTCAAATTGCTGAGTTATTAACCTTAGGGCAGCGAGGCGAAGCGTTACTTCCTAATGAACATTCTGAAGGCGATACAAAAGATCAGTGGCGTGCTGTTCAACCCTTCGATTGTGCCGTACTCGTCAATAGTTTTACTGAAGCTAGTCTCATTCGCAAAGCCTTACAACGCGTGGGTATTGCCAGTGTCTATCTGTCTGATCGATCCAGTGTATTTCGTTCTTGGATCGCGGCAGAACTGTTGGAACTCTTGAGGGCAACGGCTGATCCTTTGAATGAGCGTCGTATCCGAACAGCCTTGGCAAGTCCACTACTGCGGCTGGATATTGAATCCTTAAATCGGCTTAATGAAGACGAGTTCTATTGGGAAAGTTTTGCAGGACGCTTTTGGGATTATCACACGCTTTGGTTAAAACAAGGTGTGTTACCTCTGGTGTATAGATGGATTCAGGATTTTAATTTAGCCAAGGGTGTTGGCTCTCGTGATCAAGGGGAAAGAGAGCTAACGGATCTACTTCACTTAGGTGAATTGTTGCATCAAGCAGCGAGTAGCCTTGATGGCGAGCAAGCGCTGATTCGTTATCTAGAAGAGGCAATCCTTGATCCGGATGAGAGCAGTGAAGCACAACAACTTCGTCTAGAAACTGATGGTCAATTGGTTCGAGTGGTCACCATTCATAAATCCAAAGGATTGGAGTATCCCTTGGTGTTTTTACCCTTTATAGGGGAAACCCGTAAAGCAAAGAAACAGGATAGTGTGCTAGTCACTCATGCCGAGTCGTCAGAACCGCAAGTTCACTTGACTGTCTCTGATGAGGTTTTAGAGCAAGCCGATCAAGAACGTTTAGCCGAAGATCTTCGTAAACTTTACGTGGCTTTGACACGGGCGCGCTATGTTAATTGGTTAGGCTTGGCAGGAACCGATGGATTTAATGCATCTGCCATTGCTTACTTATTGAATGCATCGGCTGATGATTTAAGTGACAAGATTACTCAATTGACTGATCTGCAACTGCTTGATCTGCCAAATCAATGGTCTGAACCTTGGCAAGCTGAACAGTCTATCACTGAATTTTCAGCAAGATCTGCTCCGACCTTATCTTATGATCCTTGGTGGATTGCGAGTTATTCTGCTTTAAAGCACAACTCCAGTTATGTGATCGAGTCTGCTAAACAGGATCAGCTGAGTGAAGAGCAAGAAAAGAATGATCCGTTGGTTATTCGTCCAACGGATCATCAAAAAAACATGCATACACTCCCTAAAGGGAGTCATATCGGAACCTTCCTTCACAGTTTGTTGGAGTGGGCAGCGGAATTGGTCTACGAGGATCAAAATGGAGATGATCAACAAGGCTTTGGTGCACTCTTGCAACCTGATCTTGATGAACAGCACTATGAAGCGCTGCGGCTAAAGTGTCAGCAACGAAATCTGGAGGAGTGGACGAGTTGTTTGTGGGAATGGTTAAGGCTCTTTGTGAAAACTGCTTGGCAGTTTCCGGTGAATGGGTCATCACAAAATGCTGAAAACCTAAATAAGGATACCTTCTATTTAGCGAAATTGCCGCCTGAAAAAATGAGTGTTGAGATGGAGTTCTGGTTTGCCAGTCACGAAGTTAGCACGTTAATTTTAGACAAGTGGGTGACAGAAAATACACTGGAAGGTAAAACTCGACCAGCACTTCAATCCAATCAGTTGAACGGCATGTTAAAAGGCTTTATCGATTTAGTGGTAGAGCACCAAGGGCGTTATTATGTGATCGACTGGAAATCAAACTGGTTAGGTGAAAATGAAACCTCTTACAGTGACGAGTCGATGCAAAAAGTGATTTTGGAAAAACGTTATGACCTTCAGTACGTCTTGTATCTGCTGGCGTTGCATCGTTATTTAAGATGTCGATTACCGGATTATGACTATGATCAGCATATAGGCGGTGCGGCTTATTTCTTCTTAAGAGGCAATGAAGCAGATTCTCAGGGTGTGTTCTTTGATAAGCCTGACCGTAAAGTGATTGAAGGTTTAGATCGCTTGTTTTCCGGTCAATCACTGTTCGGAAAGGTGGCGTAAATGATCATAGAAAATGCTGTGATGTGGCCCCTTGAACAACTTAAGCAATTAGGTCTTTTAAGATCGTTAGACCTCGCATTAAGTCGTTATATTGCAGAAGAAACCAACGAAACGGATCACGCGGTACTCTTTGCGATTGCCTTAACCAGTGAACGCAACGGTCATGGTGATGTTTGCCTTGATCTTATTGATCGAGTGCAAAATCATGAACTGATGACACTGCCTGAGTATTCAGAACTGAATGCATGGTTAGTGTCTATCAAATCCCTGACCACTCAGGATTGGTGGCGTCGATTAAGCCGCTCAATGGCGATACAGGTCGTAGGTTCAGATAACACCGATGAAGAATCTACGTCTCCATTGGTGTTATCTGGATCGCTGGATCGCCCCAGACTGTATTTAAGACGTTATTGGAGTTACGAAGTACTGGTTAGAGCGTCGATAAATCAACGTTTAGGATGCCTACATGAGCATCCTAAAGCCTTAATGCACCAGTTGTTAAGCGTGCTATTTGCTTCCACTCAACAGCAGCCGGACTGGCAGAAGTTCGCCTGTGCTTTAGCAGCACGACGCTCTTTTGCGGTAATCACCGGAGGCCCCGGTACTGGAAAAACAACCACGGTTGTTCGGTTGTTGGCACTGTTACAGGCGCTGGCGCTAGAGCAAAATTTACCCACCTTAGAGATCGCCTTAGCTGCGCCTACAGGAAAGGCTGCGGCTCGTCTGAATGCATCCATTGCCGCGCAAATTGAATCTTTACCGTTTGATCAGCTGACACAGCATTCTGAACAACTTAAACAGCGTATTCCGACAGAGGTGACAACGCTACATCGTTTATTAGGACCGATCCACAATAGTCGACGTTTTCGCTATCATTCGCAGCATCCATTACCGATGGATTGTATTGTTGTCGATGAAGCCTCGATGGTAGATCTGGAAATGCTGGCCACTTTAGTGAGTGCCTTAAAACCCACTGCACGTTTAATTCTGTTAGGTGATAAAGATCAATTAGCTTCTGTAGAAGCAGGCGCTGTGTTGGGTGATCTCTGTCATCATGCGGTTAATGGAAGCTACTCTGAGGATACCGCTGAATGGTTAGCGCAGATCACTGGAGATCAGTTGCCAGAAAATTATCTAGTTAAGCAGCAGAGTCGAGACTTAGATCAAGCGATTACGATGCTGCGTTATAGCCACCGCTTTTCAGCCGAGGGTGGAATAGGTGCGCTGGCACACCTTGTTAATCAGCGTGAGTATCGCGGTCAGCAAGTGGCGGATTCATTAGCAGCATTGAAACAGATCTTTACTCAACAACCCGAACAACTCCAACAATATAAAGTAAATAGTGCCACCGATTCATCCTTTGCTGACTTGGTCATTCGGGGCTATCGCGGTTATTTAGAAACACTGACGCAGGCGCGACCAGAGGCTAATGCAGACTCGACTGAATTTGATCACTGGGCTGAAAACGTCTTAAAAGCACATACGCAGTTCCAATTGCTCTGTGCCGTTAGAGAAGGGCCTTGGGGTGTCAATCCCTTAAATAGTTGGATTACACAAATTCTAACTAAAGCGGCTTTGATCAAAGAAACGCAGTCTTTGTGGTATGAAGGTCGTCCGGTGTTGGTGACACAAAATGATTACAACCTGCGTTTAATGAATGGTGATATCGGCATTGCACTGAAACGACCCATCCTGCAGGGCAATGTTAATGAACAGGGTGAAAGTGTAGCTGCCTTGCGTGTTGTCTTTCCGACGGCTGATGGTGGAGTTCGATGGGTCATGCCCAGTCGCTTGCAAGCGATTGAGACCGTATTTGCCATGACGGTGCATAAATCCCAGGGATCAGAATTTACGCATACGGCGTTAGTGTTGCCTGATCAGCCTAATCCCGTGTTAACTCAAGAGTTGATCTATACCGGTATCACGCGATCACGCGAGAAGTTCAGCTTGATCTACAGTCGTGAAACAGTGTTACGCCAAGCCCTGACATCGCGAGTTAAGCGATTGAGTGGCTTGACGTTTAACTGATGATTAAGTGCTAATCGTTTTTAGGCAGCTTGAAGATTATTGATTAAGCTTTCAAGCTGCTGAAAACGTTCTTCAACACTTGGCATTTTAATCGTAAAGCGTAACCCGGTTGGACCATCGAGTTTGAAGATGTGAGGCTGGCGCTGAATGAGTTGAATTAAGCGCATTGGGTCTACCTTCGGTTCACTGTCGAACTCAATTTTGCCACCCTTATCATTGGCATCTAGCTTCAAAATACCTAACGCTTCAGCACTGAGCTTCAAGGCGGTCATGCGGAAAAGATGCTTGGTAGGCTCTGGCAGCAGGCCAAAACGATCAATCATTTCCACCTGAATCTCTTCAAGCTGATAGGCGCTGCGAGCATTAGCGATGCGTTTATACAGCATTAAACGGTTGTGCACGTCCGGCAAATAGTCTTCAGGAATAATCGCTGAAAGATGAAGATTCAGTTCACAGCCATGCTGTAATGGTTTGTCTAGGTTCGGTGTTTTCCCTTCACGTATCGCCTCAACCGCCTGCTCCAACATCTCCATATATAAGCCAAAACCTATGGTTTGCATCTGGCCACTTTGATCTTCACCTAACAATTCACCCGCACCACGTATTTCAAGATCGTGGGTCGCCAGAGTGAAACCTGCACCCAAGGTAGATGCTTCAGAAATGGCTTCAAGACGCCGTTGTGCATCTTCCGTCATGTTTCGCGCTTCAGGCGTTAATAGATAAGCATAAGCCTGATGATGTGATCGACCGACGCGTCCACGAAGTTGGTGCAGTTGCGCTAAACCAAACTTATCTGCACGCTCAATAATAATGGTGTTGGCATTGGGAATATCGATACCGGTTTCAATGATGGTGGTACAGACCAAGACATTAAAACGTTTATGATAAAAGTCAGCCATTACCTGTTCCAGTTCCCGCTCACGCATCTGGCCATGACCGACAGCAACACGCGCTTCGGGAACCAAAGCATCCACTTCGGCTGCCACTTTGTCGATGGTTTTGACTTCGTTATGCAGGAAATACACCTGACCACCGCGAAGTAATTCACGAAGAATGGCTTCTTTCAGTAGGGCCGGTTCAGATTGACGTACAAAGGTTTTCACTGATAAACGTCGAGCCGGAGGTGTGGCAATAATAGACAGGTCACGCATACCCGACATGGCCATATTTAACGTTCTTGGAATCGGTGTTGCCGTCATGGTGAGAATATCTATTTCGGCACGCAAGGCTTTAATTTTCTCTTTCTGCTGGACACCAAAGCGATGTTCTTCATCGATGATTAGCAAGCCTAGATTTTTAAAGGTTAGGCTGCCTTGCAGTAATTTATGCGTACCGATCAGAATATCAACTTGGCCTTCGCTAAGTTGTTGCCCGATCGTTTGCTGTTGTTTTGCGCTTCTAAAGCGTGAAATTAACTCTACATTGACCGGCCAGTCTGCAAATCGATCGCGGAAGTTATCGAAATGCTGTTGGGCTAATAGGGTGGTAGGAACCAACACTGCCACTTGCTTACCTGCTTGAGCCGCAATAAAGGCGGCTCGCATCGCCACTTCTGTTTTACCAAAGCCAACATCACCACAGACTAAGCGATCCATGGGTTTGATGTCGCGCATATCGCGAATAACCGCTTCGATAGCACTGGCTTGATCGGGCGTTTCTTCAAATGGAAAGGCTGAAGCAAAGCGGGCGTAGTCTTCTTCGGGGAAATCAAAAGAGAAACCTTGTCGTGCATTTCGGCGCGCATAAATATCTAACAGCTCTGCTGCCGTATCACGCACTTTTTCAGCCGCTTTACGGCGTGCTTTACTCCATTGCTCAGTGCCTAAGCGATGCATCGGTGCCAATTCATCAGTTGCACCGGTGTAGCGACTAATTAGGTGCAATGAAGAAACGGGTACATAGAGCTTAGCTTCATTGGCATATTCAAGCGATAGAAATTCGTTGACCTGTCCATCGATTTGAATGCTTTGCAGTCCGCGATAGCGACCGACACCATGATCAAGATGAACGACTGGAGCATCCATGGATAATTCAGATAGATGACGAATAACCTGATCCGATTGTTCTTTATCACGTTGACGGCGGCGACGTTGAAAGATTTGTCGACCAAAGAGTTGCGTTTCAGTAATTAAGTGAAAGATCTGATCAATCGAGATTCCCTGATCTAAAGGAAAGTCGGTAATACCTAGTTTGACAGGTTGTTTGGCGAAGTCTTGCCATGAATCAACTAAAGCAGCAGTGAGTCCTGTTTTTCTGAGCAAATCTAATAAAGACTCGCGACGCCCCGCAGATTCTGCACAGATCAGGATGTGGGCCTTAGGCTGCTGGTCGATTAGTTGCTTAAGCCGAGATAAGGGCTGATCACTGCCAGGTTCAGCGGTTAAGTCTGGTGGTGTCGAGCAGGGTAGATTATCTCTTCCCGGTCGAAGTTCTTCTGCATCTACTGATAGTCGTAAACGACCATAAGACTTTAACTGATTAAGAAGTGTATCTGGCGGTAGATAAATTTGATCTGGCGCTAAAATCGGTCTTTGCACATCAAAGTTACGATCTTCAAAACGGCTACGGACTTCACTGTGGAAGTGTTTAGCGGCTTGATCAATACCTGCTTCTTCAACAATTAAAGTTTGATCAGGTAAGTAATCAAAAAGGGTCGATAACTCTTCAAAAAATAAAGGTAAATAATATTCTATACCTGATGGTGCCATGCCCTCAGACACATCGCGATAAACAGGGCAGCGAGTAAAATCTACTTCAAAGCGTTCACGCCATTGCTGCTTAAATAAGCGAATAGATTGTTCATTAAAGGGATATTCGCGCGCTGGGAGTAAACGAACTTGATCTAATGTATCTATAGATCGCTGACTTTCAGGATCAAATGTCCTCAAGGTTTCAATTTCATCATCAAACAGGTCGATTCGAAAAGGTACGTCGCTACCCATTGGAAAGATGTCGATGATTGAACCACGCACAGCAAATTCACCATGTTCAAACACCGTATTGACTGCTTGATATCCAGCGTGGGTCAATTGCTTACGAAGTTCTTCTGGGTTGAAAGCCTGTCCTGCATCTAAGCTTAAACTATGTCCGGTAATGAAGGTTTTGGGCGCTATGCGCTGCATTAAAGTCGACACAGAAACAATTAACACGCCTCGCTTCATTGACGGTAGGCGATAGAGCGTTTCTATACGTTGAGAGATGATGTCTTGGTGAGGAGAAAAACTGTCATAGGGTAGTGTTTCCCAATCAGGGAAAAGTAGGATCTCTTGATCGTTCTGACAAAAAAATCGAGTTTCCTCACGAACGCGCAACGCCGTTTCATTATCTTTACACACCATTAACACCAGTCCTTGATGTTGCTGCTCTAAGAGTTGCTGCAACAACAGACCAGTACTACAGCCGGTCACTTGACCTAAGCGTTTAATGTCGCCAGCAGAGTGAGGCAGGGCGTAAGAAAAAGCAGTTAGCACAATTTGCTCCCGTTAGGATTTGAAATCAATAAGTCTCAAGGGGTTATAGTTTACCCAATAGCGTCTAAAAACACAGATGCTTTTATAAACAGATCGCGCTATACGTTATATTAACAAGATCTGACCAAAGTCTAGCGAATCAAATTTGATCCTCGCGAGCTAAACAGGGATAATGCGCGCACGCAAAATGGATCCTTTTAAAATTCGGAGCAAGCCTGTGAGCCAAGAACTGATATTAGCGGACTGGAATGCGCGTGAATCTATCGCTGAGGCGATGATTCCGTTAATCGGTAGACTCTACCGTGAGCGTAATGTTGAAATCTCTGTTTACGGACGAGTAATCGTTAAGCGTTCTGTGATCGACATCATCAAAGCGCATCGCTTTGTACGACAGGTCGAAGAGGAAGAGTTGTCAGTTGTTGATACTTTTCCCGTGTTGGAAGTGGTCAGTGGTTTAGATCTTCACAATGCCCACATCGATATCGCCAAATTGGCTGTTAAATTCCGTTCTTCTGCTGCGGGCCGCTCACTAGAGCAATTTGTTGCGGATGAGCTTGCTGATGCTGTCGGTCCTATTGATAACCGTAAACCCGTTGATGTTGTGCTGTATGGTTTTGGTCGTATCGGTCGAATTCTGGCGCGTCAATTAGTTGATCGTGCGGGTATCGGACACAGTATGCGTTTGCGTGCCATCGTCGTACGTAAAGGTAAAGCCGAAAATGATTTAGAAAAGCGCGCAAGTTTGTTGCGTCGTGACTCGGTTCACGGATCTTTCAAAGGCACCATCCAGGTTGATGAGCAAAACCAATGCATCATCGCCAATGGGGTTGCTATCCAGGTGATTTTTGCTAACCAACCTGAAGATGTTGATTACACCCAATACGGTATCAATGATGCGTTGGTCATTGATAACACGGGTATGTTCCGTGATGCAGAAGCGATGTCTCGTCACCTGCAAGCTAAAGGTGCCGCTAAAGTTCTTTTAACTGCGCCTGGTAAGAACATGAAAAACATCGTGATGGGTGTTAATCATCAGGATATCGCCGTTGAAGATACCGTTCTTTCTGCTGCTTCTTGCACCACGAACGCGATTGTTCCTGTGCTGAAAGCGCTTCAAGATAAGTATGGTATTGAGAACGGTCATGTTGAAACAGTTCATTCATATACCAATGACCAAAACTTGATCGATAACTACCACAAAGGTAGCCGTCGTGGTCGTGCTGCTGCATTGAACATGGTTATTACTGAGACAGGTGCTGCTAAAGCAGTGTCTAAGGCGCTTCCTGAACTGGAAGGTAAGTTAACGGGTAACGCTATTCGTGTTCCAACGCCCAACGTTTCTATGGCGATTCTTAACTTGAATCTTAAGTCTGAAGCGCAGCGCGATGAGTTGAATGATTACCTGCGTTATATCGCATTGCACTCGGGTCTTCAGAAACAAGTAGATTACAGTAACTCTCCAGAAGCCGTTTCCTCAGATTTTGTGGGTTCTCGTGCTGCAGGTGTGGTTGATGCGTTAGCTACCATAGCAGAAGGTAATCGTTGCGTTCTGTATGTTTGGTACGATAATGAATATGGCTACAGCTGTCAGGTTATTCGTATGGCTCAGTACATCTGTAACACGACGCTTAAGCCTTATCCGACTGAGCCAGTTGCTTAAGGTTTCGACATATTAACAACATTAAAACGCCGCATTTATGCGGCGTTTTTGTTTCTCTATGCTTTAAGTGAATATCTTTATAGCAAATTCATCTACCTATGTAAGCAACATACAACTTTAGAATGCACAATGCTAGTGCGTATCCGGTAGAAAAATTACAAGAATATCAGGTATACTAACAAAGTTTTTTGGTGGAGTTTTGGTTTGCTTGATAAAGATAATTGTTTTCATTTAAGTGGTGCTAAATGAACAGTTTTTAATATCGGGCATAAAAGAAATTTCAAAATTCTTAGTTAGATTGGGTGAGGCGAATGATCAGGATCAAGAAAGGTCTGGATCTACCGATTACGGGCGAACCGGCACAGACGATTGAAGATGCTGTAAAGGTAAGCTCTGTCGCACTTGTAGGCTATGATTACGTTGGTTTGAAACCAACCATGGCTGTTAAAGAAGGCGACCGAGTAAAGCTTGGACAGGTGATCTTTACCGATAAAAAAACCGAAGGCGTTCAATATACAGCTCCGGGTGCAGGTGTGATCAAAGCGATCAACAGGGGTGAGCGTCGAGTTCTGCAATCCGTAGTCATAGAACTGGATGCTGAAGAAGAAGCTGTTGAGTTCAACCGTTATGAAGACGGTCAGCTTGCTTCGTTAACACGTGAACAAGTCAAAGAAAATCTTATTCAATCAGGTCTGTGGACTGCGTTTCGTACTCGACCTTTCAGTAAGGTTCCTGCTGCTGATTCAGTGCCTCATTCAATATTTGTCACTGCAATGGATAGCAATCCATTGTCGGCTGATCCACAAGTGATCATCGCAGAGCAGGCGGACGCTTTTAAGCAAGGTCTATCCCTGTTAACCAAGCTGACTGATGGCAAAGTGTTTTTATGTAAAGCACCCAATGCCAATATTCCAACAACTGATGGCGTAACGACCGAAGAGTTTGAAGGTGTCCATCCTGCTGGTAATCCTGGAACACATATCCACTTCTTAGATCCTGTATCTCAGAAAAAAACAGTGTGGTATATCGGCTATCAAGAAGTGATTGCTGTGGCAAAGTTATTTACCACAGGTCGATTGCACTTAGATCGTGTAGTCGCATTGGCGGGTCCTCAGGTAGAAAAACCAGTATTAGTTCGGACTCGTGTTGGTGCATGCCTGACTGAGCTAACTCAGGGCAAATTGCGTAACGGTAAGAACAGAATTATCAGTGGTTCAGTTTGGAATGGCTTATCAGCTAATGGACCTCTGGCGTATCTAACTCGCTATGCAAATCAAATCTCTGTGCTGTTAGAAGGTGACAAGCGCGAGTTTATGGGGTGGGTTGCTCCTGGAACGAACAAGTTCTCTGTTTTGAATATGTTTGCATCCAAGCTATCTCCTGGTAAGCGTTTTGATTTCACTACGACAACCAATGGTTCAGAGCGTGCAATGGTTCCAGTGGGTCAGTTCGAAGAGCTGATGCCTCTTGATATTCTGCCGACTCAGTTGATGCGAGCACTGGTCACTGGTGACATCGTGCTTGCCATGCAGCTGGGTTGTCTTGAATTGGATGAAGAGGACGTTGCACTCTGTAGCTTTGCCTGCGTAGGTAAATACGAGTACGGCCCCATTCTCCGTGACAATCTGACGCGCATTGAAAAAGAGGCGTAGGAGACAGGCATGAGTATTAGAGCTGTTTTAGACAAAATGGAGCCGCATTTCCACAAAGGCGGCAAATATGAAAATTGGTATGCGCTTTACGAAGCAGTTGATACCATTTTTTACACGCCTGGCAAGGTCACGCGTGCTGGAGCCCATGTACGTGATGGTGTAGACCTCAAGCGTATGATGATTCTGGTATGGATGTGTACGTTCCCTGCCGTATTTTTCGGTCTTTATAGTGTCGGTTTACAAGCCAACACTGCAATGGCTAACTTAGGTATCACGGAAGCAACCGGATGGCGTGGTTCAATCCTAACGGCACTGACTAGCTATGATGCTACCAGTACTTGGGACAACATCATTCATGGTGCTGTGTATTGGTTACCTATTTATGCTGTGACCTTTATTGTCGGTGGTTTCTGGGAAGTTCTCTTCGCGATGAAGCGTGGACATGAAGTCAACGAAGGTTTCTTCGTCACTTCTATTCTGTTCTCATTGATTCTTCCGGCAACCATTCCTTTGTGGCAGGTAGCGCTCGGTATCACCTTTGGTGTGGTTATCGGTAAAGAAGTGTTTGGTGGTACAGGGAAAAACTTCCTTAACCCTGCGCTTACGGGTCGTGCTTTCCTGTACTTTGCTTATCCGGCACAAATTTCAGGTGACTCCATCTGGACTGCGGTCGATGGCTTCTCAGGTGCAACTCCTTTAGCTTTAGCGGCAGAAGGGGGTGTTGAGGCTATCTTGGCTGCGAATGTGACTTGGTTTAGTACATTTGTTGGTACGATACAAGGATCTGTAGGTGAGGTTTCAACGCTTGCCATAATGATCGGTGGTGCCATTATTATGTTTGCCAAGATCGCCGCATGGCGAATCGTCGCAGGTGTGGCCCTAGGTGTCATAGGTACAACCTTGTTGTTCAATGCCATAGGCTCAGACACTAATCCAATGTTCAGTCTTCCTTTCTGGTGGCACTTTACTATTGGTGGTTTAGCGTTTGGTATGTTCTTCATGGCAACTGACCCAGTCTCAGCATCCATGACTAATACCGGTAAGTGGGTTTTCGGTGCGCTGATCGGTGTGATGACCATTCTGATTCGAGTTGTAAACCCTGCTTTCCCAGAAGGTATCATGCTGGCAATTTTGTTCGCCAACCTCTTTGCACCTCTAATCGACAACTTTGTCGTGCAGGCGAATATCAAACGGAGGATGTTGCGTAATGTCGTCTAATAAAGACTCTATCGGAAGAACAGTTATCGTTGCACTTGTGCTCTGTGTAGTCTGTTCTGTCGTTGTATCGGCTGCAGCAGTTATGCTCAGACCGATGCAACAATTCAATATGGATCAGGATCGTAAATCTAACATCCTGCGTGCAGCGGGTATTGTAGATCCAAGCAAAACGGTTGATGAGCTGTTTGAACAGATCACTACGCGTATTGTGGATCTACAAACCGGACAGTTCACTGAAGAATTCATCCCAGAAGCTGAAAACTTCCGTCGCGCTGCAGGTGATCCATCTATGTCTCGCGCACTCAGTCGAGGTGAGGATATTGCTTCGATCAAGCGTCAACCTATGTTGATGCCTGTTTATATCGTTGAAGCAGATGATGGCTCCATTCAAAAGCTAATTTTGCCCGTTCATGGTTATGGTCTTTGGTCTACCATGTTTGGTTTCTTGGCACTTGAAGGTGACTTGAATACCGTTGCTGGACTTGGTTTCTACGAGCATGCAGAAACGCCAGGCTTGGGTGGTGAAATCGATAATCCATCTTGGAGAGCTTCTTGGGTCGGCAAGCAAATTTTTGCTGAAGGCCAAAAAGATAATCCTGCTTTGCGCGTGATAAGAGGCGCTGTTGATACCTCTGAACGTGGTGCAGAGCATCGTATCGATGGTTTAGCGGGTGCTACGCTGACAGCAAATGGCGTGACCAATATGATTCAGTTCTGGTTGGGTGAATCTGGTTTTGCTCCACTCTTGGCTAATCTACGTGCTGCCGATGATATCAGTTCAGTAGACGTTATTGAGCAAGATGCCGTTACTGAAGTGGATGAGGTGTAATCATGTCAAATACTAAAGAAATCGTCATTACGCCGCTGTTTAAGAACAATCCTATCGCCTTGCAGGTATTGGGTGTCTGTTCAGCATTGGCGGTTACAACAAACATGAATAACGCGGTCGTCATGACGCTTGCTGTGGTTGCAGTAGCGGCTTTGTCGAACATGTTTATTTCCATTATACGTAATCAGATACCCAGCAATATTCGTATCATCGTTCAGATGACCATTATTGCATCTTTGGTTATCGTGGTTGACCAAGTTCTGAAGGCGGTTGTTTATGATGTCTCTAAACAGCTTTCCGTTTTCGTTGGGTTGATCATAACGAACTGCATTATCTTGGGTCGTGCTGAAGCCTTTGCGATGAAGAATCCTCCTATTCCCAGCTTTATTGACGGGGTAGGTAATGGTCTTGGCTATGGTGTGGTTCTGTTATTCGTAGCTTTCTTCAGAGAACTGTTTGGTGCAGGCACTTTATTTGGCTATGAAATTCTGCCTCTGGTCACTAATGGTGGTTGGTACTACAGCAACGGTATGATGTTGTTGCCTCCAAGTGCATTCTTCCTAATCGGTATCATGATTTGGTTGATTCGTACTAAATACCCAGAGCAGGTTGAGAAGCCTGATTTCGTTATCGCTCCGAACACTCGTCAGGAGGCTGTGTAAGTCATGGAACAGTATATCAGTCTTGCTGTACGTGCCATTTTCGTTGAGAACATGGCTCTGGCGTTCTTTTTGGGGATGTGTACCTTCTTGGCAATCTCTAAGAAGATCCAAACCTCATTTGGTCTAGGTGTAGCGGTTGTAGTGGTATTGTTGATCACGACTCCTGTAAACAACCTGATTTATAACTACTTGCTTCGTGAAGGTGCATTGAGCTGGGCGGGTTACCCTGATGTGGATTTAAGCTTCTTAGGCTTTATTTCTTACATCGGTATCATTGCAGCGATGGTACAAATCCTTGAGATGTTCTTGGATAAGTATGTACCAGTACTCTACAACGCTTTGGGTGTATTCCTACCGTTGATCACAGTTAACTGCGCTATTTTAGGTGCGGCTCTGTTCATGGTAGAGCGTGATTACACCTTCGGTGAGTCTGTTGTATATGGTGCTGGAGCTGGTATCGGTTGGGCGTTAGCTATTACTGCGCTGGCCGGTATTCGTGAAAAGCTCAAGTACAGTGATGTGCCTGAAGGACTGCGTGGCCTAGGTATCACCTTCATTATTGTTGGTTTGATGTCTCTTGGCTTTATGTCGTTCTCCGGCGTATCGCTTTAATCCACTGGAATTCAATGATAAGGGTGGAATAAGCTGATGAATGCAGAAATTATTCTGGGCGTAGTAATGTTTACTGCCTTGGTGTTAGCAATGGTTGCTATCATCTTGGCTGCACGCTCAAAATTAGTGAGTGCTGGTGATGTCACTATTGAAATCAATGGTGATCCAGATAAAACAATCGTTGTACCAGCGGGCGGTAAACTACTGAACGCTCTGGCAGATAAGGGTGTATTCCTAGCCTCTGCCTGCGGTGGTGGTGGTACCTGTGCGCAGTGTAAATGTGAAGTTCATGAAGGTGGTGGCTCTATGCTGCCTACGGAAGAAACTTACTTTACTTTGCGTGAAGCTAAAGAAGGATGGCGGTTATCTTGTCAGGTTCCTGTTAAGCAGAACATGAAAATTCAGGTTGAAGACGATGTCTTTGGCGTGAAAAAGTGGACCTGTACTGTCGAGTCTAATCCTAACGTTGCTACGTTTATCAAAGACCTGACTCTGCGTTTGCCAGAGGGTGAGAATGTAGATTTCCGCGCAGGTGGTTATGTTCAGTTAGAATGCCCACCGCACGTAGTTAACTACAAAGACTTTGATATCGATGAAGAGTATCGAGGCGATTGGGATAAGTTTGATATGTGGCGTTACGTTTCTAAGGTCACTGAACCGACGATTCGTGCTTACTCCATGGCAAACTATCCTGAAGAGCGTGGTATCGTGAAGTTTAATATCCGTATTGCTTCTCCACCACCAGGAACTGACTTACCTCCAGGAATCATGTCATCTTATGTTTTTTCGTTGAAACCAGGCGACAAAATTGATGTATATGGTCCATTTGGTGAGTTCTTTGCCAGAGATACCGATAACGAAATGGTGTTTGTCGGCGGTGGTGCCGGTATGGCACCAATGCGCTCGCACATCTTCGACCAGTTAATGCGTTTGAAATCCAAGCGTAAAATGACTTTCTGGTACGGTGCTCGTTCACTGCGTGAAGCATTTTATATTGAAGAGTTTGATAAGCTAGCGGCAGAAAATCCAAACTTCACTTGGCATTTGGCTCTATCCGATCCTTTGCCTGAAGATAACTGGACCGGTCCAACTGGCTTTATCCACAATGTCTTGTATGAAAATTATCTGAAGGATCATGAAGCTCCAGAAGATTGTGAATACTACATGTGTGGACCACCAATGATGAACTCTGCGGTGATTAAGCTACTCGAAGACATGGGTGTAGAGCCGGATAATATCCTATTGGATGATTTCGGCGGCTAAACATAGCCAATGCACTACTAAGTTCGATAAAATGGCCGGTAACGATAGTTCCGGCCATTTTTTATGTACACGCGAGCGCATGGATGCGCAGGAGCGGCGTGTTGGGGATGCACCCAACTTTTTCGGAGGTTTTATGGAAGTTTTTATTATTACACTTGTCATCCTATTACTACTCACCTTAGGTATGTCAGTCGGCGTGATTATGGGTCGTAAGCCGATTGCAGGTTCTTGTGGTGGTATGAGTGCGCTGGGTATGGTTAAAGAGTGCGATATCTGCGGTGGTGACAAAGAAATTTGTGAAGATGAAGAAGAAAAGCAGCGTATTATTAGTGCGCGGAAGCAAAATCAAACGATGAATCCAGATCTAGCCTATGAGGTTAAATCTAAAGGTTAATTGGCTTTTAGCTCATAGCTGTTTAGGCTAGAGTGCTGTGCTGACATCAATTGATCCATCGAATTCAATAATCATAAAGGGGATAGCGAATGGCTGAATATAACTACGATGTCGTAGTCATAGGGTCCGGGCCTGCAGGCGAGGGTGCTGCCATGAACGCAGCCAAGAAAGGCTTGCGTGTTGCAGTAGTTGAAGAGCAGGATACTGTGGGTGGTAACTGTACCCATAAAGGCACCATTCCCTCTAAAGCCTTGCGTCACTCGGTAAAGCAGATTATTGAATTTAACACCAATCCAATGTTCCGTGATATTGGTGAGCCCCGTTGGTTCTCGTTTCCGAAAGTATTGCGTCGTGCAGAAAAGGTTATATCTAACCAAGTAATGCTCAGAACCAACTTTTATGCACGTAATCGTATCGATGTATTTTTTGGTTTTGCCTCGTTTGCTGAAAAAGGACGTCTGGAAGTTAAAAGCCAAGGCCATGAAGTCGAAGTGTTGAGGGCAAAAAACTTCATCATCGCCACAGGTTCCAGCCCTTGGTGTCCAGCGGATGTTGACTTTAGCCATCCACGAATCTACAACTCTGATTCAATACTGAAGCTGAATCATACGCCCAGAACCATGGTCATCTATGGTGCAGGGGTCATTGGTTGCGAGTATGCTTCCATCTTTAGTGGCTTGGGCGTTAAAGTGGATTTGATTGATAATCGTGATCGTTTACTGTCTTTCTTGGATCACGAGATTTCTGACTCGTTGAGTTATCACCTGCGCAATAATGCTGTGAAAATCCGTCACAATGAAGAGTATCAAAGCATTGTAGGGGATGATCGCGGGGTATCCATCGAATTCAAATCTGGCAAGCGCTTGCGTGCTGATGCTTTCCTATGGTGTGCCGGTCGCTCTGGAAATACGAAAGGTCTTGGGCTCGAAAAAATCGGTTTGAAGGCTAATAGTCGTGGTCAGATTGAAGTTGATCATCATTACAAAACTTCTTGTGAAGGTGTTTATGCGGTTGGTGATGTTATTGGCTGGCCAAGTTTAGCATCTGCTGCTCTTGATCAAGGTCGTTCCGCTGCTTCAGATCTGCTTCAAGCCGATGATTTCCGCTATATCAACGATGTCCCAACCGGTATATACACTATTCCAGAGATTAGCTCTGTTGGCAAAACTGAAGAAGAGTTGACCGAAGAAAAGATTCCTTATGAAGTAGGGCAAGCATTCTTTAAAGATACTGCAAGAGCTCAGATTTCTGGTGAGCCGGTGGGGATGCTAAAGATTCTTTTCCATCGTGAAACCTTCCAGATTTTAGGTATTCACTGTTTCGGTGACCAAGCTTCAGAGATTATTCACATCGGTCAAGCGATCATGAGCCAAGAGGGTGCGGCAAATACTCTGATGTATTTCGTGAATACGACGTTCAATTATCCAACCATGGCTGAGGCTTACCGAGTAGCTGCTATTGCTGGTATTAATCGAGTGTCAAATCTGTAGTTTCAGAATTACTGTGGCTCCAGAATGTCATAAGGCACTTTAGAAAAGTGCCTTATTTTTTACTTTTTGTAGACATCATCTTCGTAATACTTCCCTGTCACATTGAGCTTTTTTTCTAACCAGCGATTCATATACTTCCATAATAAAAAGGCGGGAATCATCATTACCATAATAGCAAGCATAAGCACTGCGCCTGCATGACTGGCAGGAGCAAAACTTACGGCCCAATCTAAAAAGCCGAAGCTTCGCCCTAGATAAAACCATGTGATCAGAAAAATAAACCCTACAGCAACACCTAAATGATGTAGTAGTTTATGATGCTTCCCCATTAATTAAATTTTCCTTTTTAGCGTGATGTTGTTCTATTTGTGAGCGAAAAATTAATCGAGCCATTTCCGTTCTGCATATTTCAGGCATGCGTTGAAACTCAAGACCTATCTCAAACTGATCATCTTTAGGTTCGCAGCGCTTAACTTCCGCTAATAAACGCATTCCCATATATGATTCTGGCATAATGAGCCTAACCATGGTCAATTGTCCAAGAGGCAAAGGATTTTCAAGATTTAAAGATAAGCCACCTTCACTCAGGTTGACTCGATCAGTGCGAATATTGAATCCTATCTCTTCATTGTTACTTAAGGATTTAGCAATGATATCAATCTTGTGATTCAATATTTTAATAATTTCTATCGTTTGAGAAGATTGCTGAGATGCGCTTTCAAATAATTGGTTTAGACTCTGGTTCAACTGTTCAAGTTCTGCATGAATCATGAAATGAGGTGAAACCTTAAAGGTGCCCGGGTTAGGCAGTTCAATAGTTTCAGAACTGCTATCCAAAAGCTGAAACTCAAGTGCAACCCATTTGTCTATACGATAGAATTGTCGGCGATCCTGTTCCAAGGCGATTCTCCGTTAGTTTGTGTCGGTAGATTCTGTGAGTATACCGAATTATCTAGTCAATCTGTTATAGGCAGCGAGAGCTGATTACGGGTTTAATTAAATTATGTTTCGACCCTTCTCCTTCTTTGTGGGATTTCGTTATACCGCTACAAAGCGTGGCAATCATTTTATCTCCTTTATTTCACTTGTTTCCATGCTTGGACTGACATTAGGGGTAGCAGCCTTAATCGTGGTGCTTTCAGTGATGAATGGTTTCGATCGTGAATTACGCCAACGTATTTTAGGTATGGTGCCACATGCGACCTTGAGTGATTACCAAAAGCCGATGCAGGATTGGCAGGCAGTTAGACAGCGTTTGGCTAATAATCCGAATGTGCGTGCAACGGCACCCTTTGTTCAAGCTCAGGGGATGTTAACGCATGCTGGACAGGTTCAAGGCGTTTTAGTGAGCGGTATTGATCCGGATATCGAACCTTCGGTGTCAATTATTGAAGATCATTTTGTTTCGGGTTCACTCGCAACACTTGAACCCGGAGAGTTTAATATCATTCTTGGTGAGCTTTTAGCTAGGCAGCTAGGTGCAGGGGTAGGTGACAGAATTACATTAGTTTTGCCTGAGGCTTCGGTCAGTATTGCCGGTATTGTACCGCAACTGAAACGTTTTACCGTTTCAGGTATTTTTTCAGTGGGTGCTGAAATAGATGCCAGCCTTGCGTATGTGCACAGAGTGGATGCTGCGCGAATTAAGCGGATGCCCGCCGACAGTGTAGATGGTATCCGTCTGGCTTTTAATGATCTTTTTCAGGCGCCTATGTTAGTGCGTCAATTAGCTACTGATTTAGCCAGACCTATGCAAATATCTGACTGGACTCGCACTCACGGTAATCTTTTTCAAGCCATACAGATGGAAAAACGCATGATAGGCTTGCTGCTTTTTCTTATTGTGTTTGTGGCGGCTTTCAATATTGTTTCCACCTTGGTGATGGTTGTGACCGATAAGCGAGCTGATATCGCTATTCTGCGTACCATGGGAGCCACACCTGCTATGGTTATGCGAATATTCATGGTTCAAGGAGCGGTGATTGGTTTTATAGGAACCACTTTAGGTCTGGTATTGGGGGTCATCTTAGCTCTGACTGTCAGTGATTTGGTGGCAGGCTTTGAGCGCTTAATGGGAATAGAGTTTTTATCGGCAGAGGTTTATTTTATTAACTACTTACCTTCAGAAGTTCAAGTGAGTGATTTGATCACCATTACCACAACGGCTTTATTGATTAGTTTCTTTGCGACTTTGTATCCGGCATGGAAGGCATCTCGTACTCAGCCAGCGGAGGCACTTCGTTATGAATAAGGCGTGGGTGTTAGAGGCGACTGGAATCTGTCGTCGTTATGAAGAAGCAGGTCAAACCTTAACCATCTTAAATGAATTAGACTTTTTCGTTGAACAGGGTCAACGTTTAGCTATTGTGGGTAGTTCAGGCAGTGGTAAGAGTACTTTACTGAATATCCTGGGAGGGCTTGATAAGCCAGACGCCGGTGAAGTGAAACTCCAAGGGGAGGCGATTTATACCGTTTCTGAAAGTCGTCGATGCAAGATACGTAACGAAAAATTAGGGTTCGTCTATCAGTTCCATCATCTGCTGCATGAATTCAGTGCGCTAGAAAATGTGGCGATGCCTCTTTTGATTAGAGGTGCTCCAGTTGAGCAAGCGCGTGAAAGTTCACTTCAGTTACTAGAGCAGGTGGGCTTGTCGCACCGTGTACAGCATAAGCCAGGTCAACTCAGTGGAGGTGAGCGTCAGCGTGTTGCTATTGCACGAGCGCTAGTCACTAAGCCTGCCTGTGTGATGATGGACGAGCCGACAGGCAACTTGGATCGACATACGGCTGATGAGGTGCAATCCTATCTTGACCATCTGAATCAGTCGTTGGGAATCGCTTTTGTGGTCGTAACACATGATTTGAATCTTGCTGCTCGAATGGATCAGGCTTATCTGTTGGAAGAGGGAAAGCTGGTGACAAAGAGTTTTTAATCGCTAAGAGCTCTTAATTATCGCTGAGGGCTCTTAATCGCGAGATGTTTTTGATTGTTCTTTTTGCAACTGCTCGCGTTTAAGTCTTTCTCGACCTCGTTTAATCCATGTTCGTCTGACATGTATTGTCCAGAAGATACGAACAGCAATAAAACCGGTCATTCCAAAAGTTATTCCACATACCAAAGAACCTAAGATGAGCGGCCGCCAAATTTGCTGGAAATTGTCATACAGGCTGTCCAAGTTCCATACCATGGGTTGTGATAGATTCCCGGCACCTAGAATGACTTGCCCTACACGATAAGAAAAATAAAGCAGTGCAGGCATGGTGATGGGATTTGATATCCAAACCAGTCCTACTGATAAGGGTAAATTACAGCCTATAAGCACTGCAAGCATTGCCGCAGGAACCATCTGAAATGGCATTGGCATAAAAGCAAAGAAAATGCCTACCAAAAATGCTAAGGACACGGAGCGATGAGAAAGATGCCAGAGTCCAGGATTTCTGATATGTTCACCCAACCATCGCAGTTGCGGGTGATTTCGAACCCAATGTGGGTCAGGCATGTATTTTTTTAAAATCTTGCGAGGCATTGTCGACTAATCAGGGCGAAGTTATGCGTCCATTATGCCGTTTTATGCAAGCCAAACCAATAGAGAGGATCAAGGATGATCATCTATCTTGCTGGGCTATTGAGTGTAGCCTTTCTTCCGACGCTAAAAACAGCCTTATGGGCGTTACTTCTTCTTCCGGCAATGTTTCTGACTCGATATCGAGCATACCTAGCGTTGTATCTAGTCGGAGTGATAGTGGCTGTTAGTTATGCTGCGTGGCAGCTTCATCATCGTTTGCCACTCAGTTTGGATCGGCAGGATGTCCTATTGAGTGGCTATATAGTCAGTTTGCCGGAGTTTGGCGATCAGCGCACACGCTTTATTCTCAAGATTGATACCGTAGAAACGGACAACGATCAGTTGAAGCGTTTGCGCAGAATACGTGTGAATGCTTATCAATTTCGCCATGAGTCTGATTTTTCCAATTTAGGTGCTGGTGATTATATCAGCGCAAACGTTCGTCTTAGATCTCCCCACTTTTTGCAAAATCCAGATGCTTTTGATCTTGAACGACACTTTTTAAGTTCAGGATGGGATGCGAGTGCGACTTTACGTGAAGTGCTAGCTCACCACCCGGCACAGCATCGCTTTTATAGCGTTAGGGACAGCTTTAGGGCTTTTATTACGAATCAGTTTGTTGATAGTGAGGCCCAGTGGCTATTGCCGGCCATTTTGTTGGGCGACAGAACCCTGATGACGGATGACATCTGGACAGTATTACAAAGAACCGGAACGGCTCATTTACTGGTTGTGAGTGGTTTGCATATTGCAGTGATGAGTGGCTCCGGGTTTTTAATTGGGCGCTTGATGCTGGGTGGCTTTCTGTTGCTAGGGTATAAGTCACCCTATTTACGTGTCATGCCATTGGTATTGGCGTTCATCCTTGCAACCCTATACGCCTTGCTAGCAGGGTTTAACTTGCCGGTACAAAGAGCCTGGATGATGGTTTCAATCTTTATATTGGGGGAGTGGCGTTTGCTAAGCCTAACGGGTTGGCAGCGATGGAGGCTAGCTCTTGTCATGGTGATGACCTATAACCCATTAGCCATCATTGAACCGGGTGCATGGATGTCATTTGTTGCCGTAGGTGTTTTGCTGCTAATGACAGACGCCTATCGAGGTGCAGCGATACAGGGTTGGGTAACCTTGTTACGAGCTCAATGGGTGATTTTTATCGGGTTGATGCCAGTGATGGCGTGGGTATTTCAACAGCTTGGAATACTAGCACCACTGATAAACCTTGTGGCTATTCCATTATTTTCAATCTTTATCATCGGGTTGCCTTTTGTTGTATCTCTGTTAGTGATGGATCTGAATGGGATAAATTTTTTGGTGCGACTAGTGTTAGACAACTTCTGGTTCTTTCTCACGAAAGCGGCTGATGTCCAATGGGCAGCCCTATCGCTGAGTAAACCTAATCTTTTATTATTAATCAGTATCTTACCTTTGCTGTTAGTTCTGCTGATTCCTTTACCGCTGAGATGGAAGCTTATTGGATCAGTCTGTTTCCTTCCGCTGTTGTTTCCGCAAAATACTAAATTACAAGAGGGTGACTTTAGAGCAATCGTGTTCGATGTAGGTCAGGGGTTGGCGGTATTAATCGAAACCAAAGATGAGCTTATCTTATATGACACAGGACCCGGTTTTCCTATGGGTGGAAGTGCTTGGGGTTTTGCGATTGCCCCTTGGTTTAAGGTACGAAATCAGTCCACATTGACACAGCTGATTATTAGTCATAACGATTTAGATCATGCGGGAGGTTTACCTGCTTTAAGTGAACAGCTTGAAGTGTTAATAAAGGAATCTGGAAGCATTGAGCTATTGCAACGTGGATTTGCCAGTTGTCATACACAAGCTAAATGGCGTTACAATCAAGTCGATTTTCGCTATTTAACAGATTTCCCTCATGACCGTGCCAGTGAAAATGAACATTCCTGTGTGATGGAAGTAAGAAATGATTTTTGTGCGTTACTATTACCAGGTGATGCAGGTCATCCGACAGAGTATGATCTGATTCGAAGTGGCCGAATACAATCGGTCGATTGGCTAGTAGCAGGGCATCATGGCAGTGCCAGTTCTTCTAGTGAGATTTTTATCGATCATGTCAATCCAAGCGTGGTGATTTATACGGCTGGATTTGCCAATCGTTATGGTCATCCAGCGGCAGCTATTACACAACGATTTCGCCTACGTGGTATTGATGAATATAATACTGCAACCGATGGTGCAGTCCTGCTGGAAGCGATTAAGGGTCAGTGTAAAGTTTCAACGCAACGAAAGCGTAAAAGACGTTATTGGACAAATGGTTGACCTGCAGTTTTTGCTAATTTCATGTTACAGTGACTCATCTTTTATGGAGGCTTAAGCGTGTTTGAACTGATTAAAGCGGGTGGCTGGCTGATGCTACCTATTCTAGCTTGCTCCGTTGCTGCGATGGCAATCTGTTTTGAGCGACTGTGGTTTTTGAAAAAAGATCGAATATTGCCTGTTGGATTACTCGCAGAAGTGTTTGAACTCATTCGAAGTGAAGAGATGACTCCTGAGCGTCTTCGCGGGATTGCTGAAGGAAGCCCTCTGGGTACGATTATCGTCGCGGGTGTACGAAACGCCCGTCATGGCCGAGAGGTCATGAAAGACAGTATCGAAGAAGCCGCTCATCAAGTGATTCATGAGATGGAGCGTTACCTAAACTCCTTAGGAACGATTGCAGCAATCACTCCTTTGCTGGGTCTTTTAGGTACGGTTATCGGTATGATTAAAGTCTTCACCGAAATCATGATTCAAGGAACCGGTAATGCCAATGTACTGGCGGGGGGTATATCTGAAGCGCTGATTACCACAGCCGCAGGCTTATCAATTGCCATTCCGGCATTAGCCATGCATCGCTACCTGCAAAGACGTGTTCACACGCTGGTGTTAACCATGGAGCAAGAAGCCGTGAAGTTAGTTGAAGTGCTCCATGATGAACGTGATGATACGCTCTAAAAAAAGAGGTGACCTGTGAAGTTCTCACATCAACAGCAAGAACCTCTTACTATCAATCTGACCCCGTTGATTGATGTGGTGTTTCTATTACTGATTTTCTTTATGGTAACCACCACCTTTACACGAGAAACGCAGTTGGAAGTCAGCTTGCCAGAAGCAAGCTCTGCACAAGCAGCCAGTCAAGAGCAAGAGCGTATCGACATTCTTATTAATGCTGATGGCCAGTACTCCGTTAATGGTCAAGCATTGGTAAATACTCAACCTGAAACTCTTCGGCGTGCAGTGATTGAACTGGCTGGTGAACAGCGTAAGATTCCTTATGTCATCACAGCCGATGCACAAACACCGCATCAAGCGGTCGTATCAGCAATGGATGTCGCAGGGCAGTTGGGCTTTTCCCAGCTACGAATCACTACACAAGAAAGTGTCGAACTGCATGATTCAGTTGATTGAACGAGGTTGGTATCAACAAGCGTCTTGGCTGAAAGTATTGCGCCCTTTATCAATACTCTTTACCCGTTTATCGAGACGTCGGCGTGCTAAATTTCAATGCTCTGATTCACTTTACCAATCTCCAGTACCCATTATTGTTGTCGGGAACATTAGTGTGGGAGGAACAGGAAAGACGCCGGTCGTTCTTGCTCTGATTGAGTTGTTGCGATCCTTTGGTTACCGTCCAGGTATCGTGAGTCGCGGTTACGGTGCTAAGCCACCGTCTTATCCTTGGCGTATTGCTGCGGATCAACCCAGTGCTGAAACCGGTGACGAACCGTTACTCCTTCATTCTCGTGGTCAGGTACCGGTGGTTATTGACCCTGATAGACCAGCGGCTGTTCGGCATCTGCTGGCCAATAGTGACTGTGATCTGATCATTAGTGATGATGGATTGCAGCATTATGCTCTCAAAAGAGATATTGAAATTGCTGTAATTGATGGTGTTCGAGGTTTAGGTAATCAGTGTTGTTTACCGGAAGGCCCGCTGCGTGAACCTCCTGAACGTTTATCCGAAGTAGATTTTATCCTGCAAAATGGTGGAACTGAAATTCAATACCCTGGTTCTCAGATGTTTACACTGGCACCGATTCAAATAATGTCGTTACAAGGTATGCAAATTTACATAGCGAGTGAATGGTCAGAGAGCCAGACTATAAAAAAGGTACATGCGGTTTGTGGAATCGGTAACCCAAAGCGTTTCTTTAATACGCTAAGAGAGCTGGGTTTAGAGGTGATTGAGCATAGTTTTTCGGATCATCATCAATACACCCAAGCAGATTTTGATGGGTTAAATGACTATCCCATTATGATGACCGAAAAAGATGCAGTTAAATGTAAACTCTTAAATATTCCAAATAGTTGGGTTTTGCAGGTGGCTGCGATGCTGCCTGACACTTTTAAAGATTCGTTACTGCAGCGTTTAGCTGCCATTGACACAAAAGGTACAGAAAATGGATAAGAAATTGCTAGATATTTTGGTATGCCCAGTCTCAAAAGCACCACTGGAATACAATGCTGCTGCGAATGAGCTAGTCTGTCGTGCAAGTGGTCTTGCTTATCCGATTCGTGATGATATTCCAGTATTACTGGAATCTGAAGCGCGTACATTGACGACTGAAGAACGCTTGAAAGAGAAATAAGCCCATGGGATTTTCAGTCGTTATACCTGCACGTTTTGCCTCCAGCCGTTTCCCAGGCAAACCACTGGCTGACTTATGTGGTAAACCCATGTTACAGCATGTTTATGAACGTGCCTGTGAAAGTGAAGCGCTGCGGGTGATTATTGCCACAGATGATCAACGCATTGCCGATACTGCTGAAGAGTTCGGTGCAGAGGTCTGCATGACGCGAGCTGACCACCCCTCAGGAACAGATCGTCTGCAGGAAGTGGTGCACAAACTTGGTTTTTATGCCGATGATATCGTCGTCAATGTACAAGGTGATGAACCACTGATTCCACCCAGAATTATCAATCAAGTCGCGCACAATCTGATGGCAATGCCTGAAGCGGGTATTGCGACTCTATCTGAGCCGATAGAGTCGATCGAAGCCTTGACCAATCCTAATGTGGTTAAGGTAGTCAGTGATCGTATGGGAATGGCGTTATATTTCAGCCGAGCAACCGTGCCTTGGCCTAGAGATGCCTTTCAACAGGGTGTTACAGAAGAGGTGCCGGCATTGTTTGCTTGGCAGCGTCATATTGGCCTGTATGCCTATCGCGTTAGAATGCTAAATGATTTTGTGACGTGGCCACCGGCTGCACTTGAAGAGTGTGAGTGTCTAGAACAGCTTAGAGCTTTATGGAATGGGGTACGTATTCATGTGGCGCCTGCTGATGAGGCACCGCCAGCGGGTGTAGATACTCCGGAGGATCTTGAGCGAATTAAACAGTGGTTGCTGTCTCACGAGGCTTCGGCTTAATGTTGACACTGCAAAAAGATTACCCTTTAAAAAGTCTAAATACCTTTGGTTTCGATACAGTGGCGGAAAACTTTATCGAAATCGAGAGTCGGGATAGGTTGGTAGCGCTGGTCAATTATTGCCAATCTAATCATTTTCCTCTTTTGGTCTTAGGGGGTGGTAGTAACTTAATCTTGTCTGATCAAATTCCCGGTGTCGTTGCGCGTATGCAAATCAAGGGTGTCGAGGTTATTTCAGAGCAAGGTGATCAGTTACAGCTGAAGGTTGCTGCGGGTGAGAATTGGCACGATATTGTTGTTTATGCCATGTCTCAGGGGTTTTTTGGACTTGAAAATCTTGCGCTCATTCCTGGAACAGTGGGTGCGGCTCCGATGCAAAATATCGGTGCATACGGTGTTGAGCTGAAAGACCGAGTGGCTTGGGTTGACGTGCTCGATACACAAACACACCAATTGCTGAGTTTATCGAGTTTTGATTGCCAGTTTAGCTATCGTGATAGTGTGTTTAAGTCTGTTGAGCCTGGTCGTTATATCATCACCGATGTCGTGTTTAACCTCACGCGTGATGCTACACAGCTTAATCTCGAATATTTGGCCCTTAAGGATACCTGTGAGTCACTGGCTAAGGGTTTGAGTATCACGCCGTACCATGTGTTTGATGCAGTTTGTCAGTTGCGTCGTCAGAAGCTTCCTGATCCAGCTGTGATAGGGAATGTCGGTAGTTTTTTTAAAAATCCACGTGTCTGTGTGGCTGAATATGAAAGACTGAAAGCTGAATTTCCTGCCTTGGTGGGGTTTGCTGATGGTGATGGATATAAGTTAGCGGCGGGTTGGCTGATTGAGGCTTGTGGTTGGAAAGGGAAGCAGTTAAACGCCGTTGGAGTTTATGAAAAGCAGGCGCTGGTGTTGGTGAATCGAGGGAAGGGTGATCGACAGCAGATTGAGACGTTAGCGGAGCAGATTCGAGAGTCTGTTCAGCAGCGATTTGGTGTGTTGTTAGAGGTTGAACCGCGGTTTTATCCTTGATCTTTTATATCGTGCTGATCGTGTTAATCAGTTTATACCTGCCTGACACGCCGTGAAATCGTCCATGATGGCTCCACTGCGCCATCCTTGGCGCAGAGGGTCAGTCAGGTATTAACTAATAAACACTCTGTTAGTTGGTAGCGTCTAACTGACAATGTTGTCGGATAGACGCTGCCTTGTACTGAGTGTTAGTCCGACTTGGTTTCCGTCTCGGTGTTGCTCGATTCGGTTTCCAGAATATCGATCTGTTGCTGCACCTGTTGACGCTTTAGGCGTGGGTCGTTGGCAGCGCGGCGGCTGCGACGTTTTGGTTCAGCGCTCGGCGTTTCAGTAGGTGTTTCAACAGACGTTTCAGGTGTTGCTTCTGCAACGGGTGCTGTGACAGCTTCTTCAGCAGGGGCGGGTTGTTCTGTCTGTTTAGGTTCAGAGTTTTCCAGGGTTTCTGCTTCAGGTTGTGCTTCTACAACTGGCGTTTCGGTTGTGTTTTTTGTCTCGCTTTGTTCTGCTTCAGTTTGAACTGGAGTAGTTTCTGGCGATTCATCAGCGTGAGCTGTCTCTGTCTCTGAAGCTGTTGTCGCTACTGAAGCTTGTTCTTCAGTAGCACTCGCTTCGGAGGCGGTTTCAAGAGTGTCAGTTTCTTTAGAAACAATAGGTTCGACTTCAGAAACCGTAATGTCTTTAGCGATTACGTCTTCAGCGGCAGTGACTTGAGTTTCAGGCTCATGAGTCGCTTCTGCAACTTCAGAGGCTTCTGTTGTTTCAGTCTCTTCAGTGGTTACAGAAGGCGTGTTGAAATCTAAGGTAGGTTGTGATTCTACTTTTGCGGTTTCAACGGTTTCTTCAGCTTCAACTGCAGCCTCTGGTTTAGTGTCAACGTCAACCTGCGCCGGCTGATCAACTTGAGCGTTATCTTGTGAATCTAACGATTCAAAAATATCACCCTGCTGTTCTGTTTTTACAGCTACCGCAGTTTCGACCACTTCATTATCAGTGACTTGATTATCTGTGGTTGTGTCATCCGTTGTAGTGATATCGCTAACTGCTATTGTGCGTTCCGCTGTACGTTCGTTACCACGACGGCGACGACCGCGCTGACGGCTGCGGCTTGGCTCTCTGACATTCTTCTCTTCAGAATCAATATCCTTCTCGGTGGTTTGTTCAAGATCTAGTTCCAGGTCTTGATTAGTCGACTCGGTAGGTTCTGATTTGTCCTGACGACGTTTGTCATTATTGCGACGGCGGCGGCGAGGGCGATTGTTATTGTCATCCACAGCAGCTTTGTCACCAATAGGTGGCAAGTTCTGTTCGGGCTCAATGGTAATCACTTCATCTTCACGATCATCACGATTGCGTTCTTTAGTGCGCTTATCGTTATCGCGAGGTTTGCGTCTGCGCTTATCATTTGTGCCATTGGATGAGCGATTATTCTGACGACGATTATCCGTTTCAGGAGTGTTACTTCTTGGCTCAGGTTGAGCTGTAGCTGATGCAGTATTTGCAGCACTACTTCCGCCGAATAAAACTTTCAGTGAAGCCATCATTCGGCTTGCAAAAGAGCTACCGCTAGAGAGTGGAGCTGCTAAGGGCGCAGATGGTGCTTGGCTTACAGGTGATGCAACTTTAGCCACAGGTGCTGAGGATTCAGTAGAAACGGGAGCCTTGCGTTCTGGGGGTAAAATGCCTTTCACAGCGGCTTCTTCACGCTTCACTGACTTGCGTGCAGCCGGTTCAGTTGGTGCTTGAGCGGGTTCAGGTTTGATCGTGTAGCTTAAGTTATCGGTTGTGCTAACGGTATGGTCATCACGAATACGAACCACTTCATAGTGAGGTGTTTCCATATTGGGATTGGGCACAATGACAACCTGAACACCATGGCGGCGTTCAATGGCATGCACTTCAGCACGCTTTTCATTAAGCAGGAAAGTCGCAACACTGACTGGCAAAATGGCACGAATTTGTGAAGTCCGGTCTTTCGCAGACTCTTCTTCGATAAGGCGCATAATGGATAAGGCCAAAGAGCCTGTATCACGAATAACACCTGTGCCATTACAGCGAGGGCAGACAGAACCGCGTGTCTCGCTTAAGGATGGACGTAAACGTTGACGCGACATCTCTAACAGACCAAAGCGTGAGATACGACCCATTTGTACACGCGCACGGTCTACTTTAAGCGCATCGCGCAAGCGATTTTCAACTTCACGCTGATTTTTGATCGGCGTCATGTCGATAAAGTCGATAACAATCAAGCCGCCAATGTCGCGTAAACGCAATTGACGAGCGATTTCATCAGCCGCTTCGAGGTTGGTATTCAGCGCGGTTTCTTCAATATCACCGCCACGAGTGGCTCGTGCAGAGTTGATATCAATAGAGACTAAAGCTTCTGTTGGATCGATAACAATCGAACCACCGGATGGCAGGTGTACTTCACGCTCAAAAGCGGTTTCGATTTGGCTTTCGATCTGGAAGCGGTTGAACAGTGGCGTTTCTTCTTTATAAAGCTTAACGCGACTTTCAAAGGTCGGGATGACTTGGCGAACAAACTGCAGCGCTTGTTCATAGACTTCAGGGCTGTCAATTAAGACTTCACCAATATCCGCACGCAGGTAATCACGAATAGCGCGAATAACCACGCCGCTTTCTTGATAAACCAAGAAAGGAGCAGGACGTTTATTAACGTCGATGATCGCTTCCCACAGTGTAGAAAGGTAATCTAAATCCCACTGAAGCTCTTCACTGGTGCGACCTATACCGGCAGTACGAATGATGACACCCATGTTGTCAGGGATATTAACGCCAGCCAGTGCTTCTTTGAGCTGTGCGCGATCATCACCTTCGATGCGACGGGAAATACCCCCAGCACGAGGATTGTTTGGCATCAGAACCAAGTAGCGACCAGCAAGGCTAATAAAGGTTGTTAGAGCAGCGCCTTTGTTGCCACGCTCTTCTTTATCAACCTGAACAAAGACTTCAGTGCCTTCTTTGATCACTTCACGAATACTAGGACGCTGGCCACGCTCAGGTGACTTTTGAAAGTATTCTCTAGAGATCTCTTTTAAAGGAAGGAAGCCATGGCGTTCTGCGCCATAGTCAACAAAAGCAGCTTCAAGACTGGGTTCTACGCGGGTAATACGACCCTTATAGATGTTGGCTTTCTTTTGTTCACGGCTATCAGACTCCATGTCTAAATCGTACAAACGTTGTCCATCGACAAGCGCGACACGCACCTCTTCAGACTGAGTGGCGTTAATTAGCATTCTTTTCATGTTGTTATGCGTTCTCAAAAGCGTAACGCATTGCACCCCGAGCTTGGCGCAACGGGTGAACTTGATGTCCAGTCTTTGTGATAGGCTGTCGCAACTGGCGAAAGCAGCACCTAGCAGAAATCATCTGCCTGACATATCAACGGTGGAGGAAACGTTAACCAATGTGGTTATTCTGTATGCCTTGTGTCTACGGTTAAGTAGTTTCTGGGTTAACGTACATCTCCACCTCCAACCGGACCCTCGCTTATGCAAAGGTGGTGAAAGCGTTACTTAAAATTCTGTTAGTAAATTTCATCAGAAATCTGTTTAAGCTGCTAACTTCTGAGGCAAGGGCGTTGTGTAAAGTTCAAAAAAACATCACCCACTGCCTTGAATCGAAAATAGCTAAAGCCAACGGCTAGCAGCAACGGTAGAATATAACAGTAAAGCCACATTGCATCAATTAGTCGGACCCAATCAGTATATGTCAGAGTTAAAAAAACAACAGGATAGCCAAGATCGACCGAGTGTCAGGTTTGTGACGATTTCAGCCGATCGAGAAGGTCAGCGCATCGATAATTTTTTACGCACCGAATTAAAAGGCATTCCCAAAACCCTTATCTACCGAATTTTGCGTAAAGGTGAAATCAGGGTGAACAAAAAACGCATTAAGCCAGACTACAAACTCATTGAAGGCGATGAGGTGCGTATTCCACCCGTTAGAGTTCCAGAGCAAAACGAGCCAGTTCCAGTTGGGAAGAGTCTCGCTGTGCATTTGGAAGCGGCAGTGTTGTACGAGTCTGATGGATTGATCATTATCAATAAGCCGTCAGGTCTTGCTGTGCATGGTGGTAGTGGTATTAATAATGGTTTGATAGAGGCCTTAAGGCAGATTCGACCAGATGCACGTTTTTTAGAGTTGGTACACCGTTTAGACAGAGATACGTCTGGATGCATCATGGTGGCAAAAAAACGCAGTATGTTGCGCTTTTTGCACGAAGCGTTAAGAGAAAAGCGCATTCGTAAAGTCTATCACGCCATTGTTGCTGGGCGTTGGCCGAATCGTCGTCAGCGTATTAATGCTCCGTTGGTCAGAGATGAGTTACGTTCTGGTGAGCGAATTGTAAGAGTTCATGCTGATGGCAAAGACTCAATTACGGACTTTCAAATATTACGTCGTTTTGGTGATTTAGCTACCTTGGTTGAAGCCTGCCCGTTAACCGGTAGAACACATCAAATTCGTGTACATAGCCAATTTGCAGGCTATCCTATTATCGGCGATAGCAAATACGCAACGGATGAAAGTAATCAGCAGATGCGAGAGTTAGGGTTAAAGCGACTGATGCTGCATGCAGCAGAATTGCATGTCACCTTACCTGATGGAGATACTATTAAAGTTACCGCTGATTATGATGCAGATATGTCGCAAGCGATAAATACTCTGCTCAAGCACACACCTAGTAATGAGCAATAAATAGTTCAGGCTTAAGAGATAGGCGCTTATTTTAAGGAGCTTCGAGTAGGGATGATGTTAAGTATACGTACGCAGTTATTGGTGTTAGTGGGTGCGCTGTTGGCAGTGATTTTGGGTATGCAAGGTGTGTATCTGAATCTCAGTAAAGCGGATCTGCTAAGTGAGCAAATAGGTATGCGTGCGTTGAGTGTTGCGAAAACTGTCGCTGTCATTCCTGAGTTGGTTAACGCATTTGATGATCCTGATCCCGCCGCCATCATTCAACCCATTGCTGAAAGAGTTAGAAAAGAAACCGGTGCCGCTTATGTCGTTGTGGGTAATCGTGAGGAAATACGATATTCGCATCCGGTACCTGAAAGAATCGGTGGTCGTATGGTAGGCGACGATAATGATCCTGCGTTGATTGAGGGTCGATCCTATGTCTCTCTGGCGACAGGAACTCTGGGTGAAGCGATGCGGGGCAAAACTCCAGTCAGAAACGCTTCGGGTGAAATTATCGGTGTGGTTTCGGTCGGTTTTATGCTGGAAAAAGTCAGTCAGGATGTTGGAAGGTATTTATACCTAGGCTGGTTGATGATCGCTGGATCAGTGTTTATGGGTTTGACAGGTGCGGTTTGGTTATCAGCGCATTTTAAACGTCTCATTTTAGGGCTTGAGCCTCGTGAAATAGCTAGATTAGTCAATGAGAAGGAGGCGATTCTTCAATCAATACATGAAGGGATAGTTGCAGTTAATAAAGAGGGTCACATCACTCTGTTAAATCAATCGGCTAAACGAACCTTAGGTATTCGTGATGATCGAGAATATCTAGGGGCTCCCATTGATCAACTGGTACCGAACTCGCGCCTACAAGAGGTGCTGACTCAAGGTGAGAAGCAGTATGATCGCGAACTCTGGGTAGGTGATGTGCCAGTTGTCGTTAACCGTATTCCTATTTTTAACCCGCAAGGCGGTGTGGATGGTGCTGTCTCCACGTTTCGCAGTCAAAAAGAGATCCGTGAGCTTTACACGGCATTAAAAAAAGTCAGTGCAGATGCAGATTTGCTTCGTGAGCAGGCCCATGAGTTTTCCAATCGTCTTTATACTATTTCTGGTTTGCTTCAGCTAAATCAAATTGATGAGGCCTTAGCGATGATTCATCAAGAGGGTCGAGCTGAACAGGATGAAGTGCGTTTTGTATTGCAACATCTAAAAAATCCGGTTTTAGGGGCTATGTTACTCGCTAAAATGAATACAGCTAGGCAAAAGTGTGTTCAATTTGAATTAGATAATAATAGTTCTTTAGAGATAGATTTGAATCAGCAAGGACAAGATGTTCTGATGAAAGTGATGAGTAATTTGATTGATAATGCTTTTGATGCAGCAATAGAAAGAGAGAGTGTAGCTGCTCGAGTGCGAGTCTTTTTCACCGATCTTGGAGACCAAGTGCTGATTGAAGTTGAGGACTCTGGTTTGGGTTTGCAGCCTGACGAGCTGGCTGTCATTACTCAGCAAGGTTACTCCACTAAAGAGGGTAATCATCAAGGCATTGGTCTTGCTTTGATTGAGCGTTATGCCACGATGTATTCAGGAAACTTATATTTAGAAGAGGGTGAATTGGGTGGCGCTTGTTTTGTGGTTACTTTAGAAAAATCCTTAATCTGCAATAGCCTATAAAGGAAACCTAAGATGACATATCAAGTGTTGATCATTGAAGATGACTTTCGCGTTGCAGATATCAATCGTCAGTTTATTGAGCAATCAGATGGTTTTTCAGTCGCTGCTATTTGTCATAACGCGGCTGATAGCTTATCGTTTTTAGATAGCCAATCAACATTACCCGATTTGGTTTTGTTAGATGCTTACATTCCTGATGTCAATGGACTTGAGTTGCTCTGGGAAATACGTCGTCGATATCGTTCTATTGATATCGTTATGCTCACCGCAGCTCGTGAAGTTGAAACGATTCAAGAGGCGCTTAGGGGAGGAGTATTTGATTACCTTATTAAGCCCATTGAAAGTTCCCGTATGTCACAGATGTTGCAACGTTTTCAGCATGAAAAAATGTTCTTGTCTCAGCATAATGAATTGGAGCAAGGACAGCTAGATAAAGCACTTATTCGAAATAAAGGAGTTGATAGTGGAGATGTAAAGCTTCCTAAAGGTATAGATCCGTTAACCTTAGGTCGCATACGAGAGGGTCTAGGTATGTTTAATGTTCCTCAAACCGCATCATCCTTAGCGCAATATACGGGAGTCAGTCGATCCACAGCGCGTCGATATCTCGAGCACATGGTTGCGAATGGGGAGGTTCAGGCTGAGTTAGATTATGGAGAAGTAGGAAGACCTGAGCGTCGCTATCGTGCAAAACAATGATGCTTTGCGTTAGGCTGTGAACAAAATGAACAAAATGGAGTTTATAGGCTTTTTTCAAAAAATGACCATAAGCTTGTGTGAGTAGAACCTACTGATTAGATTCAATACAAACTAAAAGAAAGATAAAAACCATGGAGTTTGTTATGAAAGTGAATCTGAGTACACCTCTCAAGTCCCTCGCATTGATCGGAGCGGCCTTAACCTTGACCGCTGGTATGGCTGCGCAATCCGTTGCTAGTGATTGGAAACCCTCAAAAGCAGTCGAGTTTATCGCGCCGGCTAACCCAGGTGGTGGTTGGGATACCTTGGTAAGAACAGCAGCAAATGTTATTCGTACTGAAAACCTCGCAGAAGTTAACTTTGCAGCAATCAACGTTCCAGGCGGCGGTGGTGCGGTTGCTTGGGCGCAAATTGCCCGCGATAACCGTAACGATCACAAACTTTTTGCTACTAGTCCTCCAATCATTCTCGTGCCGTTAGCAGGCACTTCTCGCTTTAATCACACCGATTTTACCCCTGTGGCACGGTTAATTACGGATTATTCAATCGTACTAGTAGCGAATGACTCACCCTATCAAGATATTAATGATCTGTTTGCTGCAATTGGCGAAAACCCTCGTTTGAGTGTGGGTGGTGGCTCTGCAGCTGGTTCAATGGATCATATCTCTATTGCGGGCGCAGCAGCGGCAGCAGGTTTAAATGCAGCGTCAGTTAACTATATTGCTTTTTCCGGTGGTGGTGAGGCGATGACCAGTTTATTAGGTGGTCACGTTGAAGCGGTTATTACCGGTGCCGGTGAAGCTGTGGCGCAACTGCAAGGTGGTGATTTGCGCGCATTAGGTGTGTCTTCACCAGAGCGTATTCCCGGTCTGGATGTGCCTACTTATAAAGAGCAAGGCGTAGACTATACCTTTGATATCTGGCGTGGTGTGATGGCTCCCAAGGATATTCCTGAAGAAGCGTTACGCTACTACGAAGATCTGTTTGCTCGCATGATGGAAACCGATGATTGGAAAGAAGCGACTGAGCGCCTAGGCTGGTTGGATGCTTATCAAAACAGTGAAGAGTTTGGTGCCTTCTTGGATGGTCAGTTAGAACAGTTCCGTGCAGTTTTAGGTGAGCTAGGTCTGTTGCGTAATTGATTTAGGTCTATTCGGCGCTGATGGAGCTTTATTTCCATCAGCGTTCTTTCCAATTTTTCATCCGGATGATCCTAATATGCTACGACTTAATATCAATCAACTCCTCGCTGTTATTCTGTTTGTCTCTTCACTGGGTTATTTGTGGATGGCATTTCAAATACCTGTTTTTCCTATTCCTCGTCCTGTTGATTCAGATGCTTTTCCTAAAATGCTGGGTCTTTGTCTCTTAATCTTATCGGTGTTTCTTTTTCTTGAAAAAGTACCCGCTAATGTCGCGGAAGATAAGACATCTAAAGAAGCAGATGTTGCAGATGATTTACCTCAAACGGGCATTATGAATCCAAAGATGCAGGTATTAGGAGCATCTGTTGGTGTCCTTGCCTATGCATTCTTGATAAAACCACTAGGTTTCTTGGCCGCCTCTATCATATTAGGGGTCGGTCTAGCCTATTGGTTTGGTTATCGCAATCATGTCGTGAATTTTGTAACCGTAGGTAGCATCGTGTTGTCATTATATTTGTTGCTGAGTAAGGTGTTGGGAATCTATCTCCCTCAAGGGATTATCCCTTTTTAAGTCTTATAGTTATCTATCTGTTCGAATACTTAATAATAAGAAGGTTTTCCCTATGGAAGCTTTAAATAACCTGATGTATGGATTCAGTATTGCACTGGATCCTATCAACTTGATGTATGTATTCATCGGTGTTTTTGCAGGCACAATAATCGGTATGTTGCCTGGGTTAGGACCGATGAGTGCATTGGCATTGATGATCCCAATTACCTTCAATCTTAACCCTGCTACCGGATTGATCTTAATGGCAGGGGTCTACTATGGCGCTATATTTGGTGGGTCAACCTCATCTATCTTGCTGAATGCTCCCGGTGTTGCTGGGACAGTAGCGACTTCTTTTGATGGCTATCCCATGGCACAAAAAGGGATGGCGGGTAAGGCGTTAGCAATTGCTGCCTATGCATCGTTTGTGGGTGGAACCATCTCTATTATTGGCTTAATGTTCATTGCGCCTTTATTGTCAAAAGTTGCAGTCAGTTTTGGTCCTGCTGAATACTTTGCGTTGATGGTTTTGGGATTAACTGCGGTGGTTAGTTTATCTGATAAGTCTTTGGTTAAAGGACTGATTGCAGCCATTGTAGGCATGATGATTTCGATTGTGGGTATGGATCTTCAGACGGGTACTGAGCGATATACTTTTGGCAGTATCGAGATGCTGGATGGTATCAACTTTCTAGTTGTTGCTTTGGGTATTTTTGCGCTGGCTGAAGTGTTTTACATGCTATTGCGTGGCGGTAAAAAGGTTCAGAAGCGTAATGAAATTGGTTCCTTAAAACTATCCATGTCTGAAGTTAAAGAAATGGCGGCACCCGTAGCGCGAAGCTCTGTCTTGGGCTTCTTTACCGGTGTTCTTCCAGGTGCGGGTGCAACTATTGGCTCTTTCTTGGGCTACAGTATGGAAAAGCGCTTGGCCAAAGATGGTGATACCTTCGGCAAGGGTAATATTAAAGGGGTTGCTGCGCCAGAGTCAGCTAATAACGCGGCTTGTGGTGGTTCCTTTGTTCCTTTGTTAACCTTGGGTGTTCCGGGTTCGGGTACTACTGCTGTTTTATTGGGTGCGTTATTGGTAATGGGTGTGACACCCGGTCCGATGATGATCGAGCAGCGTCCCGATGTGTTTTGGGGGGTTATTGCCAGTATGTATGTTGGTAATATATTCCTGTTGGTACTTAATCTTCCCTTGATCCCTTATATCGCCAGAATTCTTGATGCACCAAGAGCCTTATTGCTATCACTAATTCTGATCTTCTGCATGGTAGGTGTCTACGGATTAAACTTCAGTAGCTTCGATTTGGTGTTGCTCCTCGTCTTTGGTTTGATCGGTTTGGTCATGCGTTTGAATGGCTTCCCTGCGGCGCCGTTGATCTTAGGTTTGATCCTTGGTGCGCTGATGGAAGAGTCCATGCGTCGAGCTTTGCAAATCTCAGGGGGTGATTGGTCGATCTTTATTGATAAGCCTATCTCTTTGGTGCTCTTATTGATTGCCTTGCTATCACTAGGTTTACCAGTAGTTAAGAAGATGATTCAAAAATCACGTTCAGCATAACTTGGAAAAGCTGGATGTACTGGGTTTGTGAGACCGTCTGACGCCAAGGATGGCGTCAGTCGAGCGGCCAGGGAAGGCGAAAAGCGTGTCTCACAAAGCCAGTATGTCCAGCGTTACTACAAACTATTAACCACTCATAGCGCTTAGAAGTCTAGAAAGTTATAATATAGCCACTTTTTCTTAACGGTTTTTATAGCTTTGCAATTGATATGACTAAGATGACTGCGCTTGATGAAATTCACCAATTCCTTCCTTGTGAAACTCCCGATAGTTGGATTGCCGTGGCAACTAGGCCTGAAAACCTAAGCTTGTTGCTGACTGATCATGCGCATTGCGAGAAGAAGGCTGCTTCGACTGCGATGACATTGATGTTTCGTTACGTGGATCGTCCCGATCTTCTGAATAAAATGTCGCGTTTGGCTCGAGAAGAGTTGATCCATTTTGAGCAAGTGTTGGCGATTATGCAGGATCGCGGTATGGAATATGGACATTTAACGTCGTCACGTTATGCTGGTGGTATGCGCAAGCATGTGCGTACATCTGAACCAGGTCGATTGATTGATACCTTAATTATTGGTGCTTTAATTGAAGCGCGATCTTGTGAGCGTTTTGCTAAGTTAGCGCCTTTTTTAGATGAGCCTTTGGCAAAGTTTTATCGCTCATTATTAAAGTCTGAAGCGCGACACTATCAGGATTATCTGTTTTTAGCACAGGAGTATGCAGGCGGTCCGATTGATGATCGTATTGCGTTATTTCGCGAGGCAGAGCGTGAATTGATTGAGCTTCCTGACGAAGAGTTTCGATTCCACAGCGGGGTTCCGGTCGAAGCTGTTGCTAGTTAACGAAAGGGTTAAAGTTCAACGCTAATCAGTTCGGTTCCTTCTGGGGTGGCGTGAATATACCATCCCTTCTTATCCCAATCACCTAAGACTATTCTTTCAGCTGGTTTATTGTTGATAGTGAGCTGGTGTCGAGCTGGGCGGTGAGTATGTCCATGAATGAGTCGGGTTACAGATGCTTTGTCCATCACGTGTTCTAAAGTCTGCTGATTAACATCCATGATTTCTTGATTTTTTTCTGCGCCTCGCATTTGGCTTTCGGCTCGCAAGTTTTCCGCGATGGCGATGCGTTCTTGAATGGTTTTGCTCAAGAAAGCCTGTTTCCATAAGGGATCACGCACTGTTTTTCGAAAAGCTTGGTATTCAATATCATCGGTGCAAAGCTGATCACCGTGCATGAGCAGGGTTAAAACACCATCTGGAAAGCGAAGTTTAAACGCTTCGGGTAGAAGTTGAGCGCCTGCTTTTTGTAGCCAAGCATTGCCAACCAAAAAGTCTCGATTACCGGCTTGAAAAAAAATCTGCAATCCCTGCCGATGTAATTGATAAAGCTGATCGGCTAATAGGTCTGTCCCGGGTAAAGGAGCGTCGTCGCCGATCCAGTATTCAAAAAGATCACCCAATATATAGAGCTGACGACAACCCTGAGGTAGGTTATTCAGTAAGCGGGTTAGCCCCGACATGATGTCAGGGCGTGTCGGTTGCAAATGAAGATCAGAAATCAGCAACAGCGACATAGGTTTGCTTATTCAGCAGCTTTTTCAGCCGATTCAACGATTTCTGCTGATTCAATGATGACATCTTCCGCAGGAACATCTTGGTGACCGGCGCGAGAGGTGGTTTTGACACCTTTGATTTTGTTAACCACGTCCATACCATTAACTACCTTGCCAAAGACGGCATAACCCCAACCCTGAGATGTTTTTGCAGTGTGGTTCAGGAAGCTATTGTCTGAAACGTTGATGAAAAACTGAGCAGAAGCGGAGTGAGGGTCCATGGTGCGTGCCATAGCCAAAGTACCAGCTTCATTTTTTAAGCCGTTATCCGCTTCATTTTCAATACTTTCACGGGTTTTCTTCTGCGTCATACCAGGCTCAAATCCACCGCCTTGAATCATGAAGCCGTCAATGACACGATGAAAAATAACGCCATCATAGAAACCTTCTTTGACGTAAGCTTCAAAATTAGCAGCAGTTTTGGGTGCTTTTTCATGGTTCAGTTCAATGGTGATATCGCCGTGATTTGTATGCAGAATAATCATTCATTTGATCCTATGGATGGTTTTAGTAGGTATTATAAAAACCGCTATTATACTCAAGTCTTGCTTGAGTGCATCTTCGATTTTTCCGAATTGCTGCTAATGATCGCTTCAGCGATATGTACGCCGATGGAAAAACAGGCTGTTAACAGGTAGCCACCGGTCGGTGCGTCCCAGTCAATCATTTCACCTGCGCAGAAAACAGTGGGTTTCTTTTTAAGTCTAAAATCGTTATTAAGCTCACTGAAGGGTACCCCACCTGCGGTACTGATCGCTTCATCTATCGGGCGCATGCCTGTCAGTGTAATGGGGCAGTTTTTTAGAGCTTCTGCCCATGCGAATGGATCATCGTTGACAATCTCAGGATAAGATTCGCGAACTAAGGCTGCTTTCACAGAAGCGATTCCAGCTTTTCTAAGGTGGTTGCTAAACGAATTACGGCCTCTGGGCTTTTCAATTCGCTTGATTAACTGCGCAAGTTCGATGTCTGGCATCAGGTCAAGCGTTAACTTGGCGGATTGATTTAAACTTAGCGCATGTCGGATTTCAGCAGAAAAGGCATAAATAAGACCTCCCTCTAAACCATAATGAGTGAGGATTAGATCGCCTTTTTTCTCTGAATGTTGGCTTTTAAGGACGGCACCCTTAATGGGAGTGCCTGCATGCTGCTTGCGAAGTACGTTACTCCATTCGCAGGTAAATCCGCAGTTAGAGGCGACCAAGGGATTGATCTGTATACCCTGTCGCTGAAGAAGGTTTACCCATTGGCCATCAGAACCGAGTTTTTTCCAACTACCACCACCGGTTGCCAGAATGATTTGATCGGCGGTGATTATCTGAGGTCCCTCTGGTGATTCAATGTGAAAGCCGCCTTGGTCATCCCAATCAACCCAGCGATGCCGTGTTAAGAGTTCAACACCCTGTTGATTCAAGCGCGTTAACCAAGCGCGAAGAAGGGGAGCGGCTTTCATTACTTTTGGAAAGACCCTGCCTGAGCTACCAATAAAGCTTGGCTGTTCAAGTTCATCCATCCAATTAATAATATCGTTAGGGCCAAAGCGATTTAATAAAGGCTTTAATAAAGATGAGTGATCGCCATAACGTTGCACGAAAGCATCCAGTGCTTCCGAGTGAGTAATATTTAAGCCACCACGACCTGCCATCAAAAACTTGCGCCCAGGTGTTGGCATCGCCTCATAAATACGCACGGCAACGCCAGCTTTAGACAAAATATCTGCCGCCATCAATCCACTGGGACCTGCGCCTATAATTAGGGTGCCGCTGAAATGTGTTGTGGGCATGTTAGGGTATTTCTCAACATCTAATTATGAATCTTAAGTTGCCAAGCTTAACACACGCCGATAAAAGGCTGAAAAATGTGAAACTCTCGGTAAGATCCGTGCGTTCAATGAATGAGTCGGTTTATAATAGTCGGTTACTGTCAAGGCAAGCTTTCATCAGCCTTATTTAATATTAGCCAAACAAAGTTGACACTATGACCAAGCAAGACAGCGTAAAGCCCACTAATTTTATACACCAGATTATTGAACAGGACATCGAAAAGAATGTGCATGGTGGTCAGGTCATCACGCGCTTTCCGCCCGAACCAAATGGTTATCTTCACATAGGACATGCCAAGTCCATCTGTTTAAACTTTGGCACAGCGATCAAGTACGGCGGTCAATGTCATTTACGTTTCGACGATACCAACCCTGAAAAAGAGAGTCAGGAATATATCGACTCTATCATCAGCGATGTTCGCTGGTTGGGTTTTCAATGGGCCGGTGATATTCGCTATACCTCTGATTATTTCCAGCAATTGCATGATTGGGCGGTTTACCTGATTAAAGAGGGTAAGGCCTATGTTGATGATCTGAACGCTGAGCAGATGCGCGAGTATCGTGGTACTTTGACGGAGCCAGGTAAAAATAGCCCTTATCGTGATCGCAGCGTTGACGAAAACTTGGCGTTATTCGAACAGATGAAGGATGGAACACGTCCTGAAGGCAGTTGTGTTCTACGTGTCAAAATCGATATGGCTTCACCGAATATTAACATGCGTGATCCGGTGATTTATCGTATTCGCCACGCACATCATCACCAGTCAGGCGATCAGTGGAAAATCTATCCTTCTTACGATTTTGCGCATGGTCAATCGGATGCCATTGAGCAGATTACGCATTCAATCTGCACCTTAGAGTTTGAAGATCATCGTCCACTATATGATTGGTTAATCAATAATTTACCTGTACCTTCTCAACCAAAACAATATGAGTTTGCACGGTTAAATTTAAACTACACCATCACCAGTAAGCGCAAGCTGAAGCAGTTGGTCGATGAGAAACATGTCGAGGGTTGGAATGATCCACGTATGCCGACCATTTCTGGTTTAAGAAGACGTGGTTATACACCGGCATCTATTCGCAATTTCTGCGATATGATCGGTGTAACTCGCTCAAATGGCATCGTCGATATGGCAATGCTGGAATCTGCGATCCGTGATGATCTGGATGCCAATGCGCCACGTGCAATGTGTGTTACACGTCCCTTAAAAGTCACCATTACTAACTTTGCAGAAGGCGAAGAGGAGTGGTTTGAACTTGCCGCACATCCTAAAGATGAATCGATGGGTCATCGTCGCGTTAGCTTTGGGCGTAATCTGCTAATTGAACAAGAAGACTTTGAAGAAGTTGCTCCGCGTAAGTGGAAACGTTTGGCTGCAGGAGAAGCGGTTCGTCTGCGTGGTGCTTATGTCATTCGCTGTGAAGAAGTCATCAAGAATGACGCTGGAGACATCATTGAGCTGAAATGCACCTATGATCCAGCAACAAAAGGCGTCAATCCGGAAGGTTATAAGGCGAATGGTGTAATCCATTGGGTCAATGCTGATCACTCGGTACCTTGTGAAGTGCGTCTATATGATCGCCTCTTTACTGAAGCCAATCCTGAAAGTGATAAATCGCGTTCTTTCTTGGATTTTATCAATCCCGAGTCCTTGGTTGTACTGACGGGTTGTCGTGCTGAACCCAGCTTGGCTGAGGTTAAACCCGAGCAGAACTTCCAGTTTGAGCGTATGGGGTACTTCTGTGTTGATCAAAACTCAACATCGGATAACCTAGTGTTTAACCGAACCGTGACCCTAAGAGATTCTTGGGCAAAAATACAGCAGGGTTAAACCTAGTATGCAGGGAAGGGCATTGTTATTCGCATGCTTGCTGCTTTTATCGAGTTGTGCTGAAACACAGGTAAAGCCGCCGATTAGCAGTCAAGTCAGCGATGGTGACGACGTTGAGTCAAGCATTGATCAAGATATCGACACATCCCTACAGAATGATGTGGATCTTGACGTATTTGATGAGGTCGAGCGTCAGCAATACCCTGAACTACCAGAACGTTTAAGGGTAGAGCGATTAGCGAATCTTCCTGCAGAGGTTGTTGAGTCTTCTGGTTTAGCCATGCGTCAAGGACGATTATGGACGCATAATGACAGTGGACACGATGCAACATTATTCGAGTTGACTGAAAGTGGTGATGCGGTGCGTCGTCGAGTGCATCCATTAAACTCTGTGAATGAAGATTGGGAAGCCTTAGCGCAGGATGATAGTACTCTGTTTATTGCTGACTGCGGAAATAACCTGGGCGATCGCATATGGATGCAGATTTATAAAGTCGAGTTGCACGATCTTGATCAAGCTAGAGACCAAGGCGTTGTTCCCAGTGAACGGCTTAATATTCGACTAGCGGATACCCGTCCAGAGCGAAATCGACACGCACACAATAATGACTGTGAAGCACTGACAGTTGTGAATAATGAGTTGTGGCTGTTCACCAAGAATTGGCAGGATCAGCATACGCGCCTTTACCGAATAAATAAGCAGGCGCCTGTTCAGCAACTGGTCAGTAGCGATCAATTTCCGGTAGGGGGCTTGATCACCGGTGCAGATTACGATCCTGTCACTCAGCGTTTAGCCTTAATAGGCTATCGTTTAGGGTTCTTAAATGTATCGGCATTTATTTGGTTAGTGCCGGTTGAGCAGAATGCACCTAACTGGAATGAGGCCAGCTATCATGCAATCAGTCCAGTGGGTCAGTGGGAGGCGATTTTGTGGCACCAAGGAGATCTACTGGTCACAAGAGAGTCCAGTGTATTGGGTAGAGCTTGGTTAGGTCGCATTAGTCTTACTGAGTAAGGAGTCCGGTTTAAATCGTGAATCCTATTGCTTTATTGTTACAATATAACATTTAATATTTTGTATATTTTCCAAAATGACTAGAGTTGACAACTATGTTGCAGATTTATAACACCTTGACGCGAGCTAAACAGCCTTTTCAACCCCTACAGGCCGGCAAAATCGGCATGTATGTCTGTGGTGTCACGGTTTATGACTACTGTCATATAGGTCATGCTCGCGTCATGGTTTCATTTGATGTTATCACTCGATACCTTCGGTGGCGTGGTTGGGATGTTAATTATGTGCGTAACATCACCGATGTAGATGACAAGATTATTCGTCGAGCCGCTGAAAATGGCGAATCAGTGGACCAGTTGACTGAACGCATGATCGCTGCAATGCATGAAGATGAAACGGCTTTATCCGTGCTTCGCCCTGATGAAGAGCCACGAGTCACCGGGCATATGGATAACATTATCCTGTTCATTCAAGACTTGATCGACAAAGGCTTCGCTTACTTGGCATCCAACGGTGATATCTATTACCGTGTTGAAAAGTTCGAAGGTTATGGCAAATTAAGTGGCCAGCAGATTGATGAACTCCGCTCTGGTGCGCGTGTTGAGGTAGATGAAGTAAAAGAGAGCCCGCTCGATTTTGTGTTATGGAAAGCGGCAAAACCCGGTGAGGTGAGCTGGAAATCTCCTTGGGGTGAAGGACGTCCTGGTTGGCACATAGAATGTTCAGCTATGTCTCGATGCTGCATCGGCAAGACCTTAGACATTCATGGTGGCGGTCCCGATCTGCCTTTCCCTCATCATGAAAACGAGATCGCTCAGTCGGAAGCGGCGAATAGTTGCACCTATGCCAATTATTGGATGCACGCAGGGCCGGTTCGCGTAAATCAAGAAAAGATGTCCAAGTCACTGAATAACTTCTTTACCATTCGTGATGTGCTGAAAGTACATAACCCTGAAGTGGTTCGCTATTTTCTAACCAGTGCGCATTATCGTAGTTATATTGATTATTCCAACTCAAGTTTGACTGAAGCACGTTCTGCATTAGAGCGTTTCTATCAAGCATTGCAAGGGATCACCGTTGAAGAAAGCCCTCAAGGTGTCAATGATAGTTATGAACAACGTTTCTGTGAAGCGATGGAGGATGACTTCAATACACCCAAAGCCTTAGCGGTATTGTTCGAGTTGGTTAATGAGCTGAATGTCGCTAAGCATGCTAAAGCACCTGAGTTGCCGCATTTGGCCGGCGAATTAAAACGTCTAGCCGGTATTCTCGGATTGTTACAACAAAATCCTGATCAGTTCCTTCGCGGTGATGATCAAGAAGGGCAGATCACAGGTGAAGAGATTGAAGCGTGGATTACTAAACGAGCAGCGGCAAAGGCCAATAAGGACTATGCTGAAGCAGACCGTATTCGTCAGTCACTGCTGGATCAAGGTGTAATTCTTAAAGATAGTCGCGATGGTACGACTTGGTATCGTGAAGCAATATGATCATAAATAATTAATAATAAATAGATAATATGCTCTAAACCATGTTGGTCATAGGTTGATGTAAGTAAGAGAGATTCTATGCACGAAGAACTGCAATTTGCTTCAACAGAAGAAAGACTCGTATATCTTCAGCGATTAATTGAAGCAGAAGATCATGTCAGTCTTTGTGAAGCATTATCTGAGCAGGAAGCGCCGGATGTTGCTCGTTTACTGGAATCCTTCCCAGCCAATTTGCGTCGCCAAATTTGGACAGCCGTTCCAGAAAGTCTGGTTGGTGAAGTGCTAGCGGAAGTCGCAGAAGACATTCGCGAAGAGTATCTGGCTGATCTTAGCATCTCAGATGTTACTGAAATTGTTAAAGGCCTAGATGCACAGGAAGTTGCGGAAGTTTTAGATGTCGTTGATGAAGAGCTTAAAGCGGGCGTTTATGATTCTCTTGATGAGATTATTCGTTCTCAGGTAGAGGTTCTTCAAGCTTATGATGAAGATACCGTCGGTCGATACATGGACCCTGAAACGGTCAACGTGAAGCAGGGTGTGACGTTGGAAGCGGTTCAACGTTTCGTCCGTATTCATAGGCTTCTGGATGACGAATCACAAGAAATTATGGTGACCGATAAAGATAAGCATTTAATGGGTACCATAACATTGATTGATCTTGTTAAGCAGAATCAAGACTCTCTTGTTGATGAGCACATGTATAATCCGTTTACCTTAAATGACACCATGAAGATCAACGAAGCGGCATCGATTCTTAGATCACGCGAATTATACTTTGCCCCAGTGATCAATGCGGATGGGGTTCTTGTAGGTCAGTTAAATATTGCCGACATTCTGGAGATTACGCAGGATGATTCAGATCTAACCCTTAAGCATATGTCTGGTGTCAGTGATGAGGAAGAACTGTTCTCACCCATCCTTCAAAGTGCTAAAAGTAGGGGAGTGTGGCTAGGCATTAACTTGGCAACCGCGTTTTTGGCGGCAGCTGTTATCGGTCAGTTTGAAGCGGTACTAGAACAAGTGGTAGCGTTGGCCGTTTTAATGCCTGTCGTTGCAAGCATGGGGGGGATTGCCGGTAGTCAGACTTTGACGGTTGTCATCCGAGGCTTGGCGCTAGGGCAAATTGCGGGTAACAATAAAATCTGGTTGTTCAACAAAGAGTTGTGGGTAGGCCTTACGAACGGTGTGATTTGGGCACTGGTAGTAGGTATCATCTCTCACCTGTGGTTTGGTAACGTTCAAATCTCGATTGTCATTGCCATCGCCATACTTATCAATATGACGATTGCCAACCTTGCGGGTATTGCTATCCCTTTAATGCTTAAGAAGATGAAGATAGATCCTGCACTATCGGGTGCTGTTATCTTAACAACCGTTACCGACGTTGCTGGTTTCTTATCCTTTCTTGGACTCGCAACATTAATCATTTTAAAGTGAGGTGTTGCTTCAGCTATAACCTACCGAGTACTTCACTCAGTAGGTTGCCCTCATTTTACGGGTCTTATATTTATTAGTAGGTTGCCGTTTTCTGTATTGCCCCAATCGGTTTGCCATGCAAAGCAGTTGACCCATGGGGTTTCCCTCGTGAATCACGACGGGTGTATTCCACAAGTAGAAAAGTAAATCTTGAGTAATCTCTTCAGCAAACCTAGTCGACCCAAATAAACCCGATAGATAAGCTTTTAACTCCTCGTGATGCACAGACAGATAGTCAGATAAGTCGATTGTTTTTGAGTTCATGCGAATCTCCTATAGAGTGCGTATTGATCTCAAGATAATACGAATAATAATAATTATCAATAGCGATTATTGGGTTTTTTAATACTTACCAGTGCAGAAGTCTTAGCAATGAGAGGATCTTGTAAAAGGGAGTAGGTAGACCAAAAAACAGTTGAAATATTTATGATAAGCGTTATCATTTAGATTAAGTGATTAGCGGAGATTAAGCCATGTATGTCTGTATCTGTAATGGTGTAACTGAGCGAGATATTCATCAAGCGATCGATGAAGGGGCTCAGAGTGTTCGTGATCTTAATAAAGCGCTTCAAGTAGGTGCCTGTTGTGGCAAATGCGTGAGTGTTGCAAGAAGTGTTGTAAGGTCACGTCAGGATCAATTGTTATTAGATGCTTGTACAGACGCTGCTGCTTAAAAACTACCTTAACAGTTATAGAAACCGCACTGCTTCTAGTACTGCGGTTTTTTGTATTTACCGTACATCCTGTACATAAAAAAAAGCCGTAACTCAGGGGTCTGGGTTACGGCCTAACGTGCTGAGAGCACATGAACTGTAGTGCCGGGGCACAAGTTCAACCTGTCAATGAAGCTTCATGTTAATGCAAAGAATTATCATTTGCAATCGCATTAAACTAAAAAGTTGAACATTTTTTTGATCATTACATCTGCGACTGTAGGTAGTTCTGCAGTCCAATTTTTTCGATTAAGCCTAATTGCTGTTCCAGCCAATGTGCATGATCTTCTTCCGTATCCTTTAGCAAAACTTGTAACATGTCTCGCGTTTGGTAGTCCTGTTTCGACTCGCATAATGCAATTGCTTGTTTAAGCTGATTGCCGACTTCATATTCCAAATTGAGATCAAACTGCAGCATTTCAGGAACTGTCTTGCCAATATGCACAGGGCCGCGAGTAGAGAGGTCGGGAGTGCCTTCCAGCATTAGAATGCGGTCGATCAATAAGCTTGCATGACCTTTTTCATCGTCAAACTCATGAGCGATCCGCTCGTGAAGCTTGCCTAGACCCCAATCTTCATACATTTTGGAGTGCACAAAATATTGATCCATTGCAGCGAGTTCACTGCCGAGGATTTCATTCATTTTCGCGATGATATCTGCATTGCCTTTCATCTGTGTTCTCCTTTAAATCTGTGACTGTAAATAATTTTCAGTGCCTAGGTTTTCGATCAACTGATGCTGAGTTTCCAGCCAATCGATGTAGTTTTCCTCATCTTCCAGGAGCTCTTCAAGCAGTTCTCTGCTGACATAATCCTGAAGTTTTTCACATTCAGCAATGGCTTGGCGGAGGAGGGGGAGTTGATCCATAACAAAACCTAGATCAGCGCTAAGCATTTCAACAGGTGTTTCACCGATGCGTAGACGGTCCAATTGTTGAAGGTTAGGTAATCCTTCCAGCATTAGGATACGTTCGATCAGTTTGTCAGCCTGTTTCATATCTTTGATCGATTTCTTGTAGGCTTTCTCGTTCAATTCGTTAAATCCCCAGTTGCCGAACATGCGTGCATGGAGAAAAAACTGATTGATAGAGGTAAGTTCGTAGGTTAGCACTTTGTTGAGTTGCTGGATGATGGTTTTCTCGCCTTTCATATTTGGCACCCTAGTAATTCAAATGATAATGATTCAGTTTATGCTTATTAATAAATAATAAAATCAGTAACTTATAATAGTTGACTATTATAGTCATCTATTTAGATTAAGCAAATATAAGTGGTTAAAAGCTCAGAAAAACGTTTAATGCTTGACCTAAATCTAGGCTCTAGAAAGCTTCATAGTCAATCTAATCAGTTAAATAAAATTTTTATTGACTTAATAAATAGTAATAATGATAATGATTCTCGTTAGGTTTAAGGAGTTAATATGAACAGTCAATCAAACAGCTTTAAAGACGTAGAGCAGGAACTTTCTGCCCCGCTCATTGGTGGGGAGTTGAACGCTTCTCGTATTTCAAGTGACGTGCTGTTATCTGACAGAGGACGTCTAGAGATAGTTCATGAAAATGAGATCTATCGCTTAACAAGGACGAAAAACGGTAAGTTGATACTGACCAAATAATCCTCTTAACCCTAGCGTTAAACCAAATCTCATCAAAAAGCGTTAAGCCAGCCAGCTTTAAACCTGCCAGCCAGCCAATGTAATTCTAACTGTCCTTGTTAAGAATCATTTGGAGTGGTAATGAACCCTTTTCGATTTAAATTATTAGCTGTTGCAATTGTATCCACAGCATCAATTGCCAGCGCTAATGATGCTTCTATTCGTCTTGATGACCTCGTTGTTAGTGCATCTGGTTTTGAGCAGAAAATTACCGATGCGCCTGCCAGTATATCTGTTGTGACACGCGAAGAGCTGGAGCGAAAGCGTTTTTCAAACTTAGCTGAAGCTCTAAGTGATGTCGAGGGGATCGATGTTGGTCAAGGAACGGGTAAAACGGGCGGCATAAACATCAGCATGAGAGGGATGCCTTCTGAATATACTTTAGTGATGATTGATGGTCGCAGGCAAAATACGTCAGGGAATATCACTCCTAATGGGTTTGGTGAAACCTCGACTAGCTTTTTGCCGCCTGTGTCAGCTATTGAAAGAATAGAAGTCATTCGTGGGCCGATGTCCACTCTTTACGGCTCTGATGCCATGGGTGGTGTGATAAATATTATTACGCGAAAAGTGGCTCAAGAGTGGAGTGGATCAATTTCAGCAGATACGACCTATCAGGAAAATAGAGATGCAGGCGATAGTCATCGGATGAATCTTTACGCTTCGGGACCTTTGATCGAAGATCGTTTGGGTTTGGCGGTTCGTGGAAGCTGGTTTGAAAGAAAAGATGCCAACTTAACCTTCAATGATGGAACCGTGATCAGTCAAAGAGGACCGTCTCCAGTTGGTGCTGAAAACACGACAGCAGGGATTAGATTGACCTTAACGCCGAACGACCATCATGATGTCTCGTTGGATTTTGATCAGGCGAGACAAACCTATAATAACGACAAATGTCAGCTGGGATCTTTAGATGGATTAGACCGCACTTGCACGCTTCCAGCACTCAATACGGCGAATGGTTATGAGAAAGAGTTAAAGTTTAACAGAGATCGGTTAACACTCTCACATACAGGTAGATTTGCCGTCGGGACGCTTGAGTCGAGCCTTATGGTAAATGAGACAGAAACCCTTGGTCGAACTATTCCAGGAACAATTGGACAAGCTTACAAAAACCTTCCCTCGGTAGTTGGTGGGAATCCACGTGATCTTATCAATAAAGATGTTGTTTTTGATACTAAGTTTTTTACACCTGTCGGTGATCAGCACATGATTACTGTCGGTGGGCAGTATATCGATGCCAGTCTGCAAGATGGCATAGCTGATCAAAAGTTTGAGCAAAAATCTTGGGCGTTGTTTGCGGAAGATGAATGGTTTCTGAGAGATGATTTAGCCTTAACCTTGGGGGGTCGCTATGATCATCATGATCAATTTGGTGGTCATTTGAGTCCAAGAGGGTATCTGGTTTGGTCCGTCTCGGATCAATGGACCGCTAAAGGTGGTATGTCTAGAGGTTACAAAACCCCCTCGCTTAATGATCTACATGCTGGAATCAATGGTGCTACGAGACAAGGTGAAGTCTTGACCATCGGTAATCCGAATCTAAAACCGGAAACGGTAACGAGCACGGAGTTGGGTTTGTATTTCGACAACCAGTCAGGTGTGAACGCCAACGCTACCATTTTTCATAACAATTTTAGTAATAAGATTGCTAATGGAGATCCTATTACTATTTCAGGTAATCCTCGCATCCCTGATGGCACTTATTCTCAAAGCGTTAATATTGATGAAGCAGTCACTCAAGGTCTTGAACTGGCAGCCCGTCTTCCCATCGTCGATAATTGGTCATTGAGCTTAAATTACACCTATACAGATACCGAACAAAAAAGCGGTGATAATTCTGGTCGTCCGCTGACGCTAACGCCTAAACACATGGCGAATGCAACTTTGGACTGGCGTGTAAACTCTGATTTAAACCTATGGTTTAAGGGAGAGTATCGTGGCAAGAGAGAGCGATTTACATCTAGTTATGAGAATTTAGCCAATGCTGATGGAAGCTATTCAACCAGTCAGTCCATATATGACACCTTAGGTGCTAGACTGAGTGATTACACAGTATTTCATTTGGGTGGTTCTTACAAAGCTAGTTCAAATCTTACATTCTCTGCATCCATATATAATCTATTCGATAAAGATTTTATTGGTGATGCGGTTCGTTACAATACCTACAATGATTCAGGTGGAGTAAACGGTGATGGTTTCGGTAACAGTTACTTTCATTCCTTAGCCGCGACCACCGGTATTATTGAGGAAGGCAGACGGCTTTGGCTTTCAGCAGTATACAACTTCTAATAAGCAACACGTAAAATCCTCTTCATCGATATTTAACCGCCGAATTCAACCTCGGCGGTTTTTTTGCATGTATATCGTTTAGTATGCTATTTGCAAACAATGAACTATGCTAATTACCTGAAATTTAATAAGTATATAGTTTAGGAGCAGGGTTATTCATACTTTACTGCAGAAGCATCCCTTATTGACGATTGTGCTGGCGCAACTCTTTGGTACTTCTTTATGGTTTAGCATAAACGGTGTTTGGTTATCCTACGCTAGCATGTATGACCTTAATGATTCCTACCTTGGGTATTTAACATTATCAGTTCAGTTTGGCTTTATTTTAGGGACATTACTTTTAGCAATCAGTGGATTGGCCGATAGATTTAAAGCCAGTGAAATCTTCGCTATCGCGTGCTTCATCGGTGCGGGTGTTAATTTATTAATGACTTTGACGCAGGCAACATTAGCCCTCGATATGTTAGTACGCTTCTTAACAGGTGTTTGCCTTGCAGGTATTTATCCTTTGGGGATGAAGTTAGTTATCTCATGGACACCTAAATATGCAGGTGCCGCTTTAGCCTGGTTGGTAGGTATGTTAACACTGGGAACTTCGATGCCTCACTTGTTAAGAGGAATAACCTTAGGAATGCCCTGGCAGTGGTCAATTACAGCTGCCTCTGTTTTTGCGGTATTGGGTGGTGTTGTAGTTTTGGTGCTGGGCACAGGAGATCACCTACCTAAACAGCCAAGTAAAATGAATTTGGGTAAGGGCTTCTTGGCGCTTAGATTGCCAAACTTTAGAGCAGTTGCTAGTGGTTATTTTGGTCATTGCTGGGAGCTGTATGCTTTTTGGATGCTCGTGCCATTATTGGTGAGTCGAGAAATATCAAGGTTGAATCTATCGTTAGACTTAGTCTCGATAGTCTCGTTTTTAATCATCGGATTAGGTGCGTTAGGTTGTATTTTGGGAGGCGTCTTAAGTAAGTCGATAGGTAGTCTTCTTGTTGCTAAAACAGCTTTATATGTATCTGGATTTATCTGTTTGCTCTACCCATTTTTATCAGGTCTTTCACCTATATTGATGTTTGTTCTTCTGATGATATGGGGTATCGCAGTGATTGCTGATTCACCTCAGTTTTCAGCTCTTGCTGCGCTGAATGCGCCCGCAGACAGTTTAGGCTCTTCACTGGCGATGATGAATGCCATTGGATTTGCACTGACCATTCCATCCATCTGGATTACCAGTCTGCTTTGGAACGACATGGGGCCTTGGGTGGTCTTATGGCTATTGCCTGGACCCGTTATAGGTCTGTGGGCGCTTCGAAAAATGAAAGCATCACACCAAGATTGATATGTAAATATATGTAAATATTGAGCTTAATAGTTGAAGCTCAGATGGTATTTTCAACATAATGTCCAAAATACTTTTTAGGATCTAATACATGGTGACGGTAAAAAAAGCATTTCCCTTATGGCGCTGGTTATTTGCAATCATCGTCTTGGCTTCAGCAGCGGGGGCTTATTATGTTTATGTATACAGCGTCACTGATGACGAAGTGTCCTATGTAACAGTGTCCAAAGGCTCGATTGAAAATATCGTTACCGCTACCGGACGCTTACAACCTCGTAATTTTGTTGATGTTGGGGCGCAAGTCTCGGGTCAATTGATTGAAATTTTGGTTGATGTTGGTGATCAGGTTGAGGAAGGTCAATTACTGGCGGAAATAGATTCGACGGTATATCGCGCTAATGTTGATGGGACACGAGCTCAATTGCGTAATCTTGAAGCACAAATGCAGGATCGAAAAGCGCAGCTTGAATTAGCGCAGATTCAGCTAAGACGCCAAAGACAATTAGTGTCGAATCGAATGACCTCTGAAGAGTCATTACAAATTGCTGAAGCCTCTCAGCGATCAGCGGAGGCTCAAGTGCAGGCTTTAGCCGCTCAGATAGATCAAACCTCTTCAACCCTGCGAGCGGAAGAGGCGCGCCTTAATTACTCTCAAATCTTCGCACCTATGTCTGGAACTGTCGTGAATATTGTAGCAAGACAAGGGCAAACGATTAATGCCACCCAACAGGCACCAACGATTATGCAAATAGCGGACTTGTCGGTGATGACGGTTCAAGCACAAGTCTCAGAAGCCGATGTGAGTCGTCTGTCTACAGGTATGGAAGCCTATTTTACGACGCTGGGCAATCAGTCAAGACGTTGGTCAGGTCAGCTAAGACGGATAGAACCAACTCCGCAAGTAGAAAATAACGTGGTTCTTTTTAATGCATTATTCGATGTCGATAACCACCAGATGGCGCTATTGCCACAAATGACGGCTCAAGTGTTTTTTATAGTTGATAAAGTGGATGACGTCTTAATGCTGCCGGTCAATGCAATCTCTGGCTCATCAAACAGACAAGCTGGTGTCGCTAAGGTGAAACTGCTTTTACCAGATGGATCAATAGAAGAACGGGAAGTGATCACCGGACTATCGAATCGTGTTCAGATAGAGATTAAGGAAGGTTTGTCACTTGAAGATCAGGTTGTGACACCTCAAGGTTCTCAACGTGCTGGGAATGCTCAATCCACTCAAACAGGAATGAGACCTCGATGACGTCTGCCGCTTTAACACCTCTCATCGAGATTAAGAATCTTTATCGAACCTTTAAAAGTGGCGAGAGTGACGTTGATGTATTAAAAGGTATCAACCTGACTATTATGCCGGGTGAGTTTGTGGCCATTGTTGGTGCATCAGGTTCTGGTAAATCAACCCTAATGAATCTGTTAGGATGCCTTGATCGACCCACAAAAGGTCAGTACCTATTTAATGGTACCGATGTCGCTTTGCTCGATAACGATGAGTTAGCGGCTCTGCGTCGTGAAGCTTTTGGATTTGTCTTTCAAAGCTACAATCTTTTATCAGGTGAGTCAGCAAGAGGAAATGTCGAAGTGCCTGCTGTATATGCAGGACTCTGCCGTACAGAACGGCATCAAAGGGCCGAAGAATTACTCTCCCGACTAGGTTTATCTGATCGAATGGATCATAAACCAAACCAACTTTCCGGTGGTCAGCAACAACGTGTTTCTATTGCAAGAGCCTTGATGAACGGCGGTCAGGTAATTCTAGCCGATGAACCTACTGGGGCATTAGATAGCCAAACGGGTGAAGAGGTCATGAAGCTTTTTGCTGATTTATCTTCGCAAGGTCATACACTGATTCTAATTACCCATGACCCAAAGGTTGCGGCTCATGCTGATCGTATTATTGAAATCAGTGATGGTGTGATCACCCAAGATCCTAAATCAGTTATGAAAGTATCCGTTTCAGTGACGGTTAAAGCTCCTGCTCAACTCAATGCTAAACCCGGCAATTTTTTTGCCCATCTAGCAGAAGCGATGCGGATGTCTCTAAGTGCCTTAACCAGCAATCTGTTTAGAACTGTATTGACGCTTCTTGGCATTGTGATAGGCGTGGCATCAGTGATTACCATGTTGGCTATTGGAGATGGCGCGCGTCAGTCGATTGTGGATCGCATTAGTTCCATGGGCAGTAATTTACTGCTGGTTAGGCCCGGTGGTCCAAATCAGCGAGGTTGGGGAGCAACGACACTGATCCCTGAAGATGCTATTGCGGTTGGAGAGTTGCAAGGAGTCGATGCGGCCATTCCTGAACAGGGTGGGACCGTCACCCTAAGAGCGGCTGAACGAGATCATCGAACAGAGGTGTTAGCAACGTCAGCGGAATATTCTGACTTCCGAAATTGGCCCGTTTCATCCGGAACGTTTTTCTCTCAAGAGGATGAACTACGCTTTGCCAGTGTGGCCGTGCTAGGTCAAACCGCTGCCAATGCGGTATTCCCGGAACAAGATCCTGTCGGACAGTATGTCATGGTCGATAACGTTTTGTTTTTGGTTATCGGTGTGATGAGTCCTCGAGGTGCCTCTCCATTTGGTAGAGATGAAGATGATGTCATTATCGTTCCTTTTGAAAGTGGAGGAGTTCGTCTTTTAGGCCGTCGCCATTTACGCACCATGACAGTAGCGGTTGAAGAACAGGCAGACATCTTTCAAGTGCAGCATTCTGTTCATGATTTATTGCTCAGTCGTCACGGGGTTGAAGATTTCCAGATACGTAATATGGAATCGATTATTCAATCAGTCACCGAAACTCAAAACACCATGACCATTTTATTGGGTTCGATTGCCGCTATTTCGTTACTTGTGGGAGGAATAGGGGTTATGAATATCATGCTGGTATCGGTCACCGAAAGAACCCGTGAAATAGGGGTCAGAATGGCAACGGGTGCTCGAACCAGCAATATTTTGCAACAGTTTCTGACAGAAGCGGTATTAGTATCAGCACTGGGTGGTGTTCTAGGTGTACTAATGGGTCTCGGGGTAACTTCGCTTCTTGATCGATTAGGAACTGACGTGGTGTTTAGTCCGTTTCCTGTGATTTTAGCCTTTGGTTGTGCATTTTTAACAGGATTAATCTTTGGATACTTACCTGCTCGCAAAGCCGCTCGATTAGACCCCGTGGTGGCGTTGTCGACTGATTAAATAGTTATTGTTTCTAGTCAGTTAAGCATGCTAGTGTTATTTTATAACACTAGCATTTCCATTTTATAGGACTTCAAGATGTCTAATTCTAACGAACGTAAACCTCTGATACCGGTTACGCTATTAACCGGCTTTTTGGGGAGTGGTAAAACGACACTTTTAAATAAATTAGTTAAGCAGGATGCCTTCAAAGACACACTGATTATCATCAATGAATTTGGTGAAATGGCACTGGATCATATGCTGGTCACCCATGCGACTGAAAATGTGATTATGGAGATGGGTAACGGCTGTCTGTGTTGCACCATTCGTGGCGATTTGGTTAAGACGTTACGTGATATTACTTGGCGCTTTGCCCGTGGAGGAGAACGTCATTTCAGTCGTGTGTTAATAGAAACCACCGGCTTGGCTGATCCAGCACCGATTATCCATACCCTAATGACACATCCTCAAATTGCCAGTCGTTATAAGTTAGATGGTGTTATCACCTTGGTTGATGCGTGTAATGGCTCAGATACCTTAAATAACCATCCTGAAGCAGTCAAACAAGCCGCTGTTGCTGATGTGTTAATGTTATCCAAAGAAGATCTTGCACCTGCTGAGCAGAGTGAGCAACTAAAGCTACGTCTGAAAAAAATTAATCCAGCCGCTAATTTATGGTCTAGCAGTCAAGGTGATGTAAATGCCGATCAGTTGATTGATTTGGGTTTGTTTTCTTCGACGGGTAAAGCCCCTGATGTTGCCAAATGGTTAAAAGAAGAAGCTTATGCTGACCATGACCATGACCATGACCATGACCATGACCATGACCATGACCATGACCATGACCACCATCATCATGGACATGAGCACCATCACCATCACCATCATGATGTGAATCGGCACAATGATCATATACGTGCTTTTTGCTTCGCTATTGATACGCCCATCACTGAAGAGCAGTTATCCGCTTGGTTGGATGTGTTGATGAGTTTTATGGGTGAAAATATTCTTCGAGTAAAAGGAATTTTGAATATTCAGGGTCATGAGGCGCCTATTGTTATTCACGGCGTACAACATGTATTTCATCCGCTGGTGCCATTGCCCGAATGGCCATCGGAAGATCGACGCTCACGGATTGTGTTTATTACGAAGGACGTGCCAAGAGAGGTCGTTGAGTCTGCGTTGGAGGCTTTGACGGGGATTAAGCCCGCCAAAGTGTAAAAAATAGGATATGAAAATTACTTTAGATGATTTTGGGTTAACTGCAACTGGCTAAGAACAGCAACGATCAGAATAAAGCCATCCTCTTTGGTAAAGTAGGCTGTGTGCTTTCCTATTGGGAAGAAGAAGCCACTTGGGTACAGCTCGCTACAGCTTATTCCAACGACTGGATTGTCAGCAAGCATTTGAAATGCCATAAGTAGGTTGTCCCTGTACCTATTCCATTGTAATTCGGAAAAGTTCGTCACGGTGTAGCTTTTAATCTTGCGCAAATGACTTTGCGCAAGATTGCTTAGCTTATATGTGTTTCTTTGCATGCTTAAGCTACAGGCTCTTCAAGAATGTTTCTCCATCAACGACCTTGCCTTTCGCTAGGTCTTCTTTTGCAGACTCAAAGCAATATTTGATGTAATCGGCTTTCATGGCTTCAAGTTCTTCATAGTCTTTAATCGACATCACAATAACGGCGTCTTTGTTGTTTTTACTAATTTTAATAGGCCCACGTTGAGCGTTTAGAAGCAGTTCACCGAAATTACGTTTGGCATCATTTGCTGTTAATGTATCCATGTTCAACCCCTCTAAGTCTGCTAGCTCAGTGATATTATAGAGCATCGACTCAAAAGTGCTATTTAATCTAATCGTGCGATTAGTGCGAAAAGTAAAGTTAACATGTAACACGGAGTGCTCTAGTCTCGAGTTGATTTTGATTCGGTAAGGTTCTGCTGAGTAAGTCGCTTGAGCGTTTGATCTTTTTCATACCATAACGCTTGAACCCACTGCTGAAAGGCGAGTCGATATTCAGGGTCGTTTTCATAATCACCATGACGTAACTGATCAGGAATCGGTTTTTCTTGAACAATCACATGACAGCGTTTCATTTTTCCCTGTAAAAACGCCCAGTAGGTGGGAATGCCATCTGGGTAATGAATGGTGACATCTAAAATGGATCGAAATTGATCACCCATTGCATTGAAGGCAAAAGCCATGCCTCCTGCCTTAGGTTTCAGCAGATACTTAAATGGAGAGTTTTGTTGCTGATGTTTAGCCGGGGTAAAGCGAGTACCTTCTAGAAAGTTCATCACACTGGTTGGCATGTCTCTAAACTTTTCGCAGGCTTTGCGAGTCGTTTCGATATCTTTACCCTTCATCTCGGGGTGTTTTTCTAAATAGGCTATGCTGTAACGCTTCATAAAAGGGAAGTCGAGCGCCCACCATGCGGCTCCCATGATCGGTACCTTGATCAGCTCCTGCTTTAAAAAAAACTTGAGAAGTGGAATGCGACCATTAAGGCAATGTTGAAGCACCATGATATCGACCCAGGACTGATGGTTGCTGATGACAAAATACCAGCCTTTAGGATCAAGTGTTTCGGGTAATTGAATCTCCCAGTCCATTCGTTGTGTTAGGCGCATCCACAATGAGTTATTGCTGACCCAGCGATTGGCGATAAAGACAAGGATAGTATTCAGTTTACGGCGAACGGGTTTAAACGGAATAAGAATTTTCAGTAGCGTAAAGAAAAATAAGAACACGCATGAGATCAAAATGTTACTGAAAAGCAATGAGCTAGCAATGATTCCGGTTACGATAGGCATGGTCATTCCTTTAGCCGAGGCAGTCTTTATCTCGTTATTTTTGCCAAAGAATAACAACACTCCAATACAAAGTCATGAGTTTGCATTGGAGTGCATGAATAGTGGTTATTACCTTAAACTAAAACTCACCGGCAGTGTAATGATCAATTGATTTTGGTTGATCGATGATGGAAAGCCTGGCATGGGCGCAGCGCGTGTAAGCATCTCTAACACTTCTTGGTCTAGCATCGCATGTCCACTGCTTCTTACAATACGTGAACTCAGCACCTGTCCCTGTCTGTTTATGGTGAACTCCACTTCGGCAACACCTTCACGGCGTTGTCTTCTGGCTGCCATAGGGTAACGTTTATGTTGAGCTAGGTAACGACTCAGTTGTGCATAATAGTTAGCTTCAGCTGCGGGGTCTCCTCCCGTATCAACGATCTGCTCTTGTCCTTGAGTGTTAGCACCGGCAGTTGAACTCTGTTCAGCGGGCGTATCGGTAATTTGCTCACGTTGACCTTGAATATCTGCAGTGGTATCCACAACCTCAGGTGAGGGGGTGGGTGTCACTTTTTTAGGTTCAGATTGAGGCTGTTCTGTAGGAACAGATTTAGGCGCAGGTCTTGGTGTTGGCTCTGGCTTTGGTAAGGGTTCAGGCTCTGCTTCAACGGGTACTTCTACAACTTCCTCGATAGTCTCTTCGACAATTTCTTCAGGTACTTCATCAAGGGATTCATGCGGCTCATCTGAGGCGTCATCAGGAGTCTCTTCATGAGTTGTTTGTTGAGAGGCGGCTTCCATGGCATCCAATAGATCGCCGGCACTGGCTAAGCTGACGGTCACCCCCGCAATGCCTGGTTGAATAGCCGTTTCTTGAGTTGATTTTCGGTGAGTAATCCAAGCATAAGCGAGTAGCGCATGAAGTAAGAGCGCGACCAGAAAAGCTGTTAATCGATGGCGTTTGGTTAATATCATGAGGCTGAACGTGTTTGGCGTGTATAGAGGGTGATTTGTTGCATACCCGAGTCGGAGAGAAGTTTTAATAAAGGTTTCAGTGTCTCAGCAGTGACATCTGCATCAATTTTCAGTGCGAGAGAGATTTGCACGTCAGGTGTATTTAACACCTCTAACTCTGTACGCAAACCATCATAGGTGATCGTCTGATTGTTGAAAGCGATTGAACCTTCAGCATCCATCAAGATTTCAAATTCCAGTGGCGTTGTTGGCGCTTGCGTTTCCGAAGTGGGGGGCATGACATTGAGTACATCGGTCGATGTAATTTGTCCGGCTAACATAAAGAATATCAGCATTAAAAAAACAATGTTGATGAGGGGTATCACATTGTCATCATTACCGGATCTAGCTTTCGTGGTCCTAAACAACTGCATACTTAACGATCCGTATTGAGTGATACAGATTCAGCACCTAAACGTTTTAGTCGATCTATCGTAGAGATGATCTGCTGAACATTAACCTGATCTGTTGTTAATAAGATCACACTGGCATCAGAATTTTCGTCGATGAGTTGTGCTAGGACCGCATTGTCGGTTTCATTATAGACTTGTCCCCTTAGGGAAAGCTCTCCAGTTTCAACGAGCGTAAACAGCAGGGGGGGCTGGTCGCTACTTTGGACGGTTGAGGTCGACGGCTTGGAAACGGCAAGTTCCATGTTATGCCATTTAATAAAACTTGAAGTCAGCATAAAAAATAGCAATAGAATAAAAACAACATCGATCAAAGGCGTAAGACTCAATGCTTTACGCCTTTTGGCAGTTTGAATATTAAGCTGCATTCGTCGCGCCTTGTGTGTTTTCCCAAGTGGAATCTTGAGTGTCAGCTATGGCTTGAGTTTTAATCACAGGGGTAGCTGCTAAGCAGTTTCGGGTAAAGACACTGGTGACTAACACTTCCATATCGTGCGCGATGCGTTCAGTTTTTCTCTCGAGCGTGCTATGGGCTAGAAAAACGGGTATGGCAACGATTAAACCTGCCGCCGTGGTTAGCAATGCCTGCCAAATACCACCGGATAAAACGCTTGGATCTACTTGGTTGCCAGCAAGCTCCATTTGTTGAAACGCCACTATCATACCTAAGACAGTGCCTAGTAAGCCCAGTAATGGACTTAAATTGGCAATCACCTCGAGTGGGCGTAGGTAAGAACGCAAATTCTCCATCTCAACGGATGCTAGACGACTCAATTCTTCTCGGAGTTGAGGTGTGTCACCTTGGTGTTGAACGCCAATCATTGTAGTGCCTATCAGTCTGGGCAGTGCCTGTTGGCTTTGGCTGAGTTGATTGATCGCTTCTGTTTGCTTACCTTGGTTCCATAAGGCGATCGCTCGATGTGTTTTGCGTTTTCCGCCAGCACCCGCGATGGAAAGTTGCCAGAATTTAAGCAGGATCAGTGTTAAGGCAAACACTGAAAAAAGGCATAAAATCCAAACGACAGGACCGCCAATATTTAAAAGATTAAACAGGGTATCGGTGGAAGAGGTTAATGTGCTTAATTCTTCTGTGTTAATTGTTTGGCTTTGGTTATCCATAATCACTCATTTTAATTCAGTAATAATTACAATAATGATAAAGCTTATCATTACGTTTTACAAATTATGTGATGGAATAATTCCTAACGTAGTCAGTCACGAAGTGCGAGGTTTTTGAGAAGATACGATTGAGAGTTTTGGGTTATGCAGGTTTTCTATAAGGCCGATCACTTAGTGTGATCGACCTCATTCACTCGAATTATTTTTTACTGGGTTTGCAGATTGATAGCGGCTTCAAACGTATTTTCCATTAGGCTCGCTACAGTCATCGGTCCCACTCCGCCCGGAACAGGTGTGATCCAAGAGGCTATTTCCGCTGCTGGCGCATATTCGACATCACCAACCACTGAGCCATCTTCAAGGCGGTTAATACCTACATCGATCACTATCGCACCGGGTTTGATCCATTCGCCTTTAACGATGCCTGGTTTGCCTACACCGACAACGACAATATCTGCACGTCTTACATGAGCCTCTAGGTCACGAGTAAAACGATGTGTTGTCGTTGTCGTGCATCCAGCGAGAAGTAATTCTAGTGTCATAGGGCGACCAACAATGTTGGAAGCACCTACTATCACTGCTTCTTGTCCATAAAGGTCAACACCGGTTGAATGAAGCAGTGTCATGATCCCTTTTGGCGTGCAGGGACGAAGGGCTGGTATGCGTTGCGCTAGGCGCCCTAGGTTGAAGGCGTGAAAACCATCGACATCTTTATCGGGTCTGATTCTTTCTATGATGGTTGTGGTGTCTAAATGAGCAGGAAGAGGTAATTGAACTAAGATGCCGTCAACATTCTGGTCTTGATTTAGTTCATCAATCATTGCAGTAAGTTGTTGTTGAGAAATATCGGCAGGTAGTTCGTGACAAGTAGATACGATACCGACTTCTTTACATGCATTTTTTTTGTGTTTGACATAAATATGTGAAGCAGGGTCATCTCCTACGATAACTACAGCAAGGCAGGGAGGGCGATGTCCATCTTTACTATGTGCTTCTATGCTTGCCTTAACTTGGTTGCGCACTTGTTGTGCGATTTGTTTACCATCAATAATCTGTGCGCTCATCGTTGGAAATCGATCCCCGTTACTCAATGACATATAAGAGATCAGTAGTTTCTCATAAAAGTCGATCGCCATAAATACACACTCTGTATATCTTCAACTAGATAAGGGTAGCTTGGCCAAAGTTCTAAGGTTTTGAAAAAAAGTTTAAATTTGTTCTTGACGAGGCCGTATTCGATGCTTAATATACGCACCACTTCTGAGGCGGCAAGCAAATGCAAGTCACTGAAGAAAGGTCAGGCTTAGCGCCCGTAGCTCAACCGGATAGAGCAACGGCCTTCTAAGCCGTAGGTTGCAGGTTCGAGTCCTGCCGGGCGCGCCAGTAACCTGACCAATTACAGTTTGATATGGTGGGCGTAGCTCAGTTGGCAGAGCTCCGGATTGTGATTCCGGCGGTCGTGGGTTCAAGCCCCATCGTCCACCCCAATCTCTGTAATGTTGTAATGCGGACGTGGTGAAATTGGTAGACACGCCAGATTTAGGTTCTGGTGCCGTAAGGTGTGAGAGTTCGAGTCTCTCCGTCCGCACCATTCAAGTTAACTATGATAAGTCATAGCTCATTATAGTTATTTCAGATGTGTTTTTGCTTTTACAAGTTACATATGTAGTTGTCGTTTAAAGCATCTTATCAAGTCTATCTTTCTTTTTTGTTTTTCTTTTCAGTTTATTTCAATCCAAATCTTTTTCAATGACTTAACTAAGTTGTTTAAAGTTATATTTCATTATCGGCAACCTGTTTTTCTTGACTCTTAGGCTGAGTTGACGGAAAATTTCGCCCTTTAGAATTCGGGTGTGGCATTCTGCCGTCCGGTCAGTAACTTGGTTTGCAGGCAGGAAGCATTGTGCAGGCAGGCCATCAATTTTTGCGGCAAAGTATTTGTGAGGAATTCCATGCAAGTTTCTGTTGAAACGACTTCCGGTCTTGAGCGTCAAGTTACCATCACTGTTCCGGCTGAGCGTATAGATCAGGATGTTAACAAGCAGGTTCAGCAGCAGGCGCGTAGCCGCCGTCTGGATGGCTTCCGTCCTGGTAAAGTGCCGACTTCTGTTATCAAGCGTATGTTTGGTAAAGCGATTCGTTCTGATGTGTTGAGCCAAGTGGTTCAAGAATCTTTCTACCAAGCAGTAGATCAAGAAAAATTAATGCCTGCGGGCATGCCCAACATCGAGTTTCGTAAAGATGTTGAAGGTGAAGATCTTGAATTTGTTGCAACCTTTGAAGTTTACCCAGAGATCGAACTAGCTGATTTTTCTGCAGTCGAAGTAGAAAAGCTGTCAGCTGAAATTAAAGAAGAAGATCTTGATGAAATGATCAATACTCTGCGTAAGCAGCAGGGTGACTGGGAAGTTGTTGAGCGTGCAGCTGCCGATGGCGATCGCTTAAATATCAACTTTGAAGGTTTCATTGATGGTGAAGCATTTGATGGCGGTCGTGCCGAAGCAATGGATCTTGTATTAGGTTCAGGTAGCATGATCCCTGGATTTGAATCAGGGTTAGTTGGTGTTTCAACTGGCGATGAGCTTGATTTGAATGTGGCTTTCCCAGAAAGCTACCATGCTGAAAACCTAAAAGGTAAGCCAGCAGTATTCAAAGTAAAAGTGAACAGCGTCTCTGCTCAAGCTCTTCCAGAACTTAATGAAGAGTTTTTTGCTCGTTTCGGTATTGAAGAAAGCACTGTTGAAGGTTTCCGTACTGAAGTCAAAAAGAACATGGCTCGTGAACTTAAGCATGCTTTGAAAACTAAGTTGAAAGACAAAGTGTTCAGCAAGTTGATTGAGCTAAATGCTATCGAAGTTCCAGCAGCCCTAGTTGATCGTGAAATCGATGTTCTTCGTCGTCAAGCGATTCAGCAATTTGGTGGACCTGACGCTAAGATTGATCCGAACATGTTGCCTAAAGATATGTTTGAAGCTCAAGCTAAACGTCGTGTTTCTGTTGGCTTGTTGATGCAAGAACTAATCAAAGTCAACGAGTTAAAGCCATCTGATGATAAGGTACGTGAAACCATTGAAGAGATGGCTGAAACCTACCAAGATCCGAAAGAAGTGATCGATTATTACTATGGTAATGAAGAGATTTTAAATCAGATTAAAGGTTTGGTTTTAGAAGAGCAGGTTGTTGAACATTTAGTTTCTAGTGCTAAAGTGATCGAAAAACAAGTTAGTTACGAAGAAGCAATCAAACCCGCTCAGCGCAACGAAGCTGCCGAGTAAGAAACGTTTCGATTGATTAAATATCAATCCGAAAAACGACAGTTGGTTGCCAGCTGTCGTTTTTTCATTTTACATAGACTATATTTTTATACTCGCAATCAGGAGAAATTTACATGTCAGAGATTTTCACCGGTCGAAGTGAAATCATGAATGCCGGCCTAGTGCCTATGGTTGTTGAGCAAAGCTCACGCGGTGAGCGTGCATATGATATCTACTCACGTCTACTGAAAGAACGGGTTATCTTTTTGGTAGGCCAGGTTGAAGATCACATGGCTAACTTAATTGTTGCGCAAATGTTATTTCTTGAGGCAGAAAACCCAGAGAAAGACATCCACCTTTACATTAATTCTCCAGGTGGTTCTGTGACCGCGGGTATGGCTATTTATGACACCATGCGTTTTATTCAGCCAGACGTCAGCACCATGTGTATTGGTCAAGCGGCTAGCATGGGTGCATTTTTACTATCTGGCGGTACCAAAGGTAAGCGTTTTGCATTACCTAATTCGCGCGTGATGATTCACCAGCCCTTAGGTGGTTATCGTGGTCAGGCAACTGATATCGAGATCCATACTCGCGAAATTTTGAAAATTCGTGAAACGTTAAATCACCACATTGCCGAACATACGGGTCAGGATGTAGAGACTGTTCAGAGAGATACTGAGCGTGATAACTTTATGGACCCTGAAACAGCTCGTGAATATGGTTTAATCGATAAAGTTTTAGATAAGAGAGCGGTTGCATCTTAAGCAACTCAGCCAGGAAACAACCCAGCATTATTGTAAAATTAATGCTGCCATCGTTAGTTTTTGAGGTAAAAGCATGTCGGATGAGACAAGCGGAAAAGGTGAAGGCAACAAGCTTTTTTGTTCTTTCTGTGGCAAAAGTCAGGATGAAGTGCGCAAACTGATTGCAGGCCCATCTGTATTTATCTGTGATGAATGTGTCGATTTGTGCAATGACATTATTCGTGAAGAGATTCAAGATGTAGCTGATAGCGAAGTTTCTGACAAGCTGCCTCTTCCAGAAGAGCTTAAAAAAGCGTTAGACGAATATGTTATCGGTCAAGAGCGTGCCAAGAAGGTGCTTGCTGTTGCCGTGTATAACCATTACAAGCGCTTAAAGCTAAAAGAGAAAAAGCCTGATGTTGAGCTGAGCAAGAGTAATATTTTGCTAATAGGTCCAACAGGAAGCGGTAAAACCCTTTTGGCACAAACTTTAGCACGTTTGTTAAACGTCCCATTTACCATTGCGGATGCAACGACCCTAACTGAAGCAGGTTATGTGGGTGAAGACGTAGAAAACATCATCCAAAAACTACTGCAGAAGTGTGATTATGATGTAGAGCGTGCACAGATAGGGATTGTTTACATCGATGAGATCGATAAGATTTCTCGTAAGTCAGATAATCCATCTATCACACGTGACGTATCGGGTGAAGGTGTTCAACAAGCGCTACTAAAATTGATTGAAGGTACGGTAGCATCAGTGCCTCCTCAAGGTGGTCGTAAGCATCCTCAGCAAGAGTTTTTGCAAGTTGATACTTCCAACATACTCTTTATTGTCGGTGGTGCTTTCGCGGGTCTTGAAAAAATTATTCGTGATCGTAGCGAACGTAGTTCAATCGGCTTTAATGCCATCGTCAAGAGCAAAGATGAGAAGAACCTTTCTGAAGTTCTCCATAATGTTGAATCAGAAGATCTTGTCAAATTCGGCTTGATTCCCGAATTTGTGGGCCGTCTACCCATGATTGCGACGCTTGCTGAGCTAGATGAAGAAGCATTAATCTCTATTTTGACAGAGCCTAAAAACAGCTTAACCAAGCAGTATGCCGCTCTGTTTGAGATGGAAGGTGCTGAAATTGACTTCCGCAAAGACGCCTTACGAATGGTTGCTAAAAAAGCACTCGAGCGTCGTACTGGTGCTCGTGGATTGCGTTCTATTTTAGAAGCTACGCTACTTGATATTATGTATCAACTACCAGCGATGAAAAATGTTTCTAAAGTCGTTATAGACGAAGGCGTCATTACAGGCACCTCAGAGCCCATTCTGATTTACGAAAATCAGGAGCATGCGAAAGCAAGCCCTGATAATTGATCAGCTATTTCTGATGTTAAAAAACCCGGTTCGCCGGGTTTTTTCGTCTCTGGAAGCAACCAAACAATTGTTCGTCTATACTTTTGATCTTATATCGAGTGAGGACTCGGTTAATATCAAGGTTAATAACTTGAGTGAATAACAACAAAACAAGGGATCTGACGATGCAATCAACTCCTCTTTTTTTACGCTGTACAAAATGGAAAGGCTTCACCTTTTCTGCATTATTACTTCTGGGTAGTTCAGGATCGCTTCATGCTTATGATGCAGCCATTGCACCGGAGGCTAGCTCAGGTTTAACAAACACCTCTGTATTCCAAGCACAAACTTTTGCTGTTGCTGCTGCCAATCCGTTGGCAACTGAAGCGGGTTATCAAATATTGCGAGCTGGTGGTTCAGCTGTTGATGCCGCTATTGCTGTTCAAGCCATGTTGACTCTGGTTGAACCACAGTCAAGCGGTATAGGTGGTGGTGCGTTTCTGCTCTTATCATCAGATCAAGGGATGCAAGCCTTTGATGGTCGCGAAACAGCTCCTGCAGCAGCCACGGGTGATCTTTTTCTGAATGATGATGGTGAGCCTTTGGCGTTTATGGAAGCGGCTGCAAGCGGAAGATCTGTGGGTGTACCCGGATTACTTAAAATGCTAGAACTGGCTCATCAGCAGCACGGTGTTTTAGATTGGTCCGATCTTTTTGCACCTGCCGTTCAACTAGCTGAAGAGGGTTTCCCTGTCAGTGCTAGATTACACACCCTGCTCGAGGGTGAAACCCACCTAAGAGAAGATCCTTTGGCGGCAGCATTTTATTATGATAACGGAGAGGCTTTACCCGAAGGCTATATTCTAAAAAATCCAGCCCTAGCTGCAATTCTTCGTCAAATTGCTGAACAGGGTAGTCAAGTCTTTTATCAAGGTGATATTGCCGATGATATGGTTAATCGTGTACAGCAGCATCCTGCCGGAAGCGGTGGTTTAACTCTCGAAGATCTATTGGCCTACCAACCCGCTGTGCGTGAACCTATTTGTACACCCTGGAAAGTCTATGATGTTTGTGGTTTTCCGCCCCCATCCTCTGGCCATTTAACCATTATGCAAGTGCTTGGAATGCTGGAATACCTTCCGGTTGACACTCCCGTTCACAACGGTGAACAGTCAGTAGACTGGCTACATCGATTTATTGAGGTGGCACGATTAAGTTTTGCAGATAGAGCGTTGTACATAGCGGATCCTGATTTTGTGGAAGCTCCCGGTGGTGATTGGAACACACTGCTAAATCCACGCTACCTTGCTTCAAGAGCGGCTATAGTGGGCGATCAAAGTATGGGAAATGGTGGTGCTCAGGCCGGCAATCCGCAAGAATTTTTCACTGCATATGCGCCTCAATCTGATCAACCTGAATATGGCACCAGTCATATCAGTATTGTTGATGGTATGGGAAATGCACTCGCCATGACGACCACTATCGAGGCCGCCTTTGGCGCGAGAATTTTGGCTGATGGGGGAACTGGATTAGCAGGAGGGTATTTGCTTAACAATGAGTTAACAGATTTCTCGTTTAGACCTGGAGATGCCGAGGGACGTCTCATTGCTAATCGCGTAGAGCCAGGAAAAAGACCTCGTTCCAGTATGAGTCCAACTCTGGTGTTTGATACTGAGACAGGTGAGTGGGTTGCCAGTCTAGGTTCACCAGGAGGGGCTGCTATTATTCATTACACGGCTCGAAGTTTGATAGCCTTGTTGGATTGGCAGTTAGCACCATCGGAAGTGGTAGGGTTACCGCATACCGTGACGTTAGGCGGTCCTGTATGGTTGGAGACGGATCGTTTTGCACCTGAAACCTTGTCTGCACTAGAGGCCTTGGGGCATGATGTGTCTGAGCGAGACTTAACCAGCGGTATTCAATTGTTGATTAACATACCTGAAGGTATTACGGGTGCTGCTGATCCTCGTCGTGAAGGGCGGGTGATGGGCGATTAATCTGTATTATCCATTTACTTACCAGCACAAAATTTACTTAGGAAAAAACATGCAAACGGGTTCTTTATTTGTGACACCTGATTGGGTTATTGAGCATTTAAACGACGATAATCTGGTTGTTTTAGATGCCAGTATGCAACAAGTTGTTGGTCGCCCACCGATTGAGTATGAGCGACCAGCGTTTTTACTTTGTGCGGTCGCCTTTGATCTTGAAAATAGCTTTGTTGATCCTAGCAGTAATTTACCTCATACATTGCCCAGTCCAGAACGCTTTACTCAGTTAGCTCAGCAGTTAGGAATAAATGAGGATAGTCATATCGTTATTTACGATAATCAGGGAATCTATTCATCACCTAGAGCTTGGTGGATGTTTAAAGTGATGGGGCATCGTAAGGTTTCCATCATGCTAGGTGGGCTTCCTGCATGGTTAGAAAAGGGCTACCCCACTCAAATGCAGCCCTCAGTGGTAAGTGAGTTGGGTGATTTTCGTGCACAGCTTCAACCACAATGGATATGTTCGTTTGAACAGGTGCTGCAATCAATTGATGATGAAAGCACTTACATCATTGATGCCAGAGCTTCGGCTAGATTCTTAGGGCAAGCGCCAGAGCCAAGACCTGGCTTGCGTTCAGGGCATATTCCCAGCGCTTTAAATTTGCCATTTTTAGATATTATGAAGGGTGATGGGTATGACTCACCGGAAAACCTAACGCAGGCTTTTAAGGACTTAGGGGTTACGCCTGATCAACGCCTGATATTTAGTTGTGGATCTGGAATTACTGCCTGTATTTTATTAGTTGCTGCTCTGCAGGTAGGCTATGAAAATTTAGCCGTGTATGATGGCTCGTGGGCAGAGTGGGGTGCCAATCAGAACTTACCGATTGAATAGTACTCTAACCAGAACAACGACCTTTGTGTTGCAGTTCAGAGCCTGTGTTTAGTTATTTTATGCCTTAAGGAGTGAGATGCTAACTTTTTTACAAGGGTTTGCGATAGGCTTGGCCATTATGTCAGGACCTTGGCTGTTAGCGGGACTATTCAAGCCTGAGTGGGTTTTACCTGACCTTAGGCCAAATCGTTTTAAAGTCTTTCTGCGTTATGGTATGGCAATTCCATTTGCCAGTCTTTTGCTTGGCTTGACCTCGCTATGGGGTGGCTTTGGTCCAAGTTTGTTAGGGTGGGTATCAGGGCTAGGTGCCCTATTTTTAGCGGTTCCTGCTGAGCGAAGAATTAGAAGATTTCTGTTTCAGCGTCAGGCCCAGCGCTCGTCTAAACAGCATCGTGAACAATTGGATGTTAACCTTGAGCGTGATGCTGACGATCCTCATGCGGATCAAGTCATTAAACAGCTGAATGCCATCAGAGCGCAGTTGGTTAAACTGAAAGTCAATGTTGAAGTTCCAGAACGCTTTTATAGCCGCTATGCAAAGTTACAAGCAGTCTTGTCTAAGCGTTTTCAAGCTGAAGAATTGGCGATGCAGCGTTCACAAACTTTACTAAAAGATGTTTATAAATCTAGCTTGAAGCAAATGGACAGCTTTATCGATATTCATCAGCAACTTCAGTTGTTAGACCTGAACTATATTCAACGCCAATTATCAGATCCAAGTATTAAAGGCATCGCTAAAGATGCTTTGTTGCAAAGACAGCAGTTGGCTGAAACGCTAAATCTTGAATCGAATAGCTTACTGGCTGAATTCGAAAAAACCTTAACTGCACTGGATGCCACGCGCCTTAAGTTAAGTGAGTTAGGACGCTCAAGCGCTTCTGATAAAGATTTGGATCAGGTGTTGGCGGCACTGGAAAAATTTAATCAGCGACTAACTCATTATCGATAGATTCTTTTGAGAGTTATTTACAGAGGTTCCAATGTTTGAGAGATGCTTATGAATGAGCCTTTGCGTTTACCAGCACCAGAAGAGCTTGCTGAGATTTTAAAAGATCAGCTGGAGAGGGTTAATCCAGAGCAGCTTCGTCAATCTGCTAGTGAGTTTGTTAATCAGTTGCTTAGTAATGATACAACTGTGCAGCGCGTTCAAATTGATACCCTGGGTTTGGAGCAGCAACAGGCGTCTGCTAAGTTAACCCAGCTTCTAAACACACCATTGCAAGAGATGTCTTCTCAGTCCAGTAGTGCGCAAGCTGTCACTCGAAGCTTAGAGTCGCTGCGCAAATTACTGAATGGATTAAAGCCAAACAATCAGCAGTTAGAGTCTAGTAGTGTAACGGCTAAACTAAGCAGTTTAATCGGCCGGTCTCCCGTTAAGCAGTATTTCCGCCGTTTTGAAACTGCACAAGATACCTTAAATGAGTTGATTGCTGGTTTAGAAGAAGGGAGAGAGCGCCTAAAGCGTGATGTGATTACACTGAGCCATGATCAAGAAGATATGCGTCAAGCGCTCAATGCGCTCTCTCAAGCAGCTGAAATGGGGCAGGTGATAGACCATCAACTTGTCGAACGTATCGAAAAGGGATTACTTGAAGGTCATGATCAGTCTTTTGTAGAGGATGAGCTACTTTTTCCACTACGCCAACGAATTTTAGATCTCCAGCAGCAGCAAGCCGTTTGTCGGCAGGGTATTTTAGCGATTGAACTGATTATTCGAAATAATCGTGAACTGGTTAGAGGTGTTGATCGAGCGTTAAATGTTACCTTGTCTGCTTTACGTGTCGCCGTCAATGTTGCTTTGGCGCTGACTAACCAAAAGCTAGTACTGGATCATATTGATGCCTTAAACGATACCACCAATCAAATGATCGCTGAAACTGCGACAGCATTACGCCGGCAGGGAACCGAAATACAAAAACGAGCGGTATCCGCTCAGTTAAATATGGAAACCTTAGAAAAAGCATTCGAAGAGATGCAAGGTGCACTGGATGAGGTGTCTAGCTATCGTCGTAATGCGTTACCAACGTTACAAGCTCAGATCGAACGTATGCAAAGCTTAAATAAAAGGTAGAATAGTTAAGTTAAATCACATCATCAGGTTAGGAAGAGAAGTGAAGATGTTATCTAATGAACAAGTTGTCTTAAAAATTCGTCGTAACCCTCTATTTATTATAAGAGGAACAGTAGATCTTGTTATCGCTGGATTTTTTTACAATCTTTATCGTAGCGCTGTTTCGTCAGTACCTTTTTGGGACGATTGGCGATTAGTGATTCTCTATAGAACCATGATGGAAGATTTTTTTGATCAAGTTTTTGCGCTCCCAGCAAGCTGGATTGGGTGGGCACTATTATTGGTTGCCGTCTACTTTTTCTTTCATGCTATTCGTCGATACCTGCATCAGTTCAGTACAGTCTATACCTTTACTAATGCACGCGTGATGAAAAAAACCGGTATTCTAGGAGTGAAAACCCATGAGCTTTTCCTTCGGTCAGTAGATGGCGTATCTCGCCAGCAGTCGTTAGTTGGCCGGTTGTTGGGTTATGGTACCTTGCGTATCGCCGGGCGCGGTGTGGATATCCTTGAATGGCATTACGTCAGCGATATTGATGCTGTTAAAGAAACATTAGAAAAGCGTTTACTTGCTAAAAGTACTAAGCCATCAGACACTTCTGCAAGTGCTTCGAAGGTACCCACATTGGATTCAGTCATTAATTCATAAAATTTTCATGATTTTTTCTCGAACCCCCGCGTCGAATCACCTATAATCGCGCCCTTTGATTCACTTGGGTTGATAAGGCCCATTTTAGCGGGGATTGCCATCGATGCTTCAGACACCCTACTACTTGATCGACCGCAGTAAGCTTAAGCAGAACATGGAAAAAATCGCTTATGTGCGAGAACATTCCGGTGCAAAAGCCTTGTTAGCATTAAAATGCTTTGCGACTTGGTCGGTTTTTGACCTAATGAGTCAATACATGGATGGCACAACATCCTCCTCCTTGAATGAGGTTAAACTCGGAAAGCTTAAGTTTCCGGGTGAAACCCACGCCTATAGCGTCGCCTATGCTGATCATGAAATCGAAGAGGTTCTAGCGCATTCTGATAAGGTTATTTTCAACTCAATCAGCCAGTTAGAGCGTTTTTCTGATGTTTCTTCTGATCATGTTCGTGGTTTGCGCGTTAATCCACGCGTGAGTAGTTCTGAGTTTATCATTGCCGATCCAGCGCGTCCTTTCAGTCGGCTGGGTGAATGGGATCCTAAGCGTATCGAGTCGGTGATTGATAAAATCAGCGGCTTTATGTTCCATAACAATTGTGAGAACAATGACTTCGAATTGTTCGATCAAATGTTAACGAGAATTGAGTCAGAGTTTGGTCATCTGCTACATCAAGTAGAATGGGTCAGTTTAGGCGGTGGTATTCATTTTACTGGCGAAGGTTATCCTATAGATGACTTTTGTAAGCGTCTCAAGCATTTCGCGGATACTTTTGGCGTTCAGGTTTACTTGGAACCAGGTGAAGCAGCGATTACTCAGACAGCAACCTTAGAAGTGACCGTTCTGGATACTTTGTTTAATGGGAAGCATTTAGCGGTCGTTGATAGTTCGATTGAAGCGCATATGCTGGATTTATTGATCTACCAGCAAAGCGCGCGCATGAGTCCGAATGAAGGGCCACACTCTTATATGATTTGTGGCAAATCCTGTTTGGCTGGCGATATTTTTGGTGAATTTAATTTTGATCATGAGTTAAAAGCGGGCGATCGTCTGTCAATTCAAGACGTGGCTGGCTACACCATGGTTAAGAAAAATTGGTTTAATGGCGTGCAGATGCCCGCTATTGCAGTGCGCCATGAGGATGGCCGTGTCGAACTGGTTAGGGAGTTTACCTTCGACGACTTTGTCCATAGCCTCTCTTGAGGCGTATATTCAGCCCATGTGAAAAGTGGAGTTGCGAAAAAATGAAGAAAAACGTTCTGATAATCGGTGCTGGAGGTGTGGCCCAGGTAGTGGCTCATAAATGTGCGCAACATAATGATATTCTTGGAGATATTGCAATTGCATCTCGAAGTGTTGATAAGTGCGAACAGATTATTACCAGTGTCCATGAGAAAAACAGTCTGAAAGTGCCCGGTAAATTATCCGGTCATGCACTGAATGCACTGGATATAGAAGCTACGAAGGCCTTGATCAGAGATACCGACTCTCAGATCGTTATCAACGTGGGTTCAGCGTTCATCAATATGTCTGTATTACAGGCTTGTATCGAAACGGGTGCAGCCTATCTAGATACCGCTATTCATGAAGATCCTACAAAAATTTGCGAAGCACCGCCATGGTATAACAACTACGAATGGCAGCGCCGTGAACTCTGTAAAGAAAATGGCATTACCGCTATTTTGGGAGTGGGTTTTGATCCAGGCGTGGTTAATGCATACGCAGCATTAGCTGCCAATGAGTACTTCGATAGCATTGACTCAATTGACATCATCGATGTGAATGCTGGCAGTCATGGAAAGTATTTTGCCACCAACTTTGATCCTGAAATAAACTTCCGCGAGTTCACTGGTCAAGTATGGTCTTGGCAAAATCGCCAATGGACCAGCAACACCATGTTCGAAGTGAAGCGGACGGACGACCTTCCTGTTGTCGGTGAGCAAACCACTTACATGACGGGTCATGATGAAGTGCACTCTCTATCGCAAAACCTTGATGTACCCAATGTGCGTTTCTGGATGGGCTTTGGTGAGCATTATATCAATGTATTTACGGTACTAAAAAACTTAGGTCTTTTATCAGAACAGCCAGTGACCACTGCAGAGGGTCTAGAAGTCATTCCTCTTAAGGTAGTTAAAGCTGTTTTGCCAGATCCTGCGTCCTTGGCGCCAAACTATACTGGAAAAACCTGTATCGGTGATATCGTTAAAGGTAAGAAGGATGGCCAGGATAAAGAAGTTTTCATTTACAACGTTGCCGACCACAAAGAAGCGTTTAATGAAGTAGGTAGTCAAGGAATATCCTATACGGCAGGCGTACCTCCAGTGGCTGCTGCCATTCTGGTTGCCAAAGGGGAGTGGGATGTCGGTAAGATGGCAAACGTGGAAGAATTGCCACCACAGCCGTTTTTAGGGCTGCTGAATGAGATGGGGTTACCTACTCGAATTAAAGACGACACTGGCGATAAAGCACTAATTTTTTAATTTCTTTCTTAATATCGCAAACCCAGCAATCGCTGGGTTTTTGCTTTGTTTCAATGATGAGTTATATCTTATGTTTAAGTACAATGACCGCAAGCATTCATTCCGTTATCGCACAGGAAAGTTGATTGAAAACTTACTTTCAATCGGTGGTATGCGATCACTAGATTCGCAATTTCTGTTTTCATATGTAGTAATGTTCTTGCTCACTGGCTTGAGCCTAATGTTTGTGTTGCTGACCATCAACAATCCAGATCAACTATTTTGGCTTCACTACTCGGTCTATGCCTCCATTCTTGTTTTAATATTGTTGGTGTTTGGGCGTATGTTCGGCATGACAGTGATGATGCGCCAAGTGAAAAACCTGCGTGATCATTTACAAATCTTGTCAGAAGGTAACTTTTCTATCCCCATCGAAGTTGATAACCCCAACAACGAAATTGGTCAAAACTATACCGCTTATAACAAAATTATCATGGGTGTTGGTGAGTTACTGCATAAAGTGACTGTAACCTCAGGCCGAGTCAGTACCAGTGCTGATCAAGTATCGACCACATTGTATGACACGCGACGTGGAACTGGGATTCAATTGGAAGAAACCGAGCAATTAGCCGCAGCTATCACTGAGATGGCGGCAACGGTGCAAGAAGTTGCACACAGTGCTGCGAATGCAGCGACTTCTGCCAGTCACGCTAGTCATGCTGCTTCTCAAGGGCAGTTACTAATAAATGAAACCGTTACCAGTATTCGAAGCGTTGCTGATCGTGTGGCTGAATCGGGTCAAACTATTGCAGAACTGTCAGAAGGCAGTAAAAAAGTCAGTCAAATTATCGATGTCATTAATGCAATAGCAGAGCAAACTAATCTGTTGGCGCTTAATGCAGCTATTGAAGCTGCAAGAGCAGGTGATCAAGGGCGAGGATTTGCTGTCGTTGCTGATGAAGTAAGAACTCTCGCACAGCGAACACAAGAATCCACTGAAAACATTGCCGTCATTATTGATCAGCTTCTACATCAGTCATCTTCTGCAGTTGATGTGATTCAGCGAAGTCAAACAGAGGTATCTATTTGTGTGGAACGCGCTGATCAGGCAGGACAGACATTAACTGAGATAGTGAATTCGGTGAGTATTATCTCAGATATGAATACGCAAATCGCAACGGCAGCAGAAGAGCAAAGTCAGGTAGCGCAGGATATGGACCTGAATATTAATAAGGTTGCTGATCAGGCACGTCGTACCAATAATTATGCTGAACAAACAGTATCGGCAACCAATCAGATTGGCTCTCATATTCAGCAGTTGAATGATGAGCTCTCTCATTTCAAAACGTTAGTGAAAGGTGTTGATTTAAGTGCGGCAAAATCTGCTCACTTGGCATGGAAAACACGACTGCGCTCATTCTTGGATGGTAAAAGTAGTTTGTCCTTAAAAGAAGCCGTTTCTCATCACGATTGCGCTTTTGGTAAATGGTTTTACTCTTCAGGTCTTGAAAAGTATGGTCATATGAATGATCTGAAACTCATTGAAAAACCACATGAAGAACTCCATGCCATGGTGCGTGAAGCAATTAAGTTTAAGGATAATCATGACTTTGAAGGAGCCGAACGCTGCTACGATAGGGTGTCAGAGATCTCCGCACACATTGTAGAGTTACTGAATAAGTTAGAGGATTCCGTCGCTAAATCTTAAGATATTAGCGACGGTAAAGAGGTTTTATCGTTTTAGTAACAACCACGCTTCGGCATAATCACCAATGTGGCGGTTGTTACTATGATAATCATCCCAATCGCGATAATAGCCACTTAACCAATCCAGTTGATACAGGTTGTCATGAAACGCGCCACCGGTATCCGCCATGACGGTTAAACGAAACACCGGTTGTCCATGTTCCTCTGTTCTCAGCAAAATAAGTCGTCCTAAACCTAGTTGGAAGATATCGCCTGCGACAGTGACTTGGGGTTTTATGGGTATTTTGTAATCCGCATCTTTACCATAACCTAAGACTCCCGGTACTTCCTTAAAATACCAGTAACGTTCTTGTTGCTCTGGGCGAATGGTTCGGTCGTAAGCAATACCGTTATTACGATGGACATTAAAATAGCGGCGCTGACCATTGGGTTCATCAACCACAGCGGTACCTTGAAGCAGTGCGCCCTCCAAATCACTACGACTTAACCATATCAGTGATGGTGCTAGGTTTAGCATATAGCTAGATTCTGATGAAGTCTCTTTCGCAACGATCGCTTGTTTGCCATAACGATAACGAGTGATTTCGTCACGTTTTGCATCCGCTTCTGCCAATGTTAAATGCGCTTCATCAAACGGTAAACCATACAAGGCATGAGGCGTTTGCTGTGTTTGCTGTGGCTGTCCATCAGTCAGGCGCACATAGTACTTAGTCAGTAATAAACGATCTGCAGGTAAACGCTGAAGCAAAGGCTTCCCTTCACTTAACTGATTGGCTCGTTGTTGATCAGGTGACCAGCGAACGAGTTCAAAGTGTTGTGTAATGAAGTCTGGATTGGTTAAGCGAGAAACACGACCTGCTTGCTGATCCTCATTCACAACATCACAGATAAAAGTGAGCGTTTCTTTGATACGTTCTGGTGGTGTTTTCAACCAAGGTGTCGTACCGCCGTGAATGGTTGCAGGATCATACGCATGACCTTGACTTAGGTAATGATGAGTTTGTTGGGCGACATTACAAAGATCCTCACTAAGATCCAACCAAGTACCGGCAGGCAATTGAGTTTCGGATGAAAAGGTTGGCTTGGCCAACGTAAAAGCGCTAAAACTACTTGCGCTGATTAGCAAAGAGAGCGCTATAGCAAGTTTGTTAGATGTATTCATCGAATGGCATGTTCTCAGAAGTTGATTTCAGCCATCAAGTGTATCAAAGCAAATGTGAATGCTAAATGAGCGGTTGATCAATTCGCTTGTGGTCTTATCATTCAGAATATTTTGATGATTTGTGCTAGTGGGCTATTTAGAGGTGAGGATTTTATCAAAAAGTACAGATTGCCGTTGTAATAACGGCAATCAAAAACAACAATGATTAGTAACCTGCTAAGCCTAGAGCTTGTTCAAACTGATCGGCATTTAACACGTCACGCCAATGATTAACGCAATTAGCTCGCATAAGCACCAATTGAGTTTCCAACGAACCGATTTCGGCGGCAAGAGAGTCGAGCACCTCTTGTGATTCATTGGCAATAATTGCTGAACGCAATGCCGCTCTCACCTCAACCGCCTTATCTTCAACCACGCCGCGTTGCGAAGGCATCGAAGCCATCCAATTTTTAACTGCTTCACGTTGTAAATCATTCAGGTTAAACGCATCTTGATTCTGAGCAACGGCAGGTGTCAGTAACATAAGAGGGCTGGACAATTCACTAATATCACGAGACATTGCCGTTGATGAAGCGGTACAGATTGCTAAAGCGATCAAAAGTTTTTTCATGACGAACTCCTTGAATTAGTTCCAGCTATATTAGCGAAATCTGGAGTCGATGAAACTGTGGCATATTGCCGCATCTTGGACCCATCACTGACCCACAGCGACACCATTACGAATATCAGCAAGTTTAACCATCAAGGTCATCGAATCTAGTGGGGAGGGATCGAAGCCAATATTTTTATAAAACGCCTGAGCTTCGGCAGACAGTGCATGAACTAGCATTCCACGAATACCAATAATTTCAGCGGCGCTTAATACACGCAAGCACGCATCACGCACTAAGGCGCGCCCCATGCCTTGTCCTTGAAAAAATTCATCTATCGCCAGTCGACCTAAAACTACTACCGGAATTGGATCAGGCATGTTGCGTCGCAATCGACCTGTTGCAGCCACCTCGGCAACGGCGCTAGATGCCAGTGCATAATATGCTGCAACACGCTTTCCCTCACACACAACGAAGGTACGTGAGGCACCTGTTTGCTGGTTTTTCAATGCTTTCTTCTTAAGCCAATGATCAAGGCTTTCAACACCGCAGGCAAAGGATTCAATGTCATGATCTGCATTAATGGGTTCAGGTGCTGACAGTTTCACGCCGACTCCCAGGGTGTGGTTGTTTGTAGCGTTTTCTGCAAACGAGCGTTGGATGCTGGTTGAGAATCAAGGCGAGCCACAAATTTGGCATAGGCTTCAGAGCTGACACAGATGAGTGCTTGATCAAGCAGTGCTTCTTCCGCAGCAAGTTGAGCTGCTTCAAGAATAAAGTCAGTACGATTTTTACCGCGCACTTTCGCAGCACGATCAATAAGACCTCGCACCTCCGGCTTGATGCGTAGATTAAGTGTATCTCGTTTAGGAGCTGGCTCGACACTGGACATGATTGTTAATCCTCTAATGCATAATGTACTTGAGTATAGCTGTGCGTAGTGTCATTGTCATTACGGTAATAAATCAAAAAACCGATTTTAGCGAGATCGTGAAAAAATGCACATGATGCTTGAGGTTTTGAGCGGCTAGCTCAAACGAGAGACGCCTGTTCTAATGTACTGACCATCTCTGCCCCAGCTTCCTCAGCCGGAAACCACAAACCAAACCATCCCCCCCAATACCCCGTAATATAGAAAAAACCTATCCATCCAAATCAAATTTTGATTTGAACACAACGCCACAATGCTAGATCATTGTCACCAACACAATTAACACCTGCGATGACACAGAGGCACTTGATCAATGATTCCACGTTTAGCCGAACTTAACCCGGTGCAAACGCTTTATCTCGACTTTCTCGACACCCTAAAACATCAGGGCTTTGAAGGCGATCTCAACCCTGACTATGCCAATCGAGTGGTATTGGCAACCGATAACAGTATCTATCAAGTGCTGCCTCAAGGTGTGCTCTACCCGAAAAATACCGAAGACCTTGTTCGTATCGCTCGACTCGCGGATCAACCGCGCTTTCATAACGTTGTCCTCAGTGCACGCGGGGGTGGTACCGGCACCAATGGACAGTCGTTGACCGATGGCCTCATCGTTGACTGCTCTAAGTACATGAACCGTATTTTGGAAATTAATCCGGATGAGCGCTGGGTTCGAGTGCAGGGTGGGGTGGTTAAGGATCAACTCAATAAAGCATTAAAACCCTATGGCCTGTTTTTTGCTCCAGAACTCTCCACCAGTAATCGAGCTACCCTTGGTGGCATGATCAATACCGATGCCAGTGGTCAAGGTTCCGTGCTCTATGGCAAAACCCGTGACCATGTCTTGTCGCTCAAAAGTGTATTGATTGGAGGTGAATGCTGGGATTCCAGAGCCATTTCGGATGAGGAGTTGGCCGTTCACCAGCAGCATGAAGGCCGAATTGGTGAAATTCACCGTGAAGTCAATGCCCTTTTTGAAACCCATAAAGCACAAATAGATGCCTGTTTTCCTAAGCTTAACCGTTGTTTAACCGGTTATGATTTAGCGCATATTCGTGACGAATCCGGTCGATTTAACCTTAATTCCTTGCTCTGCGGTGCGGAAGGTTCACTGGCTTTTATTGCTGAAGCTAAATTGAATGTATTACCGATTCCCAAGTTTGCCGCTTTGGTAAACGTGAAATACGACAGTTTCGAGTCCTCTTTGCGCGACGCCAAAGCCTTAATGGGTTGGCAGCCTACATCTATCGAAACGATTGATTCCAAAGTGTTGAATTTGGCGATGGGTGATATTGTTTGGGATAGCGTACGTGACTATTTTCCTCAAGAAGAGGGTGAGCCGGATATTCGTGGTATCAACCTGATTGAATACACCAGCGATGACGAACAGGATCTGAAAGCGAAAGTCGATGTGCTTTGTCAGCATTTAACCCAGGTAAAAGGGCAAGCAGGTAAAAGCTTTGGCTATTCAGTGGTCTATGGTGCCGCAGAGATCAACAAAGTCTGGGCAATGCGCAAAAAAGCAGTGGGCTTGTTAGGCAATGCTCAGGGCGATAAACGTCCGGTGGCTTTTGTTGAAGATACCGCCGTTCCTCCCGAAAATCTTGCTGATTTTATCATGGAGTTCCGTAAGGTCTTGGATGATCGCGGCTTGGCCTATGGTATGTTTGGCCACGTTGATGCCGGTGTATTGCATGTGCGTCCTGCGTTGGATATGAAAGATCCTGAACAGGAAAAGCTGGTGCGTGAAATCACCGATCAGGTCGTACAATTAACAGTGAAGTACAAAGGCTTGTTGTGGGGTGAGCATGGTAAAGGTGTTCGCTCTGAATATGCACCGGAATTTTTTGGTGAACTCTATCCTCAGTTACAGCGCATCAAAGCACTGTTTGATCCACGCAATCAGATGAACCCTGGCAAAATTGCCACTCCAGCGACGGTTGACGGTGCGCAACTGTTAAAAATAGATGAAGTACCGATGCGTGGTCAGCATGATCGTCAAATTCCTGTTGAAGTGCGGGAAACCTATGATTCAGCCATGCACTGTAACGGTAATGGTGCTTGCTTCAATTATGATCCGCAAGATGCCATGTGTCCGTCCTGGAAGGGGACGCGTCAGCGAATTCATTCTCCCAAGGGGCGCTCCTCTTTGATACGCGAATGGCTCAAGTTAATGAGCCAGCGCGGAACGGATCTCAACACCGAGGCAAATCAGGTTCGAGAATCCGGTTTCATCAGCAGCCTTCCGAAGCGTTTAATCAACACCGTGAAGCGTGATCGTGGTGAGTATGATTTCTCCAACGAAGTGCATGAAGCGATGATGGGTTGTCTTGCCTGTAAGTCGTGTGTCGGGCAATGTCCCATTAAGGTCAATGTTCCAGACTTTAGAGCACGTTTTCTGGAAGTTTACTACGGACGTTATCTGCGTCCAGTGAAAGATTATCTGGTAGGCAGTTTGGAGTTTATGATTCCGACCTTGGCGAAGTTTCCGCAACCCTATAATTGGGCGATGGAGAACAGTTTTGTTCGCGCGGTAATGAAGCGCTTTGGTGGTATGGTCGACAGTCCTGTGATTTGCCGCCACAGCTTGCGCCAGGGTTTGCTAGAGCGTTCGATTGATTTTGCATCGCCAGAGACCATTCAGCAACTGACAGACTCGCAGCGCCAGCGTAGTGTGATTATTGTTCAAGACGCCTTTACCAGTTATTTTGAAACCCAACTGGTACTAGACTTGATCGACCTCCTCAGCCATTTGGGCTTTAACGTGTTGGTGGCGCCTTTTATGCCTAATGGCAAGCCTTTGCATGTCCATGGATTTATGCAGGCCTTTAACAAAGCGGCAGAGAAAAACGCTCAAATGTTAACGGCACTGGAAAGCACCGGTGTGCCACTGATCGGTATCGATCCTTCGATGACCTTAACCTATCGTTCAGAATATAAAGACATAGGTACTGAGTTACCTAAGGTCCAGCTGATTCAAGAGTGGTTAGCCGAGGCGCTAAAAACTTTTCCTGTTAAAGGGGAAACCACACAACACACCTTTAAGTTGATGGCGCACTGCACCGAAAAAACTAATGCCGCACCGTCGATACGTCAGTGGCAAGAGGTGTTTGCCGCGCTCGGGCAAAAACTTGAGGTGCTGGCAACGGGTTGTTGCGGTATGTCAGGAACCTTTGGTCATGAAACCAACAACTACAAGCTTTCTAAAGAGATTTATGCCCTAAGCTGGAGCGAAATAGTGAATAGCCCAGAGCATCGAGGTCAGTTGCTGGCAACGGGTTATTCTTGTCGTTCACAAGTGAAACGCTTAGATGATCAGCATTTGTTGCATCCAGTTCAGGCGCTTTTATCGATAGTGCAAAAGTTGTAATGCATTTTAGTGACTGATAAGACAGACTATTCGCCATTAATTAACATGAATTTAGGAGAAAACCATGGAAGATTTATTACCGGAACTCTGTGATCAATTTCCGGATCTAGTGCGCGTAGTAGAACCGATGTTTGCAAACTTAGGTGGTCGTGAAACCTTTGGTGGTGAAATTGTGACCATCAAAGCTTTTGAGGATAACTCCTTAGTGCGTGAACAGGTTGCGCAACCCGGCGAAGGAAAAGTACTGGTTGTTGATGGTGGCGGTTCTATGCGCCGTGCCATGTTAGGCGATATGCTGGCTGAAAAAGCAGAAAAAAATGGTTGGGAAGGGATTATCATTTATAGCTGCATCCGTGATGTGAATGCCATCGGTCAATTGGATCTGGGTGTTCAGGCATTGGGAACACATCCGATGAAAACCGACAAGCGTGGGCTGGGTGATTTAAACGTCCCTGTGACATTTGGTGGTGTCACCTTTACTCCCGGTGAATATGTCTATGCCGACAACAATGGTGTATTGGTTTCTGCACAGAAGCTTGAGTTGGCGGATGCATAAACAGGCCTGTGCATGAGCCAGCCTCACCATTGGATAAGTTCAACCATTCTTCTTTCGGTGTTAAAACAGCACCCTAATGGCATGAGTGAACATGCTTTACTGCTGTGGTTAAAAGAGAAGAACCATATCCAGCTAGAACCGGATGAGTTTCACGATATGATGAAACTCTTTCGTGTTCACTTTCTGTTATTTCATCGCTTATACCAATTACAAGATGAGTTGCATGCATCACAACAGGGATCATTATCCATTCACTCATTACGCATTCGCTATTTACCTTATTATGCGTGTGAGGATGCATTGATTCTGAATGATCCTTTAAGAGTTTATTATTTGGATCTTAATAACTTAAAAGATACGAATGAAGTAGACCTAGAGGAAATGTTGGCGAAATTTTGGACCTCGTTAGGGCATTTAGATGCACATGTACACGGACATCAAAAGCGCCAAGAAGCACTTAAATTGCTGGATTTGGATACCGCTGCGACAGACAAAGAGATCAAGCATGCATGGCGTCGATTAGCGATGCAGCATCATCCCGATCGGGGTGGAGATGAGGAGCAAATTAAAGCACTGAATCAAGCAGTGTCGGTGCTTTTGTCGCGATGATGTTTGAACTTAGCGTCATATCTTTGATCAGATCCTTTCGAGCCATTTAATGTAGCACTCAGTCTTACAAAATTAGAATGATTCAATCGGCAAAAATTGATTGATTTTTTGATCCCAAACAGGAATGCATATGCCAAAAATAGCTAAAGTCTCTATCTATCTTATTTCAGCCATACTGATTGGTTGGGTGATGTGGACATATCTGGGTGTGAAGCCTATGTCTAAAGACTTATCGGTCATTGGTGAAGGTATGCCCGCTGTTGTGTTGGTGTATGAAAGCTATGCTCCAGCTGGTATGGAAGCCATGGAGCGCTTAAAGAAAGTGCGACCTGAACTTGAGTCTTACATGCATTTTCGTGTCGCGCACATTGGAACGCCTGAAGGTGACTTATTCGTACGTCGTCATGATGCGTTTGATGGCGTCATGGTGCTTTTTGATAGTTCAGGTGAGGTTGTAAGAGTCACCATGGTGCCCCAAGCGATCGATCAACTGAAAGCGGAACTGGTTCGCTTACAATAAGATCTTTGCTAGTTGCTGAACTTTCAGATATACAGCATAATCTAACTACTAAATGAGCTGCCCTTGTATTTAGGTCGGCTTTATTAATTTACAAATACACTAGAGCAGGGCCACCCAATGAGGGTGGCTTTGTTTTTTTATGGTCACTGATAAATAAATGCCACCAGCGTAAGGTTACGCAGGAGTCGTAAACGGAGATGAAGATGTCAGAATTGCCCCCAATTAAAGTTACCGAGCTAGATATTGATCGATTGGAAGGAATGCTTGATAAAGCCCCTTATCGAGGTGACACACGCTACAACGGGTTGCGTGATGAACTGGCACGCGCCATCGTCGTGGGTAATGATGAAATGCCCGAAGACGTGGTGCGTATGAACTCGACTGTCACCTTTGAAGTGGAAGAGAGTGGTCAACAATTTCAGCGTACACTTTGCTATCCTCATGAAATTAAAGGTCAGCCTGACACCATCTCTATCTTCGCACCTATCGGAAGTGCGTTGTTAGGCTTGTCTGTCGGTCAGTTGATTGATTGGGAACTTCCAGATACCAAACATCGTCATGTTAAGATTATTAAAGTGGAAAATGTAGTGACGGTTTAATCACTAAAGATTCACCGATCTAAAGAGGATGTACGTGTACGATTTACTTATTTTTGATTGGGATGGCACCATCATCGATTCTGAAGCAAGCATCATAAATAGTATGCAAGCGGCAGCGAGAGATTTGACCATTGATGAACCTGCTGATGCTGCTGTGCGTAACATCATTGGGTTAGGTTTGCCTGAAGCGATTCGGATGTTGTTTCCCGATGCTGATGACAAGTTTGTCATATCCCTAAGAGAGCGTTACGTGCATCATTTTTTATCCGCTGATCCGAGTCGTTCTTGCTTATTTCCAGGTGTTCGCGAAGCCTTGCACAATTTACATCATCAAGGATTTCGCTTGGCGGTGGCGACAGGTAAGAGTCGAAGAGGCTTAAACCGTGTACTTGAGGATACGCAGCTAGGAAAGCTGTTCGAGATTACTAAGTGTGCAGATGAAACAGCGTCTAAGCCCGACCCAATGATGCTGGAAGAGATTCTATTTGTCACCGATGTGCCGACTCATCGAGCCGTCATGATCGGTGATACTGAGTATGATCTTGAAATGGGGCATCGAGCCAAAATGGATACTATAGCCGTTAGTTATGGTGCACATACCATGGAGCGTTTATCACGCTGGAATCCGGTACGAGAAGTCGATGAGTTTGCAGAGTTAGAGGAATGGCTGTTAAGTCATAGACAATAATTTAACGATAGTAAGATTTCATCAACAGCAGTTACAGAAAGCATCCATAGACAGAAAGCTAATTAAAAGGAGATCGATGTGAGTCAAAATCCTTGGGATGATCCAGATAAAAAAGACCCATTAACCACCGATGACGTATCTGGTGAAGCAACTGATGCAGCAGAGCCTCCTAAACTTGACACCAAGGTAGATAAAGCCTTGAAGTCTGTTGCTGATGGCGCGGATAAAAGTAAAGAGTGGCGTCTGATAGAAAAAGTAGTATCTACGCTGAATGTTGAGCAAAGACGCTCACGTCGTTGGGGGATCTTTTTTAAATCTTTGACCTTTATCTACCTTTTTGCCCTGCTAGGTATTTTCTTAATGGGTCGCGATATATCAGGCGCAAAAGAATCGGTAGATCGACAGCCTCATGTTGCTATCATCGAAGTTAGAGGTGTTATTGCGGACACCGCTGATGCGAGTGCTGATAATGTGATTACAGCCTTACGTAAAGCTTTTTCGACGCGTCAGGCAGAAGCCGTCATTTTGAGAATCAACAGTCCGGGCGGCAGTCCTGTTCAAGCGGGTTATATTAATGATGAAATTAACCGTTTAAGGGCCTTGAATCCCGATAAGAAAGTTTATGCTGTCATAACCGACATTGGCGCCTCAGGTGGTTATTATGTTGCCGTAGCTGCCGATGAAATCTACGCTGATAAATCAAGTCTTGTGGGTTCGATAGGTGTTACCGCTTCAGGGTTTGGTTTCGTTGATCTTATTGAAAAAATGGGTATCGAACGTCGTATTATGACTTCAGGTGATAATAAGGCATTTTTGGACCCGTTTAGCCCGCAGAAAGAAGATGAAACGGAATTTTGGAAAACTGTCTTAGCTACTACTCATCAGCAATTTATTCGTGTGGTTCAAGAGGGGCGAGGTGATCGTCTTGTTGATACTAATGAAGTGTTTACTGGATTAATTTGGAGTGGCGAGCAGGCTTTAGAGCTCGGCTTAATTGATGGATTAGGTAGCTCCAGTTATGTTGCTCGTGAGCTAGTGGGTGTCGAGCGTATTATTGACTACACACACACGCCATCACCTTTTGATCGATTATTTGATCGTTTAGGTGTATCTATCGCTAAGCACTTGTCCATGCAGTTAACGCAACAATGGGCACCAGAGCTGCGTTAATTGTTATAGCTAAATAACCTCAACACCGGCTTTCTCTAGTAGTCGCGTTAAGCGAATTAAAGGTAAGCCAATTAAGGTGTTGGGGTCTTCTCCATCTAGTTTATCAAATAGTACTATCCCCAGTCCTTCGGATTTGAAGCTGCCGGCGCAGTTGAAAGGTTGCTCTCTTTCTAAGTAACGATCAATCATCGAGTCAGTTAACTTGCGAAAGTGAACATCAAATGGAACAACCTCTGTCTGAGCAATCCCGGTTTCACTATCTAATAGGCTTAAGCCTGTTAAAAAAGTCATACAGCGACCAGATGCTTTTTTTAGCTGCTCAAAGGCTCTAGATTTTGTCCCTGGCTTACCAAGAATTTCACCATCTAGTACGGCAACTTGATCTGAACCTATAATCAAGGCGTTGGGAAGCTGCTGCATAACGGCTCTCGCTTTACTTTCTGCAAGCCTAGCAACGAGTTCATTAGGTGCTTCATCAGGAAAGGGTGTTTCATCCACATCGGGTTTTTTGCTTCGATAGGCAAATCCCAGTTTGTCTAACAATTCACGGCGGAAGGGGGAACTCGATGCAAGAACAATGGTTTTATGCATTCATCATTTTGCGCGAGAGACCCCGTACTTATTGTGCGGGGAAGGATAGCGCGGACTCGGTAGAGTCCTTGTTTTCCTGATTACTCGCGCCCTCTTGTTTAGTTAGTTGAAATGTTGTGATAGCCGTAACCATCACCGCGTTGAATTAAAGTGCAATACTTCCAGTTGATGCCTTGAATAATTTGGCTTCCCGTCTGGATATTGAAACTTCCGGTTTTTCGGATGGCGATCCGCCCAGTGTGGGTGCCTTCTTTCTTACCTGATGGCACCTCAGCCTTCACCAGATCACCGGTTTGAAAACCTTTAACACTCTTCTGGCGCATTAAGTAGCCGCGTGGGAAACCAAAGCGATCCAGTCGTGTGCGCTGATAACTACCACGCCCTGACGCCTTGATTTGCAAAGTAGGTTGCTTCCAGTTTTGGATTAAATCGACTGGGCCCACACAAGCAGCATCCAGTGCGTGTGTCTTTGGAATACCAAGACGTTGTCGATTGAACTTTGTTTTCCCGCCTGTGCTTGTTTTTACGGGTAATCCGGTCTGCTTGAGACGAGTAAACAGACACCAGCGTGTAACGTTTACGGCGGCGGCATCGCACAGTGGCTTCTTGCACTGCTTTAGTACACGTTCAAGCTGTTTACCCGATGACTTACCATTTTTCTTCAGGCGTGTTTTCAATCCTTTATCCTGTTCAAAAAATGCCTCAATCGGCATATTGTCTTTGCCCTGATTGCACGCGTGGCAGGATAACGTCAGGTTGCTCACACGGCTTGAGCCGCCTTTGCTTCTGGGGTAGATATGTTCAATCTCTAACGGTACGTTTTGCTCACCGCAATAAGCGCATTCTCTTCCCCATTTTTCAAGCAAGTATTCGCGTACTTCATACCCCAGTAGCGTTCCTTGTTGATACTCAACACCACTGATCTCGGGATTTTCGAGCATCTGTGTATCAAAGCGTACAAGCTCTTTCTGGATACCTGATATCGGGGCCAGCTTGATTAGGCGCTTAACCCAAGCCACCGTCGTATCCACGCGATGCTGCAGTGACGGTGGTAACCAACCTGTGGGTTTAGTGCGATTGTTAAATCGTGCAGGACGATAACGCAGTTGACTCCTACGGCGACGGCGAAAAGCGCGACGCTGCTCCAGCGCCTGCTTGATCTGAAAACCACGATGTATGAGCTCAAACAAGCTCAGTACCGATTGATTTTCAGGCTTTTGCTCATCTTCACGCACGACAGCTAACCCCGTGGTTTTGCTGCCAGGGTCAATTTTGACGTGTAATGGCTGAAAGCTAGACTCACCAGCCAATCTATCTTTCAGCCGGATGGAAAAAGGGCGCATCTTATGCACCACCGCCCGTCCACGCTCAACCAACTGCCGTGCTCGTTTTTCCGAGCAGGGCATAAGCGGCTTCTTGCGTTTATCCAAAACAAAAACAGCCATGCTGCTTTCTCCTGATTTAATCACAGTCCTTACGGACTCTAGTAACGCAGGGCTTGCGCCCTGTCTCCCCTCGGGAATGTCAGCAACCGGCTCCCGCTTTTTTAAGAAGCGGCGACTAGAACCTTCGGCGTTTTACCCTTCGCTGTCGTGATTCTAGTCTTCGAGAGCGGCGAACTGAGGAAGCATTCGCCGGTCGGTCTTAACGACCTGTTGCTAACGGAGCGGGTTAGATACCGCTTTCCCTGGACAACCAAGCTTGCTTTTACAAGCTCCTGCCTTCAGGCAGGGGTAGTTGACCTGGCCTTATCAGTTAAAATAGGGTGTTATCTTACTGTGTTATCGATTTTTATTGAAGGAAACGCCTGAATCCCTTTGACAGATGGGACTGCAGCCCCTAGAATTGCGCGCTTATGTCGAATGGTCCAATACCGAAAAAAGCAGATCCGCGCAAACTTGCTGAGCGGGGAGCGCAGATTACCGGAATCGCTGAAATTTCAGCGATGCCTCGCCTTGCATCTTTTTTGTGCAGCGAGCAAGGCGCAGTAGATGTAACTTTGGAATTTGCAGTAGATGAACAGCATCTGCGTACCGTGACAGGAACAGCTAAAGGTCAAGTATTGATGACCTGTCAGCGTTGCTTGGAGCCGGTCAGTATAGATGTCGAAGCAACCTTTAATCTTGCCGTTGTTCTTAACGACGAGCAAGCACGAAACCTGCCTCGATATTTTGATCCTCTTCTTGTGGAAGAGGAAGACGTAGAGTTGTTACCGATCGTTGAAGATGAACTTATTTTGAGCTTACCTAGCGTGCCAAAGCACCTGGATTGTTCAGTTAAAACATCTTGGGGCGAAAGTGAGACAGTTCGTCTTCAGCAAGAAAAACCTAACCCTTTCAGTGTGTTGGCCTCGTTGAAAGACAAGGTCGATAAGCGTTAATCAGGAGCTATATACCATGGCAGTACAGCAGAACAAAAAATCCCGTTCAAGACGCGATATGCGTCGTTCACACGATGCGCTGAGCGGCCCAACCCTAGCAGTTGATACAACGACTGGTGAAACTCACCGTCGTCACCATGTGACTGCAGACGGTTTCTACCGTGGCCGTCAGGTGATCAACAAGCAAGACGCTGAGTAAGCTTGTCTGAAAGACTAAGCATTGCTGTTGACGCGATGGGCGGGGACTTCGGTCCCCGTATCACCATTCCCGCATGCATTAATCAGTTAAAGAAATACCCTCAGTTACACATTCACCTAGCTGGTGATGTTTCAGTTTTAAATCCCTTTCTAAGTAAGCTGCCTAAGTATCTTAAAGATCGTATCCATTTGCTGCATACCGAATCCGTGGTTAGCATGGAAGACAAACCTTCGTTTGCCTTAAGGCATAGGCGCGATTCTTCTATGTTCAAAGCGATGCAGTTGGTTAAAGAAGGGCTTGCTTCAGCTTGTGTCAGTGGGGGTAATACCGGTGCATTGATGGCGTTTGGTTGTAGCCTGCTAGGTCGATTGGCTGGTATAGATCGCCCTGCCATTATTAGTGCGATACCAACGAACAAGGGTCATTGCTATCTGCTGGATTTGGGCGCGAATATCAACTGTAGTTCAGAGCAGTTGTATCAGTTTGCCTTGATGGGATCAGCGATGGTTTCAGCAGTGGAAAATAATCCTTCTCCTCGAGTGGCTTTGCTAAATATTGGTGTCGAAGAGATCAAAGGAAATGATCAGGTAAGACAGGCTGCACTTCTTATTCAAGCGCATACTGGTCTTAACTACATTGGCTATATAGAAGGTGGTGAGGTGTTTAATGACCGCGCAGATGTGATTGTTTGCGACGGTTTTACAGGAAATATCGCTTTAAAAAGTAATGAGGGTTTAGCGAGACTTATTGCGGATAAGTTAAAGCAAAGTTTTACTCGAAACCTTTATCGTCGTCTTTTGGGCTTGCTTGCTAAACCGGTTCTAAAAGAGTTACAGCAGCAAATAGATCCAGGTCGAAGGAATGGAGCCAGTTTATTAGGTTTGCAGGGAATTGTAGTCAAAAGCCATGGCAGTGCCAGTAGTCGTCATTTTGAAGCGGCTATAGAACAGGCAATAACAGATTCTAGACTGAATATTCCGGCCCGTATTGCTGCTAATCTTCAAAACCATCTCTCTTAGTCGATCGACTTATCGTTTATCTCTGCGCGCAATGTTGTACACTATGCTTTTTAGAACTTATGTATGAGTTTTATACTCAGGACTGTTGTAAGAGGAATTTATGTCGCAAGTGCTGGCTTTTGTGTTTCCGGGACAAGGTTCCCAGCAGCTAGGTATGTTGTCTGATTTAGCTGCAACTCATCCGGTCATTGAAGAAACCTTTGCTGAGGCTTCAAAAGCTTTAGGTTACGATCTTTGGAATCTAGTACAACAAGGGCCTGAAGAGCGCCTTAACTCCACTGAGGTCACTCAGCCAGCACTATTAACGGCTAGCGTTGCACTTTGGCGTCTTTGGTTGCAGCAGGGCGGTGCTAAACCCTCTGTGATGGCAGGCCATAGCTTAGGTGAATACTCGGCTTTGGTGTGTGCAGGATCACTGTCTTTAGCTGAAGGCGTAAAGCTAGTTCAGTTACGTGGCGAGTTGATGCAAAAAGCTGTTCCTGCAGGCACAGGTGCAATGGCCGCAATATTGGGCTTGGATGATGCAGGTGTTGCTGCTGCCTGTGAGTCTGTAGCTGAAGATCAAGTCGTTGCTCCGGTTAATTTTAATTGTCCAGGTCAAGTGGTGATTGCAGGTGAAAAGGCTGCGGTAGAGAGAGCGATGGAAGCTTGTAAAGCTGCGGGTGCTAAACGTGCCATTCCCCTTGCTGTTAGTGTTCCTTCACATTGTCGCCTTATGGAACCGATTGCACAAGAAATGGCCAAAGCACTCGCTGAAGTTGAGCTTTTGATGCCTGCTATTCCAGTGGTTCAAAACGTAACAGCAGATCTTTCTGGTAATCTAGAGCAGCTTCGCGAAAACCTAGTTTCACAATTATATTATCCCGTGCTTTGGACTGATTCAGTTAACCGAATGATTGCTGAAGGAGTCACTATGACGGTTGAATGCGGCCCTGGAAAAGTACTGTGTGGGCTAAATAAAAAAATAGATAAATCGCTTGAGGTTGTTTCGCTAACTGATTCTGCGAACTTCGAAAAAGCCCTAAGCCTAGTTTAATTTTGTGTGGATTCAGGGAGACTTATGAGTATTAAAGGTAAAGTCGCGCTTGTTACCGGTGCTACCCGTGGTATTGGTAAAGCCATTGCAGAAAACTTGGCGTCACAAGGCGCCATTGTCATCGGTACAGCAACCAGTGATAAGGGAGCCGATGCTATCAGTAGTTACCTATTAGCGGCTGGTAATGGCGGTTGCGGAATGGTTCTTGATGTTGCGGATGCTGCGTCTATCGATGGAGTTCTAAAAGCAATTACCGAAAGATTTGGTGCTGTTGAGATTCTGGTTAATAATGCTGGTATCACTCGCGACAATATTATGATGCGTATGAAGGACGACGAGTGGGATTCTGTCATCAACACCAACCTAAGTGCTAACTTTCGTTTAGCAAAAGGTTGCTTGCGTGGCATGACTAAAGCTCGCTGGGGGCGTATTATAAGCATCAGTTCGGTTGTCGGTTCGATGGGTAATGCAGGTCAAGCTAACTATGCTGCAGCGAAAGCTGGACTAGAAGGCTTCTCACGCGCATTGGCTCGAGAGATCGCTAGCCGAAATATTACCGTCAATTGCGTTGCTCCAGGTTTTATTGAAACGGATATGACCTCTGGTCTTGCTGATGAGCATAAAAACATTCTGCAAGGGCAAATTCCGATGGCTCGCTTAGGTCAACCCGATGAAATTGCTTCAGTTGTTGGATTTTTGGCAAGTGAGGGTGGTAGTTACGTAACAGGTGAAACAATACATGTCAATGGCGGCATGTATATGGCTTAAATGCACATAATCAGCAACAAAGAATTGTTTTTTGTGCTGATATGTTGATAATTGTCGGTCAGCAATAACTAAATCGGTCGACATGCTTGCTAGTGTGTCATTGGTTCTAATAAAATTGCGTCTCGCATCTTGGGATGTGATGGTGTCTATAAGTATATAGGAAGAGATATGAGTAATATTGAAGAGCGCGTTAAGAAAATCATCGCTGAGCAACTGGGTGTAAAAGAAGAGGAAGTTGTTAATAGTGCTTCTTTCGTTGAAGACCTAGGTGCAGACTCGCTCGACACCGTTGAGCTGGTGATGGCACTAGAAGAAGAATTTGAAACTGAAATTCCTGACGAAGAAGCTGAAAAAATTACCACTGTTCAGCTAGCAATTGACTACATCAACGCTCATCAGTAATCAATAAGATTCTGGTGGTTTTGTTGAAAAGCCGCACCTATATATATCCTATATAGTGCGGCTTTTCTGTTGATGGTGTGTATTTCTGGAGGAACAAATGTCTCGCAAAAGAGTGGTTGTAACTGGGTTAGGTCTGCTAACTCCGGTCGGTAACACTGTAAGGGATGCGTGGGACAATATTCTTGCTGGTAAGAGCGGAGCCCAGCTGATCGAGCATTTCGATACGTCAGCATTTGCTACGCGTTTTTCGGCACCTGTGAAGGCTTTTGACCTCGAGCCTTACATGAATCCTAAAGAAGGTCGTAAGATGGATCTGTTCATCCAATACGGCATGGTTGCTGCTATGCAGGCGATTGAGGATGCAGGTCTTGAAGTGACTGAAGAGAATGCAACTAGGATTGGCTGCGCAATAGGATCAGGCATTGGTGGATTACCCATGATTGAGCGTACCCATGATCTTCTTAATGCTTCCGGTCCTCGAAAAGTGTCACCCTTCTTTGTCCCGGGTAGCATCATCAATATGATTGCTGGAAATATAGCAATTAAATATGGTTTTCGTGGACCTAATATAGCCATTACCACGGCCTGTACATCCGGTACCCACAATATTGGTCATGCGATGCGTATGATTCAGTATGGCGATGCTGACATCATGATTGCAGGTGGTGCAGAGATGGCAACAACACCACTAGGGATTGCTGGTTTCTCTGCGGCAAGAGCCTTATCAACTCGAAACGATAATCCAGAAGCGGCTAGTCGCCCTTGGGATCGTGATCGAGACGGTTTTGTACTGGGTGAAGGTGCAGGAATCCTGGTTATCGAGTCTTACGAAAGTGCCAAAGCACGTGGTGCCAAAATTTACTGTGAATTGGCTGGTTTTGGTATGAGCGATGACGCGTTTCATATGACAGCACCTCCCGAAGATGGTTCAGGGGCCGCTTTGTCTATGCAAAATGCGATGAGAGACGCTGGTATGAATGCTGATGAGATCCATTATATCAATGCTCATGGCACGTCCACTCCAGCGGGTGATATTGCCGAATCAAATGCGGCTAAAACCGTACTGGGTAGTTCTGCTTCACAAGCACGTATGAGCTCAACTAAGTCGATGATTGGCCATCTATTGGGTGCAGCAGGAGCCGTTGAAGCGGCATTTTGTGTGCTAGCTATCAGAGATCAAGTTGCACCACCTACGATAAACCTTGATAACCCGTCTGAAGGCTGTGACCTGAATTATGTCGCTCATCATGCTCAACCTTGCCTAATTAAGGGCACAATGTCTAATTCATTTGGTTTTGGCGGTACGAACGGAACATTGGTATTTAGACAGATGTAAACCTGTCTTTCACAACACAAGGAAGTGTCATTTATGCATGATTGTAGTGAGCTACACTTTATTCCCATGGCAGACGTAATTCAGCAGCTTGTGAATGGTCAAAACAGTAGTGATCTTAATATTCAAGATCGCGGTTTAAGTTATGGTCATGGCGTTTTTGAAACTCTGAAAATTTCTGCAAACAAACCTTTATTGTGGCAATCTCATATTGATCGATTGATAGCGAGTTGTCAGCGATTAAAAATTCCAGTTGATGCACTTCAGGAACAGCTCGAGAAGGATGTATCGCTTCTTGAATCGGTAGAGCAGGGTGTGTTGAAAATTATGGTGACGGCAGGTGTCGGTGGTCGTGGCTATCAACTACCGACTCACTCATCACCGACTCGTATAGTGCAGCTTTTTCCCTTTCCATCTTACCCAGATCAACCATCAACTTTGGGCATTAAAGCGCGTTGGTGTAGCATTCAACTCAGTTGCGCTCCATTACTAGCGGGTATTAAGCATTTGAATCGCTTAGAACAGGTGCTAGCGAGAGCTGAATGGAGCGATAGCGATATACGTGAAGGAATACTCTGTGGAAGCGATGGGTATCTTGCTGAAGGGACAATGAGTAACCTATTCATAGTGAAAGATCAGGTACTTAAAACGCCGGATCTTGTAAATTATGGTGTCGCAGGGATTATGCGCAATCACTTGATAGATCTTGCGCGTTCCGCAGATATGGATGTTGATGTATGTAAATTGACCAAAAATGATTTAATTGCAGCCGATGAAGTTTTTTTCTGTAATAGCTTGATCGAAATTTGGCCACTGCGTCAATTGGAACAACACAGCTTTGAAGTGGGTCCAATGACCCGTAAACTTCAACAGTTGCTGATGGAAGAGTAGTCCTTGATGTTAAAAAAACTGTTTTTGTTGTTCCTCCTAGCTATCATTGTTGCTGTCGTAGCTGCATGGTATCTGTTTGATTATCATGAACGTGAACTTTACGCCCCCCTGCCGATAGAAGAGACAGTTGTCGTTAATGTGAATCAAGGAACTAGCTTTCAACAGTTGATGCGTCGTTTTGAGGCTGATGGCTGGCTTAAGCAGGCCGATTTTATGCGTCTTTATAGCCGTCTTCATCCTGAATTAACCTCCATTCGTGCTGGTGAGTACGCTATTAATCCAGGCAGAAGCTTGATGGATGTGATCGATCAAATGAATCGTGGTGATGTGATCGCGCATCGCTTTACCATTATCGAAGGTCATACCTTTCGTCAAATGATCACGGCTCTTCACGCGGATGAACGTATCCAACCAACCCTAAAAGATAAGTCCGAAGCTGAGTTAATGGAGATCATTACTGGTGATCCTGATTTACCCGCAGAAGGGATGTTCTTGGCAGAAACCTATCAGTTTATTCGTGGGGCGACTGATGTCGATATTTTACGTCGCGCCAATAGAGACTTACAAAGCTTCCTAGAAGCACAATGGATGTCTCGTGACGAAAGCTTACCTTATAAATCACCTTATGAAGCGGTCATTATGGCTTCAATTATTGAGCGTGAAACGGGTGTTGCTGCAGAACGAAGCAAAATCGCAGGTGTTTTCGTTCGACGCCTTAATATCGGCATGCGCTTACAAACAGACCCTACCGTTATCTACGGTATGGGAGACAGTTACGTAGGCCGTATTACTCGCGCTGATTTGCAGCGTCCAACTCCTTGGAATACTTACACCATAGATGCTTTGCCCCCCACGCCCATTTCCATGGTTGGTCGCGAAGCCATCGTAGCGGCGTTTAATCCATTAGAGGGTAATGCGCTGTATTTCGTCGCGCGTGGTGATGGAACGCATCACTTTTCAGCCACACTGCGAGAACACAATAACGCTGTAAATCGCTATCAACGCAATCGTCGCAGCGATTATCGATCTTCACCACCGCCAGCAGGAAATACACCATGACAGGTCGTTTTATTACCCTTGAAGGTGTTGAGGGTGTTGGCAAAAGCACTAATTTAGAGCACATTAAATGTCGACTAGCAGCCGCTGGTATTAAACTGGTTGTTACACGAGAGCCTGGTGGTACCGAGATGGCAGAAGAGATTAGAGCCTTGCTTTTGCAACCTCGTGACGAATCTGTATCGGAGATGGCGGAGTTGTTACTGATGTTTGCTGCGCGTGCTCAGCATCTTCACGCCTTAATTAAACCTTCGTTAGAAGCCGGTACTTGGGTCTTATGTGATCGCTTTACGGATGCTACCTTTGCTTATCAAGGTGGTGGAAGAGGAGTTTCTTTCGAATGGATATCGACCTTAGAAGCTATGGTTCAGCAAAGTTTACGACCAGATTTGACATTACTTCTTGATCTGCCCGTTGAAGTGGGATTAGAGCGAGCAAGACAGAGAAGTGCTTTTGACCGTTTTGAAGCTGAGCAGCAGCATTTTTTTGAACAGGTACGTAAGGTTTATTTACACAGAGCCGCGCAAGAACCTGAGCGCTTTGCAATTATTGATGCGACTCCTTCAATTGACCGAGTTCAAGCCCAGATTGATCAGGTGTTATTCGATAAGCTTGGAGTGCCTGCAGTATGAACAAACCAGTCGTTTTGCCTTGGGCTAGACCTTTATGGCAGCGATTGGTCATGCAGCATCAGCAATCTAAATTACCTCATGCGATCTTATTAAGTGGTCATACCGGCATAGGTAAAAGTGAGTTTGCTCATGCCTTTGCACATCTCTTACTGTGCCATCGCCCTGTTAATCAACAACCTTGTGGTCAGTGTAGAAGTTGTGAGTTGGTTAGTAGTGGAACACATCCTGATCAAGTCTATCTGCATCCAGAAGAGCAGGGTAAACCGATTAAGGTTGATCAAGTACGTGAGTTAATGAGCTTTTTACATAGTACAGCACAACAAGGTGGTTATCGTGTTGTCGTGATGGAACCTGCCGAAAGCATGAACATCAATGCTGCGAATGCTTTACTGAAGTCTTTGGAAGAGCCTGGCGATAATACTCTACTGCTATTAGTTTCTCATTTACCGGGTCAACTGATGCCGACCATTCGAAGTCGCTGCCAACAAGTGACATTCCCTTTTCCTGATCATGCGATCGCAACTGCTTGGCTTGCTGAAGAATTATCGCTTAGCCATGATAGAGCAGAGCAGTTATTGTCTATTTCGCAAGGTGCTCCTTTGAAGGCGAAAGATCTGTTTCAGCGAGACTTAATTACCTTACGTGCATCCTTCATGAAAAGCTTAGGAGATCTTCTCAAAGCACGCATTACGGCGGTTGCCGTGGCTGAAAAGCTTTATAAAGAAGATCTGTTACAATTATTAGAATGGATACATAGCTTATTAGTTGATATTGTTCGTCTACAGGCTGATGATCAAGCCTTGAGTATCAGCAATAAAGATATGCAAAAAATGCTCAGTGCTGTTTCTAACAGGGCGAACGCGATGCAGGTGTTTAATTTGTTGGATCACGTTCAATCTGAGCGTGTTAGTTTATTGCAACGCCACAATCCAAATCGACAGTTGCTTCTTGAAACGCTGTTGTTAGGCTGGGTTAAACTGGTTCGTTAATGATGAAGGAATAGTTCGATGTCCATAGTGCCTAGAATTAGCCATGGTATTTTATCGTTATCAATAGAAAATAAAGAAGATCTCTACAAGTCTTTTATGCCATTTGTGACCTATGGTGGGTTGTTTATTCCGACATCACGCTCCTATCAACTGGGTGAAGAAGTTTTCATGTTGCTGACTATTATGGAAGAGCAAGAAAAAATACCGGTGACGGGTAAAGTGATCTGGGTAACACCTAAAGCCGCTCAAGGTGGACGGGTTCCGGGTATTGGCATTCAGTTGACATCTGATGATGCACCATTGGTTAGAAAGATAGAAAATTACTTAGCGGGCGCATTGAACAGCTCTAGACGCACTTACACTATTTAAACGCAGTTATATCAGGATTTTTTTCGAAGTATGTTTATAGACTCGCATTGTCATCTCGATCGTATCAATCTAGAAAAAATTAATGCAACACTACCGAGTTTAGTGGACGCTGCTCATGCACGTGATGTTGATAAAATGTTATGTGTATCGATTGATCTTGATCAGTTTGAACAGATGGAAAGGGTAACGCGAGAATTTAACAACGTGTATATTTCAGCCGGAGTTCATCCATTGCATGTTGATGAACAGCCTTTTAATGAACCGAGACTTAGAGAAGCTGCTGCAAAGGATCGTGTTATTGCGATAGGCGAAACTGGATTAGATTACTATTATTCTCGTGATCATATCGATGCTCAACATGAGAGCTTTGCTGGTCATCTTCGTGTCGCAGGTGATTTAGGTTTGCCCGTGATAGTGCATACCCGTGATGCTAGAAAAGATACGCTTGATCTTATTGATCAGCATGGTAATTCAGAAACAGCGGGTGTATTGCATTGTTTTACCGAGTCGCTCGATATGGCGATGCAGGCACTGGATCTTAATTACATGATTTCTTTTTCAGGGATCATTACTTTTAAAAATGCTGAAGAGCTACGAGCTGTAGTCAAAGCAGTTCCTCTTGAACGTTTGTTGATCGAAACGGACTCGCCTTATTTGGCACCCGTTCCCTATCGCGGTAAACAGAACCAGCCTGCTTATGTCGTTGAAGTGGCACAGTGTGTAGCGGATCTCAAAGGGGTTTCACTAGAAACGGTTGCAAGGGTCTCTAGTGAAAACTTTTATCGTCTTTTCTCAAAAGCTTAGTTTCTTAAATCCTAGTATATCAAAAGCCTAGGTCATCATCAGACATAGGTGTAATACTTAGCAACATCTTAGTCAGATCTAATAAGATGATTAAGATGTTGTTGTGATAGCAAACACCTTGTACGAAGCGTTTAGCTGACTCGTCACCGCTCAAATTAGGCGCTCGATCAACGCGATTAGTCGGTAAGTTGATAACCTCATCCACACTGTCTACCACTAAACCAATGACTTCCTTATCGTTCAACTCGACAATAATGATTCGCGTTTCATCATCGTAAGGTACGTCAGACATATGAAAGAGTCTACGAGTGTCTATCACTGTGACGACGTTACCGCGCACATTAATGATGCCTAGTACGGAATAGTCAGCGCCAGGAACGGGTGTAATTTCAACATAACGTAAGACTTCTTTGACTTGCATTACATCAATACCGTAGAGCTCTTGATTCACTCTAAAGGTAGCCCACTGGTGGTAAACGACTTCCTCTTCTTTAGCGCGGCGTGCGTTTTCTTCCTGCTTTTTCTTGTTCGCGGAGATCTTCTCCATCATTTTAATTTGCTCTGCAGCGGCCTCTAAACTCATGATCAAGGTTCCTTTCTGCTAGCCATAACAGGCTGACGGTGACGATAATATTGATTTGGATTATAGCGGTAATAAATGCATGTGACTATGATATGTCCATGAATTGCATTGGCACTTTAAACAAGTCTAGGATGAAAAGCATATTTTGCCCATTAAAAATTATAAACAGTTATCAGGTTTAGGTAATCCAGCAATACATGCTGCTAATTTAGCTGGACTACCAGGAAATAACTTCATCAAATAGATGCTACGTCCTTTTTCAGCACCTAGCTCCCGACTCACCGCTTTGCACAAAGGACGCATGGCGGGAGAGTGTTCATAATTTAGGTAAAATTGTCGAATCACTCGAATAATTTCCCAGTGATCATCGGTCAGTTGAATTCCTTTTTCCTTAGCCAGTTCGACAGCAAGATCTTCAGACCAATCTTCCAGTTTAAACAAATACCCTTCATCATCCAGCAAGTCTTGATAGTTCATTTGCTAAGCCTAATTAAAACCAACTGACCACTCGATCGCAACGTAAGGTTAGGTTGACGAACTCCGCATCGTTAATTATCACGACAGATTCATCAGCTTTAATTCCTCTGGCTTCGATATCTATATCCAGAGCGTGGATGATGATATGCGTGGGAAGTTTTGTACGATGGATAGGAAGCGCTAAGTAAACAGCATCTTCAATCAGTAGCAACTCATCGGTCTCAGACAGCGCTTTTAGGCACTGATTTAGTTTATGTAAGTCTGAAGGTGGCGTATTAAGGGTATGCAGTGATTTGCTCATAAAATGCTCTTGATAGACAGTCGTTAAAGCGTAAAGACAACATCATGTTCATTAATCAGTTGCTTAATTGCATCTGTATTAAGTTCAGTTGCATTAATCTGAAGCTGATCTATCTCGATGCCATGATAAGTTAAAGCGCTATCTTCAGCATAGACTGCCTCGATATCATACATGGCTAGCGATGAATGCAATGCGTTGAGGTTTTTTTGACGTAAAGGAGCGCTGTGTTGATTCGAAAGCAGCTGAAGCACGCCATCTCCTAAAAATAAAAGACTGATGTTTTGTTCAAACACCGAGCAGGTTAAGGCAATGTCCAGCAAGTCTCGTGCGGCTGAAGTGCCATAAGGAGGCGAGTTGAAAATCAACAAAAAGCGCTTAGGTGTCGGTTGTTTTTCAGGGCTCATCCTCGACCTCCAAAGGTGATTACGCGATCAGAGATAATAGCAGCCTCAATTAATTGGCCGAGTCCCGATAACTCAAACCCTTCTGCAAGATTATGGTGTGTTTTGTCATAACGGCGTGCTTCATTGCTATCGAGTACGCCTCGTCTTATGGCAGCGGCGATACAAACCACTAAATCGAGCTTATGCTCGTCAGCTAAAGACCTCCAGTCAGACGGTAGGCAGGGTTCATCTGCAGCACTACTGGATAGAGCGTTGCCATTAAAGACACCGTCACGATAAAAAAATACTCGATGCAAAGTGTGTCCGGCTTCCAAAAGCGCACGTGCAAAGCGAAGTGCGGTTTCTGGTGCTTGATGTTGCACGGGTGATGCATGAATAACGAGGGTGAAAATCATCTGATAAACCCTTAGAAAAGAAAAACCCCGCCATCTTAACAAAGAAGGCGGGGTTTTCTAAAGCTAAAGCGATTAGTCGTTGCTTAATACGCCTACTAAGTGAAGTAGGTGAACAAACAAGTTGTAAATACTTAAGTACAAACCAACAGTAGCCATAATATAGTTTTGGTAATGACCATTCACAATATTGCTAGTGTCGTACAAAATGAAGCCTGCCATCAGCAGAACTACTAAAGCTGAGAAAGCTAAGTGTAATGCTGGAATATGAACGCCGAAGAAAGGCAGAACCAGCAAAACAACCATAGCGATCAGCATCACAATCGCGCCTGTCGCTAAGAAGCCACCCATAAAGCTGAAGTCACGCTTGCTGCTCATCACGTAAGCTGACAAGCCCACGAAAGTAAGAGCCGTCATGCCGAGTGCGGTCATGACTATTTGACCACCGCCAGACATAGCTAAGTAGTGGTTAAGGATAGGACCTAAACCAAATCCTAGTAAACCTGTAAAGGCAAATACCAGCGGTAGAGCTGCAGCAGAGTTCTGTTTTTTATGGAGTACAAAAAGCAGACCAAAGCTGACCAGTACACTACCGATATACATAAAAAATGGAGGGTTGATGATCATGGAGATCACTGCCGTAACGGCACTGAATCCCAAAGTCATGGCAAGCAACATGTAAGTGTTGCGAATCAATTTATTGGTCTGGATTACTGACGCTTCTGAGCGATAACCCAATTCTTGTACTTTATCCATAGTAGTCCTCATTGAAGTAAAATCTGGAACAGGGCTAATAATCAGGGTAAATTACCCTAAGTTCAAGTTTTTGACCTAAATCAATAGCAATAATTCCCAATTAACCTCTGAAAATTGAAATCAGTTGACGCTCGTGACTCATTCTTACGACTTAAATACTCAAAACGCATCACAAACACCTGAAATTTTGTATCAAGATGATTATCTGGTGGTGCTTCATAAGCCTGCAGGTATGTTAGTTCACCCCAGCTGGATATCTCCGGCTAACTCCCCCAATTTAATTAAGTGGCTTAAGCAGCAGTTTCCAACAGACACATTTCATACGATCCATCGGCTTGATCGGGCCACCTCAGGGGTGATTGTATTTGTTCGTAATGACAAACAAGCTGCCCAGATCATGCATCAACAATTTTTAGATCGAAGAGTTTCTAAAACCTATCTATGTGTTGTTCGGGGATGGTCTGCTGCGGAAGGAACCATAGATTATCCGCTAAGTCAGAAAAAAGATCATTATGCAGATCCGTTTGCCAGTGAGGATAAGCCAGCTCAAGAAGCGGTGACGCATTACCGTACCCTAGCGCATGTAGAACTCCCCATACCTGTAGGGCGTTATCCAGTCGCGAGATATTCCTTGGTAGAGGTGAAGCCTGAAACCGGTCGAAAACACCAAATTCGTCGCCATATGAAGCATATTTTGCATCCACTCGTTGGCGATACTAAGCACGGAGAGGGCCGACATAATCGTCTTTTTAGAGAGCATTTTGATTTGCGTCGATTGTTGTTGATGGCAACTGAATTGCGCTTTGATCATCCTGTTGAGTTAAAGCAGGTTAGAGTCCAAGCTGAACCAGATGAGACAGTAAAAAAGCTCTTTGCTCAATTAGGGTGGCATGATCTTAATAAGCTGAGTGAAAACCCAAATTTACGGACCTGAATTGATTGCGAAATCTAGCGTGCGTGGTAGCATGATCATACAACTATTAAATAATCAAAACGCATACGACATGAATGATCAAACAGAAATCGCAAAAACGCTAACGCATAGATTGACCGCAGATAAACCCTTAAGAGTTGCATTAATTGGCGCAATGGATCAAGAAATTGAGTTGATTAAGAGTGCAATGAGCGATGTACAGTTGTTCAATCAGGCCGGCTATGAGTTTTTCCAAGGCCAGCTTCAAGGCGCTGATGTGGTTTTACTAAAATCCGGCATAGGAAAAGTCAATGCCGCCATTGGAACCACTATTTTATTACATGAGTTCACTCCTGACTGTGTCATCAACACGGGTTCAGCCGGTGGGTTTGATCCGTCATTGTCGGTAGGTGATGTAGTCATTTCAGACCGTGTCTTACATCACGATGCCGACTTAACTATCTTTGGCTACCAGCCTGGACAACTGCCAGGTATGCCGCCAGCTTTTACTCCCGATGCTGATTTATCCGCCATTGCTGAAAAATGTATCAGTGAATTCGATGGGGTGAATACGGTTCACGGTTTGATTGCAACAGGTGATAGCTTTATGAATGCACCTGAGCGTGTCGCTGCTACACGAGAAACTTTCCCTGATATCAAGGCAGTAGAGATGGAAGCTGCAGCGATAGCTCAAGTATGTCATCGTTTTGATATCCCGTTTATCGTCATCAGAGCGCTCTCGGATATAGCGGGTAAAGAGTCCAACGTCTCCTTTAAAGAGTTTCTAGAAACAGCTGCCACTAACTCTGCCAATATGGTCTGTGCCATCGTTCGTGAAATAGTGGTTCATCAAAAGAGTATCCAGCAGGAAGCATAATCATGGCTAAAACAGCGTTTATAGGTTTGGGAACCATGGGATTTCCGATGGCAGGTCATTTGGCTGCACAGGGGCATGAGGTCTGTGTCTACAACCGCTCTACTGCTAAAGCCGAAACCTGGGTGTCACAACACGCGGGTAAATTTGCGTTAACACCTGCTGAAGCTGCTAAAGACGCTGACTTCGTGTTTATTTGTGTTGGTAATGATGACGACCTACGCTCTGTCACGACTGCAGAAACAGGTGTCTTGAACAGTATGAAATCAGGTAGCGTACTTATAGATCACACTACCGCTTCGGCTGAGGTTGCACGTGAGCTTTATCACGCAGCAGTCGAAAAAGGCATCGGATTTCTAGATGCTCCCGTATCAGGTGGACAGGCGGGCGCTGAGCAAGGTGTCTTGAGCGTTATGATAGGTGGTGATGATGCTGTCTATGCTAAAGCAGAGCCGATCATTGCAAGCTTTGCGCGTTCACAAAAGCTGATGGGAGGTTCAGGTTCAGGACAGTTGGCTAAGATGGTCAATCAAATCTGTATCGCTGGCTTGGTTCAAGGATTAGCGGAGGCCGTTCATTTCATTAAAAAATCAGGTTTGGATGGTGAAAAAGTATTTGACGTTATTCAACACGGTGCAGCTGGCTCTTGGCAGATGGCTAATCGTCACAAGACTATGTTGAATGATGAATTTGATTTCGGTTTTGCTGTGGACTGGATGCGCAAAGATCTGAGTATTGCTTTAAATGAGGCGCGCAAGAATGGGGCTCAACTACCCGTAACGGCTCTAGTAGACCAGTTTTATGCCGAAGTTCAGCAAAAAGGCGGCGGTAGATGGGACACTTCAAGTCTAGTCAAAAGGTTTAACTCCTAAAAGATTTAGACTTAAAAGGATGTGAGGTCCGCTCGTAATCCTCTATAATTTACATAAATAAGGGCGCTAAGACCCTAAGTTTTTAATTTAACTTAATATTTATAAAAGGTACGTTCTATGTCTATTGATAAGTATAGTATGATCTCTCTTGCGCCAAGTATCGCTGTGATTGCTGGCGTAGTTGCAATTACTGTATTCGGAATCATTTTCCTGAAGAAGCAGATCGCAAAGGATGCGGCTAAAACAGGTAAGTAAGGGTACATCAAGTTTCAAAATCATTTTTTCAAGGTAACGATATGTTTCGCTCAGCTAATCTCAGCCAACCCGAAAAGGTACAGCGTGAAAGCCAGCGTCATCCATTGCTGTCTGATAATGACATAAACACTATTCTTGTGAATGGTGCGCAAATGTCATTAAGTAAGTTGAAGCGAGCACGTTCGTTTAATGCACGTATCTACTATTATGCAGAGATAGGTGTATACCTTGAAGTGTCACTGTCACGGGGAGCCGGTATCACTGATGCAACCCGTGAACAGCTCGAGCAGATTCACAAAGACGCGACCCATATTCACATGAATGCGAATAAGCAGTTAGCTTTGAAATCTTAACTGCATGTCGGAGTTGCAAAACCCTTCTGAATCCTCAGCGTTTGATCATAAAGCCTTTCTGGCTAACTTAAGCTCTCGCCCTGGTGTGTATCAAATGTATGATACCCAAGGCAAGATACTTTACGTTGGCAAAGCTCGTAACTTAAAAAACCGAGTGTCGAGTTATTTCAGGGGAACAGGTCAAGGCACTAAAACTAGAGCCTTAGTGTCTCACATTCACCGTATTGAAGTGACAGTTACAAACAGTGAAACTGAAGCACTGTTGTTAGAGCAAAATCTTATTAAGGCACAAAAACCGCCTTATAATATCTTGCTTAGAGATGATAAGTCCTATCCCTACATCTTTATTTCATCGAATGAATCCTTTCCTGCAGTGAGATTTCACAGAGGCGCTAAACGAGCTAAAGGTCAGTATTTTGGACCTTTCCCAAGCGGTGGAGCGGTTAAAGAAAGCTTAAATTTACTGCAGAAACTATTTCGCATTCGTCAGTGTGAAGATAGTTTTTTTAGAAACCGTTCTCGTCCCTGTTTGCAGTATCAAATCAAGCGCTGTACTGCCCCCTGTGTCGGTCTGATCAACGAATCCGAATACGCTAATGACTTACGCCATGCCAGTATGTTTTTGGAGGGTAAGAATAACGCCGTTATCAGTGAGATAGGGCAGCGAATGGAGCAAGCGGCTGCTGCATTAGATTTTGAGTTAGCAGCTGAGTTACGTGATCAAGTATCTGCCTTGCGCCAAGTCCAAGAGCAGCAGTATGTATCTGGAAGTGGCGGTGAAGCAGATGTATTTGGTTGTGCTATGGACAAGGGGTTGGTGTCCATCCACGCTCTATTCGTCCGAGGTGGTCGAGTCATAGGTAGTCGCGTCTATCATCCTAAGCTATCTTTGGAAGGTTCTGAAAGTGACGTGCTTTCAGCCTTTATTGCTCAATTTTATTTAAGCAGTGTCAGAGAAGTACCGAGCACAATCATTCTTCCAAATGCCTTGGAGGATGGTGCCATTATTGAACAGGCGTTGTCTGAAAAAACTCAACGACGAATTCAGCTGCTACATAACGTTAGAGGTGATCGAGCTGGATGGCAGCGTCTTGCACAAACCAATGCTCAGAACCAACTCCTGAGTCAGTTAGCGAGTAAGCAAAATATGGCTCAACGCTTCTTATCGTTACAAGAAGTGTTAGATATGGATAGCCCTATTACAAGAATGGAATGTTTCGATATCAGTCACAGTTCAGGCGAAGCGACAGTTGCGTCATGCGTGGTATTTGACGCCAATGGTCCTCTGAAAACAGACTATCGTCGTTTTAATATTGACGGCATCACGGCGGGTGACGATTATGCAGCGATGCAGCAAGCACTTGAGCGCCGCTATACCAAGCTAAAAAAAGGTGAGGGTAAATTGCCTGATCTTTTGGTGATTGATGGCGGTAAAGGACAGGTCTCGCAGGCGATGAAAGTGCTTGAGTCACTTCAGATTACCGAAGTTCAAGTGATCGGTATAGCCAAAGGAACAACGCGTAAAGCGGGCTTTGAATATCTGGTAAATGGGTTAACGGGTCATGAAAGTGTTATGCCTTCTGATTCAGGTGCGTTACATCTGTTGCAATATATCCGAGATGAAGCTCACCGCTATGCGATAGCAGGTCATCGTGCAGCCCGAGGAAAAGCAAGAAAGCGTTCAACCTTAGAAGATATAGCCGGTATTGGCCCTAAAAGGCGTCGCGAACTACTAAAATATTTCGGCAGTATCAAAGAGATAGAAAACGCAAGTGTTGAAGAAATTGCAAAAGTCTCTACCATAAGTGATAAGCTGGCACTGGAAATTTGGTCGTGCCTGCATCCCGACAGCTAAATAGGACTGCGAAATGCTGTTATCTATGAAAATACCTAATTTATTGACATTGCTTCGGATTTTTTTAATCCCAGTGTTTGTTGCTATCTATTACATGCCAGGTGCTTGGTCGCCCTGGGTTGCTGCTGCAATCTTTGGATTGGCTGCTCTGACGGATTGGCTTGATGGATACTTAGCTAGACGTTTAGATCAACAATCACCTTTTGGTGCCTTCTTGGATCCTGTTGCCGATAAGCTCATGGTCGCTGCTGCCTTAGTGATACTCGTTGAGACCTATGCGACCCCGATGATTACCATTCCCGCGGTTATTATTATCGGACGTGAGATCGTGATTTCTGCGCTTCGTGAATGGATGGCTGAAATAGGGGAAAGAACTCGCGTTTCAGTTTCCATGATCGGCAAAGTGAAAACCACTCTGCAAATGGTCTCTATTTTAGTGCTGATCGCTGTAGCACCTTTCTCTATGCTATCTTGGGTGGGGATTTTAACGCTGTATGGCGCGGCGTTGCTAACTTTGTGGTCGATGTATATCTATTTAAGAGCCGCTTGGCCCTTGTTAATCGATGATATATAAGCATTTATGCTGTACAAAAATTGAACATAATTGTTGAAAAAACAAAAACTTGAAAATAACTATTGACGCCCAAGTCAATTTCCGTAAAATACGCACCCACTGACAGACATTGTCTATCCAGTGAAATGCGGGAATAGCTCAGTTGGTAGAGCACGACCTTGCCAAGGTCGGGGTCGCGAGTTCGAGTCTCGTTTCCCGCTCCAAGATTGAATCAGTGATTTGATCTTAAAAAAGAGATTTTGGGCTGGATGGCAGAGTGGTCATGCAGCGGACTGCAACTCCGTGTACGCCGGTTCGATTCCGACTCCAGCCTCCACATCTCTTACATTGTTAGACCTCACCGCCCCGATGGTGAAATTGGTAGACACAAGGGACTTAAAATCCCTCGGCTGAAAGGCTGTACCGGTTCGAGTCCGGTTCGGGGCACCATTTGTGCTTTAAAATCAATATCCTAAATAAATATTCGAATGAATAGTATCATTCTGAAGTTTATCTTTTTTTACCTATAAACCCTTGCACTACCCCTATTTATCTCTAGACTTCTTGCCAAAGCATTTCATAGCTTTCTTGTCCGAAAAACCACAATAGTGTATAAACGAACTAGTGTCATTAAAACTCAATGATCTAGATTTAAAATAATTAAAACAATAGTTTGTGAATTTATATTAAACATGGATATGTAAATGGGTGCAAAAGGCTACCGGCTTGGTTTAAATGCAAAAACCTTGGGTGTCACCTTTCTTATCGCGTTATTGGTGGTAGGGGCTACTGCATTCACAGCAAGAGCCTTTGAGCGTCTGCATCAAATGGTAGAACAGCTCAGCAAAGTTGAAATGGAAAGCCTCATGAATTCTGTTCGTATCGTTCAGCAAGCAGAGTCACTGATTGGTTTGGGTTTGATGCTCTCTACAGCCGAAACTCAAAACGATCGTCGCAGAGCCCTCGTCGAACTGAATGACCGCACTACTTGGGTGCGTCAAATGACCTCAGATCTTCCTAGTAATCATATTGACGCTGAAATGTTGAATCGTGTTCGTGAAGTTCAGCATGAATTGGATCTTAATATTCGTATCCTGAACCATCTCGTTAGTGAGCGTATTAACGAACGCTTGGGAGCAAGAGAGCTAGAGCACTTAAGTGATGTGTCACTGAAAAATCGAGAACTTGCTGGAGAAATGTCCGTACTGATGGGTTACGTGGCCGCTCGCGTGCGTTTACAGATCATCTCCCAAAGCCAAGAGATTCAGCAGCAGATTCGAGAGCATCAACAAAACCTAATTGCTCTTGCTGTATTTATTGTTTTATTTGCTCTGATAGCGGGTGTTTATTTCGATATGACCGTTGTTCGACGTATTTTGCGTATGCAGCGTGCAGTAGAGCGCTCGCCAGTCAACATCAATGATTTTGAACGGCAAGGTAAAGATGAGATCGCTAAGCTTTCTCAGACGGTGGTGAGTTTCATTGAGAGAATACAGCAGCAAGAAGAACATATGCTCAATGTCAATCAAGAGCTGTCTTTTCTAGCAGAACACGATTCTTTGACCGGCTTAGCTAATCGACGACATTTTTATGCGGCAGCAAAACGACTATTGCGTCAAAACCATTTACCTGTGTGTGTAGCCCTATGTGATATCGATCATTTTAAAGAAGTGAATGATCAACGAGGACACGCCGTTGGTGACGTTGCACTTCAATCTATAGCTAATACTTTAACTAAAGGGCTTCGTGAAACAGATGTCTTAGCACGCTTTGGTGGTGAAGAGTTCGCTGCTATTTTTAGTGTGGCAACGCTGGATGACGCTTTCAAAGTGTTTGAAAAAATTCGATTAAAAATAGAGTCTACGCCAATTGAGATTCCTGGGCAGCCGGTTATTTGGTTAACCTGTAGCTTTGGAATTACCATCGTGGAAGATATGCCATTACCGGTTGAAACCTCCGACGAGAAAATTCAACTATTACTTGATCATGCTTTGCTTGCAGCCGATGAGGCGCTTTATGACGCTAAATCTTTGGGAAGAAATCTTGTCTGTACATCTTTAGAGCCTGTCTCAGCAGTCAATATTGAAGAGGGTGGTGATGATGAAACTGTTTAAGCTGTTAATTCTTTCTATTGCTGCTCTAATGATTAGTATACCGGCATTGGCGAAAGATACGGTGCGTTTGGGTATTCATCTTGAACCTCCGTTGCTAGATCCAACTTTAACACCAGCGGCTTCAGCCGGAGAAATTACTTACGGTAATGTTTTAGAAGGTTTATTTATTATCAATGGTAACGGCGAATTACAGCCACGTCTTACCAGTCAATGGGAAGTTTCAGATGATGGGCTAACTTATCGATTTTCGCTAAGAAGAGCCGTACGCTTTCATGACAATAACCCATTTAATGCCAGTGTGGCTAAGTATTCAATTGATCGAATCATAGCGCCTGATTCAAAAAATCCACAAAGAATGCTTTTTGAAAGCATTGCTAGTGTTGAAGCTGAAAGTCATCATATTTTGGTTATTCGGTTAGAAAAACCAGATGCTTTTTTACCATACAACTTAGCATTACCCGCTGCGGTGATGGTTCACCCTGATACATCCTCACAGAATGCAACACATCCCATAGGTACTGGACCCTTTCGCTTTGTGGAGTGGACTCCAGAGCGCTCTGTTATCCTTGAACAAAATGACCGTTATTGGGGTTCAAAACCCGCTATTCGCCAAGCAGAATTTCTGTTTATGCAAACATCCGTGGGTACTGAAAGCTTGTTAGCTGAAGGTTTAATCGATGGATTGCTGGGCGTTACACGTGTGACTAATCGTTTTATCATTCATCCTGAGTATCGAATGATTCCTCGAAATCTAGAAAGTAAAATGCTATTGGCGATCAATAATGCTCGACCTCCCTTTAATGATATTCGTGTTCGACGTGCATTAGCTCATGGAATCAATCGCGAAGAGTTAAGTACTCTTTATGGTTCTCAGTTTCATCCTGAGCTCATCGGAAGTCATTTCTCACCAAGACATCCAGCGTATGTTGATCTAGCAGATCGTTACCCTTTCGATTTAGATATGGCAAGAGCGCTATTAAAAGAGGCAGGGATTGATGACGGCTTGGAAGTACGGTTAACGCTTCCTCCCACAGATTATGGTCGTTATGGCGGATTGTTAATTGCTGATAATCTCGAAGCTATGGGTTTTCGTGTCGAATTAGAACAGATAGATTGGCGTCAATGGATGGATAGAGTATTTAATCAGCATGATTATGCGCTAACACTGATCCTTCATGTCGAACCTATGGATATCAATATCTATGCACGAGATGAATACTACTTTAATTATGACAATGATCATTTTAAAGAGATTTGGTCTAACGTGTTAGAAGCGAGAACAGAAGAGGTTTTTCATCACTACTTAGGTGAGGCTCAGCGGCAATTAGCTGATGATGCAGTCAATGTGTTCTTGTTTATGCGACCCGAGCGAAACTTCATGCACCGTAAGCTACAGGGTATTTGGGAAAATAGTTTTATACCTTCATTTGTACTGGAAGATCTTTACTGGAATTAAGTTAGCTAGGATAAATAGCCTAGAAGGCAGTTAAGATTTTATTATTAACTGCCTTTATCTTTTGTACCTGAGCGCCAGCGTTGAAATAATGAGTCTCCAATTCTGTAAATTCGGCGAAACTCTTTACTGAATGAAATCTGCTTAGATCGACTTAGTTTTAAGCGATTTAGTTGGGTTTGGCGTGCATCTTGATAGCGACTGTCTAGTTCTGTTAACAGTTGATCTAATCCCCAGTTGGATTTGCCTGGTGCCGAGCATAGGGGAACAAGCGTTTCTATTTTTAACAGTGACTGATTATATGCTAGGGCATCTTTTAGTTGCTGCACTGCAAGGGCTTTAGGGCCTTCTTCTAGTTTAGAATCTAATGAATAGGGCGGTTGCCATTCTTTTAGAAGCGGCAGTTGATCTATATGGGTTAACACACCGATCAGCGCTGGTCGCTTTCTAGAACGCATTTCAGGTTGATTAAAAAATCCGTCATACGCCTCTTTAAACTGTGTATCTAAGCCTCGTGCCGGCTGATTGGCTTTTAATAGCCAGATCACCATGTCAGCTTCACTAACTTCCTTAAGCAGCAGTTTTTGAGTTGATTCAGTCGCGTCAAAACCGGGTAAATCAATTAAGTGAATTAAAGATTGCCCGTCGGTATCCAGCTGATAGACATGTTTTTTGTCTGTAGAGGGAAGAGGACTAGATTCGGCTCTGATCTCATTGAGTAATGAATTGGTGAGTGTAGATTTCCCTGAATTAAGCTGACCAATCAAGCAGATGCGTAAAGGTGGTAATTCACTCTCTAACGTTTCAGTCGTCTTTTCAATATCAAAAGGATGTTGAAATCGACCGGAATATAAATCAATAGCTACACTGACTACTTCCTGAAGAAACGCTTTTTTCAAATTCAGTTTTAATTCTTCCTTCACTTCATCAAGCAAATGGCCCGTAATTTGAGAACGTATTTCTGCAATAATTCCTGTTGGGGTAAAGAGTCTAAATGCGCGGTAGGCTTGCCAGATCTGCTCTATCTGTTCTGTTTTATCACGATATTGATAAATCTGCTTTAATCGTGAGATATGAATCTGTTCTGCAAAGGGTAGGTGTTCCAGAATAATACGATGATAGCGTCGGCTAACCTCTTCAGTCATGGCTAAGAGTTCTGGTAAGGTGATGGCTAGCTCACCATTCGCTTTGTTAGGCCGGTAGTGACGCGCGGTTGCACTGACCAAGGCCAAGGCATGTTCTCTTAAAATTTCCCATGAATCTTGTTGCTGTAGCAATTGATCCATGGTGCTATTAAGTTCATACCAGACCTGTAAATCAAACTCACTCCAATCATGATTAGGATCTACTAGTCCTTCAGTGGAATGGGTTGCTTCGTGATGACGGTCAGATTCTTTCACCTGTGCTTTCATGCGTTTTTTAAGGCTAAGAAGCACTAAAAAATAAACTACGCTGATTCCTGATAATAACACTACAAAGTAAAGCATGTACCCTAGTTGGTAGAGCGCAATAAATCCAAAGATGATTAATACGACAACGGGAATACAGAACAGGATCATCAATAAAGGTAATCCATCCTTAGCAAAGCGCTGACCAAATCGAAGAGAGTTAATGATTCTATTCATCAATTTTTTCCAATCGTATGGTGGTGAAGGCTTGTCGATACTGCTTTTGCAACTCTTCAGGAGAAAGTGGTGCTTGATGACGTTGGTAATAAAGATATAAGCAAGCGACGCGACCAATCGCATAGGTGGTCGCAAAACTGACTGCCGCAGCGCCAGCACTCCCTAACGTTTGTCCATACACAGGTAGTAGTTTGACCAGTTGTCGTAGACCTAAATGAGATGCGTACTGTATGCCAAAACCTGTACCTAGCGTTCCGACAAAGGCTGAAATATCCTTACGACTCCACTTTAATTCATAAGCTTTGGCTAGTTTATTTAAAAGCGCTGCCTGAATAGATGGCACTGTAATAAAACCTATAACAGGAATGGTGTCGGTTGCGGCGGCGGCGGTAGCAAAACGCTTAATAAGAGGTTTGTGTTGATTGAATGCAAGTTGTTCATCTTCGCGCATGCGTAACTTTTCGCTTAAATGAGCAGCAGCGGGTAATAGCTCTAGAAGATGTTGTTGTAATAGTTCGGCACCCACTGGTATATCAAGATTCGATAAATCCATCAAAATACTGGTTAGTGAGCCTCCCCAAGCCTCTTCAATCTGCTGTTGTTGATACTGATATGCGCGATGTTTTTCATCTGTGTTAGAAATGTGCTCTGAAGCAGTGTGTATGACTAATACTGACTCAGCTGGGATTTTCTTTCGGATTTTTTTTAAAGCGGTTATCAAAGAGCTTTGTTCTGGATCATCAAGACGAGCACAAATCAGCAGAGCGTGGCTTTGTTCTTGGCAATAAATGAGGTCTTCTTCTGGATTATAGCCAGCTTCATCAAGACCGCGTGTATCTAAAAAACGCACCCAGGGTAAGGTCTCAGGATAGTTGTAGGCTTCTGATGAGGTTGTACAAGGCCTAAAGCCATTTCCAATGGTAATACTCTTGTTGCCCGTTAAATGACGAATCAGCGATGATTTGCCAGCTCCAGTTTTACCCAGTAACCATAGCGTAGGCAGAGGCGTTCGGGTTTTATCAGCAGTCACAATTCCATCCTTTATCAATCAGATCATCTGTTAGTCATCTACAGTTAACTTTAACAGATACGGATCGATAGCGTTATGGAGTTACAGTGCTAGTTGCAATTGCTCTTCGGGTTGTGCTGATTTGAAGGTAACCTGTGTTGGCTGACGATTTCCAAGTAATAGGCAAAAGCTTTTACCGTGTTGGCATGCTTCCCCCAATGCTTTAACCGTCGCGTTACTAACCGAAGGTTCAGGCCATGCAACCACAAGACTGTTTAATCCATTGCAAACGCAGGTACTTAACGTCTTTAACCATTGATGGCGATTTCGTGTATACACAATGCGTAATTTTTTAAGATCAATGCCAGCGCTTTTTAGCTCATGTTGATCTAAACGTTCTGGTGGATCTATCAAGGTCACCCATCGTGACTGATGGCTTGCATCAGCAAGCAAGGGCAAGAATTGTTCTGGCTGACGAACAATGGATTCAACTGCGGTATGGGCTTGATACATGATGACACCTCACTAACTGTTCATATATACAGTACATGTATTTATATACAGCATTTTGAAGTGTGTCAAATTTTTAATAGCATTTTTTTACTGGTTCGATTGGGTTCTAGAGATAACGTTTAGTCAGTATCTCTGCTAAAATCTTTTTAGTACGCAATTTTATATGCTTATAACTAAACTATTTGACTTTCGTTCAATAAGGTTTGCAGATGGATTTCAAACGATTCTTTCCTATCTTCCAATGGTTACCTTTGTATGGTCGTGAAACGCTGATCAGCGATTTACTGGCTGCTGTTATCGTTACCATCATGTTGATACCGCAATCCTTGGCCTATGCGATGCTCGCAGGTCTGCCACCCGAAGTTGGTTTGTATGCCAGTATCGCACCGTTATTCTTATATGCCATCTTTGGTACGAGTCGTACCTTAGCGGTGGGTCCTGTCGCGGTCATTGCACTGATGACAGCTGCAGCGGCTGGAAATCTCGCCATTCAAGGTAGTCCAGAATACGTGACTCTCGTTATTGTACTGACGTTTATGTCGGGCATTATGTTGACAATAATGGGGTTGGTGAAACTCGGGTTTTTAGCTAACTTTCTTAGCCATCCAGTTATTTCTGGTTTTATTACTGCCTCTGGTTTGATCATTGCAGCGAGTCAAGCACGGCACTTGCTTGGTTTAGATGCAGAAGGGGTCAACTTTATTTCAGTTATGTATGGTTTGATTGGTCGCTTAAACGAAACGCACTTAATCACTTTGGCGATAGGTTTGGGAACCCTTGCTTTCCTGTATGCCAATCGTTTTTGGGGTCGTCATTTACTGACATGGATTGGCTTCAATCCTCATACAGCAGATATGTTGAGTAAAGCTGCGCCCGTTTTAGCCGTTGCATTGACAACTTTCGTCACGTGGTTTTGGCAGTTAGATCAGCAGGGCGTTAAGGTTGTCGGAGAAATTCCGACAGGATTACCACCCTTAAGCTTACCTCCGTTAATTCCTCAACTCTGGAGCGATCTATTTTTAGCCGCTGTTTTGATTAGTATTGTGGGTTTTGTAGAATCTGTTTCGGTAGGACAAACGCTTGCTGCGAAACGACGTCAGCGTATTGATCCGAATCAAGAACTTATTGGTTTGGGTGCTGCGAACTTAGGTTCCGCTTTTAGCAGTGGAATGCCAGTTAGTGGTGGTTTTTCCCGTTCTATCGTTAACTTTGATGCAGGTGCTGCGACGCCTGCCGCCGGAGCTTATAGCGCAGTAGGCATCTTAGTAGCGACCTTATTTTTAACGCCACTGATCGCATACTTACCTGTGGCTACGCTTGCCGCCACCATTATTGTTGCCGTGTTGTCATTGATAGATCTTAAAGCAGTGCACGAAACCTTCGTGTATTCTAAAAGTGACTTTGCAGCCATGTTGGCGACCATTTTGATTACGCTGACTCAAGGTGTTGAGTTGGGTATCATGGTGGGTGTGGGTTTGTCTTTATTACTGTACTTATACCGCACCAGCCGTCCTCATTATGCTGTGATTGGTCGCTTACCTAACACAGAGCATTTTCGTAACATTGAGCGCTATGATGTTGAAGTGGATGATCGCATTGCACTTTTACGAATTGACGAAAGTCTCTATTTTGCCAATTCACGCTATTTAGAAGACGTTGTGATGGATATAGTGATTAATCAACCCAAGCTAAATCATTTGGTACTGACCTGCCAGGCCGTTAATTTAATCGATTCATCGGCACTTGATAGCTTGCGTACCATTAACCGTCGATTGAAAGATTCTGGTGTACAGATGCATTTAGCTGAGGTGAAGGGGCCCGTGATGGATCGCTTAAAGAAAACAGACTTCCTTGATGAGATGTCAGGCGTTGTTTATATGAGTACCTATGATGCTTGGAAGGTGCTTCATGAGCGAGCTGAAGAAAATGAGTCTGAGAAAAGCACTGGTACAAACTCTGTCTGAAATTCTTGAAGTGTCTGGTATCTGCTGCCACATAGAAAGTAGCTGTTTTGGATTTCATCCTCACACCGTTAACGGTGTGAGGATGTGATGTGCAGATAAGTTTTTCGAAGTATTAAGCGCGAGACAAAAACTTGCCAGTTTCTGTGTTTACCTTAACTTTCTCACCTGCTTCAATATATTCCGGTACTTGAAGTTCTAATCCAGTGGTAATGATCGCTGGTTTAGTTCTACCCGTCGCACTTGCCGCTTTCATGCTGGGAACCGTTTCCTTAACTTCCATCACCACAGTTCCAGGAAGCTCAATGGTAATCAGATTGCCATCAACCAGCAGGGCGGTAATGCCTTCCATACCATCCATCAGGAAGGGCTGTTGTGCTTCAATAGCGGTACCATTGATGCTGTATTGGCTGTAATCTTCTAGATCCATGAAGGTGTAAAGATCATCTTCTTTGTAAAGATAGGAGACTTTGCGACGTTCTAACTGCACATCCTTAACTTGATCATCACCCACAAAGGTTTCTTCATGTTTGCGACCACCAGGAACCTGGTTAAAGCGTATTTTATAAAGAGTCGCGGCACCTCGAGCAGAGGGGCTTTTTACATCGACTTGGTTAGCAATATAGAGTGAACCATTAATTTCAACGACATGGCCACGTTTGATTTCAGAAGCTTTAGGCATGGTGCGCGCTCAGTAAATAAAAAGGAGATTTTAACTGAGGCTTTGTGACTCTTCGAGAAATATTTAAGCTGAAGATCAACTTTTCATCTTCTAGCGCTAAGGCGGAGCTGTAATCTATCCAGCAGGCTATCAGTGCTTAAAGCAAGCAACCCGATCAGAATAGCGCCTTGAATCACATAAGCGGTGTTGCCATTCACCAGACCCGAAATAACGGGATCGCCAAGGGTGCTGGCCCCGATAGTAGAACCTATAGCGGCGGTGGCAATATTGATGGTTACCGAGGTGCGAATGCCACTGAGGATAACGGTGCTGGCTAGAGGAAGTTCAACCTGACGCAGTACTTGAAAGGACGACATTCCCATTCCGCGTGCAGACTCTATCACCGCAGCATCAACACCTTGAATCCCTGCTAGCGTGTTGCGTACGATGGGTAATAAACCATAAAGAGAAAGAGCCAGAATGGTCGGTAGCGCACCAAATCCCAACAGCGGAACGGATAACGCTAGCACCGCGATAGGTGGAAAGGTTTGACCCATCGAGGCAATTTGGCTGACCAAGGGTAAAAAATCTTTTCCAAAAGGACGGGTCACAAAAATGGCACTGCTGACACCCAGCAGAATTGAGATAGTTGCCGCAATGCCGACTAAGCTAAGGTGATTAAGAAGCAAGGTGAAAAAGCTATCTCGAGAGTAGATGACTTGACGTTGATTGGGTTCAATTTGTCTAAAAATCTCTTCAAAGTAAGGAAAGCTAAATGTTGCAATGATTAGGCATGAGAGCCACAACAAAGGAATACCCCAAATCCTAGCGATAGTTTCCTGTTTACCCATGAGGTTTAGCCTGCATAATCTGTTGTAAGCTGATATAACCGACAGGTTGTTGCTGATCATCTACCACCGTCAACAGTTCACATTGATGCCATAGCATCACCGATAAAGCAAAGCGCAAGCTATCGTGTGTACTAACACTCGCTAATGGCTTGGTTGCAAGCTTGTTAGTTTCTACGTTTTTAATGTCTAAGTTTTTAATGTCTAAATCATTTATATGTGTGCTGCTCGCAACAACCATGTACTCACCAACACGCATTAATCCAGCTTGCTTTAAGCCTCGATCTTCACCACCGAGTAGTTGAGAAACGAAGTCACTGGCGGGATTCAATAAGAGTTCATAAGGAGATGCCTGTTGAATAATCTTACCTTGATCCATTACCACAATATGGTTTGCTAGCTTTAAGGCTTCATCCATATCATGGGTGACGAATACAATGGTTTTATGGATCTGTTGCTGAATTCTAAGTAACTCATTTTGCAAGGATTCGCGGGTAATAGGGTCTAGTGCGCCGAAGGGTTCATCCATCAACAGTATGTCAGGATCACCGGCTAAGGCTCGAGCAACTCCTACTCGCTGCGCTTGTCCACCTGAAAGTTCGCTAGGGTATTTGTGGGCAAACTCCGCGTAGGGTAGGTTGAGCAACTCAAGCAGTTCAATAACACGTTCCTGAATTCGTTTTTCTGGCCATTTTAACAGTCTTGGTACGGTGCCTATGTTCTTTTCGACGCTCCAGTGAGGGAATAGACCAGTATTTTGAATGGCATAGCCAATTCTACGACGAAGCGTTTGTTCATTAAACGAATTAATCTCTTGATCTTCTATCAGAATTTTTCCCGCTGAGTGGGGAATTAAGCGATTAATCATCCTCAGTGTGGTGGACTTTCCGCAACCAGAGGTGCCCACCAATACACAAAACTCTCCCTTGTTGATCTTGAGATCAATTGAATCAACGGCACTCACTTGGTCATAGTACTTACTGATATTTTGCAACTCGATCATGGTGTTAAGATTCATGATTTAGTTGCTCCTGATTGTTTTGTATGCTGATTAAAAAAGGTCATCACGCTGCTGAAAAATAGATCTGCTATGATCGCCAAGAGCAATATGGGAAGTGCCCCCAGTAACACCATATCCATTGCTGCTTGTCCAAGTCCTTGGAAAATAAAGTTACCTAAACCGCCGGCTCCAATAAGAGCTGCGACGGCTGTGAGTCCTATTGCTTGAATCGTGGTAATGCGAATGCCTTCAAGAATAACTGGCATCGCCAGTGGTAGTCTGACCTGGATGAAAACTTGAGCAGGGCTCATACCCATGCCTTTAGCTGCTTCAATGACTGACTCTGATACTTCCTCAAGTGCGACAAACGTATTTCGCACCATGGGTAACAGGCTGTAGGCGATTAATGCAATCATCGCGGGTGCCCACCCAATTCCGCTGACATTCATCGCTTGAAGCCATTCGCTTTTGGACGCTATGTATCCTAAAGGAGCGATCAGTAATCCAAATAATGCCAAGCTAGGAATGGTTTGAATAAAGTTAAGCAACGGAAAGATGATTTTCTGCGCTGTTGTTGATTTGCGCATCATCGCCACTAGGCAGGCTGCCAGTAATATACTGGTAATCACGGCGCCACCCACTAGAGCAATGTGTATGTGTACGGCTTGATGAAATTGGTCGGATCGAGCACCGTATTCACGCAATATGGCTAGGGTATCTAAACCACCCATCAGGTAGATAAAGACTGTCGAGATAAGAGGGAAAGAAAATATAAAACAATAAATTGAGCGTGATAGTTCAAGTTTTTGTTGTAACTCTATTAGCATCAATACCAGCAAGAAAAACACTAACCAAAAGGCGGAACCCAATCCTGTTCTGGCATGAGTTAACGTCTCAGGAATATGGTTTTGCGCGAAACTTGATAAGCTTATCGGCATTAAGACAAGCAACAACGTTACTATGAAAAGTTGCAACCAACGTCTAAGGGATAAGCGGGAAAACGATAGCAGAAAAGCACTGATCAGGAGGGTGGTAACGATGATCATCGACCACCATCCCACGGCATCTTGAAGTGAATAACCGACGCCAGGAAGAATGCGATTAGGCTGCAGGTTTACAAAATCAAGCGTCCAAATGGAAAGCAGTGATGCTCCGGTTAATACGGGCATCACTTTGTCGAATCGAATACCGAGCATGAACTCCTTAACGCATCGGATTTATTGACTGATGGAATCTAAAAAGCGCCTAGCGACCACTGAGGCATCTTCGCCGTTTACAGCCACATCACCGTTCAGCTTTTGAAGCGTTTCTAAATTCAGTTCAGCAAAAATAGGTGCAAGAATGCCAGCAATTTCTGGATGCTCCTTGAGAGTGCTCTCACGAATCACCGGTGCTGGCTGATATACAGGTTGTACTTCTAGCGTATCTTCTAACACCACTAAGTCCAAGGCAGGTAGGCCACCATCAGTCCCATAGGTCATGGCTGCATTCACGCCACTGGTTTGCAGAGCTGCCGCTCTCATGGTTGCGGCAGTATTACCCCCAGAAAGGATTAACAGCTGATCTGACTCCAAGGCAAAGCCATAGGCCTCCTGAAATGCAGGTAGGGCGCTAGGTGAATCGACAAACTCAGCACTGGCGGCAAATTTAAAATCACCACCATCATTTAAATAACTCGCCAAGTCTTCAAGAGTAGTGAGGTTTTGACCACGTGCTAAATCACCACGAACACTGATTGCCCAGGTATTGTTAGCGTCGGCTGGTGTCAGCCATACCAGTTTATTCGCATCGTAATCTAGCTTTTTGACCAGTTGATAGCTCTGTTCAGCATTTTTCCAGATACCCGCATCATCATGGTCAAAGAAAAATGCTCCATTACCTGTATATTCAGGATAGATATCAATTTCACCATTAATCAGAGCATTACGTACGATGCTGGTGCCGCCTAACTGAATGCGGTTAGTCGCTGCAATTCCGGCATCTTCTAATGCAAAATAGATAAGATGGCCTAACACAGACCCTTCTGTATCAATTTTTGATGAAACAACCACTGGCGACTGCGCCATTAGGCTGCTGCTAAGCATCACGGATCCCGCTAGTATCATCGTCTTTAGGGTGTTCTTAATTTTCATAAATAACTTCTCCTAGGTGCTTTTATCAAACCAAGCTTTCCAGCATAGCGATTGAGTATTACAGCAGACCATCAGCACGAAACATCGACTTGATACCCCGTAATGCTTGACGTATACGGTCTTGGTTCTCAATTAGAGCAAAACGAACATGATCATCGCCGTAATCACCAAATCCAATACCGGGTGAAACCGAGACTTTCGCATCGGCTAACATCTTTTTGGCGAATTCTAACGAGCCTAATTGAGCATAAGCTTCTGGAATTTTTGCCCAGACATACATGGACGCTTTGGGTTTTTCTACCATCCAGCCTATTTCATGAAGGCCTTTGACTAACACATCGCGTCGTTTTTGGTATTGACCTGCAATCTCATGCACACAGGTTTGATCGCCTTCTAACGCAGCAATCGCAGCCACTTGAAGTGGTGTAAAAGTACCGTAGTCGTGATAGCTTTTTATCCGAGATAGCGCGTTGACAAGTTCTGGGTTACCCACCATGAAACCAATACGCCATCCAGCCATGTTGTAACTTTTAGACAGTGTAAAAAACTCAACGGCGACATCTTTAGCTCCCTCTACCTGCATAATCGAAGGAGCTTTCCAGTCATCAAAGACGATATCGGCATACGCGAGGTCATGCACAACCAGTACGCCATGCTCTTTTGCTAAGGCGATGACGCGTTCAAAAAAGTCGATTTCAACACACTGAGCCGTGGGATTAGAAGGAAACCCCAAAATCATCATTTTGGGTTTCGGAATACTTTCTTTAATGGCGCGTTCGAGTTCAGCAAAAAAGTCGATACCCGGAATCAAAGGAACCGATCGAACTTGAGCACCCGCGATGACCGCACCGTAGATATGAATAGGGTAGCTAGGGTTAGGCACTAACACACCATCACCTCGATCAAGCGTTGCAAGCATAAGGTGAGCTAAGCCTTCCTTAGAACCGATAGTAACAATGGCTTCGGTTTCAGGATCTATGTCAACGTCATAACGATTTTTGTACCAGTGGCTGATGGCGCGACGTAATCTTGGAATACCTTTCGAGGTTGAATAGCCATGCGTATCCGGTCGCTGGGCAACGGTGCAGAGCTTTTCGACAATATGCGGCGGGGTAGCACCATCAGGATTACCCATACTGAGATCAATGATGTCTTCGCCACGTCGGCGCGCAGCCATTTTCAGTTCAGCGGTGATATTGAAGACATAAGGAGGCAAGCGCTCAATGCGCTCAAAACGAATAGAAGATTTGTCAGACATGATATTTCTCTCACGTAAGCGCCCAGAACCGTCTGAGCGACGTAGATTGTCAATTACAACCTTTTTGCACCTTAGCGTTTGATCTTAGATGGGTCAAGAAAACAATGAATCGATTTATCGTTTGCTGTCGTAAGGCTGAGGTGGTTAAACTGCGTCGCTTAAAGATTCTTTCATAGAGCTGCTTAACAAGGAGAGAATAATGAAATACTTACACACCATGATTCGTGTTAAAGATTTAGAGCAATCGATGGCTTTTTTTAAGCACTTGGGGCTTGAAGAGATACGTCGTCATGAAAGTGAGCAAGGGCGTTTTACGCTGGTTTTTATGGCACCTCCGGGTCAACTTGAATGCCCATTAGAACTAACCTATAACTGGGATGGCGACCAAGGCTTACCCTCAGATAGTCGACATTTTGGTCATGTTGCTTATGAGGTAGATGATATTTATGCCACCTGTTCGGCGCTTCAGCAAGCCGGCATCCTAATCAATCGCCCACCTAGAGATGGTCGCATGGCCTTTGTGCGTTCACCCGATAATATCTCCATCGAACTTCTGCAAAAAGGAGATGCGCTAGCGCCTCAAGAGCCTTGGAGCAGTATGGAAAATACAGGACATTGGTAACAATGATCGAGCAATTTTATCTTGGCTGGGATGTCGGGGGTTGGAATTGTGATAAAAACGCCCTAAGCCGAGATGCGCTGGTTCTACTGAACGCTAAGGGTGAGTGGGTAGGTAGTGCATGGCGCGGTAACCTTCGTGACATCATTAATCAAGCCAGCACACCAACGGAATTTATTACCGCTGTGTTTGGTTTATGTGACGTGGCGGTGCCTGACAAACCATTTCATGTCACCTTAGCCATAGATACGCCACTTGGCTTTTCAGATGCCTTTGTTGAGTTGATTACTCAAGATAGGGCAACAGCGTATATAGGGCTTTCTCAAGATAACCCTTACTTGTATCGAGCGACGGAACGTTTTCTCTTTGAGCGTGGCATTAAACCCCTGTCGCCCATTAAGGATATGATTGGTAGCCAAGCAACCAAGGGTATTCATTTTTTGTCTCGATTTGCACCGAATAAAGTCTTGGCAGGGGTCTGGAGCGATGGTTCTCAGTTAACTGCATTTGAAGGGTATCCTTCAGCCTGTAAGCGATCCCCGATAATGCAGCAATACTTTGCTGAATATCCAGATTTACTGAACGATGACAAGCGCGATGCGTTGTGGTGTGCTTTAATCGCTTTTCTTTTTGATACAGATAAAGACAAAGTGGCCTTTCCCCACAAGGATATTTCAATGACTGAGGGTTGGATTTTTGTGCCTTTAGACGCATTTAGCGACAGTACCCTTTGATTTAGTGTTGTTTTTATAACAATTTTATGAAAATTTTTACACTTGCTATGCTCTATTTGAATAGTGATGTGCGTAAAGAGCAACATCACCTACTGGAGAAGACTGAACATGCCGTTGAGCAATGCGATTATTAAGATTACCAACCTGCGACTTCGCACGTTTATCGGGTTTAACCCAGAAGAGCGTGAAAAGAAGCAAGATGTTGTCATTAATGCTGAAATTCATTATCCCATTAATCGTGGTTGCTTAACCGATCAAGTGGATGCTGCATTAGACTACAAGGGAATCACTAAACAAATCATCGCACATGTCGAAGATGGACAGTTCCTGTTACTCGAAAAACTTGTGTCAGATGTGTTGAGCATTTGCACTCAAGCAGAGGTGGTGACTCATGCTCAAGTCCGAATTGATAAACCGCATGCGTTAAGGTTTGCTGACTCGGTTTCTCTCACACTTCATTATGATAAAAGCTGATTAAAAGCACAGGAGCAGATGTATGATCTCCAATGAAGCGGCACGTGTTCGTCAAGTATTGATCGATAGGGGATTAGAAACACCTCTAACGGAACAGAGTTTATCGGCTGAAGAAAAATATCAGAAGATCAAAGCGTCTATGACTGATGTTGTGAAAACACTAGGTTTGGATCTTGCTGATGACAGTTTGGCTGAAACGCCACATCGTATTGCTAAAATGTATGTCTATGAGATTTTCTCTGGGCTAGATTATTCAAACTTTCCATCGATGTCTCTTATTGAAAATAAGATGCAAGTTGACGAGATGGTAAAAGTTTCTGATATTGATTTAACCAGTACGTGTGAACACCATTTTATTACCATTGATGGGTCTGCAACGGTGGCTTACATTCCCAATGAAAAAATCATTGGTCTTTCAAAAATCAATCGTTTAGTGCGCTTTTTTGCACAAAGACCTCAAGTGCAAGAGAGGCTGACTCAGCAGGTTTTAGTTGCGCTACAAGCTTTGTTGGAAACTGAAAATGTTGCGGTTTCTATTGAAGCAACACACTACTGCGTTAAATCCCGTGGTGTGATGGATGTTAATTCTAAAACATCAACAACTGCTCTTGGCGGGGTTTTTAAAGAAAATATTCATACTAGAGCTGAGTTTTTAAAATAATACTCAAAAATAAGTTTTACATGCATATCTTTATTGCTAATTTTCATGAGTTATAAGGGAGAAGTCTCTTGAGTGAAGTTATTCTGATTACCGGCGTGGGTCAGAGAATAGGGTTTCATCTGGCTGAGCATTTACAGCAACAGGGTTATCAGGTGATCGGTACCTATCGTACTGAACGTTCTTCACTACAACACTTGACCAATCTTGGTATTGACCTGTTTCAATGTGATTTTAATGTCGGTGATCAGGTTCAAGCGTTGATATCGCATGTAAAAAATAAGTCACCTGCATTAAGAGGTATTATTCATAATGCCTCTGACTGGTTGCCTGATGGTACAGCGGATCAAGCGCTATTGACCATGCATGTGATGATGCACATTCATGTTGCTGTTCCGTATCAACTAAATTTGGCACTTAAAGATCTGTTATTAGCTTCCAACTCGGCTGATATTATTCACATTACCGACTACGTGGCAGAGAAGGGAAGTAAAAAACATATTGCTTATGCTGCAAGCAAGGCTGCTCTGTCTAATATGACGTTATCCTTCGCACAACTGCTAGCACCCAAGGTTAAAGTTAACAATATTGCACCGGCACTCATCTTGTTCAATGAAGGTGATGATGAAGAATATAAGTTAAAAGCACGCGCTAAGTCATTAATGAATAAAGAAGCTGGCGCAGCTGAGATGACAAATGTTGTTGATTATTTGCTCAATAGCGGTTATGTCACAGGTCGTACCTTGGCGGTTGATGGCGGTCGACATTTAAAATAGAAAAGCATCTAAAATTGGAAAGCAACGCTTTTCCAAAGACTCATAGATTCTTTATCACTAAATCCAAGGTTTCCTTAATCGGTGCTTTTATCTGTAATTGAGAGATAGGGTCTGCGCGAGTCACTCCTAGGGTCAGTGTCGTGATGGGTAGTTTCCAGTCAGCAGCATAACGACAAAAACGAAATCCAGAATAAACCATTAACGAAGAGCCAATCACTAATAATCCATCGGAACTCTTGAGTGTGTCTAAGCTGTGATGGACTCGTTCTTTAGGCACATTGTCGCCAAAAAACACCACGTCTGGCTTAAGAATGCCGCCACACTTGGGGCAATCGGGGACCTTAAAGGTAGAAAAATCCATCTCTATATTCGCATCACCATCAGGTGCGGCCTCTGCTTGAATAGAGGCAAAATCAGGATTTAACTCGGCAGAGCGTGTTTGGACGTTATTACGGTCAACACGATAATCGCACGACATGCAGATGACTTGATCGGATCGTCCATGCAGATCCGTAACCTGTTGCGAACCTGCATGTTGATGCAGACGATCAACATTCTGCGTCACTAACAGGTTGATATGGCCTTTATGTTCCAAATCCACCAGTGCATAGTGCGCAGGATTTGGTTTGGCATCACGCATGACAGGCCAGCCCGGTAAACTTCTTCCCCAATAACGTTGTCTTACAGACAGTTGCGTCATAAATGCTTGATGCTGCACCGGTTGTTTTTGCTGCCATTGGCCATTCGCATCTCGATAAGCAGGAATTCCTGAATCTGTGCTCATGCCAGCTCCGGTCAGCACCATCAGGCGAGGGTGCTTGCGGATAAATGTATGAAGTTTTTCGGCTGCTTCTGAAATCAACTTATTTCTCTTTTAATGTTGTTAAGCTTCAGCTCATTTAACCACTGTAAACTGAGATGATGATAAAGACGATTACACTTACGTACCAATGCATATTAATGGTTCTTCTAGTCATAGGAGTAACGGCTTGTGGAACTCGCTATCCTCTGAATATTCCAGAAGAGCAGTGGGTGTTGATGTCACCGCAACAGCAGTTAGATGCCAGAAGTCAGCAAGCGGCACTTGATAAAGCCGCTCATGAGCGAAGAGTGGCTGAAGCGCGGGCAAGAGAGGCTGAGGCTCTTAAAGAAGCAGCAGAGCTAGATCAGCGTAGACGAAATGCAGAATACGGCGAAAGAGTGCAATGTATTTTAGATCCTGCTGAAGTCTATGTCAGAGGGCGCTGGGAAGCTGCAAGACCTGTTGCACTAGATCTTGTTAGTGGTTTCGCCGATGAAATGGAAGCCATCGATTCGCGTGGGCACTATGGTCAATCTTTTTATGCCAGTTTCGATGGTCAAACCGTTCGTGTGTGTCGTTCAGCAAATGCCGTTCAACGACGTTCAGTGGGAGAGTGTGCAGAAATGATTGCGACTCGACAGCAATATGAGCGAGGTATTTCGCGCCAGATTGAACAAGATAGATTAATTCGAGGTGATTTGTACTGTGATTTAGTACCTCAAGCACCGCGTGGGCAGCGCTTGAGGTTGCATTAGTAACCTATTGTTACTAAATGAGTTCTGCCCAAAGGTCGTATTCATCTGCGTCAATAACGCGGGCGCGGACAATACTACCAGGGATTAAATGAGTCGCATTGTCCAAGAAAACCTGACCGTCGATTTCTGGTGCATCTGCTTTACTGCGCCCAACAGCGCCTTCTTCAACCACTTCATCTATGATGACATCGATCTCTGTTCCGATCTTCTGCTGCAGTTTTGCGGCACTGATTCGCGCTTGAACTGCCATAAAACGCTCCCAACGATCTTGCTTAATATCATCAGGAATATGCTCGGCAATATCATTGGCTGTTGCGCCATCAACCGGTGAGTATTGGAAGCATCCCACGCGATCAAGCTGAGCTTCTTCCAGAAAATCCAATAATTCTTGGAAGTCTTGTTCGGTTTCACCGGGGAAACCAACAATAAAGGTGCTACGAATCACGAGTTCCGGGCAAATAGCACGCCAAGCGCGAATACGCTCAAGGGTGTTTTCCGCATGTGCAGGACGTTTCATCATCTTTAGAACGCGAGGGCTGGCATGCTGGAATGGTATATCCAAGTAAGGAAGAATTTTTCCTTCTGCCATCAAAGGAATCACTTTATCGACTGATGGATAAGGGTAAACATAATGCAAGCGAACCCATACACCCAAATCGCCGAGTGCCTGACAAAGTTCCAATAACCGCGTTTTAACCGGACGGCCATTCCAAATACCCAGAGGGTATTTCAAATCGACACCGTATGCACTGGTATCTTGAGAGACGATCAGTAGCTCTTTTACGCCTGCTTTAACTAAGCCTTCCGCTTCTTTCATCACATCTTCAGCTTTGCGGGAAACCAGGTCGCCACGAAGGGAAGGGATGATGCAGAAAGTACAGCGATGATTACAGCCTTCACTGATTTTTACATAAGCATAATGACGAGGGGTCAGTTTAATACCTTGTGGAGGCACTAGGCTGATAAATGGATCATGAACAGGAGTATGAGGTGCATGTTCATGAACAGCGTTCACCACGGACTCGTAGGCTTGAGGTCCAGTTACCGTTAACACTTGAGGATGTAGGTTGCGAATTTCATCTTCATTCACACCAAGACATCCGGTAACGATCACGCGACCGTTTTCTTTGATGGCTTCACCGATGGCATCCAAGGATTCTGCTTTAGCGCTATCGATAAAGCCGCAGGTGTTGACGACCACGATGTCGGCATTGTCATAAGAAGGAGAGATCTCATATCCCTCTGTACGAAGTTGGGTCAGGATGCGTTCGGAGTCAACGAGTGCTTTAGGGCAGCCTAGGCTAACAAAGCCTACCTTGGGTGCGTTCATATACTTTCAAAAAACCTTAGAAGAAATCAAAGCGCAATTTTATCGAAATCCACTTAAAGAGGCGAGTAAAGACGCTTGCATAGGCTTTTAATAATGATATTATTGCTAACGATACATACCATTCAATACGTATTGTGTACTAAATAATATGGCTAGAAGCAGTAATACTCATCAAGCAGTTTTTAAGGCAGCAGACACCTTGCTAGAGCAAGGTGTGCGTCCTACTCAGCAAAATGTGCGAGATTTAATTGGTAGTGGCAGCATTACAACCATCAACAAAGCTTTGGGTGACTGGTGGGGCTCATTAAGTGAGCGGCTCAATCGTCGTCACGATCATCCTGAATTACCAGAACCTGTGATTAGGTTAGCGAATCAGACGTGGGATAGGGCGTTGGCTTATGCTGAAAAACGCTTTCAAGAGCAAAGCGCTGTTTACAGTGATCGTATTCGAGAGCTTGAAGAGCTGCTGCACAAGGCCGAGCAGGATGGCGGCCATTCGTTAATAGCATTACAGAAGGATTATCAAGCGCTATTGCAGAAATATACGTCCTTGTTAGATGAAGTTAGAGTTCAGCATCAAGCCGTTAATACGCTTGAAGAAAAGTTATTTCGTAGTAATAGTAAGCTAGAGGTCACCGAACGAGAGTTGAATCAGTCGCGTCTATCTGCTGGAGGAAATCTACAGCAAAGTGATGAAGTGATTGAATATCGTGTTAAAATCCGGATTCAAGAGGAGGAGATAACTCGTCTTAAGAAGCAAAATGCTGATCTGCAATCCGATAATGCAAGCCTAAGACGCGCACTGTCTGAGGCGGAGAAAGAATCGCTCGAACGTCGTCATCAGTTAGAATTGGCACAAGCTCGTCATTCTAAGTGATTCATATGCAACAGTAACGATTGTGTCTGGTTAACGGAAATAATGGAACAATTCATACCCGAAGGTAGCTCAGTCCAGGTGATTCGCGAATTGATTCGCGAAGCCAGTCCAGGTGAGGTTTTTTGCTGCCGTGAAGCTGCTTTATTCGAAATAACTAAAGTGGCATTGATTGCAGAAAAAGCGGCTGATATAACTATACAACTTTTAGATGAAGGCAATTATGTCATTAGACAGGTGTCTTCTAAACGAAGAATTGATCAAAAAAAGAGTGAGCATCTTAACGATCGTCAACTTGCAGTGGTCAGAGCGCTTGAAAAGGTGTTACAGCACTGTCGCAAGGAGGGCGTGCAACTGATAGGATTTAGTGACGAGTTGGTGGCACAGCCTGCTCACCTTGATCCGGCGGAAGGAATATCGCCTTTTGCGCTAGATTTGGATACGAGTGACGTATACAGAGGCGCAGATAGCTTGAAAAAAGGCGTTTAACTATGGCAATCCGTTTGTTATTGGTTGATGATCATTCCATCATCCGAGCCGGATATCGGCAAATTTTGCAAAAACATCGTGATATATCAGTGGTTGCTGAGGCTGAAACGGGCCAGTGTGCGGTGAACTGCTGTAAGGAATATCGTCCTGATGTCGTCGTTTTGGATCTCTCGATTCCTTTTAATAATGAATCTGATGAAGTTTCATTTGCTTGTGGTTTAGAGACTATTCGTAAAATTGTTGCTCTGCGTCTTCATACTAAGCTTTTAGTGCTGACAGCGATGTCTAACGAACCCTTTCCAACTCAAGCGGTTACAGCGGGTGCTTCTGGCTATTTAACCAAACACTGTGCCCCTGAAGAATTAGTCGTTGCTGTTAAAGCTGTCGCTAAAGGTGAGCAGTATTTTTCAGCATCTATCCGCAATGAGATGAATCCCGATAGTGAGACTAATGCTCCGCTAGTGAATCTTAGTAAGAGGGAGCTTGAAGTCTTTAGTATGTTAGCAGAAAGCTTTCCAATCAATCAGATAGCAGAATCTCTTTGTTTAAGTCCTAAGACAGTTCACGCACATCGTGCAAACATTTTGCGAAAGCTTAAGCTGAAGAATAATGCTGAGCTAGTCAAAATGGCAGTACGCTATGGAGTTGCTGTCAATTGATAGATTGACCAGTGACATCAAGTTGTCATCTTCTCTAAGTATCCTCTTTTTTCTTATTACTTATCAATGGAATACCCAATGAATTGCTATAAGTTGATCATCTTCGACCTAGACGGAACTTTATTGGATACGGTTGAAGAGATAGCTGCCTCTATGAACGATATGCTATCGGAATTTGATTTACCTAATGTCACGCTGGATCAGGCAAAAAATTGGGTAGGAAAGGGCGCACCTCACTTTTTAAACCAAGTAATGGATTATCATCAGCTTAAAGTTGATGTTGGTTATGATGAGTTATTACAACGTTTCTACCATTATTATGAAAGGCGTTCTGGTACGGGAAGTAGCTTATACCCGGGCGTTATGGAGGCTTTAGAAGCCTTGTATGGATCAGACTATAAGCTCTCAGTTGTGACTAATAAGTTCAAGCGTGGCGCAGATAAGGTACTTCAGTCACATAAAATTGATCATCTATTTGATGACATTATTGGTGGCGATTCTTTTGAACACAAAAAGCCAGATCCTATCGCAGTTCATTACCTAATGAAGAAGCACGGAGTTCAACCTGAGCAAGTTCTTTTCATTGGGGATTCAACAACTGATGTATCAACGGCTAAAAATGCAGGTGTAGAGGTGTGGGCGGTGCCTTATGGCTACAATCATGGTCAGCCCATAGAGTTAGCTAATCCTAATCGAGTCATGAGTTCATTTTCCGATGTTCTCGATATCTTGAACGCACGCCAAATCCCATAAATTTTAAGTAGGTTGGTAACTGATAACTGCAGCTGAAGAGTCTGCTTTTGCTAATTATATAACTTCGTATAATGTATATTATGTTAAATCGTATAGTTGTGAAGTTATACGGATCGCTACTGTATTGTGTAGTTTCCGGTTCAACTCTGAATTAATTCAGCCCTATCAGAAACTTTGGTGCTTACAGTCACCGACATTGTGATATGTGTTCCGGGTTGAGTGATTGGAATTCCCACATTCAGGAATAGTTAAAGTTAAAAGTCGTATCGGGATAGCATCATCTGATGAGCCACCATATGCTCTTGCATGATAGCTAGCTCCAACCTTTCCATTATTTCAACAAAAGGAAGTAATGTATCCGGTGTCTTCGCCTTTAAACGGCTAAATTGATGCGCCTGAGCCCAAAATTTTTCTGCCTGATTTATCTTAGTAAGCAATGATTGTTCTAGGTTTTCTTCTGATAGCTTGGGAAAAATTAGCGAATCTGACTTGCTTTCTAATCCCATTAGCATACCGGCAGGGTCAAAATCATAGAACCCGATCACACATGCAGGCGGATATGCCGCTAATGCAATTTTTAGCTCTCTCGCGTCACTCTCATGACCTCGATAAATAAATAGTGGATTAGTGAAAGGTTGCTCAAATTTCAGATCATTGATAGATCTCATAACGGCGCCATTTTCAACAATAATCACTTCAGCGTCTTCGAGTATGAGATGATCAATTGGCACAAGTAGATTTGTGCCGCGTGGTGTTATGGCGGGTCCATTGATTGTTTGTACTTCATAGCCAATAGGAGCTGCTACTTTTAATTGACCTGCAAAAACATTCTTTCTTGCAAGTTTTTCATTTATTCCTATACTCGCAACGTTAATTCGATCCTCGGGTATTGAGTTTTCTACAAGTGGATCGATACCTGTTTGATCTTTAAACCATCCTCTAAGCCCTTCCCTATCCCTTCCATTGAACCGGATATAAGAACCCACAATGTTACCAATACCTTGTTCATCATGAATTTTTTGAAAACTTTTGTTTAGAGTAGTTGCATCTTTGCCACTGCGAAGAAAGCGCTGGATGATTTCAAACTCTCTATTCATTGCGGCCTACTTTCCGAAGAACAATATCAGATACCCAGAAGTTTCCACTGAATGTATCATCCGGTGACTCAACAAAGTGAATATCTAAACTTGCACGCTGTTTTAGCGGTAGACCGTTGATTTCATTGAAGAGAGCCATGTACCAAATCTCTAACTCACAGTGATTGTCTAGTTTGCTAATGTGATAAACCTTTTTAGCCGATATAGGTTCATCGGTTCCAGATAACAGCTCTAATATTTCTTGAACGACTATTATCATAGGGTTTACAGGTATCTCGACAGCTTTTTCATTGAGCCCATTTTTTACGGGTTGTGGTACAAATTTCTCTTTTTCAGTAACCGTAAGCGTCGGTAGAGATTCAACAATCGATGCTAATATATCTTCGTGCTCGGGATTTGCTAAATCAGGGTAGATCGGATTACATAGCCGAACTGCCCTATTTAATACAGAAGGGAGATCATTAAGATCATCTACGCTTGGGTGATAGGACTCATCCCTATCAAACTTCTCAATAAGGCAATCAACTAGCCTAGCTTTTTCTTGTTGGCGGTTGATCGTGTGCAACATGTTTATTAATCGCTCTATCGAATAACCAAGTTGCTTACGGCAATCTTCCAAAGCGCTGGGAATGAATTTTAAAAGTAGTCGTCTGAGGTCTGAGTCATCACCAGCTTTGTTATGAAGGTCTTGGTAGTCAAAAGTTTCCAATATTGTATTGAACTCAGATGCCCGTTCTATCATTTTTCTATTTTCGATAGCTCTCAAATCGAGGTTATGTATATGAGTGAATTCGGTATTAATATGTCTTGCATAAATAGATAGTGAGCTTCTCAAACTTTCTATTAACTGATGTCCAAAAAAAAAGGCATTCTCTAGGTAATGATTACTATCCTCTAATGCTCCTCTGTTTTTGGCTTCACGATAACCATCAATCGTTCCTTCAATTTCTTTCCATAAATCGGCTACCGCACTGTTCGCACTGAATCTAAGCTGGCTTCGAGTGACTACCGCCAACAGTGATGTCAGACTTTGACTTAAACGAACGGGTTCATCCATATCTATTTGCCAAGTTAGCTGATGTTTCATCAGAGACTTGATAGCCGAACGGTTTTCTTCAGTGTCATGTAATGCTCCACCTTGGTTAAGATAAGCATCAATAATGATATCTCGGTGTTTTGCTAATGCTTGGAGAGCATCAGCAGCATCATCAATTCTTGCCATTAGACTAGAGTACCTTGAATTTGTTGATCTCCAGATTCATCATCCAAACGCTCATGAGCTCGGATGAATGATAGTACATCGTATAAATAGCTCCATCGACCTGTCGCATTATAAAGTGATCCGGAGCTATCAAGCTTTATCAAATATCCTAGTTCTTCAAGTTTGTTTAGAATCTGGTTGATGCGGCCCTTTCCATCAGTAGCGGCAGATTTAAACAGTCTATGTCGAGTTAGATCTTCTAACGCTTGATTAAGCTCAGGTGAACTCTCGATAAATCCGAGTAATTCACTTTCTTTTACAAGCATCCCAGCTTCTATCGGCCTACCTGTGGGATGACAGTCCCTCGCCAAACGCATCCAACGAACTAGGGGTTCAATTTCACCAGCAAACAGTCTAAAAACACCTCTGATTGCTCGTTTTGCTTCTGCTTCATCGGCATCTAAATAGGCACAATAGTATCCTTTACCATCGGAGGTGACTCGTACAGCGCGTTCTATTTTTAAAAGGTAATCGCCTACCTCTCGCAGATTCGATTCGCTTTGCATGAAAGCGAACTCCCCTGCTAAGGTTTCATGACAAATAATTTTGTCAGATAATAGAGCTTGAACAGTTCGACTAAATAATTGTGAATCCATTATTTCGCCTCCCCCACAACCAGTTCAGATATTCGCGATGATAACTCTCTTTTAATACCACTCACCTGTTCTTTTAAATCCCTTACTCCTGATCGACGGTCAATAAGCTTCCGATGCTTGAAAAACTTAAGTAAATTAGGGTCTGTACTCGGAAATGCTGAGAAGCAATAAATACCAGCTTCATCAAACATTGCGAACACCCTCGCTACATTTTCGGGCGATAGGGCAGCAAGTTCATCAATAGGCCAGTGAAGCGATATATTTAGATTTGGGCACAGATAACGTGCCATACCTTTGAAAATTACTAATATTGCAAGATATGAGATACCGTTTGAGCTCACTGCATCAAGTTCGGCTGCACTAGTAGCATGAGCCTTTCGTCCATTCTCTTCTAAGCAGATCCGCAGTCTGATAAGAGAGTTAATATCACTTTTTATTCGTGCATTTTGAAGTGCATCGTTAGCCACCTGAATAGACTCCAACAGCACATTTGGGGGGAGTTTAAAGTCTCGATTCTCACACCAATCTACCCATTGCCGATTAAACTCAGACAGCTTTCTCCAATAGTCTCCTTCTTTCACTACAGATGTCACCTGTAACTCGATATTCGTCAAGTTTTCAATCCGTTGATTAGCGTTGATATTTTTTCCAAGATGGCGCGATACTCTATCAACTTCTTTGTTCAGTGAATTGAGGTTGTCATGATACTTCGAAAGGCTATCTCCAACAGCTCGGACTTGTTCAATGAGTAGATCTCTCAAATCTGGCACATCATTATCTAATAAGTGTGCAAGATCATTTGGTTGGTTCAACCTAAACTCCACATCAAACTCATTAAGTCCTGAAACCATTTTGCGCTGGTCAAGTAACATCTGCCAAGCTTTGTAGATACGAGAGTTTACATATTGTTGAAGTATTTGCTGAGCGATACTCACTCCATTGAGTACGTCTTCACAAAGTTGAGATTCCCTTTTTATATGGCGCTCAAGGTCTAAGATGAGTGCCCCAAACGGATGTTGTGGCTCGATGATCTCGTCAATTAAAGGACACTGATTGACAAGACTCGTACCCTGTCGAATCTTGTCTTCCAGCTCTTTATGTTTACTTGTATCAATAGAAAGCTGCTGTTTAAGTTTGTTGCGTTTTTGAGAGTAATATTTGTTGTGACTGTTAATATTTTCCTGAGCTTCGTTACGAGCCGTCTCAGATTCTCGTAGCTGTTCTTCAATAGTTTCACGTGTATCCCAACGGACTTTGGACCAATGGTCAAATTTTTCGATCTCAATCCAGTAGTCTTTAATCTCATGCACAAGCTCTGTCTGATGATTCACTTTTCCACGCAATTCACGAATATCATCTGGATTCATTCCATTCTTTATACAGTCTTCGGAATAACGTTTTTCAATGCGTTTAAGTTGTTCTATGAAATCACTCTCTGCTTTTTCTAAGGATTCTTCTAGTTGCTCTTTTTTGTGTTGAATTCTCTGACATTCCATCTGGTATTTAGCGTTGATCTCTTGATGATGTTCACTAAAGCGATGATTAATTTGGCTACGTTTTTCATTAATCTGAATTTCAGTCTGAATGATTTCGGCAGCGATTCTATCCATTTCATTTTTCGCAGCCCTTTGATCTGCTATAGCATTTTGCTTAGCCGTTTCTTTAGCTTTCTTTTTCTCGTTCCGCAGATTTCTGAGGCGACTTGTAAGCTCATCAATATCGTGACGAAGCGGTTTGATCTTATAATCAAGCTCTTTCAGCTGAGTTTGTATAGCGCGTGCTTCGGCTTCTCGTTCTACAATTGTTTTTTCTGCATTTCTAACAATCCCCTCTTGCTGATCCAACCGCTGAGCGAGTGTTTCATTATCTGCACAATGATCGGGGATATCTATTTTTTCTAGTAACAGTGACCAGCCAAAGACAGTATCAGTCGAACCAATATACTCCGGCTCAAGATCTGATCTTAGGAGCAGGTCTTTATTAATAATACGACCGATCGACTCTGTCCACTTTAGATTTTCTCTCCTAAACTCAGATAATAAAGTTCCGTCATTAGGATAGGCTATAGCTTGAAGGGAGTTGAGCTTCCCTCGCTCCTTATCAGTATTGATTTTCGCTTGATCAAGCAAATCAAGTGCACTAATACGCTGTTTTTTTATAAGATCAAGTTCTAATTCGAGTATCTTCAGAGATTCACGTTTTTTATCAATTTGTTCTAGACAGGTGAACTCTGAGGATTCAATATTGGTTAATTCTTGAATATCTAGGGAACGCTCTATGTAAGTGTTGGCTGTAACTTTTGCTGTCGCATGATTAGAATTAAGTTCTTTTAATCTCTGAGAAAGTTCGCCGCCATTTAAAGAATCGATAGCTTTCTGCTTATCTTGTGATAGAACTTGTAAAACTTCAGATTTTTCTTGTTCGCCTGCTCTAAGTTCTTCAACTAACTGGTTGCGCTGGATATTAATTTGATTCTGAATCTGATCGCGATGTCCACGAGCTTTGTACTTCTCCGTGTCACGCTCACCTTCTAAGTTTTTAACTTGCTGTGTTAACTGATCCAGCTGTGTTTTGAGGTTATCAAGACGTTGTTGCTCTTGTTGAAGATTTGAGTATTTGGCTTTTTTTAAGTGAATGTTTTGCTCATTAATCCAAGCATCATGGTCTTTATAGATTGCTTTAATATCTCTATCTAATTGAGATGTTTCACTTTTAAGTGCTTGATATCGATTCCTGAGCGTCTCAGTTTCAGTTTCATATTTCTCTTTTTCTTCCACCAGTTTTGATTCAGTTACTTTCATACTAGTGGCTAGCTGAGATAGTTCATTATTTGCCTCGACAAGTCGAGCTTTGAGTTGACTCGCAGTGTCGTCACGATTCTTAACTACAAGCAGCCGAGTGTTATTGTTTTCAATGCAATCTCTAATTCTGCCTTCGGAAGCTGTGAAGTCCCTTATGGCTGCTATATCTTGAATAAGTGTTTTATCTTTTAGGTGCTCTGGACGAGAATTGATATGGATGTCTTTGAACTGTGTCTCTGCGATCATTTTTTTTAATCGCTCAAACATGTCTTTTCTACGCAATATAGAATAGCTCATTCGATCTAGGTGGCTCATGCGATCGTTAGCACCACCTATACAATATTCACGAGCCAATGCCACATCACCTGCATTACTACCCTTTCGCTGAAGGAGGTTACGATCATTTTGGATAATAGATCGGTAGTCTGTAATCGTATCCAACTGCTTGCTTATTGTTATATTTTGGACTCTTAAATCGTGAAATATATCGCTGATTGAAACACCTGATTCTAATAAAGGCTTGATCTCTGGACTGAATAATGTCTCTTCTAAGCCCCCTCGTACAAAACGATAAATCACTTTAGATCCTGAGGTGTGTCTATACATAACGACTAGTCTAAAGCCATCCTCTCGCTCATGTTCGAAAATAATAGCGCTCGACTGCTTTGGAAGGTAAAAATCCAGAAAAGAGTCCTTATCTGCAATTTGGTCTACAAGCAGACTTGGCTCAGTACCATAAAATATAGGGATTAAATTAAGTGCCGATGTTTTGCCAGCACCGTTTCCACCACTGGCATTTGAATGACCATCAACATCGAACTTTACTGTCATATTTGTAAAGTATGAGTTGTGAAGCACGATTCTTTTTAAACCCAACATTTTAGATACCAAGTCCTTTATGAACGAAAACAATTTACATAGCTTAAAAACGGACCAAGACTATTGATCCTGACACTCAAACTTTGCAATAAAACTACCCAGTGTATTTGCTTCTTTCACCTCGTCATGGGGTATCAACAAGTACTTCCACTCCTTGCCACCATTTGCTTTCAGATAGTTAGATGCATTTAGACACCACTTAACACCCGCTTTCATTTTTTCAGTTACTTCTTCATTCCATGATTGGTCCTGATTTCGGTGCTGTGCGCTTTTTGTTTCGATCATCAGCACATAATCGTTTGTTTCGGCCACGAAGTCAGGCACGTATTCAGGATGTTCGGTGCCTCTTTTGTAGTACATTTTGAACTGACCTTTAGCTGGCTTGAACCATTTGATGGCATCACGTTCAAGAATAATGGAGAAACGCCTCTCGGTGTCCGAATCGAACTTCTGAATAGGATAAAGGCACTTGCTAAAGCCACCAAAGAGCATCTGCTTAATTTTACTGACGTCTGAAACTGTATCTCGGTAGCTTTTAAGGTCCCGACCTTGGGCAGCTGTGTATGAACAGTCTTTCAATGTTGTGAAGCCACTACGCACATCTACTTCATATTCAGTTGCTTCTTCATAAAAATGCTTATCCATTTGAGCATGAATCAATCGGGCGATAGCATCGCTTTGGTTCTGTAAAATATTAATGACATCTTTTTCATCGTTAACTGTACTTAAGCACTCTTCAGCTTGCCTAGCCAAGTCGTAGAGCAGATCAGCATGTTCATCGTAAGGAATATCATCATAATCAAACAATTTTTTGAGTATGTAATTCTCTTTAATTGGCTCGTAGTTACCTGAGCCGCCCTCGCCTATTTCTGTCTGTTGATTGGTTTGTAGACTTTGGCTAACTAAGGATCTTTCTTGTGGTCTGAGTCCTTTAATTCCCGTTAAATCTAACGTAAAGGTTCTATAGCCACTCGTAACAGTGCCTTTAGGAGTCACTATAATACGTGGAATATCGATGGTGTTGTTCACCACTAAAGCTGTCGTCTTAGCAACAATATCTGCTATATCAACCTGCTGCTCATCTTCAAGCAAGGACTGCTGCCCTTGGGTAAGATGCTCTTTAACCGCCAGAATCATGGCTTGCTGCAAGCCTTCTGACTGAAGTGATTGACTGGTAGGCGCTTGCTGTGGCTTTGTTTGATATTCCTTGATAATTGCTAACGCGGCTTTCGCCGCCTTTTTCTCAGGTTCAGATATAAACAGCGGTTGCGTGGGTAGAGTTATCGAATATTGTGTGCCAGCGCTTCCTGTTGTCTCACCTCCTGATACCAGCGCATTAATATTCGAGCTGACTTGGACACTTTCGGTTTCTATCGCATCCTCAGGATGATCAAGAATCAGCTGTTTTAGGCGCAGTGGATTATCAGGGTTGTTTGCTTCATCCACAATTTCTTGAAATTTGTCATGGGCCACAATGCTCAAGCGATCCACGGGCTCTACACCAGTACGCTTGCCGTAAGGAAGACGCAGCCCTCGGCCAATTGACTGTTCAATTAGGGTTCTAGCATTAGCAGCGCGAAGCGGTACGATGGTATAAAGATTGGTAACGTCCCACCCTTCCTTTAGCATATTGACGTGAATAACAATTTCGGTAGGCTCATCACTATTTTCTACATTTAGCAATGCTGCTACGGTTTCCTCCTCCTTACTGCTACTATCTACCTGAATCACTTTACCGAGATATTTGCCATCAAATATCGCTTCAAGCTTCTCTTTTAGGGCTGTTGCATGTGTGGTGTCGCGTGCTATCACCAACATAAAAGGTTTAACAACACGAACATCACTTTCGTGAGCATAGGTGATCAACTCCACTTTCGTGGCTTCGTGTAAGCGAATACCATCCATTAATTTGATGGTTTCCAGCTCTTCTTTATTATACTGGCTGACATCAAAGTTACGCTGTGTGACAACGGCTGGCTCTTTAACAAAACCGTCATCCATAGCACGAGCTAAGGGATAGTCGACCACGACATTTTGAAAAGGCGTTGTACCTCGGCTAGTTTCCACGAAAGGTGTTGCTGTTAGTTCAAGCCCCAGTATTGGTTTAAGCTCATTCAATGCCTTAACACCTGCACTGGCACGATAGCGGTGTGACTCGTCCATCAGCAATACTAGGTCAGGTAAGCTCGCTAAATAGTTGAAATAGCTATCACCAAGATATTCCGATAACCGCTTAATCCGAGGAGCTTTACCCCCTCGAACCTCCGAATTGATTTTGGAAATATTAAAGATATTCACGGTGACAATCTGCTGATCGCCTAATAAGTCTCTGGAAAGCTGTGAGCCCCTTTGCTCATAGTTATCGCCAGTGATTACAACAGGGGCTTCGATAGCAAACTCAGATATGCCTTTGAATACATACTTGGGTGTTCCGGGGCTAAAATCGGCAATCAGCTTTTCATAAATAGTCAGGTTGGGTGCGAGAACAAAAAAGTTTTTGATGCCGTGCGCAAGATACAAATAACTGATAAATGCACCCATCAAGCGCGTTTTTCCCACACCTGTTGCTAATGCAAAACACAGAGAAGGAAACTCACGTTCGAAATCTTGCAGGTTTGGAAACTCGGCTTTAATAGCATCCAACATCTCAGACACATCATGCTTAGGATCGAGTAACCTATCACCTGTGGCTTCAATTGCTGTAGCCAGAGCTTCTAGTGACTCACGTTGAGGCGCACGCAAACTCAAACGACCTGAAATACTGTTAATGATTTTCTTATCCATGTCTTACTCCATTTCTTAAAACAGGTCGTCTTGTTGTGGCTGTGCGTTTACAGAATCAGTCTGTGCCATAGGTAGATTTTGCACATTCAAACTGTAATCATCATGTGCCCACTCGCAGTGCTTCAACACAGCCTTCGGCAGCTTTTTAATGGTGAGATTGGCAAAACGATCTGCGTTACATCGAAAGGCACCACACATCACTAGCAGAGTTTTATCGCTACCAACGTCCTCGCTAATTAATTCCAATTGCTCTAATGAGAGATTCTGTGTGGTCACATAGATGAAATCTGTTTCAGTCGAATAGCCATGTTGCCACCAAAGGGTATCAGAAGGCGCATAGGTAAAGCCCTCTAATTTGCAGACCGCTTCGGCCAGCATTTCGGCGTTATACTCTTTATTAATGATCCAGTTATCCCATTGGTCTTTTTGTAATAGAGATGGTGCAAGCTTGTAGTATCGGAAACCGCCTCCGCCTTGCCAGTTAACCGATTTGGATACACCATCTTGATCTACTCCATTAATTACTTGTTTCAATCTAGGGACAATGTGAGAATGGCAATGATCACCAAGTTCGATAGTAATCCAGCGACGTTTTAATTTGTGAGCAACCGCAGCAGTTGTGCCTGATCCAGCGAATGAATCTAATACCAGATCGCCCTCCTCTGTGCACAACTCTAAAATACGCTTTAGAAGATATTCTGGTTTTTTTCCTTTGGGAAACTTAACTCCACCTTCTTTATGTAAGTTGTTGGAAAGTAAATCATCCCAAAGATTGCTTAATGGTTCGCCAGCCACTAAGCTACCATCAATTTCCTTCAGTTTGTCTTTGTAAAATAGAATTCTTTCACCATTCTTAAAATACATGTTTGAATGGTTATCTCTTTCTAAAAAAAACACTTTGTTGGGCTCTTTTTTTGAGGCATCTATTGCATCTCTGACGTTTTGTCCAACTGAATTATAATCAGGTCTAGCAGTACGAATTACTCTCTCAGGATAGCGCATTACAAAATTTTCAAGTTCTTGCTCGTAGCTTGCCCCCAGTGCTTTTTTAAGCTGCCTAGACTGTAACCCTAGTTCTTTTGCAACCGCTTGGTTTAAAGGTATACTTTTCCAACTTTCGTAATTTTCATAATAATTTTCTATAAATTGAGAATATCTTGTATCTCTTTCTTTTGCTGTGAATAATCTATTCGGTATCCAATCTTTTTTACTTTTGGCGTACACAAGAATAAAATTTGTTGTGGTAACTAGACCCGGATTAATTGCTTTATGTCCTGTTACAGATCCTTGCTTAAAAGTTACAATTGAAACTCGATTTTCCCTTCCAAATACTTCATCCAATAAGACAGTTAAATATGCAATTTCATTATCGTCAATATGTACAAATAGTGAACCATCATGTGATAGTAGCCGGTGAATATGCTTTGCTCTTGCATACATCAGATTGAGCCAAATTGAGTGCTCTAAACCATCATCATAGTTCTCGAAGGCTTCACCTGTATTAAAGGGAGGGTCGATATAGATACACTTTACTTTTCCAGTGTACTCTTGCTCCAAGGCTTTTAAAGCCAACAAGTTATCACCAAAAATCAATTTGTTATCAAAAATATCGTTTTCTGTTACTTTCTGGCTAGCATGATAGGAAAGCGCAGGATCTTCCAGCAGGATGCGGGGTTCCAGTTTAGGCCGCTTGTCTTTTCCTATCCACGTCAATTCGAGTTTAGTTTTTTTCATTGTTCAGTTACTTCCAACTGTAATTCTATGGATTCAGTTTCACGTCTATGATCGGTAAAAAATGCTTTTCTCCAACACGCAAATAGTGCTTCAGCCATGATGGGCATTTCGCTTTCGAACTGCTGTTGTGTGATGTTTTCTCCCATCCAACGTGCTTTTTTACCTTTGTCTTTGCGAGTGCAATTGGCGATTAATAGCGGAGGGTAGTAGTCTTCCAAACCATTGCAGGGCAGTAAAAAGAGTTGATTGTTTCGCTCTAAGTGTCCGTTATTTTTCTTAAAAGCATCAAATCTTGACTGCTTTTCAGGATCAGGTTTGTCACAAAGTACAATCAGACGGTCACTGTATATAGGTTTAGCATTCAGAGGTACGAAGACTCTGTTTAATCCATTCATACTTTGACTCTGTGCTTCGTCATCCCCGTTTGCTGCCATAATATGAATATCAGGCTTATCTGTATAAAACCGACTAATGATACTGTTATAAAATTTTACCTCAGATGGCCCTTCAACAATTAGGAAGTTTGCTGGCAGAAGTATGTCGGCTGGGCTACCACCCAATAGATCATAAACTACAGTATGCTTTTCTGTTCTAGTGATTTTTTCGATGCTCGTCTGGCGGTCATCTTTGCTCACACGAAAGAATGTTTGACTGGCATCCTGATCACCGTCAGCAATCATGACAGACGAATGAGTGGTTATAAAAACCTGATCATTGCCATCACCAGTGGTTAAATCCAATAACGACTTCTTCAAGTGTCGCTGACCTGTAGGATGTAAATGCAACTCTGCTTCATCGATGAAAAATATAAATGATCGCCCTAAGGCTTCACTTCGTCTAAAGTCAGCGTGTGCTTTTATGATGGATAGCATTAAGGCACGTTGCATGCCATCGCCCTTATCATCGGCCTTTGTAACAACCCCATCATCTAGCTCTGTGTTATAGTTTTTTAAAAAGTCGTCAAAAGCAGGTGTTGTAACACTAAAATTAATCTTGGTGCAATCTGGAAACTGTTCCTGTAGATATTTGGATACAGAATCACTAAGGCCATTCAGTGCCTGACGAACTTTTGAATCCTGATCGCCGAACAACCTTTCAAACTGCGCTACAAAAGCTTGATATTCAGTGTCTTTCTCCAGTGTTTCTGCTACGAGCCCGCTGAGCATCTGCCCGATAGGTGTAGTATTTTTGTAAGCAGATACATCTTTGAAATTTTTAGTAGCTTCAATGAATTCAAAACGTGGTATACCGTTGTTAAATGCAGAGTCTGCACCCATTGGCTGTTTTTTCCATGCACTTTTTGACTGATCATAAATCAATCTATCTTTACTACTTTTTGATGAGCGTTTAACACGCATCTCATCTGAATCGCCAAGGATACTTCTGAGTTTTTTCTGGTTTTCTTCATTGGTTATATGAGCAATACCAGCTTGAACATCACCGAACACAATCTCAACTTCCACTTCTTCATCTGAACTTGCATCGCAATGTCGTATTTCGAAAATGTCACCCTTTCCGTTGTAAAACCATTCGATAGCTTCAAAAAAATTCGATTTGCCGTGATTGTTTTGTCCAACGAGGATGTTAAATTTTGATGGGGTTAGAACTACATCTTTTATTGAACGAAAGTTTTTTATGAGTATTGCTTTTATTTTCATCGTACACTCCATTGTAGAGTAAATAATGTTTCTGCCTGAGTCTTCCTGTTTAGCTTACCTTCAAGTGCCTCAATCAATGCCTCACGACGATCATCAACCTCATCTTGTTTGTCAAAGAGTTCACGTCGGTTTTTGTTGCGTTGACTTTCCAGTACTTTCTGCTGTTTTTGTAGAGCGAGCTTTTCTTCTAAAGTGACCGATACCTTGGCATCACGGCGTACCTGTTTGATTTCTTTATCGAGTTCTTTGATCGATTGCTCCAGCCCTTCTTTTAGATCATCGGCCCAACTATCAAGCTTGTCTACTTCCTGCTCGAAAAAATTGAGATTTCGTTCGTTAACCGATTTTTCAATCTGATTGCGTTCTGCTTCTAGGATTTGATCAAGCTGCCTATCTGAATTAGAAGGCTCGGCTATCTTAAGCTCTTGTTGGAAGTCTCGCTCATAAGCCGATAGTTGCATCAGTTTTTGCACAACTTCTGCGGGGATGTGGTTGCCTTGATTATCAAAAGCGGCAAACAGCAAGTATTCCTCACAACGCTCTAAAGATTCGATACTGAATTTTTGTAGCCGAAGAGTTCCTGTCAGACCAATTAAACTTTCAATAACTGAAACCTTGGCATTATGAGCAGAATAATCAAAGATCAGTTCCGCTGGTGGCAGTAACTCACGGTTAATAGCTTGTTGCAGCACCCATTCCCCTAGTGGAGCTGAGAGCCTGTAGCGATGGGCATTCGCCAGTGTGTCCTCATCATTATGCTTGGTTCCACGTTTGTGAAGCTGGTAAAACCCTGTCTGAACCTGAGGGATGGATGCGCTTAACTGAAAGCTATGGTTGCTTGGATTAAAGGTAGCAAGATTCTGCAATTCGTGCTGTGTAAGTATCCAAAACCATCGCCCTACTTTATCGAGCCTTTGCTCGGCATCATTTAGCCGCAGTTTTAGCAGGTCATGAATATCCTCATCGAAGTTTTCTAGCAAGAGTTGTCGAGTGGCTTGCATCTTCTCATTGATATCGGCTCCCAACTCAAGCTGTAGCAGTTTAAATGCCGAATCAATCTCTTCAGATCTGCGGCAAGTAGCATAAATCGCTTGGATACGTTTTTCAAAGTCTAAACCAGATTCTATGCTACCTAGGACTTCATCAGATGCGCCGAACACTCCGTCAAATAGATGAAATTTTTCTGTGAGCAGTTCCAGTACGCGTTGATCCGCTTTGTTAGACTCATTCAAAAAATTGATGACAACCACATCAAACTTTTGGCCGTAGCGATGACAACGGCCTATGCGTTGCTCTACCCTCTGTGGGTTCCAAGGCAAATCGTAGTTGATTAACAGTGAGCAAAACTGAAGGTTAACCCCTTCTGCGGCTGCTTCTGTGGCAATCATTATTTCTGCGTGATGCTTGAAGTGATCAATCAATGCTGTGCGCCGATCAATCTGAGGCGAACCGCTTATTTTGTCGCTATCTTTATTTTCATCAAGCCAGCGTTGATACACTTCTGTTGCTTGAGGGTGATTGTTAGAACCACTGAACGTCACTATTTTGTCTGCAAAGCCATTAGCTGCGAGATAGTGGTTGAGATATTCCTGAGTACGTTTAGACTCGGTAAAGACAATGACTTTGCGCGGGGCACCCATCGCATCCATTTTATCGAAGCCCTGACCCAAGGCTATTAAGAGGGCTTTAGCTTTACTGTCTGTTTCGATAGCCTTGGCCTTGGCGATATACAACTTGATTTCACTTATTTCGTCATCAAGCAATTCAAGATCTATATCATCATCAGATATAGTCGAGTCATCCACTTCTTCAAGGTAGTCTTGCTCAAGATCATCCTCATCGACTAAGGTAGCTACTAGGTCATAGTCACAGCTATTGTGCTCTTTAAGGGACTCCAAGCGCTTTAAAATGGTTTCCAGCGTGTACATGACAGCATGAGAACTGGATGCTAGAAGTTTCCGCAGAATCAAGCCAGTTAAATGCCGTTGGCTACGAGGAAGTGCATAGCTTTGATCGCGCTCTAGTAAGGCTGAAATGCCATTGTAGAGATCTTGCTCTTGTGTTGTTGGCCTAAAGGGAACAGTCAGTGTCTGGCGCTGTGTGTAGCGTACATACTCCAATACGTCACGCCTCAGCGTGCGATGTATAAAGCCCTTTAATCGAGTTTTGAGTTCAGCAACTGAGCTTCCACCCTGAATATAATTTTGGCGAAAAGTTTTATCATCACCAAATAAGTGTTCGTCAATAAGGGTCGATAATCCATACAACTCAATGAGAGAGTTTTGTAGCGGTGTTGCCGTCAACAATAATTTTTTGCGACCAGACAATGCACGTTTGAGTCGTTGACCCATATTGTTACTGGTACGATGCGCGTTTCTCAACTTATGTGCTTCATCAATAACAGCTAAATCCCAAGGTTCTACCAGTAATTGATCGTCGAGCCGAGCAGCATAGTGATAAGACATGATTATCACTTTCTTACCTGAAAGCGGGTTATACACCCCTTCTCTTTGTTGGTTTTTCCAAGTTTTCGCATCCAGTATCTGCGAAGGTAAGTTGAATTTATCCAATAACTCTTGTGCCCACTGCCTACGTAACGATGCAGGACAAATAATCAGAAGTCTACGGCGTCTTTCAGCCCAGTATTGCGATAGCACCAAGCCTGCTTCAATGGTTTTACCTAAACCAACCTCATCAGCAAGCACTACACCTTGACTTAATGGATTATTTAACGCGAAAAGTGCTGCGTTAATTTGGTGAGGATTGAGGTCGACACTGGCGTCAAATAACGACTGAGACAGACTATCAACACCGCCTGAAGCATGTCTTATTGTCAGTTCATGAGCAAAATATTTGGCTTGATAGTCAGTTATTGGCATCCCAGATACTTATTCCTTAGGATTAAAGCCATAATGATCTTTCAACTTGCTAATAACAGCATTATGGTTAGCTTCAAGCTCAACCATTGTCCAATTTTGATTCTGCAAAACCCTTAGTGAATTTGGACATGTGCTGATGCGTTTTTGAAAGTACCTAACTTTCTTATCAGAGAAATCTAGGTTACCTTGAGATGTATTCTTCTTTGTAGTGATCAGTACCAAGTTACCTAATCGGTGTGTCCATTGCTCTCTTTCTTCTTTAGTGAAATCTTCGAACCATTTGCTATTAGCACTTGGATTTTGAGGAAGTACATGCTCCACAGAAAGATAATGCAAGGACATCCGTTGGCTATGGTCGGCATAGAGGTAGTCTAGCTTCAGAAGAAGGTATCTTGTGAATCTTCGTCCATACACGGCAGAATTAATTGCTCGACAAAATCCATCCTCATCGAATTCAAATGGATTTATTTGATCCAAAAGATGATCGGCAGTATCAGCCGCTTCAATCGCACGAATAATATTATTCATCCGGTCAATACGTGCTGTTGGTGAATACTGTGCAATCCAATCAGAGGATAGCTGATTGTCCAATTTTATTAGAAATTCAAGAATACGATTATGTCCGAATCGATCAATATATCTCATAAGTGGTGGAAGCCAATCAGATGATGGAAGACCTATCAACATAATTTGAACTAGATTGTCGAACTCGAATGTGTTACCAGTTTCTCTGTGATTGTCACCACCCAAGAGCTGGTCATAGTGCTTTAAATATCGCTCGATGAGTTTGAATGTCTCTTTACCCTTTGTTAAAGATGGCTTTTTTAACAGCCCTGTAGTCTTTTCTTTTTCCTTTGGGTTGTATATTTTATGTTCAAACTCATCTAATAAATTTAGCCGTGCTTTTTCTTTCAATAGAATTGTACGTATGTGGTTAAGGAAGCGGTCGAAGTCATCACCAAGTTCGCCTTCCGCCTCTTCCCATAGCTTAGCATAGCGATCTTTTTCACTGTCTTCAGTTAATGCACCGAGATTAGTCGATTTCAAAATATCGCTGTTTCGCAAAGGCATTCCACGGTCATTCAGAATTGTAAACAGACGAAAAGCATCATCAAGATTTTCTGTGGCAACGTAGATCAATAGGACGTTTTTACGAATGAAGCTGTAGAAGTTCGATAAAACAAAACTGGTATTAGTATCATCGATCAGTGATTTGAGATCTCTTCTTATCTTAAGTACTGCACTGGCCATGTTTTTGACAGATGGATCTGGGCTTTTGGTTGTTAAAGTTTCTAGTACTGCCGCGTCGTCGGTTCCACCCTCAAGTTTAATATGATTATCGACAAAATCTTGCACCTCTGGACGGATAGCGAAGATGATTCGAGACCTCTCTGGGACACCATCAAAATCATTTCCTTTCTGAAAAATTGCTTTTTGACAAGCATCCTTTAGGTCAGGGTTATTTGAGAGATCACGAATACAGGCAAAAAGCAGGAACAATGTGGTCATGCGTTGTTGACCATCAAGCAGGTCATTTTCATCAAACTTCTGTCCGGGGGTGCTTCCGGCACGTTTTGACTGGTATACAAATGAACCTAAAAAATAATCTTGGTCTGGTTTTTCATTAAGGGCAAATACAAGGTCATCAAGTAGGTCGTCGATTTGATCATCTCCCCATACATAGGGACGTTGATACTCTGGTACTCGGAACCACATATTACTGAAAATATCTTTAACGAAAATTTTCTCACTCTTGATCTCATGTGTTCCAGACATTAGGTAATTCCTTGTTTATTAGTGTTATTCGGGCAACTTGTTCATGCTAACCCGTATCCCAAAGTAGCAAGCTTGCAATCAACTTTTCACTAAAGCCTTCCTAGCATCCCTGATAATGACAATTTTTCCATCCCGTTTGATCTCGAACAAACCTATCGCTTCAACCAGTTCGCTAAGTTTTTGATAACCATAGTTCCGTGGGTCAAAATCAGGACTAGCTTTTGCAAGATAACTACCAACGGGACCAAGTTGGGACCAGCCATTATCGTCAGAAGAGGTTTCTATTCCGGTTCTAATCATCAAAAGCAACTTAGTGTTTTTGCGAAGTTCTTTGGCTGTCTGTTTTATCAGCGATGACGGTGTTTCAGCGGATTCATCGGCTTCATTCATGGCGATTGAAGTGAAAATTTCGGTATAAATAAAACGATCGCAAGCTGCAACGAATGGCTTTGGTGTTTTCATTTCACCGAACCCATACACCGTCTTGCCTGCTTCTCGAAGTCTTGAGGCTAGACGAGTAAAATCACTATCACTGGAAACAATGCAAAAACCTTTAAATGGACCAGTATAAAGTAAGTCCATAGCGTCAATGATCATGGCGCTATCGGTTGCGTTTTTTCCAGTGGTGTAACGAAATTGCTGAATCGGTTGAATGGAGTGCTCAAGAAGAACGGCTTTCCAGCCAGATAGATTTGGTGTAGTCCAATCCCCATAAATTCGCTTTACGCTGGCAACCCCTAACTTCGCTACTTCACTTAGGAGTCCATCGACCACATTAGGGTTTGCGTTGTCAGCATCAATTAAAACAGCAAGTGGACGTTCAGTATCCGTTGGCTTAAAGTCACCATTTGCCATAAATTCAGTCTACCTTAACCGATTCCATGAGAGTTTCTACAACTATATCATTGTTTGAATTGATCATGGCACTTTTAGATCTTAAATTGCTAATTCAAACATGTTCCTGTAAGCGTAAGGTTTACCGCCCTCTCTCTGTGGATTCAACAAATCTATATTTCATAGCTAAGTCAGACAGCACTCGATCTTGTCGTATAAACTACAGCAATAGCCGATGTTAAAGACTCCTTCATCTGCGCAAGCATAGCCTGTACTAGTTCTTTTTCGCACTCTAGAGAAACTGGCGCATCAGGCTGGTAAGCTTGGATAGCTCTACGAACAAGCTCTGCTTCTGAAAGGTGGTATATTTTGGACCACTGGCGTAGCTTTAAAATGTTGTCTGGTGACAGCAGTACCTGCTTGCGCGTTAGCGTTGACATAAACACCTATTAATTACATAACTTCATGCGCCTGAGCAGGCAAATCAATAATAAGTGGCAGATGGTCGCTAGCAACTAACCATTCATCCTCACCACCAATCAGAAGACTTGACTGCTGTATTAAATCCTTAGACATGAAGGCATAGTCAATGTGGTATGGCTTCAGCTGATTGCGGTGCATATAAAATGTTGGCAGGCTTTCTTTACCTTGTGGCTCACCAGACTGGTGGTGATAAAGGCTATCAAATCCTAATGCATTTAAAGTATTTACTACGTCAGTATGATTCCACCACCGATCTGGTTTATCCCATCTCGCGTTGCTGTTCATATCACCGATGATCATAGTATTTGGCTGTGACAGCTCAAGATGATGAATATGTAAATATTTCCAAAGCTGTCCGATATACCCAAATACCTGCTCATCCTTCCCCTTTGTCCAGACAGCTAAAATAGTTAGGTTTCCGACTTGAACAGGTAGGAAAAGCTTAAGTTCTGATGTTGACCATTGGTGCGCTGCCGACGTGTTCAAGAAACCGTCAACTTTGTAAGTGCCTTGCCAGTTTAGCAATTTGATGGAGCTTCCATTCTTGACGAAGACACCAAGACCCTTATGTTTGCTGGAGCCTGTCCAATAATACTGTCCAGCCCACTGTTTGAGATCTAGGGTCGAATGAGCTGGTTTTTCACACTCTTGTATGACCAGAATATCTGCATTCAATTGATCTAAATGGCGCAGCTTTTGTCTTAAGGCACCATTGCAGTTCCAGCTTACAATTCGTGTTTTCTGTCCCATAAGCTCTCTACTTTATTGATATTGTTCAAAGTAGGCTATGTCGACTGTGTATACGGTCTTTTTTCTGAGTCCTAATTCAACTCGTTCAAACATTTCGACTAGCTTCTGACCATCGACTAGCTCAACAGCTGGAGCACCATCTCGATTGGCTTCCTGAACAGCTTGATTACTAAAGGTACTGGTTGTAATAATGATGCCCTTCTCTGCACGACCAATCATGGCATTACGGAAATCACCCACTTGCGCCCGTGAAACGGTATTGCCTGCCGCGTAACGCTTACACTGGAACAACACTTTAAAACTCACGAATGGATTAACTTCAAGAGTGCCATATCCATCAATACCACCATCAGCAGGACGGCCAGTAACCTCGACGTTTTCAAAACCAGATTCTCTGAGAAGCTCACGACAGACTTTCTCGAAACCTTCCGGCGATAGGCTTCTTAAAACTTCGATTAGGGTCGCCTCCTCTGCTTCTGATGGTTCCTCTGTATCAATTTCAAGCAGCAACTCAGGTTGTGATTTATCTACTTTTTGCTGGCGTGCTTTCTGATGAAAAGCGACCCATTTTTTAACAATTGCCTTTGCATCATCAATGGTTAAACGGGCTTCTTTACCTTTGTTAGTGAGCTTCCATGTTCCATGCTTGGATGAGTCAAGATACCCCTCCCACACAAGGTATTGTCGTGCCCATGCAACCTGATTATGAAATTTTTTACCACCGGACTTCAGAGTAGCATCGAGCATCTCTTCAGGTAGTTCTAAGTTCTGTGCAATTCGGCTAGAAACTTCGACAGGACGACCTGAGTCGCCAAGATCCCTTAGCGCATCAAGTAAGGGTCCAAACCAATTTAAAAATTCTGCTGACTTTTTAGCCATTAATGGGCTTCCATAGATTGTGTTGCTTGTTAGAAATCGCCATTACTCTGTCATTTTTTCTCGTGCTCGAACGAACATTTTGCGATATTTATCTGGGGAACCACCATGTTGTTGAGCAAGTTCCATGTAGCTAAATCCAGCCAGAAACTGATCAACTAGAACCTCTTTATCTTCACCCAAAATATCAATAAGCTTATCGCGAGTTGATGATATGAGCACATCACTTTCAACATCGGATTTATCCGGTAATGAGTTGAAATCAAATACAGAACCCTCGTTATCATGAAGGCCTCCAGCGTAATCTGATTCCTTATATGATGAACCATAAAGCATTTTATCTCCGCCTCTATCAGTCGGTGACTTCTTTGGTAATCGACTTCGAATTCTGACATTGCACTCTCTCTGGAAGGCAAGGACGAGCCAATTCATTACTTTGTAATAAGCTTCTTTTTTACCCTTGTCGCAAGTGTAGTTATCTAAAGTAAATGCACCATTGCTAATGCTTTCTAGCAGCTTGACTACAACTTCATTGCGCAGATCTTTATCAAAGTGACTACTCAGACTATACATCACCTTCATTTTCCTACTAAAAAAACTGAAAGTGATGTTCTTAAACTCCTTTGAGGTTGAGACTTCAGCCACAAGTTCGTTCAGTAAATGTGTTGGTAATTTGTTCAAACCGTAACCCTGCGTTAATGATTTACGATGCTGTTTTCATGTCATTCTTACCGAGTTTGAATTTTTTTGCAATTGTGTGTCCGCTTTTCTCCAGTTCGGCCACTGTATTATCTTAGAGAGCAAAAATAACTGAGGATAAAACACTATGCAAGAAATGAAACTTCGACCACTAATGAAAACATCAAAGGTTAAGCCAACTATTACATACACATCTATTAAGTCAGGAAAGCCTATTTTCATAGAGAGTTTTTCTGAAATGATTTATGCAATGTTGCTGGATCAACGACCATCTGTTGCCTTTTTCGAAAGTCAACCACAAAGTTTCGAATTGGAGCTTAATAACAAGAAAAGAAGATACACTCCTGACTTCCATGTTGTTGATAAAAATGGACTATCTAGTTACATTGAAGTCAAAGGGAGTCACTATAATGCATCCAGTGATGAACTTGAAAAGTTTCAGTATTTAAGGAGTTGCTTCGAGCGAATAGGTACTTCTTTTCATGTTGCTCTTGTGGATACATTAAGTCATCAAGCTAAGAACGTCATGTTTTTACACCGCTATAAACATTTCGATCATTTATTAATTAAAGACACTATTCCATGTTTTAGTGGAACATTAGAACATTTATTTAATAAAGGTCTAAGTAAATCACAAATATCAAGCTTATATTCAGCAATGGCAAGAGGCGAAATATCATACCAATGTAATGTAAAAATTGGACCTAAATTGGAGGTGTTGTGGTGAATAAATGTATAGATATTGAACAGGGTTCAATGCGCAAGTGCTTTCTAAATGGTGATCAAGCGACAATAGCTCGCATAGATGACTCATTTATTGTTGTCAATTCGCAGGGCTTCCCCTTTCCAATGACTGAAATGCAATTAACAGAGCAGATAGAATCAGGCTGGCTTACTTTCGGCGATACACGCCCTGCTGCGCTAATAGCACCCACCTTAAGCATAACTGACCATGAAAAAGTGGAGTACTGGCAACCCTACTTGACGGCATTAGACCGAGAAGATAGTCCCGGTTCATTAAAAATCAGAGAGCGTGTTATTCGCATGGTCTCTATGCGGCAGCGTAGCTATCGTCAACCACCAAGCCCAAGCACACTTTACAGCTACTACAAAAGATATGTTTCAGCAAAACGAAATGTCCTTGCAGTTGTGTCGTCAGTACAAAAGCCCTCTTCTATTCGTGCGAGTCAGCCAATGATCGATCTTTTTCGCGAGGTTATGGATGATTTTTATTTGAAAAGCACAGGTGCTCTGACTCTTCGGCGGTGTTACGAAATTATGCGATCACGCTTTAATAAGCGTCGTGAAGATGAGTCAAGTCCACTGGTAGATGAAAAAATGATTTCGCAATCCCAGTTTTACAACTGGTCTAATTATTTACTTTTGACGCCTAGTGACAAAGCCAAAAAGCTCTCCAACCGAGAACGCAATTTGCTACGTCGCAAGGCTGTACAAAAATTTAAGTTAGATCAGATACTTGAAAGGGTCGAAGTCGACGCAGTCACTATCAATATTGGTCTCCTAGATGAAGAGGGAAATTATCTTGGTGCGCCAATCGTATATGCAGCGATTGATTGTTATTCAAGAGCTATTTTAGGCTTACATGTGCAAGTCGGTGGTGGTGAGCGATCAAGCTCTGTTCTGCATCTATATCACCAGCTATTAAAAGCTAAGGATTGTTCAAATGCGAATTGTCATAATGATTGGCCTATGTTTGGTATCCCAAGCACATTGGTATCCGACTCTGGAACGGGCTTCAGCTCTAACCAAGTATCAGCATTTTTGTCACAGTTACATATCACAAATGTGAAAACCGAAGTCAGAAAACCGTGGAAGAAGCCATTTATCGAGCGTTTTTTTAGAACGTTGCGTTCACAGCTATGTTCTACGCTCAAAGGATATGTTGGCAAACGTACAGACCAAAAAGAAATCGACATTAACATGAAAGATGCAGCATGCCTGACGCTTTCACAATTCCGCAAGATACTTACTAGATACGTTGTTGATGACTACCATCAACGCCCACATATGGGACTTAATGAAAATTCATCAGGTAACTTAACACCCTACATGGTGTGGTGTGATGAAGCTCGATTTGTGCCTAGCAATGTCCCTGCTAACGCCGACCAGTTCGAGTATAACAAAGGAATAATGGAGCCACGCAAGTTACAACGTCAAGGGGTTGATGTAAAAGGAATCACTTATCAGTCAAATGAGCTAGATGCGCTGATTATAGAGCACGGTCTTGTATACCCTGTTCCTTGCTCAGTGTTGTTTGATGAAGAAGACATTAGCTCTATTACTGTATTAATCAACAATGTTGGCATCAAGGTTATAGTTCCAGCCAAAGGGAAATTTGAACAGCTAAAGGGCAAAAGCCTCTTTGAGTACAAGGTTCAGCAAACTTCCCGGCTTTCACTAATGCAGCCCAGTGCTGGCAAGCATGTGCCAATTGATGAAGTACCTGAACACCAACTTGCTAACAAACAAAAACCAATCCCCAAAGCTAAAGCAAATAACCGTCGCGTAAATCTCGCAGCAATCGAAGAGCAGACCGCTCTGGTCAAGCAAATGCATGACGCTGAGTTTTTTGAGCGAACAACCGAGTTACCCCAAATTAATTCAGATAATGATGACCAGCCCAGCGACGACATGGAGGATTTCTATGAAAGCGTCTAATTTAATCAATTTACAGCCACAACGTAAGCCTGAATCCATTGCTTTTCTAGAAAAACGTATAGTTCATCCGGGTTTCAAGAGCGCTTTGCAAAATATTAATATGATTCATGCGACACGTGGCTTCGTGCCGCGTGGAATGATGTTTGTTGGCGAAACCGGTGTAGGAAAAACGACGATTTTGGAGTATTACAGAGAGCTTTACTGCACTGAAAATGGTCTGGATATAAAGCCTGTTCGAGGCAAGTATCCTGTTCTTCTTATTCGACTTCAGGCTGACTCTGGCAAACGTTCGTTTTTATTTAATCTGTGTGTTGAACTTGGAATTACGCCAAACTTAAGAGAAACGGTGAACGATCTTGAGAGACGTGCAATCACTTTACTTAAGAACCGTGGAGTCGAGCTTGTATTGCTTGATGAGTTCCATCATTTAGCGAGCAGAAATGGCAAGAAAAATCTGGAGTCTTTGGGGGATCTTCTTAAAAATCTCATGGACTTAACGAAAATCCCTTTTGTGTTGGCAGGAACACTTACCGCGCTAACAGTACTGGAGAACCATCCTGAACTTCAGCGTCGGTTTGCCGCCTCTACACGACTATTTAACCTCAGCTTAGACGACATGGAAAGCAGTGAGAAGTTTCAAAGGGTATTAGGAGCTTGCCAAAAAAACTGTGGAATACCATGTATTAAGCTTAATACTGACGAAATGCTTGAGCGCTTTTTGCTTGCATCGCGAGGGCGTATTGGAGTTATAACTGCAATTATTGAGACTGCTATAAACATGTCTGATAGCTCTAAGGGTATTACAATGGAGGATCTCAAGTTCGCCTTTGAGTTCTGCCGTGCTGATCCCTTAAATCCAAAGTGCAATCCGTTTGAAGCGAGCAGCCAAATTGTGAAGCGAGAACTAGGGAGGGCTAAATGAGCTTACCAGTTGTTTTCTATCCACTTCATCAGGAATCGGTTTTAGGCTATCTATGGCGACTCAGTACCGACAATGGATTTGCTGATGTTTGGAAATGTATTGCATATGAAAAGTGGCCATTGAAACGCTCCAATGTTCGATTTTTTGCGTTAAGACCACTCTGCGATGCTATTGCCTCTTCTACTGGGTTGGATGCTAAACGAATTTATCAGATGCTAGTCGACCAACACCAGCATGTCGTTCTAAATAAAGGAATGGTTTTTGATCAGTCATTGCAAGATTGGCGGCTGGATTCTCCCCGTATTTGCCATGAATGTCTCAGTACTCATGGCTATATTCACTCCTGCTTTGACAACATACCGATGCGAGTCTGTACCTTGCATGACACTAAAGTGATGGAATGCTGTCCAAATTGCAATTCAGCCTTAAGTTGGCATCGCGACTTGTATAAGTGCTGTCATCAATGCAGTTTTAAATGGACAGAAATAGAGCATGAGACTTCGAGGATTGGCTTGATCCAGCATGAGTGGATGGAAATTTCAGGTCAGTTTGGAGTTTTGTCGGATGAGCTGAAAAAATGGAAGTTAGAAGTCGGGAAGTTTTTAATACGTGCAATGCGTCCAAATGACCTGATGCTTCACCTGCCTGTACCTTTCTACGCTGGTAAGCTGTCTGATCTTGATAGCTACTTCAGAAGAGCAGATTTAATTTATGAGTTTCAGCACTCGGTCCCGAAAGTATGCAAGGCAAAAACCTATGGAAGGTTTAATGCCTATGCAGGACTAATGCTGGATAAAATTGAACTTTCTGATACGTTTCAATACATTAATGATGAATGGAAATCTGAGTGCTCTGATGCCCTACCTCACTTTATTGCTAAAAAATACGATAAGGATGTTATTAGGTGGTTGGTAGACGCCAAGACACTAGTTAAGTTGCTAAATATCGATTTTATTAATCCCGATATTGACGATAAAGGATGCATGGAAAGATGGATAAATTTTCATCGCAAGGCATCTTACGAACTTATTGATTTACTTGGAATAGAACCCGTGTTCTCCGACGCTCACGTTGTTCGTTACAGGTATGACGTCAGACAAATCAAAGCGCTGGTCGACCCCATTAAGTATGTTCAAAATGAAGCTGCTCTTACATGCGTAACGGCTCTATGTCCTCGTTTGGCTACATATGGTGGTGATGTTATACAGTTAGTAAGAGATTCAGCTAAAGGGCTGATATCGGTTTACAGGAAGCCGGGTAGTGGAATCAACCCTCTATATGTTAAAGATACCGAGTACACTGATTGGTTAAAACTTCGGCTTAAGATAAAGTGCCAGTCACCTATCGATCAACTCGAAGTTTGCAGAATGACAGGTCTACATTGGCGAGTTTTGCTGAAACATGCCAATGATGGGGTATTGATTACAACACGCGGCGAACGTGCACAAAGAATCTACTTTGAAGGGCAATCTGTTTATCGCTTTATCATGGCTAACGTCGATAGCTTTGCATACCGTAACTCTGAATCCTACTCCTTGGTGGCTGGAAACTGATCCAGCTCACCTGCCTCATCACTATCGTTATTTCACTACCTACCTTTCAAGCGGCTTGCTGATTGACAATCTGCGCCGTACGACTTAGGATTAGATTAATATTTTAACCATATTTTAATTCTATCTATCAAGCCAACAAAACGCCCAAATGATCGACTGCATGGCAAATGCCAGAATTTTTAATCTATCGGAAATCTGATAGAAAATTCAGATATGTAGTGGAAACTGGCATCACTCAAATTTGTAAACATTCAGCTAACCCATTGTTTTAATTATAGGCGTAATTTATAGCTGAACTGGAAATTACAATTGAGTAAATTGTAATTTACGGTGATATCGATATCACCCTTGTTACAATCGTGATGACCACGGAATCTGCGGGCTAAGGCCCTGCTAAGGCAAGAATGAAAATTATCCTGTGGGATTTTAAGATGATATTCAGGACCTAGAGAATGGATAAGGGCTTAACGAATTACCTATTAAACCCTTAAAGATGTGTTAATTATTGGTGAGTACAACTATTGGCTCAAGCTCGTGCTTTGCTGCAAATCGAGCAAGCGTTCCATCTTCCTTCACTTTCTCTATGAACTGATTAACTGCTTCTAACCATCGTTCTTCATTTTTAGGGACTGCGTAGGCATAGTCAGTTAGAGCAAATGGCTGCGGTGGTGTGATGAGATTTGCCCAGTCCGTTAGGTGTGCCATTCTTAGCCCATATGGGTAATCTGTCATGAAAACATCCGCTCTACCTGAAAGCACCTCTTGTTCTCGTCCCATGAAAGTATCGACAACTGATAATTCTGCTTGTTGCAGCTTGTCTTTCATCACAGGTTCCATGTAAGTGCCCTTTTGAACCACCACGATGTTTCCTGGTTGATCTATATCACTCCACTGTTGAATTTGCTGGTTGTTTGTTCTGGCAACTGCATATATTCCACTTCTCAAGTGAGGTTGTGTGAAGTCCATATGGGGTTTTCTATCATCTCGTACCCCTACTCCGTGCATAGCAATATCACATCGATCCTCGGTAATGTTTTTTGCTAACTCTGCAAAAGAGCTATCAATAAATTCGAGGTCAACATTTAAGTGACTGGCGAGTGCATGAGCCATATCAATATCAATGCCTTCAAGCTCAAAGGTCCTAGGGTTTCTGAAAGATATCCTGTAATAGTCAGGCCAGATGCAAACCCTCATCACATGTGAAGACAGGATAGTGTCTAGTCTGTCACGTTGGTTGTTATTTTGCTCCCCCATGGCAAATGAAGAAAGTGAACAGGTGGCAACTGTAATTATGAATTTCTTACACTTTGTTATCATGTACATATCTCTAAATATCGTTTAAAATTAACGTTATAAACTTTATAAGAACCGTAGTTGATTAAATGCCCCTAAATAAAAAACATACCCGTTATGCTTTTTTGATCTCTTTAATCATCATTATGGTAATGATAGTGAGTCTTGGGTTTAGCTTCAATCATGCTAAGCGACAACTTTACGACTCAATGTCGTTCCAAAATGCTTTGCTAGAAAAAAGTTTTACAAGAACATTGCAGTCTGTAGAGTCTTCAGTTGTTTCTGTCCGAAATTCTTTTGAGCGTGAGTTTCACAATAATGAATCGGATGAATTTAATCTTTCTGTTTCTTTAACTCTCGATATTCAGTCAATACTAGCTTTTTCATCTCATATCAGGCAGATTATTATTACCCATAATGATGAAATTGTTTTCGACAGTTCAGGTCGAAGCACTGGTGAGAATTTCAATTTTTCGGTAATTAATTTTGATACATCTAATGCTTTTAAAGCTACATCTGGTCTAGATTTTCTATCTAAAGTAAATGGCCGATTTCTTCCTGTATCAACTAATGATACTGCTCACCAGCATTCTATGCTTGTTACAGGATTAAAAGGACACTCAGATAAAGATAATTATTTTTGGGTAATATTTGCTTTAAATCCAAATTATTTTGATGATATTTTTTTAAATAAAGATAATGGTAACTTTAAATTTCCTATAGGCTTTACTGTTCATGATATATTAAACAATAATCTGCATAGTGTTTCTTGTAGTCCTTGCTCCAACAAACCTCTAAACCAGTTTATAGACTCAGGTTATAATACTGCGCTAATCGGTTATAAATCAGCAGCCCATTCGCTTATACAATCTACCCGTTACCCTATTATCGTATCTCTAAGTATTTCTTATGCTGACATATTAAAAACGTGGTTTTTTAATAATATCGGTATGTTTATAATGCTTATTCTGTTTGCATTTGCCCAAGTGGTTTTAGCATTTCTTTTATTGAAAGAGTTTAACAAAAGAACCTTAATTCAGGATGAGGTTAATTTACTAGCGAAGGCAATCGATAATGCTAATACATCGATAATACTTACTGATCCAGAACAAAGGATCACTTATGCCAATCCTTTTACATTTAGTTTATTTGGATTTTCTTTAGATTTTTTATTAGGAAAAAATCCAAAAGTGCTTTCAAGTGGCAAAACAGATATCTCTGTAATGGATGATTTAAGAAACTCCATTGATCTTGGCTATGACTGGCAAGGAGAGCTCATCAATCGAAATAGTCATGGTGATGATATTCATGTTGATACCAAAGTTGCGTCCATCAAGGATGATAATGGAAATGTGACACATTACATTGGCATCATGAATGATGTCACTGAGCGAAAAAGTTTTCTAAAACAGTTAGAAGAGAAAAATTTAAAGTTAAGTCAGCTCGCAACGGTTTTTTCACACGCGCAAGAGGCCATTATGTTGTGTTCGTGTGATGGTAAAATACTGGACGTAAATACCTCATTTACAAAAATTACTGGTTATGAGGCAAATGAAGTTATTGGTAAAACACCGAGGATTTTAAACTCAGGATATCATAGCGCCTCTTTCTATAATCAGATGTGGGCTTCAATCATTAATGATGGTCACTGGCATGGTGAAATTAGGAATAGAAGAAAAAATGGTGAAATTTTTGTTGAGTATTTGACAATTACGACAGTAAGAGATGAAAGTAATAACGTTTTACATTATGTCTCTATGTTTACAGATATTACAATAGAGAAAACTCAAGAAGAAAAGCTAAAGTATTTAGCTTACTATGATTTATTAACTGGTCTACCCAATCGAAGATTGCTAATGGATAGGCTGGAAAAATCCATTTCACAATGCGATAGACATAAGAGATTAATGTGCTTGGCGTTTATTGATTTAGATGGTTTCAAGCAGGTTAATGATTCCTTCGGACATAATGAAGGTGATAATCTATTAATATTTATATCCAAGGAGCTAAGTAGCAATCTGCGTGATTCTGATACACTAGCGCGTTTTGGTGGTGATGAGTTTGTTGCTCTAATAACTGATTTTAACGATTTAAATGACATTCATATCATTCTTGATCGAATGATTACCTCTTCAACAAGTGATTTTTACACCAAAGATTTAACTAAAATTAATGTTTCAGCAAGTATTGGTGCAACCGTGTATCCACAAGTTGAACAAGGAGACGTTAAGAAACTACTTCATCAAGCTGACCAAGCAATGTACAAAGCAAAGTCTTCAGGAAAAAACAAATACGTCATTTATCAGCATGGTGATAATGTTGTGTCTCGTTAACCTGCGATGGAATTAATTCCTAGTTCATTTCATATCGCTTGACCTGTCTACAGCTCCATGGTTTATCTTTCTTACATCACTCATAAAGAGAGGTATACCTTGTCCTATCTTATTTCAGAACTTGCAGAGTTGGTTGGGTTGTCTCGAACCACCCTGCTGTATTACGAAAAGCAAAAACTCATTGCATCCAAAAGGCAGGCGAATGGCTATCGAATTTATAGCGATAAGGACCTGCAAATATTACGTTTATTAAAGCAGTTACAAGCTGGTGGGCTGACTTTGAAAGAGTGTCAGTCCTGCTTGGAAGCTAAAATCGATCAGGTAATGCTTAAAAACCGTCTACAGCAACTCGATGCACAGATCGTACAAAAGCAGAAAGCACGCGAGTTGTTAGAGGCGTTAACTGGGCTTGGTTCTATGCGTCAATGGCATATACTTGCCAACCAGCTGGCGCCCGATGCGCATTTCGATTGGTTGAAGCAGCAAGGCTTTGATGAAAAACACGCTTTTTATTTAAAATGGTTGTCCAAAGATATGAACGAACACGATCAATACATGGCTGATTTTATGCAGGTATACCACTCTTTAGATCGTTGGGGACCTGGGACTAAAGAAGATAGCTTGAGGGCCTTAACACTGCTACCAAGCATGCCTAAGAAGGTACTAGATATTGGCTGTGGTAAAGGGCTCTCAACCACACTACTTGCTGAACATACCGAAGCAAACATAATCGCCTTAGATAATGAACCCACTGCCCTTAAGCAGCTTGAAAACAGGTTAATTGAACAAGGCTTTAAGGATCGCGTCTCAACTCAGTGCGCCAGTATGACGGAACTACCCTACTCACCCGAAAGCTTTGATCTGATCTGGGCGGAAGGGTCGGCTTACATTATGGGTGTCGAGAATGCGCTGAAGCAGTGGAAGACACTGTTGCAACCGCAGGGTTGTCTGGTCCTCAGCGATTTAGTCTGGTTGACAGAGTCGCCTAGCCAAGCATCAGTTGATTTTTGGCAACAGGAATATCCTGACATGCAGACTGTTGCTAAAAGAATTGAGCAAATGAGACTGTCTGGTTTTGAGGTACTTGCTCACTTCACTTTAAGTGATCAAGCTTGGCTTGATTACTACTTGCCAGTGAATCAAAGAGTTAACGAACTGAAAAAGACCTTGCCTAATTCGACAGCTCTGCAAGATCTTGCACGTGAAGTTGCCTTTTACAAGACGCATCTTGGTGAGTTTGGTTATGAGATGTTTGTACTGAAGGTCTGTTAGCGGATCTGATTTCTTTACATTTCCCAAAAAACGACCTACTGTTGTTAACGCTGGTTAAAAACCGCAGTTATATGCCGCAGTTTTTTTGCAGCAAATAACTGGTATTAGAGGTTACGCTACTCTGGTTGTTTTCTGCGTCACTCAGTACTTAGAAGTCCCCGTCATCATT
>NZ_WBOL01000030.1 GCF_008973715.1 Nitrincola schmidtii
AGACGTTACGTTCATAGCTCTAGTGGTAAGTAGTTTTTGGCGAAATGATTGATCACCAAGGGCTATGAACGTTCCCTTATTTGACTAAATTGTTGTTATTTATTAATAATTCGTGGGGATACCACAGGGTCAGAGTAACATCTCTCCAGATTTGCTAAATTTCTTTAACGGAGTTTTTCACATAATCCCTTAACAGACTGTTTATTAGCGTTTGATAACCAATATGATCTTCAGCAGCCTTCTTCTTCAAGAAAAGCAGCACATCATTATCTAACCTTATCGTTGTAGATACTTTAGTAGCTTTGTAAAAACGTCCACGAACTCCATTCGAGAAATCATAGTCATCTGCAAGCTCGAAATTGTCTAACTCTGCTCTTTGCTCAATGGTTCTCATAAAAGCTCCTTTCTTTAGGATTTGCCTTTCTTGCCGAAATAATTCTTATAATCTCTTCGCCATCATCAGTAAAAAAGAGATTTGCAACTACGAGTATCTTTTGATCATCAGTAGCACCTAAACTTATCCATCTTTCTTCAAAATAACTAAATCTATGATCCAAATAGGATATATGAAGTGGATCATTAAAAAGAGATGAGGGTCAGAGTAACATCTCTGCAGACACTGCCCCCAAACTCCCCGATCTCCGCGTTTGTTAAGCCATCTGCCGCCAATGAGTGACATCTTGAATCTCGGCCAAGTCTTCCTGCTCTGCTTGTCGTGTCTTGTAAAGGTCCCATCTGATTTGCAGGTTAAGCCAGAAATCGGCCGAAACGCCAAAGAATAGGCCCAAACGAAGCGCAGTACTTGGCGTGATACCACGCTTCTGATTAACCAGTTCATTAACCCTTTGGTAAGGAACATGAATGGCATCTGCCAGTTCGCGCTGCGTAATCTGCATCGGCTGCAAAAACTCTTCTCGCAGCATTTCGCCGGGATGGATCGGCTGTCTATGTGTGGGAATACGGATCATATTTTACCTCTAGTGGTAATCAGTTAACTCTACTTCGTCGGGTCCAGCTTCAGTCCACTTAAAGCAGATCCTGTATTGATCGTTCACTCGAATGCTGTGCTGCCCTTTTCTATCACCAGTCAAAGCTTCCAATTCGTGGGGATACCACAGACTCCGACCCTCATCTCTCAAGAGGAAACATATAAATTGCTAATGAATAAAAAAGAAACTAATATGTTTCTAAATAGAGAATAGCATCTTATAAGTTTAAGTATGATATCACTACTTGATCAAATCAAAAGCCGCCGTATAGCCTTGGCACTGAAACAACATGACATGATGTTGCGTGTAGGCATGTCGCGTCAGCAGTATCAACGACTTGAATCAAAGGGAAATCCTCGTCTAGACACTCTTGAACTCATCGCCAAAGGGCTAAATAGTGAACTGTTACTGATCCCTAATGAGAAGTTACAAGCAGTTAAAGCAATTATGAATGAAGATGCTGAGTCATCCAGCAATTTAAATGCTTTAGCCGATGACCCATGGCAAGGACTACTGGGTGACGACGAATGAATACCAGTACTAACAACGAAGTCAGTGTATTACAGTAAGCGCCCATAAAACAGCACCTATAATTTAAGATGTAACCGCGACACACTATCTCCATCACTTTTAATCGATGGAGGTCGGTATGAGCAACCAAACCAAGCGACACATCTGGCAACAGATTAT
>NZ_WBOL01000031.1 GCF_008973715.1 Nitrincola schmidtii
CTGTGGTATCCCCACGAATTTAAGACATGACACTTGATGACCTTTTTAGCTGCTCTGCAAACTCTTTGATACCCTTTCGCCAAATCCGATCAGGTATTCTAAGGTTATTCATTAGCAGACGTTTTCCAAGATAAAAGTGTGATAAAACCCGGCGGTGACGAGTACTATTGCACTGAAATCGATAGGCCAATCCTGCCAGTTCGATAACTTTTCCAAGCAGCACAAGCACCATGATTGCTAGCGTTGAGAGTAATACCAGCAATCTTGCTCGTTCTATTTTCGTCGTATAATGTTGCTCGAAGCCCAAGCCAAACTTAGTGCTTTTCATATCTCGGAAGCTCTCTTCAATTTGCATACGTGTCTGGTAAATCATGACACTCTTTTTCGCGAAGCTGCTGTTATAAGGCAAAGATGAAACCAGCAGCCAAGGTTCTTTAGCACCTCGTGCTGCCGTCAGAGATATCTTTGATGATCGCTTGGTGCCATCTTGATTTAATGAATGGCGCCCTTTGGGCTGAGCTTTATACAACGCAAGATGACTATGCTGAGGGTCGGTTTGAACCATTTTCAGTTTTAATGCTTTTGGCTTCTGACTGGCCTGTGGAAACAGATGAGAAATGCAACGCCATGATTGGCTGGCCTCATCGAAAAACTTCCTAGGTCGACGAACTCGTCCAACATAATCCCACTCGAGTTCTTTGACGAGTTTAATCCACGGTGTTTTGAAGCCTGCGTCGGTCACTATAATGGGTCTGCAGTTACTAGGTAGCATTGCTTTTAGAGTGGCTAGAAAACGCTGATGAGTCTGATGCCTTTCTTTGGTTTTAATGCCATGGACTTCCTCATATAAGGTCAATGCACGTCCTTCAAAAGCCACAGAAGCCCTGATCAAAAAGTGAGCCTTTCGTCCATCTAAATCTGACCAATCTATACTGATGATGGGTCTTCCAGCACCTGCAAAGATACGGCACATATAGGCATAAATTGAAAGTGATTCCCTTCGTAAGTGAGGGTTTGAAATCAGTCTATCTGAACGTTTTATGCGATGTTTTTCATATGCTTTTGAACGAATGCCACGACCAATACTTGTAACAGTGCAGGGACTTCCTTGTGCAAGGCTTAAAACACATGCAGCCAAAGCATTTCGACGAGTTTTATGCATATCGGGGCAGACAAACGGAATAATTTTGTTCAATATAGACGTTACGTTCATAGCTCTAGTGGTAAGTAGTTTTTGGCGAAATGATTGATCACCAAGGGCTATGAACGTTCCCTTATTTGACTAAATTGTTGTTATTTATTAATAATTCGTGGGGATACCACAG
>NZ_WBOL01000032.1 GCF_008973715.1 Nitrincola schmidtii
TACTCTTGTATCTTACTCAACGGTTACATTATGTTTGTACAGGCATAATGAACCTAGGTGAGTGAGGATGTTTTACTCTTGGGCGGTTCAACCTGTGGGTCAGATTATTCCCTCACCTTCTTGTTTCTTACTGAACGGTATCTTAGGCATTTGAAGCCTGTATTCACAAGGTTAGTAAAACATGAATCAGTCCGTTAATTGCACTCTCGGAATTGATATTTCGAAAAAGAAGTTTGATGTAGCACTATATTTACCCTCTGGAAAATGGAAGCATAAAGCGTTTACAAATAGCTCAGAAGGCTTTCAGGAACTCTCTCATTGGCTGCGCCAGCTTAATATCGAACAAGTACACGCTTGCATGGAAGCCACTAATATTTATGGCAATGCACTAGCTGAGTATTTATATGATGAAAACCATAATGTTAGTGTCGTCAATCCAGCCAGAATTAAAGGTTTCGCCCAGAGTGAAATGCTGCGAACAAAAAATGATAAGCAAGATGCATCGCTCATTGCTCGATTTTGTGAAGCACTCTCACCAGATCTGTGGAAGCCTGAGCCTATAAGTGTCCGACAACTCAGAGCACTAGTAAGGCGGCTTGATATGCTTATTGAAATGAAACAACAAGAAGTCAATCGACTAGATGTTTCTGATGAGATTGTACAAAGCGATATACGCCAACATGTTAAAGAGTTAGAGCAACGTATTAACAAAATACGGATCGATATCGAAGAACATATTGATCGCGATCCAGATTTGAAAAACAAGAAGGAACTCTTGCTTTCAATTCCAGGTATTGGCCAGAAAACCATGGCAATAGTTTTGTCTTATTTTGCATCTATTCGACACTTTGACAGTGCAAAGAAATTAGCCTCGTTTTGTGGGGTTGCCCCTCGTGAGTACCAATCGGGAAGCTCTGTTAATGGTCGTGGCGCAATGTCAAAGATAGGCTCAGCACACTTACGCAAATCACTCTTTCTACCGGCCATGGTAGCGCTTAAATACAACCCAGCGTTGAAAGCGTTGAAAGAACGATTGAGTGAAAAAGGCAAACCGAAAATGGTCATAATCGGCGCAGCGATGCGCAAGCTCATTCATATCATCTACGGTGTATTAAAAAGCAACCTACCTTTTGATGAAAATAAAGCTGTTAAGGCTTGAAGTTTCAAACGGTATTGCAGGGTCATGGATACCTCTAAATCCATCTGAATCGCTGTTGATTCCTCCGTGTAAGCTCGTCTTCCAAATCCATGTGGTAGACGGTCAGATAATTTTAGGGGTATGCTCTTTAGAAAGCATGAGGGTGAACTTGAAAA
>NZ_WBOL01000033.1 GCF_008973715.1 Nitrincola schmidtii
GCTTATTCACTTGACCATATAACCCGAAGGCGTCTGTTCAATTAAATCGTAACGATCGATTTCGCCGGTTGGCGCTTGTATTTCTACAAGACAATCTATTTCTTTCAGTTCGAATTGTTAAAGAGCGAATAACGCCTAAGCGTTAAATTATCGATTCAGTTTAGGAGGCATTCGCCTAGAAACCGATAATTTAAAACTTACTGTTACTATTTCTGTTTTTTGTTGCCATCAGGTAATGATTCTTACATCCCATCCTCTAGGGATGGTGGAGCTATGCGGGATCGAACCGCAGACCTCCTGCGTGCAAAGCAGGCGCTCTCCCAGCTGAGCTATAGCCCCATATTTTTACTTCCGCGACCTATGGTTGCCGCAATCATTTTAACGCCGTATTCGTTAAAATTGGTAGGCCTGAGTGGACTCGAACCACCGACCTCACCCTTATCAGGGGTGCGCTCTAACCACCTGAGCTACAAGCCTATTTCTTGATGTCATTCGACATCAGCTCTTACTCATCAATCAGGTAATGCGTGTGGACACTTGAACAGGCCAAGCTATCGTTTAAGGAGGTGATCCAGCCCCAGGTTCCCCTAGGGCTACCTTGTTACGACTTCACCCCAGTCATGAATCACACCGTGGTAACC
>NZ_WBOL01000034.1 GCF_008973715.1 Nitrincola schmidtii
GCCAGTTTTGCCAAGGTTTTGGTGGTAGAGATACCCAGACAGCAGGGGATGCCGACCTCTCTTTTCACTGTATTTACCACGGATCTTCCGTAGGACTCCAAGGGACCAAGATTCTCCATGCCGCATAAATCGAGAAAGGCTTCATCTATGGAATAAATGAACACACTCGGTGCTAAGCGCTCAAGCGTCGTCATGACCCGATTGGAGATATCGGCATAGAGGGCATAATTAGAACTAAAGGTGATGACACCGTGTTCTTGAATGATCTCCTCTATCTCAAATCGGGGTGCACCCATCTTAATACCGAGAGCTTTTGCAGGCGTATTGCGAGCCACTGCACAGCCATCATTATTGGATAACACGATACAAGGCTTATCGACCAAGTCAGGACGGAACAACAATTCAGCACTGACATAAAAAGAGTTCATGTCACATAAAGCATAGATCGGCATGCGTTACCTCTGCATCGCTCTGACTAAGTGCGTGACGACACCAAATAGCTGTAAGTCAGAACCTTCGTTGAACTCAATGGGTGCGTACTGACGATTTTGAGGTAACAATCGCACTCTCGGTTTTAATGCCAGCGTTTTGACAGTAAACGCGCCATCGACAGC